>NZ_BAAGXU010000034.1:0-67320 GCF_054779675.1 Emticicia fontis
GTTGGAATGACCAATATCTCTATGGTATCATTAACAATATTTAAATGCGTTTAACCTGGTTCTCAAGTTAATTTTGAAGGAATTTAAAAACAATTCCTATTTTTGAAGAAAATTAAGAAGAGAAGATGTTTGAAAAAATTAACGAAAAAGAACTACCCAAAGTTACTGAATCTAAAGCCATTATCCGTTTCCAGGATTGCGACCCGCTGCAACACCTGAATAACTCAAAATACTTTGATTATTATTTTAATGCCCGTGAAGACCAGGTGGCAAAATTATACGGTTTTAAGTTTTCAGAAGTATTCAAGAATTATCGAACCAGCTGGGTGGTCTATCAGCATCAGATTGCCTATATACGTCCAGCCCTGGTAAGTGAATGGGTGAAAATTTTTACGCGAGCTATTTATTTTGATTCAGATACTTTAGTGACTGAATATTTTATGACAGATGAGAGTATGACTGAGTTAAAGAACTTTATGTGGACTACCAGTAAATATGTGAGCGTAGAAACGGGTAGGAGAGTACCTCACCAAAAAGATATTATGCAGTATCTGGCAGCAACTTGTGAAAAAGACGTAAATTTTAAAGAGACCAGTTTTAACGAGCGTATCAAGGTTGTAAAGCAGGAATTATTACTTAAACAAGCTTCTTTATAAATCTTGATTACAGTTTAAAAGTGAGTCCTTCCTGCGCTAATTGAGTATTTTCAAAAACCGCTTTGGCTTGTTCCAGATGGCTGTCTAAAGTTTTATAGCGTGAAGAATAATGACCGATAATCAACTGTTTAGCATTTGATTTCAATGCAATTGTGGCTGCCTGACTAGCGGTAGAATGATTCGTCTGTATTGCGCGCTTTAGTTCGGACTCAAGGAAAGTGGCTTCATGAAAAATAGTGTTCACATTTTGTAACTGAGGAATAATGGCTTCATTATAAGCAGTATCCGAACAATAAGCGAAGGATTTTGAACTCGTTCCTGTAGTTGTATAATCCTCATTTTTATAGATTTTCCCTGTTAAAGGATCTTCTATATCCAAACCTTCTTTCAACTTTTTGATATAAGGAATTGGAAAGTTCTCAGGAAGTTTTTCTGCTAATATTTTTCTTTTTGATTCTTTAGTTCGGAACAAAAAACCGCAACAATCTATTCTATGTATTAGTGGAATAGTTTCAACTGTAAGCGCCTGTGTATCTAGAATAATATTAGCTGCTGCGGTATCGGTAGCCACAAAATGAATCTTGAAGTGCAGAAAAGTATGAGAATATTTAAATTGAGTAGTCAATATCTCTGCCAGTTCTTTTGGGCCATAAATGGTTAAATCATCTTTGCGCTGATTCAAATTCCAGCTTGAAAGTAGCCCGATTAAACCAAAATAATGGTCTCCATGTAAATGGCTGATAAAAATATGACGGATGCGATGAGTACGAACTTTGTGTTCTAATAAACGGAACTGCGTACCCTCTCCACAATCAATCAGAAAGTGTTCGTTTTCAGATGTCAACAAATAGGCGGATGGATTGTGTTCGAGTACGGGTGTTGCCGAGCCGGTACCAAGTATTAAGAGTTCAAAATTCATAACCCCTTGCCCCTAAAGGGGTAATTTAACAATAAATAAAAACTGGTCTTCTGACCTATTAACAGCAGAAAATAGGGTATTCTAGGTATTAATATTTTTCTTCCTGAAAACCATTTTCCTCGCCTAAATCAAACTCATCATCCTTTTCTTCACGGAAATCGTTTTCAAGATCATTCATAAATACCGCATCAATGCCTTCATCGACAGTCGGAAGGATAACTAATTCAGGGATTTTTGCAGAATCAATCTCATCAATTACATCATCTTCTTTCGTACAAATCACAAAAAGCCCTTGTTCGGTTCTGCACACACGCGTCGCTTTTCTGATTAAAGAAAGCCCATCATTATCAACTTCAGTAATCTTCGTAAAGTCAACTACCATATTGGTGTAGCCTTCACGATACAATTGCACAACTAATTTTTCGAATGGAGGAGCAATCTCTGCACCAAAAGTAGTTTCGTCGAGTGAAATGAGTACGTATTGCTCTGTCTTATCAATCTTGTAATTCATAAAGAAAACGTAAGGTATTTTGCAAAGTTAAATGAAAATTTTATTCTGTGGCAAATGATTCAAATCAGGTCTACCAATTTATCGATAAAACTATTGATTTTTCTGATATTTGCCGCAATTTGCTTGCCAAGTTTTTTGTTTTCAGGGTCAGGTAATCCATAGTATGGTGCCGTCATACTTACCTGATATTTCTTGATGGCTTTTTTATAGTCCGGCCAATAATTCATTCCTTTAAAATTGACAGAAATTAGCTTTTGAGAATTAACGGTCTTATTGATTAGGTCAATTTTTCTCTCTGGTAGGTTCCAAATACCTATATTTAACCCATCATGCTTCTCAATGAGTACTTTGTTATAAAAATTTGGCACATGTTCCAGCCAGAGTTGGTCGGCATTCATGCCTTTACACAAATCTATATATCCCTTGTTGGCTGTATTATTACCCCACCAATCAAGAAAACTACTGGCTTCATCTGAAGCTTTCCATGCCATAAATCCGGAATGAAAAATACCTGTATTCAAAATCTGTTTTTCATCTGGGTGTACACCTGCATGAAGCAGTTGTGGTACTATAATTATATGAGAATGATTCAGACTCTGTTCGATAAAATCAACGGAATTATAGAGCACAGACGAGCAATCAAAATAGATTACCTTGTCTGATTTTTGTAAAAAATGCTTGGCAAAAAAGGGTTTTACATCAGCCAATAATTCAGTCCTCGTATATTTCTTTGCCATCTCATCAAACTGCTCAATATTTATCTCGCTCATTTCTATTACGGGATAATGTGCCTTGAAGTTGCCGGGGATTCTATCTTTTTTATCAATCAATCCTATATGAAAATTTGCATCCGGGTGATATAAATGGATAGAATCGCCTAAAATATGCGCCTCAGGTAACTGATTTATATGACAAAGTGTAAAAAATAGCATAAGTAAAACTGATAAGAACTTTTAATCATTCTTAACTCAAATGAGTTTTTAAGTAAATCAAATCAAATGATTTTGATGAATAGCCTTAATTACGTCCTCTACCGGAATTTCAGAACTTGGCCCATCAGTATTGCGCAAAATTAATGCGTTTTCTCCGGATTTATATTTGCCTGAATAAGGAATATGATTGATAAAATCGGATAATTTCCCAATCATGATAATCCCATAAGTGCCAACAGCATTGGCTAAGTGAGCTGGGCCACTATCAATACCAATCAATAATTTAGCTCGTCTGATTACCTCTCCGGTTTCTAACAAGTTCAGTTTTCCGCAGAGATTGATATAGCGATTATCCTGGATCTTTAAATCACTTGAAAGGCCAATCTCTACTATATAATAACTGGTTTTATCAATCAGATAGTTAATCAATTCTTCCCATTTTGTACTATCCCAGTTACGACTATTTTGTGCTGACTGGCAATGAACCACAAGATAGTTATCGGGTAAATTCAAACTATCAACTTTGGCTCGATGTGCATCTGTAATAAATAGATTGGGTGCTAAATCCTCAATCGGAAGCCCAGCGATTTTCTGCTGTACTGTCAGTAAATTGCCCTGAAAATAGTAATTATGAATTGTAATATCTTTAGCATCGGCAACTGGGTTTTCGACATATACATCACAAACAGGACAATAGCTATTGTTTCGGAATTGCAGGTTATATAAAACATCAAAAATGCCTGAATTAATTAACGAGCGCCGCTGATTAGCACAAAACTCTTCAATAATACCATCCAGGTTTGGATTATTTTCCAGTAACTCTTTAAAGATGGGTTTTACTATCCAAAGAATATAGGCTTCTGGGTATTGCTTTCTGATTTGTCGCGTTATAGGTTCTCCTGCTACAATATCTCCAAACTGCTGCGTAAGTATAATACCAACAATTTTTCTCTTACCTGAAAACCTGATTTTCAGGAATAAGATTCTAAAATAAACCTGTAAGAAATGCAGATATGCCTTAAAAAGATGAGTATATTTTCGATAGCGGTGTTGCCAGAGTGCAATAAATTTCTGCATATAATATTAAGCCTCAATCAATTGAGCTAATTTTTCCAGGGGCAATTTTAAATATTTTCTTACCCGCAAATATCGTTTTATTTTAGGAGGTTTGATATAATCACATTTAAAATGTTTCCAATATAATTCATTATTCTTTAAAAGCTCATTTTTGTACAATTCGAATAATGGAAATATATCAGGCCTTTCCTCAAAATGGATGCGATTCTGATATTTTGAGACTTCATCAGGTTTAGCAATCAGATAACCGCTATAATGGAAAAACTGTAAAGCCGTAGTTTCATTGATATACCATTTACGATCTATTTGCGAGCAAAAACGCTCATGTAAGTTCCAGTAAGCAACATTATATCCTAAATGTTTATTTATCAATACTTTATCAAAATAAACAGGAAAGAATTCCGCCCAATGCTGGTCTACAAAAAGACCCTTACATAAATCAATTAAACATTCTTTCTCCAGTTTCTGGCACCACCAGTTTACCATCTTTTGAGTGGTTTCAGAACGATGCATGGCTACAAAACCAAAATTGAAAATACCTGTATTTACCACGTCTTCTTCGTTCTGCCACTTGTTGTCATTATAAGGAGTAACCATATGAGGAGTAACAATAATATTGTATTTCTCGAGGTTTTCTTCTAAATGATTTAGCTTGTCAAAGACAATAATATCAGGGTCAAAATAAATGATATTATCTGCTTCAGGATAATTTTTAAGGAAATAATCAATATAATAAGGCTTTACGGCCGTGTTCAATTCTGTAATATCATAGCGCTCGCACATACCAGCCAAATCAGCAATATTTATCTTGTCGAGCTCTAGTAATGGATATTCAGGTAGTTTGCTCTTGTCAATATCTTTCGTCTCAAGCTTATCTACTAGACCAATAATAAATTTAATATGAGGATTTTGTTGCTTAAGCGAATCACCCAAAGTATGCGCCTGAGCAAGATAATTGACCGAACAAAGTGTAAAAGCAAGTGTCATGCGAGATAGAATCTTTTAAGACAGATTTTCTAATAATTTTTCGATTTTAATGATCGAATTTTCAAAACTGTATTGAGTAAGAACTTTTTCTTTTGCTCTTTCACCCCAATGGTTTGCAGGATTTTCCTGATAATCAATAATTGCTTTCGCCATTGCCTGAATATCAAGATAAGGGAATAGCTGACCCGCATCGCTTTCAATAAACTCAGAACAACCACCTGTTTTTTCAAAACCAAAGATTGTTCGTTTAGAAAGTGCAGCTTCTAACATGACCAATGGAAAAGGATCTTCTCTTGATACTACCGTAAATATATCGAAACAATTAATTAATTCAACCGCCTCTGGTGTTGGTTCAATAAAACTGATTTTATCTTTAATGCCCATTCGTTCGGTATCAAATAGAACCTGATTATAATATTCACCCTCTTTTTTGACACCAACCCATACAAAATGGCTATTCTCTGTTGAAATATCCAAAACGTTCTTGGCCAGGATGGCAAATATATCTAGTCCTTTTCTCCATTCAGCATTACCACAGCCACCAATAAGGAAAGCTTTTTCCGGAATACCATATTTTTCCCTGATAGCTATGTGATTAGTATTCGCTGACCTTGTCAGAACATCTTCATTGTTGACAAAAGAATGAATAACGTCAATTTTCGTTTCAGGAAAATTATGATTTTCTACTATATTCTGTGCTACTGCCTTTGAGCAGGCAATCAGTTTGGTAGTATGGTTAAATAAGAAATCTCTGTTCTCTTTGGAAGAATATAACTGAATTGAAAACTCTAATTCATGAATATGCGTAATAAGAGGCGCTTTGAGATAAGAAACCAACTCAGGTATTACCCAAGCCGTGGCAATTGTATTGGTATAAATACAATCAAAATTCTCACTAAGCAGATTTGATTTTAAGACTTCTTTAGCTTTTTGGGCAGGATTATTATCCTTTAGTCCAAACTTTTTTAGAACCTTATCCTGAAAACCCACGGGTGTATTTGCCGTATCATGAGGATATTTCGAAACCTGACAAATCTTTTCAAAATCCTTTTCTAATGCACCATCACCAAGCAATAGTAAGTGCATAGGCATCTGCTTTTTTTGAAAATATTGCATAATATTTAACAAAAAAATCTGTGCCCCAGCACGGTTGGCATCATGACTTACGAAAAGGATCTTCATGTATAAAATTGAGTGAATGAGTGATTTTATCTTGAACTTTGATTTATCTAATTGAAATGATTCTTAATGAAGAAATTTAACTCATTATAATCAAATAAATCAAAGTTCAAGACGATTCGCTCAATTATTCCCTATAACCATCTTCTCAATCAAAAGCATGAGAATATGAATAACTTTGATATGAATTTCTTGAATGCGGTCAGCATAACCAAAATGTTGTACAATGATTTCTACATCGGCTAAACCTTTTAATTTACCACCATCTTTGCCTGAGAAAATGACTACCTTCATCCCCTTTTCTCTGGCCGCTTGCACTGCATTGATGATATTTTTTGAATTACCGCTGGTACTAAGACCTAAGAGAACATCGCCTTCATTACCCAAACCCTCAATGAATCTTGAAAAAACAAATTCAAATCCATAATCATTACCCACACAAGAAATATGGCTTGCATCAGAAATAGCAATAGCAGCCAATGATTTACGGTTTTCTCTATAACGGCCTGAAAGCTCCTCTGCAAAATGCATGGCATCACAATGTGAACCACCGTTGCCACAAGAGATAATTTTCTTACCCGCTTTTAAAGCATCAGCCATTACGATAGCAACTGCTTCTATATTTTTAATATTTTCTTCCGAAGAAATAAAATTATCAAGCACCTGTTTTGCTTCTTTTAATTCATCCAGAATATTAGTTAGATTATCCATTTTATACGCTTCTATTAATTTTCATTAAAAAATTTGACCCACTTTTCAATCTGATTTTTTATGTCAAAATCTAAAGCACGGTTTTTTAATAATTCTATGTCAATTTTCGTTTCCTTATCCTGAATTTTAATCATGGCTTCTGCCAAATCTTTTGGATTAAAACTGTCTACAACACTTCCCATACCTTCCAATGAAAATTCAGCAATCCCCCCTGAGTTGAATCCGGTAATTGGTTTTTGCATAAAGGCCGCTTCAATCATAACCAATGGGAAAGGGTCTTCTCTGGCTAATAAAACAAATCCATCTGCCAGATTCAAATAATCGTAGTATTCACTTGATTTTTCTCCGACTTGTATAAAATTCAATTTCTCTTGATGGGTTCTTTGCTCTAAATAATGCAATACTCCGGTTTTTTTGATATTTCCTAACCAAAGTAAATAAGTGTCTTTAGGGAGATTTTGCAATACGTCCAGTGCCAAATCATATCCTTTACGCAGATTCATAGAGCCTGACATCACCCAAACAAAAGCTTCCTTTGCAATATTTAGTTTTTGTCTCAAATTCTGTGGATTCTGTTGGAAGACAATCTTTTCAGTATCAATAAAAGAATGTAACAAAACAGTATTTGTATAACCCATTTGTCGAATTCTCTTTTCGACTATGGCCGAGCAACAGATAATTTTTTCAGCATTATCAAACTGAAATTTGAAATCATCATATACTATTTCATCATACACACTAATCAATTCATGCACGTGAATATAGTAGGGGACTTGCAGACTTTTAGCTAATCTGGCAAATCTGGGCATTGTAAGCGTATTTAAATACCATTTATCAGCCTGTACCTGCTTTTGAATTTTCAGAATTTTTGATTCTTCTGGTGTTCGCTTAAATAGTTGATAATAAACGCCTTCATATATTTTATAAAGAAACCCTTGTTTGACGCGATTGATAAAAGTTATGTCTGCTGTTGAATGATTGGCAAAAAGTTCTCCATTCTGACGGCTGTATATAACCGATTTGATTTTACCTGATAGGTGTTTTAGCAGGTACCAAATAAGCATTTCAGAACCTGTCCGCCCTCCTGTAGGAGTAATAAAAAGAATGGTTTTCTGCTTCATTTAATTTTATAAAAAGTCGGTTTTTTCAGGAGTATTTTCCAGAAGAACCGGGAAAAAACACCAATTGTATGTGAGAATCTTTTCTGATTGTTTAAATCAGTCAATGGATTTCTGAAATTCAAAGCATTTGAAACAATTTTCATCAGATAAAAAACAGGCACCCATATCCAATAATGGAGCATCAACAGGAAATAATCTAAGGCACCAAATTGTTTACGAATCCAGACCAGATTTGATAATTGAATTTGTTCATCAAATCTATTGAAATAGGTTTGGTTTTGTGCTTCTTCATAGCGTTCAGGTTTACTTCCCCATTCTTCATGGATAATTTTACATTCTTTGAACACCAGAAGCTTGCCTAATTTACCTAATCGATAACCCCACTCAGTATCTTCTCCATACAAGAAAAACTCTTCATCAAAGCCTCCGGTTTTATTAAAACCTTCTTTTCTTACCATCAAAAAAGCTGCAGCAATATAATCAACTTGCTCAGGGTCTTCGTATTTTGTGTAAGGTATTAATTTATCTAAGTATTTTCTAAGCGATGGGGGAGTAATCCAGAAATCTCTTCTGAATGTAAAAGTATGATAAAATGCCCTTGGTGTCAGGTCAGGATAATATTGATAAGCTCCTCCGGCTATGGCATCGGTTCTTTTGTCAAGATTCTCAACACATCTATCAATTACATCCTCAAATAATTTGGTATCAGAATTCAATAACAGGAAATATCTGCCTCGGGCATTTTTCATTCCCAGATTATTGGCTCTACCAAATCCGGCATTATATCCCATAGGCATCCATCTGACTTCCGGAAATTGATTTTTTACGAAGCCTTCATCGTCACCTTTTGATTGATTATCAACTATAATTATCTCATAACTAACACGTGTAGTAAATTGCTTGATTGTTTTGATACAATCAACAATTAATTCAGGTGTACGATAATTAACTATAATGATAGATACATCAATCACTGATGAGGCGAATTTGATTTAAAATGAATAAAAGGACTTAGTTAAAGTGTTGCATTGACAATCTTTGAAATTCGTTCTACGTCTTTCAAATCCAGGTCATAATACAAAGGTAATGATAATGCGGCTGCCGACATTTTTTCTGAAACTGGGCAGGGATTATAAAAATCCAGATATGGAAGTTGATTCAATGATGGATAAAAATAGCGTCTAGGAACAATATCTTCCTTTTTCAATGCTTCCGTCACCTCTAATAATTTTTGTTCTGATGGTAACATGACAGGGTAATAAGCATAGTTATATACAAACCCTTCAATATCCTGTTTAGGTTGTTTTAGTTTACTCCAATCAAGTAGATCGTCATATTTTTCAGAAATAACCTTTCGTTTCTCAATAATATCTGCAACTCTTGGTAAGTTACACAAACCCATTGCTGCATGAAACTCGGAATTCTTGGCATTGATACCTATCATATAATAGTCATCATTTTTATGCCCAAAACTTCTGTAATGTGCCAATGTTCTTAACAGTTCATCATCCTTACAAATCACACAGCCACCTTCAATGGTATGAAAAACCTTAGTGGCATGGAAACTACAAGTCGCTACGTCACCAAATGAAAGAACTGATTTATCAAAATAAGTAGCACCAAAACAGTGCGCTCCATCATAAATTACCTGTAGATTATATTTCTTCGCAATTTTTTCGATTTTCTCTACATCACAAGGTCTGCCATACACATGAGTTGCCAGAATCGCGGAAGTTTTATCGGTAATCGCTTGTTCAATCAGATTGGCATCAATATTATAAGTATCTGCCTCAATATCTACGAACACAGGCTTTACGTTTTCCCAGAGGATAGATGTAGTTGTAGCACAATACGAAAAAGGAGTTGTGATAATTTCGCCTTTTAGATTAAGGGCCTTGATGGCAATTTGCAGAGCAATAGTACCATTGGTAACATATAATAGGTTTTTTACTCCCAAATAGTCTTTTAATTTATCTTCTAACTCACGGACTAACGGTCCGTTATTAGTTAACCATGTATTTTCCCAAATACCTTTTATCTTATCCTGGTATTCTTCAAAAGGTGGCAGAAAAGATTTTGTTACGTTTATCACTATGTTGATACAAATGTTTTAGACCGACGAAGAAAATGAACAAAATCAAAATATATCTTACCTGAAAAGAGCCTTTTTGGGTTATATTATAGTTTTGAGTATGTCCTAAAAAAGTGGTTTGCAAATGTAGGTATTATCCAATAATAAAGAAGATGATTTTCAGAATCCTTTAATCTGATTTAAATCATTTTAATGTATTATTAAGTTTGCTAAACCAAGCCATCAACTTTCCAGGTTTTTACTGGAATATGTATTGGGCGAATTGCACCTGGCCATTTGCCATACCAACTGGTCCCTTCTCTGAAATCGGCAACATCAAAACTAATGGCATCCTCCATAAAGAAAACAGGGTCAGAGGTATCTTTTACTATCATTACCGAAATATAATAAGATCCATCATTCAGTAAATTACCCGGAATTTCTAATAAACCTTTAATCAGACCTTTAGAAAAGGTTTTAGATTGGCTTCCTACATTGAAAACGCATTCGCCAGTCATGCTATATAAAAAGATGCTTAGATTCAGTTCAGCTGTTTCAAGCATATTCCAGAATTCGAAACTTATTTTTAGTGGAGTGCGTACATCAATATTCTTACTGCCATTAATTAACTCTGGCAATACCTCAATATGTTTTACTCTTACAAAGTCATTACCTGGCGCATCTTCTGGTGTTTCCCAGTTCTGGCTCAACTGAAACTTAGAGATACTTGTCATGTAATCATGTAATACTTCACCAACCTCTCCATATTTCACCAGATTACCTTTTTGAAGAAAAGCGGCCTTATTACAAAGTCCTTGAATAGCCGTTGCATTATGGCTTACAAACAGGACTGTTCTGCCACCATTCGATACATCTTTCATTTTGCCAAGGCATTTTTTCTGAAATTCAGAATCACCTACGGCTAAAACCTCATCCACAATCAGAATTTCAGGTTCAAGGTGGGCGGCAATAGCAAATCCCAAACGCACGTACATTCCTGAAGAGTAACGTTTTACGGGAGTATCCAGGAATTTTTCAATTCCAGCAAAATCTACTATTTCGTCAAATTGCTTTCTGATTTCATCCTGGCGCATCCCTAAAATCGCACCGTTCAGAAAAATATTTTCTCTACCAGTGAGTTCTGGGTGAAAACCAGTTCCTACTTCAAGTAAACTGGCCATACGGCCCCTTACTTTTACTTCACCGTGAGTTGGCTCAGTAATTCTGCTTAATATTTTTAATAAAGTCGATTTCCCGGCACCGTTAGAGCCAACAATCCCGACTCTATCGCCCTGCTCAATATCAAAACTTACACCTCTAAGCGCCCAGAATACCTCTTTAGTTTCTTGCTCATCTTTGCTTGTGAAAAACTCCTTTACAAAGCCAGTAACTGTTTCTTTTAAATTCTGATACTTTTTCTTTTTATGACTAAGTATATACTTCTTGGAAATATTTTTTATAGAAATTGCTTTCATGCCAAATGCCACTCAGTGTACAGGTTAAATATAATCGACAAAGGAATTTTCGTTTTTGCGGAAAAACCAAATTGCAAATATGACTGAAATAGTTACAAATACAAGGGTTGGTATTAAACTTTGCCAATTAAAAGGGGCATAGTCGCCCAATAAAGACCAACGAAGGCCATCAATAGTACCTACAACAGGGTTCAGATTATAATATGGATACCACCAAGCATCTTTTTGTTGTTCGCTGGTGTATCCAACTGGAGAGATGAAATAACCAAATTGTACAATAAAAGGAATAATCTGAGCAATATCCCGGTATTTGACATTTAATACAGAAGCAATTAAGCCAAAACCGAATGCACCAAGATAGGCTAATAACATAAATAAAGGCGCAAATACTATATGCCAGTTGGGTATGAAATGGTAGTAAATACAAAAAACAAAGAACATAGCGAAAGCTATGAGTGCATCCAATAGCCCAACTAGTAATGAACTAAAAGGTATAATAATTCGAGGAAAATATACCTTTGAGACCAGATTACTATTACCTACAATGCTATTACTTATTTGTGAAAGGCATTGAGAAAAAAATAGCCAGATAATAACACCTGGTATTACAATAATCATATAGGGTAGAGAGGCATCCACCTCCATTTTGGCAATTTTACCAAAAGCAAATGTCATTACCAAAGCTGTTAATAATGGCCGAAAAACTGCCCAGGCTATGCCTAAGACAGTTTGTTTGTAGCGTACCATTACATCACGCTTACCTAATATCCAAAATAATTCTCTTTGTCGCCAGACTTCTCTCCAATAATGTAGTGCTGATTTCCCTGCTTTAATTACTATTTCGTTCTCCGATTTTTTCATTCACAATGCTAATTCTTTCAGACAAAAATAATTTTTTAAATTTAACTTACCAATTCCTGATAAGTTCTACGAACGATGATGAATACCAAACAAAGGAAAAAACCTAAGAAAGCCCCTAGTTTTGTACTTCCACCAACTGTATAATCTTTACGTAATAAAGGTAGACGCACCGGTTGAAGCAAAGTAAATAGAGGAGTCTGATGAATCTTTAGCATGCGCAGGTTTTCAACGGTTGCCATTTGCGTATAGTATTGATTGGAAATATAAGTATTATTTCTATTCAATTGTTGCTGACGCATAGGTGCTGTAGGATCAACGGCATTCATATTCTGGAATGTAGTGATGGCTAACTGGCGGTCTGTTGAATTCAATTTTCCTTGTAATTCATTCAAACGTTCAACTTGAATATCCAAAATATCTTGTGTCTTTTTCGTACGAACATCAATATAAAATTCTTCAAGTGTTTTCAATAGCGTTTCAAGCCATATCTTAGTCAGCATTTCATTATTAGTAACTGCTGATAAAATCATGATTGAACCATTTTTATCCAAAGGCTTCAACTCCGTTTGTTTTAGCAATTTTTCATAAATGGTGGCTACCAATTCATTTTCGACTTTTGAGAACTGCTCAGGGTTTTTCGGAACAAATCTGAAATTGATAGCAGCTTTGTTAGGCTCATGAAATACATCACCACCCCATTCTTTACGTTTAATATCACTGCTATCTTTATAATAGTTAATAAATAAAGTTTTTCTGTTACCAACCATTACCTCTTTCATCAAAGCCTTTTCGTACAAAGTTTTTGACGAAATCACTAGACCAAAGTTACCACCACTAAACAGGTCGCTTGATTGTGCACCACCCATCCCGCCTGATACACCAAAGGCATTGGCAAGTCCGGCAAAGCCGCCCATGCCGCCTTGATTTGGGGTGCCTGATTCAAGATTAAACTGGATTTCTCCATAAAACTGTGACTCTTTGAAATTATTTATATCCATTACGATACTTACTAAAGTACCCACTGCAATGCCAATCAATAACAGTTTCCACTCGCTGCCAATCAGTTTGAATATATTAACAATCTTTTGAAATAAATCTTTCGTACTGATTTGCTCTTCCTGTATTATTTGTGTTTCAGCCATTTTTTTTAATAAATAGTGTTGTGTACAGCGTTGTATTATTTAGTGATTTGTAAGATACCTATGATACCGATAAGAGTAGTCATAGTAGCTGCGATAGTACCGAACAAATTCTGAATCTGTGCAATCTGTTGTACGGCTGTAGCTGTTTTCTGAGGGATGATAATTTCTGAACCCGGTGCAACTTTAGGATATATATTCACGAATAAAAATCTTCTTGTTCTGTCCACTGATCCGTTTGCATATAAAACATAAGATTTACTTTTCAATGAACGTTTGGTAAAACCACCTGCTTTAGAAATATAGTTCATGAAATTCTCTCTGTCGAAATACTTAACAGTAGTAGGGTATAATACCTCACCTTGCACACGAACTGTTTCTAAACGTTTAGGAATACGGATAATATCTCCGTCCTGAAGAATCATATCTTCTACTGAGCCCGGATTTTCAAGAATCTTTCTCAAATCAATACCAATTGAGGATTTTTTGGTGGCATCTACATCCTCTACTTCAATCGTCTGGTTGCCTTTCACACTATTAGCTATTTCGGTAATAGCTTTACGACGTTGCTCAATTTCAATATCACTCAATTGAATTTCTCTGATTAAAGTCGCTCCTTCCAGATATGAGTAAGGCGTAAGCCCTCCGGCACGTTTAACGATATCAGATACCTTTTCATCTTTACTTTTGATACCATATTTATCAGGGAAAATTACTTCACCTTCTACTTGCACAAAAGCTTGCTTTACATAATTTGGTGATTTTCTGATAAATATTTCATCAAACGGAAAGAGAACAAATACGTTTCCTGCATTTTCAACACTTAAATCTGGTCTTATGTTGAACTCGTAGGTATCAGATATCTGTGCATTGGCAGACGTAGGATCAACATTTCTCTTTCTGCGAACCACCTCAACTCTTGATAAAGAAGCTGATTCTGATAAACCACCTACTTTGATTAATACATCCTCAATCGTCAGATTCCTGACAAATGGCAACTCAATCCCTGCTTCTCCTTCCGGGTTATTGATAGCCCCCTGAATACGAACATAAGCAGGTTCTGTTAAATCAAAGATGGAAGGAATTGTTACAACATCTTCTCTTTTCAGAGGAATATCAGTAGCTTTTCCTTTCATGATATCGTCAAGGTTTACTGAAATATTTTCGATAATCATATCGTCGCGGGTTCTCACAATTGCAATTCTACCAGTCAATGCTTCCCCTCTTAATCCTTCTGCTGATTTAATTAACTCCAATAAAGTAGGGTTACTGTCTAAAGAGTATTGACCTGGACGAAAAATAGCTCCATCAATACTTACCATATTCTCATAGCGCTCCAATAGTCTTTCTGTCACAATTGAGTCACCCGATACAACATTAAAGCTTGGAAAATCAGCCTCTTTTACATCAATAATTTTGCGCTCTCTGCTTGTATTTCTATATACTTTTAAACGATGTTTATAGGCATATTGATTAAATCCACCAGCATAAGCTATGGCATCCTGCAATTTCTCATTTTCTGTTAACTCAAACAAACCATTACGCTTCGTATTCCCTTGTACTGCTATACGGGCAACATAAGGACTCACCTGAACCACATCCTGGTCTTGAAGAATAATATTGTTTTTAGCATAACCCCTCATCAATACTTCATATAAGTCAAGCGTAGCGAATACTCTATTATTACGAATTACCTGAATTTTGCGGTAAGTCCCCAATTCATTAGGGCCACCACATACGTAAAGCGCATTTAAAACCGAAGAAAGAGATGATAAGGTATAAGTACCCGGTGCGATTACTTCGCCTGTAACTGTTACTTTAATACTTCTGATATTACCAAGAGAAACTACCAGATAGGTATTAGGCGGGTTGCCTGCATAAGGTAATAAACCAATATATACTTTTGCTAATTTATTAAGAATCTTCTCACGGGCTTGCTCCATCGTTGAGCCAGCCAGATAAACAAGACCAACTCTATCTAAAGTAATATAACCGTCTGGAGAAATGATGGCTTTATATGTGGCTTGTGAGTAACCATAGATATCAATAATCAATTGGTCGTTTGAGCCTAAGATATAATTGCTTGGCGTAGCAATATTAATAGCCGGGGTTGGGTCAAACTTAATGGTATTAAATAGATTATAACCAAAAATTCTTCTTCTTAAGGTTGCTTTAGCCACGTCTTGTTCTTCTTCTTGTTCGCGTATAGCTCTTAGAGAATCTTCTCTTGTCATGGCTGCTTGGTCTGCCGGATTCAACGTAAGATTTCTGATAGCATTCGGGTCGTTTGCATTTGTTACACGATTACGATTCGGCAATGGCATATTAGGCGTTGGTTGTGTAGTGCGCCCAGCAGGAGCATTTGGGTTAGCTGGGGCTGTGGTCGGGTTCGCTGGAGTTACGGGAGCATTTGCTGGTGCATTTCCCGGATTGCCCGTATTTTGTGCAAAAGAATTGCTAATAATTAGTGTAAAAAGCGTAAATTTGAGGAAAGTTTGGAAGAAATTATTTTTGTTAAATTTCATATCTATAACGTTATTTGCCAAATTGCTGTTTAAGTATTTAATGAACACAACGTGAAAACATTGCAAAGTAAGTGAAGTTTTTTTATTTTCTTGCTGTTTCATATTAAGTATGTGTTAAAAAGAACTTTGAAATACAAAGTAAAAATATAAAATCCATAAAACCAAAATTATTTTTTAAAATGGCCGAAAATAAGGAAGTAACTTATAATGAAGACAGTATCCGATCGCTCGATTGGAAAGAACACATAAGATTGCGTCCTGGTATGTACATAGGTAAATTGGGCGACGGGTCAGCTGCTGATGATGGAATCTACGTTTTGTTAAAAGAAGTATTAGACAATTGTATTGATGAATATGCCATGGGTTATGGCAGGTCAATCGAAATAAAATTAGAAGATGGAGTGGCTGAGGTAAGAGACTATGGTCGTGGGATTCCATTAGGGAAATTAGTTGATGTAGTATCAAAAATAAATACAGGTGCAAAATATGATAGCAAGGCGTTTCAGAAAGCAGTAGGTTTGAATGGGGTAGGAACGAAGGCTGTAAATGCCCTTTCTTCTCGATTCCGCGTGCAGGCTTTCAGAGAGGGCAAGTCTAAATGGGCTGAATTTACCAAAGGTGAGTTAGTGAAAGAATCGGAGATTATTGATTCAGACCAGAAGAATGGAACATTGGTTTCCTTCACACCAGACGATACTGTATTTAAACACTATCATTATATTCCGCAATTTGTGGAAGCCATGATATGGAATTACTGCTACCTGAACGCGGGAATGACTGTTGTTTTCAATAAGCAGAAATATATCTCTCAAAATGGATTATTGGATTTATTGCGTCGAAAAACCGATGAAGATTCATTACGCTATCCAATTATTCACTTAAAGGGTGAAGATATTGAAGTAGCACTTTCACATAGCAATCAATACGGTGAGGAATATTATTCATTCGTAAACGGACAAAATACAACTCAAGGTGGTACACACTTATCAGGTTTTCGCGAGGCCATTGTTCGTACAGTAAGAGAACACTTTGGTAAAGATTATGCGCCAGAAGATATTCGCCAGTCTATTATTGGAGCAATCTCGATAAGGGTACAAGAACCTGTTTTTGAATCACAGACCAAAACGAAATTGGGCTCGTTGACTATGTCTCCTGAACCTAACTCATCTACGGTCAGAGTTTTTATAGGAGATTTTCTGAAAGAAAAGCTTGACAATTTTCTGCATATGAATCCTGCTATAAAGGAGGCATTAAAGAAAAGAATCGAACAATCGGAAAGAGAAAGAAAAGAATTAGCAGGCATTAAGAAATTAGCTAATGAACGCGCTAAAAAAGCCAATCTGCATAACAGAAAATTAAGAGACTGTCGTTTCCATCTTGATGATGAGAAGAATGAAAAACGTTTTGAAACAGTCATGTTCATTACAGAAGGAGATTCGGCCAGTGGTTCGATTACTAAAGCACGTAATCCTGAATTACAGGCGGTTTTTAGTTTAAGAGGTAAGCCATTGAACAGCTTCGGCCTGACCAAGAAGATTGTTTATGAAAATGAGGAGTTTAACCTATTGCAGCATGCGCTGAATATTGAAGACGGCTTAGACGGGCTTCGCTATAATAAAATAATCGTTGCCACCGATGCCGACGTTGATGGGATGCATATCAGGTTATTATTGTTAACATTCTTTCTGCAATTCTTTCCAGATTTAGTGAGAGAAGGACATCTATATATACTTGAAACACCTCTATTCAGGGTTCGGAATAAGAAACAAACTATTTATTGCTATTCGGACGAGGAGAAAGAGAAAGCAATTAAGAAGTTATCTCCAAAACCAGAAATTACTCGCTTTAAAGGGTTAGGTGAAATTTCACCAGATGAGTTTGAAGGCTTCATCGGTGAAGACATAAAATTGGAGCCGGTCATTTTAGAAAAAGAATCATCTATTGCCAAAATTTTAAGTTATTATATGGGTAAAAATACCCCGGAACGCCAACGGTTTATTATTGATAACCTGAGAGTAGAGAAAGATGAAATTGACGAGGTTTTGGAGAAAATCCTGGACGTAAAAGAAGTTGCTTAATTATAATTGCCCAGAGTCAAATGTTGGGCTATGCTGAATATAACAAACCCTTACAAATTTTTAGAAATTTAAACACCTATCCAGACAGTGACACTTGAGGAAGTAAGAAAAGACATTGATTCGATTGACGACCAGTTGTTGGTACTGCTAAATAAACGTATGCAACTGGTGCATAAAGTTGGTGAAATTAAACGCTCAACTAAAGCAATTATTTATAGGCCTGAACGGGAAAAACAGATTCTGGACCGGATGAATGCGCAAAACGATGGATTGTTAAACAAAGAAGCTATCGAAGCCATTTATTTAGAAATCTTTGCTGCCGCTAGAAATATCGAACTTCCTGAAAGAGTAGCCTTTTTAGGACCGGAAGGAAGTTTTACGCATCAGGCTGCAGAAAGTCGTTTTGGTGCCATGAGCGAATATATGACCTTGCCAACCATTAAATCAGTCTTTGAAGCGGTAGATACTGGTAGAGCTAAGTTTGGAGTGATTCCGATTGAAAATAATCAGGAAGGGATTGTTTATGAAACAGTAGATTTACTCAATGAAATGAATGTAAATGTAGCAGCAGAATTAAAGATTCCTGTGCATTTTGCATTAGCAACAGAAGCTGAAAATCCTTCAAAAATCAAAAGAATCTACTCAAAAGATATAGCTTTCAGACAGTGCCGGGGTTTCCTGAATAAATACTTTGAACAAACTCACCCGGAAGAGATTCAGGTAGAATCAACGTCTAAAGCCGCTAAATTAGCAGCAGAAGACCCTGAAAGTGCAGCTATTTGCTCTGAGATTGCAGCTAAACTATTCAGTTTACCTGTATTATTTAACAATATAGAAGATAACGGACAGAACCGTACGCGTTTCTATATCCTTGCCAAAGGTTTTGAAAATCAGAGAAGTGGAAGTGATAAAACTACCATTATCGCCCGCCTACCAGACACTGATAAGCCAGGTATTCTGGCTGGTTTCTTACAGGATTTCAAGAAAGCCGGAATCAATTTAACAAAGATTGAGAGCCGCCCTTATAAAGGTAGCGAAGATTTTAATTTCTGGTTTTTTATCGAACTGGAAGGTTTCTACAAAGACGAGAATGTTGAGAAACTTTTTAAGAAACATAGACACACTATCAAGTGGTTGGGTAGCTATGTGAAAAACGCGTAAACCTATTTTTTACGAAAAATGGCTGTTACGGCAATCAATACCCAAATAATATTAACAGCCATTGATGGATATGCTTGGTGGAAATATGTATTGATAATAAAACATATTCCACCAATAGCATTAGCCCAGATGTAGCGGTTGTCTTTGGCGTCTAATTTTCCTTGAATATTCAGGAAATAAGACCCCGTTACCAATACCGCTCCAATCCAGCCAAGAATTTCAATAAAATCTATTTTCATAAAATCTGGATAGCTCTTTCTTTGTCTTTCAGAATCTGGGTTTTTAATTCATCAAGACCATTGAATTTTTGTTCAGGTCTTATGTAGTCAATCAATTCCACAGTGATGTTCTCTCCATAAATATCATCACTGAAATTAAGAATATGAACTTCTTGTGTTCTTCCGATGCCATCAACCGTTGGGCGATTACCAATATTCATAATGCCATTCAACCATTGTCCTCGAACTAATGTTCTTACAGCATAAACACCATTGGTCGGAATCAATTTATAAGACTCTGAAACCTGTACATTGGCAGTTGGGAAACCAATAGTCCGTCCTAACTGTCGACCCTTCACTACAATACCTGAAAAACTATAATGTCTACCTAATAAATCATTGGCAGATTTTACATTTCCTTCTAATAATGATTCCCGTATTTTAGTTGAACTGATTACTAAATCTTCAATCTCCTGTCGAGAGATTTCTTCTATTTCAATCCCAAATCGCTCAGAATTATCTTCTAAATATTGAAAACTCCCTTCACGGTTTCGGCCAAAACGATGATCGTAACCAATCACTAATTTCTTTGTACCAATAGTATCTATTAATATCTTCTGCACATATTCTTCTGAGCTCAATTCTGAAAATTCACGTGTAAATGGAACTATGAGCAAGTGATTGACTCCCTGCTTTTCAAGTAATTCGATTTTCTCATCAACAGTAGATAATAATTTCAGGCTTTGACTATCTTGTGAAACCACCATTCTGGGATGTGGCCAGAAGGTAAGTACAACTGATTCACCTCTTGAAGCTTCGGTTGTTTCCCGTAATATTTGTAAGATTTTCTGATGACCTAAATGAACTCCATCAAATGTACCACTCGTGACAATGGCATTTTCTAATGGCTTAAAATCTGATAGATTGTAATATACTTTCAATGTGTAAGGTATTTTGTAAGGCACTCCTGCATGGTCAATCCTTCGCAAGACTTATGATTGATTAGGGGCAAAATTACGAATATTCTCCAGAAATTGGTCTAGTGTTAGCGCATTTTCAATCCTGAAATCACCAATTCTGGTTCTTCGAAGTGAGCTCATATAAGCTCCTGAATTTAGTAATTTGCCAAAATCTCTCACCAGGCTTCGGATATAAGTACCTTTAGAACATACAATTCTGAATGAGAGTTCGGGAAAATTTGCAGTATTTATATCAAACTCTTTTATTTCAACCTGTCTGGATTTTATTATCACTTCTTCACCTTTCCTGGCTGATTCATAGGCTCGTTTGCCATCAACTTTAATGGCAGAGTGCGCAGGAGGTATCTGGTCTATAATTCCGGTCAATTGTGCTTTGACCTGATTGATAGCTTCAGTTGTAATATGGTCAATCGGATATTCTGCATCAAAATCAGTTTCTAAATCTACTGATGGTGTAGTTTTACCTAAAACTAACGTTCCAGTATATTCTTTTTCCTGAGCCTGATAGGTATCAATCTCTTTGGTTTTTTTGTTGGTACATAGTATTAATAAACCAGTAGCCAAGGGGTCTAAAGTACCTGCATGGCCTACTTTTTTATATTTACCTGCATACCGAACTTTATTTACTACATCGAAAGAAGTCCATTTAAGAGGTTTGTCAATCAATAGCACCTCATTTCTTTCATCAACGACTGTTTGCATAAATGGAGTTTTAATTTCGAGCTAAGAGCCTGTTTAAATATTATAATTCGACTTTCAAAGGTATCTTTTTCAGTTATCCTGCGTTGTATTTTTTCGCCGTAGCTGCCGGCTACGTCTGCAAAATACGCCTTGTCTAACTGAAAAATCTATCCTTTTCAGTCAGAAAGACAATATTTAAACAGGCTCTAAACGATTTTCAATTCATAACCTGCTGCTATTAAGCCCAGGATGATTAAGCCTACAATAATTCTGTAATAACCAAAAACTTTGAATCCGTATTTTTGTAGATAGCTAATAAAGAATTTAATAGCAATCATCGCAACGATGAATGCAACTATATTTCCTACAGCCAAAAGCTGTAATTCATCAGAAGAAAAAGTAAGTGTACCTGCTTTATAGCTTTTTAATAACTTATAAGCCGAGGCTGCAAACATGGTAGGTACTGCCAGAAAGAATGAGAATTCAGCTGAATCTTTACGCGAAAGTCCTTGAAACATCCCACCGATGATACTTGCTGCTGAACGCGATACGCCTGGAATCATAGCTATACATTGGAATAAACCAATTTTCACTGCATCTGGGTAACTAATGTTTGCTTTAATGGCTTTATTTTCAAAATACTTATCTATGAAGACCAGAATAAACCCACCTAATACCATTGAAACGGCAACTACCACTACACTTTCAAGTAAACTATCAATGAAATCATTCAGAAGAAAACCAATAATAGCCGCAGGAATAAAAGCTGCTAATAATTTGGCGTAGAACTCAAAAGATTGAAGGAATTTTCTCCAATAGAGAACAAGAACTGAAAGAATAGCGCCAAACTGAATATTTACCTCAAATACTTTTGTGAAATCTAATTCGCTAATACCCATCAACGATGAGCCAATAATCATATGTCCGGTTGAACTGATTGGTAAATATTCTGTGATTCCTTCGATGAT
This sequence comes from Emticicia fontis, assembly GCF_054779675.1. Classification (NCBI taxonomy): domain Bacteria; kingdom Pseudomonadati; phylum Bacteroidota; class Cytophagia; order Cytophagales; family Leadbetterellaceae; genus Emticicia; species Emticicia fontis. The sequence goes on from NZ_BAAGXU010000034.1 coordinate 22,251, forward strand.
AGCAAGGATAATAGCCTGAATAAGATTCATGGTCGTGTTATTAGTAAATATTTAGGAATGCAAATATATAAATAAGACGGACTGCTAATCCGTCATTTTTATTAAATAAAAAATATTTCTACTCTTCGAAAAGATTATTTCTTTTTGAAAATAGCATAAAATTCAAATAAAAAGCCAATAAAAGTGATGGCAGGGCCAAGCGTGATGCCCAGAAAACCAAAGCCAAACTCCTCTTTATCTAAAGTCATGATAAAGAAACCAACCATGATAAGACCGATACCAACTAACATTAACAGATAGTTTTGACGGTTGAATGGAAGCGCACTTCTATTATCATTGCCAGGTGCATTGGGGCTAACTTTTACCTCTCCTGTTTTCGGTGTGATATTTTTCATAATCCAAAGTTTCCTTATCCCAAGGATAATATTTTTATTGTGTATTCGTGTAAAAGGGATAGACTTTACAAGAACTGATATAAATATTGGTCTCTTAATTTTTGAATCTATAAATTAACTCTACGGCAGCCTTTCAATAGGTTCATTTAGTATAAATCTTCAAGAGGTGTTCTTAAATAACGGTGCATTGATTGAAAGGTACTTAAAACACTAATTAAGACACCTAGTAATACCACACCGCCACACAAAAAGGCTATTTTAATATAATCTTGTAATATGACAAGATCTTCAATTTTATTAACTGCTATTTGTTGAACCCCCAAGAATAATCCTATGGCAATAACACCAGATACAAATCCTTGCCAGATTCCTCTGCCAATAAATGGTTTTTGAATAAACCAATCCGTGGCACCTACTAATTGCATACTTCTGATAATTAACCTTTGAGAATAAAGGGCTAATCTGATTGTATTATTAATTAATAAGAAAATGGCAACCAATAGTACAACAATTACCGAAGCAATTATCAGGAAAGCCTTATAGGCATTTTTGTTAATACTATCTACAAAATCTTTGGCATAGTCTGCTTCAAAAACACCTGTTACTTGCTCCAGGTCCGCTTTAATAATCTCCAGATTCAGTTCACTCAAATAACTTTCACGAATCCTAAGACTGAAAGCATCTCTATAAGGATTTTCACCTAATACTGAGCTATAATCTTCATTGATATCTTTCAGTACTCGTTTTGCTGTACTTTCTTTCGAAATGAATTTTATTTGTGGAACATTGTCTGCATAAGCCACATAGGCTTTCTTTGCAATAATATTACGAACAGAATCCTGCTGAATTTGTGTAAGTGATTTGTCTAAATAGACCTGAACCTCTATATTCTGCTTTACATAACTAACCAATTGTTTAGAGGTCAGAGCAATCCAACCTGTAAAAGCAATCAGAAATAAAGCAGTTGATAAGCTGATGATAATCAATAGGCTCGGAAAACTACCTAATTTTCGTTTGGGCATTGTAAATCTATTTAAAACAAACCTATACGGTGTCGTAATTTTGGGCAAAGATAAAAAATGTAGTAGAAATATGGAGAAATTTAATGATTTTTAACAGAATCAGAAGCCTCGCCCCTCCATCGGGCAATTCTTTCAGGCATATCCTGCTCAATAATATTCTTAATTACTTCTGTAATCTCTTCAACAGTTGCTTCCGGAGCAAAATGAATTGGGTCTTTAAATTTTACCCTTAATTCAGTATTACGCTTTTTGTAAGCCAACCCTGTCTTATTAAAAGCCCTTCGGAATCCATTAATTACTACTGGAACTACAATCGGATTGGAATCTTTAATAATATGTGCTGTTCCCTTACGAATAGGAGCATATGGACTTGTTGTGCCTTGCGGAAAACTCACAACCCAACCAAATTTAAGCCCCTTAGAAACATTGGTCCCGGCCGAGGTGTCCAGCTCACGTTTTACATTTTGTCCTTGAGCTCTCCATGAACGTTCAACCAGAATAGCACCGGCCAAACTGAAAATTCGAGGAATGATTCCTTCTTTCATTGTTTCGCTAGCCGCTACATAAAATATCCTAGCCCTTGGTGCAAATAATGAAACAGGTATAACTCTATTGCCAAATCCCCATTTTACTGAACAAAAGATATGGTAAAAGGTAATAACATCGGCGAAGTAAGTCTGATGATTTGATATGAAATATACATTCTGATTAGGTAGGCGAGCTATTTTTTCAGCTCCTTCAACTTTTAATTGATTGGCTACAGCAATGCGCCAATAAGTTGGCCAACCTGCTATTAGAATTATCAGACGCTTTAAAATTAACCAGTTGCCAAATGGATCTCTCTCAAAAATTCCAAAAATATCTATATAAGAAATGTACCTAAAAAAAGGATTAGGGTCATTATTGGGTATTGGCAAAAAGTTACGAAGTACTCGAAGCATTATAAATTGTTATATTGTTTAGTTAGGGTATATTGAAGGGGTAAGATATAAATAAAAAACTTACTTATCAATATACCCGGCTATAAGGCGACATTAATTTTTTGGAATTGCCAAAATATCAAAATGTTTCCAATCGGTCATATTCTCACGGGTTATGAGTTGTTTTTTAGTTGTAGCATCAAAAGCTTCTACATAATATAAATCATAACCTAAATCAGCTACTAAATCATAAAGGAAATATCTATCAGATTTACTTAATTTAGGAAAACATTCAAAAATCAGATTAGGCTTGGTGCTTTTCACAAAAGGCAAAATAGATTTTAGAATTTCAGTATCATAGCCCTCTGTGTCAATTTTTATTAATGAAAGTTTCGAGATTTTATCTTTATAATTTTCATTGACAAAATGCTCGAGGTTTACACCTTTCACTTTCTCGTTCAACCCGTATTTCCCATGTCTGTTTTGTTGGGTTTCAGCTATCCCACCATTATTATAGGTGGCTTCAGATGAGCTATAGAAAAAATCCCCTTCATATGTCGTAATGGCATATGGGAGAGGAATAATATTTGTTAATTCTTTATTCAGCGATGCATTTTTTTCTAAAACCTTATAAACATATGGATTAGGGTCAAACCCTAATACCGTTCCCTCTTTACCTACAGCCAAAGCCATTGGAATTGTTGAATCCCCGATATGTGTGCCAATATCAATAATAAAGTCTCCTTTTTTTAATATTTTCTTATAAAAATCTACTTGCCCTTGGGTAATATGTTTTTCAGCTTCGAGTGGATTTTCCCATTTAGCAAAACTTACTTTGCCAAATTCAGGTAGATCATATACTTCTACCTTGTAGCCATATTCCTTAAAAGTTCTTTTAATTTTATACTTTTCAAATTTCTTTTTTAGATAAGAAAACATAAATAATAAGGATTTATAATGATTAATAGTTAATTGTTTGAAAAGGGGAACTGGGAGATATTCGCAAAGATATAGGATATTTTGAAAGTGATACAGCAAAGTATCTATATTTTGGCGTTTTGAGCCGTTTTTTGAAGAAATTAACAATTTCGCAAAGTAAATAGTGGATTAGCAAAAATAAAAAAGCCATTTGTGCGTACAAATGGCTTAATAATTAATGTTATAAATTTTTCAGTTAATTTCTCTTTCCAATTTCATCTCTGATTTTAGCAGCTTTCTCGTACTCTTCGTTCGCTAATGCCTGATTCAATAAATTGTTCAATTCTTCCAGATTTAAGTCTTTTAAAGTATCTTTTGATACTTTTTGAGGGCGTGTCGAAGAAGATACCAATTCCTGAGGCTCATCGGCTGTTGTTGCATCCTGAGCTGTTATGCCTGCATCAGATAAAATCTGATTGGTTGTATAAATAGGTACCTGAAAGCGTAAACCAATAGCTACAGCATCTGACGGACGGGCATCAATAGATTTTTGACGGATACCATCAGTGCAAACAACTTTGGCGTAGAAGATACCTTCCCTTAAATCTGAAATTAGTATTTCTTCAACTGTAAAATCAAATGCACGGGCAAATGATTTAAACAAGTCGTGAGTCATTGGACGATTCGGGGTAATGCGCTCCATTTCAATAGCGATAGCCTGGGCTTCAAACATACCAATAATAATTGGTAATCGGCGATTACCAAATTCTTCTGCCAGTACTAACGCAAATGAGCCAGTTTGTGATTGGCTTGGAGATAGACCTAATATTTCGAGTTTTATTTTTTCCACGTTGCAAATATAAGTATTTCTTAATTGGTCTTTTAATCTAAACGATAAAAATGTCTTGTGAATGTTTAGTACACAGGGTTTAACTTTAAAACGTTTGTTTTGGTTTCCAAAAAAACATAAAAACTCTCAACTTTAAGCATAAATTAAAGATCAAAAGGTTTTTTATTTTATTCAAAGCACCGTATACGTCAATTCTATCTTGAAGTCTAGCGAACAAAGACATTTATTATTGTATCTAAAACCGAAAAGGCCTTAGAGATCGGTAGTCTCTAAGGCCTTTAGTATTTTTATTTTATATTTATTTCAATTCTTTTACTGCTTTTGTCAATTTTGGCAATACTTCAAAAACATCTCCTACAATGCCATAATCAGCAGCTTTGAAAAATGGGGCATCAGCATCTTTATTGATTACAACTATCACTTTTGATGAATTCACACCTGCTAAATGTTGAATTGCTCCTGAAATACCACATGCGATATATAGGTTTGGAGAAACTTTGACACCTGTTTGACCAACGTGTTCATGATGCGGTCTCCAATCTAAATCAGAAACAGGTTTTGAACAGGCTGTTGCTGCTCCTAATGCATCTGCTAAATCTAATAATGGTTGCCAGTGTTCTGGGCCTTTCATCCCACGTCCCCCAGAAACAACAAGGTCAGCTTCCGGTAATGAAACGGTTCCAGTAGCTTTTACTGTTTCAGTAACTTTAGCAGTAAATAAGTTGTCAGCTAAAGCAGGAGTAAAGGCTTCTACAGATGCGGCATTGCTTCCTTCCACAGGGCTTACTACATTTTTCTTGATAGCTAATACTTTTATATCGCTGGTTACATTTACATCGGCAAAGGCTTTGCCCGTAAAAATGCTTCTTTTTACTTTAAATCCATTTGATAAATCTGGTAGCTCAACTACATTGCCCACAACTGCAGCTTTTAAAGTGCCGGCAGCGCGCGCAGTTACTGCATCGGCTAGAGATGATTTCGCCGTAATAATTACTTTGGCACCAGTAGCATTGGCTGCTTCAACCAAAACTTTGGCATAAGCCATACTATTTGGGGTTTCCAATTTAGAATCGTTTGCGTGCAATACTTTGCCTGCCCCATAATGACCCGCAATAGCCAGCTCCGCCTTATCAGCTTTGCCAATAGCCAAAGCTGTAACTGACGTACCTAATTTTTCTGCCACCTGAGCGCCATAATAAATGGCTTCCAATGATGACTTTTTGATTGCACCATCAGCAATCTCTGTAAAAACTAATATAGCCATGATTAAATGTCTTTTCTGAAATGAATAATGTGAATTATAGTACTTTTGCCTCTTTATGTAATAACTCGATCAGCTTTTCGGCCTCATCAGCAGGAATCATTTTGCAGGCACCTTTGGCCGGAGGTAAGCTGTATTTGTCAGTTGAAGTCAAGGCTTCTCCTGAGGCAGGAATTACTTTCAAAGGTTTAGTACGTGCAGTCATAATACCACGCATATTCGGGATTTTCCACTCGGCAATTGGTTCCTGACATCCTAATACTAGTGGGAGAGGAGCTTCCAATATTTCTTTGCCACCTTCAATTTCACGAGTCATTTTTGCCACACCACCCTCAATATCTAATTGCATAACCGGAGAGAATGACGGAATTCCTAAAATCTCGCCCACAATACCATGTACCACACCAGAATTATAATCACTTGTTTCTCTGCCCATCAAAATCAGGTCATAATTACCTTCTTTTGCTACGGCAGCGATTTGCTCTGCTACAAAATATGAGTCAGTTGGTTCAGTATCGACTCTGATGGCATCATCTGCGCCAATAGCTAAAGCTTTACGGATTTGTGGCTCCGCATCTGCTTCGCCTACATTTAATACTGTGATACTTGCACCAGATTTTTCTTTTAATTCTACGGCTCTTGCCAGCGCGTAATCATCGTAGGGTCCGATGATGTATTGTACTCCTGCCTTATTCAACTTAGAGTCTCCATCAGTAAAACTGATTTTAGAAGTTGTATCAGGCACACTCGAAATGCAGACTAGTATTTTCATAGTATTTTGCCCCCGTACCCCTAAAGGGGAGTTTTTTATAGAATAGATGCTTTTAGGGGTTTTCTAAAAAGCATTATTAATATAATGAACCTAAGAGTATTATTGCCTATTTTTGCCACTAGAGCAAACAGTAAGGCTAGGAAAATTGTTATGCATGCATAACAATTGCAAATCTAAATTAAAGAGAAATAGTATGCAAGAGGAAAGATTAAAAATTTTATTGCAGTATCTGGATGAAGAACCGAACGATCCTTTTAATATTTATGGGGTAGCTATGGAGTATATGAATAGCAATCCGGGAAAGGCGTTAGTCTACTTAGAAAAGCTATTGGATGAACACCCTGATTACGTGCCGACGTATTATCATGCAGCAGCTTTATATTTTGAAATGGAGCAATGGGAGAAAGCTGAAGAAGTGTATAAGAACGGAATAGAAATAGCTCACCAAAAGCAGAATATGAAAGCTTATGATGAGCTAAAACGTGCGTATAGAATGTTTCTGGACGAAATTGAATAATTAATAGTAATATTCGTCTGCTTGTTTTACATCCTTTTTACCGAACAAGGCTCTGAAAGTATCAGTCATGTAAAGCATATCTAATACTTTGTTACGGGCCTGTTTCATTATATAAACATTGCGGTTTTGTTGTATTTGTTCCTCAATCTGTTTCACCACAAAAGCCATACAGTCTTCATTCACTGAAAAATCTTCTACGATATACATCAGGAAACGATTTTCAGGCTCATTGTCGGCTAAATAAAATACCAGGTGAAAATCTTCTCCGACTAAAAATGCAGCAGTTTTATTGGTGTCAAATGTTTTGAACATTTCTCTGTTGTCTACCAAGCAGTCTATAATTTCTACCTCGTCAGCAATTATTCTTAATGTCGATTGCAAATTCATATCTCCGTCCTTTTATTGTGTTTTCGTTTGTTGCTTTTCAAATATAACGTAATATTTAAAATAAAATTCAAAAAAAGTGAAAATAAATCTTTGAATAGTTATATTTTAGAATTGTAAAAACTTAAAAATTTGGCTCAGTTTTGAGTATTTTTACTTAAAAAAATGTTTTTTCCTAAAAATTAAGTTGCGATTTAGGTAGCTTGCATATAATATTTTAAAAAAATCAGTATTTAAGCTCAAATCAAACCTTGTATTTTTGCGAAAAAAAACTTTTTTATGTCTTATAAAACTTCAAAAATTACTACTTCATCAATAAAAAATAATCGTGCCACCTCTGTTTTAATGATTTATACCGGAGGAACATTGGGTATGGTATACGACTCAAAAAGCAAAAGCTTGGTGCCTTTTAACTTTAATGAGATACTTACCAATGTACCAGAACTACATCGAGTTGAATTTGAACTCACTATTCTTACCTTAGATAAGCCCATCGACTCTTCAAACATGACTCCTACAAATTGGGTAGAAATTGCCCGGATTGTATATGATAATTTTGAAGAATTCGATGCCTTTGTTATTCTGCATGGTACAGATACAATGGCCTACACTGCGTCGGCCTTGAGTTTTCTACTAGAAAACTTGAGTAAGCCTGTAATTTTAACCGGTGCACAACTACCCATAGGTATAGCTCGCACTGATGCCCGTGAAAATTTGATAACGGCACTGGAGATAGCATCCGCCCGGATAAATGGTAGACCTGTTGTGCCGGAAGTGGCTATTTATTTTAATTCATATCTGTTACGTGGTAATAGAGCCAAGAAAAAAGAGAGTAGCCAGTTTAATGCGTTCAGGTCAGAAAACTATCCTAATCTGGCAGAAGTAGGGGTTACTATTGATTATAATTTCCCATTTATTCGACCATATAGAACAGATTTGCCTTTACAGCTGCATGAGCAGATGGATGATAATGTAATGATACTTAAACTTTTTCCTGGTATTCAGCAGAATCTGATTCGTAATATATTTAATACGAAAGGATTGAAGGGAATAGTTATGGAAACTTATGGTGCCGGGAATGCTCCTTCCGAGAGTTGGTTTTTAGAAGAAATAAAACAAGCGATTGACAAAGGTATTGTTATTTATAATGTTTCACAATGTGATGGGGGCAGGGTATTACAAGGTACGTACCAAACAAGCCGCAAATTGCAGGAAATAGGTGTAATCAGCGGCTCTGATATAACTACTGAAGCCGCCATCACCAAAATGATGTATTTATTCGGAAAAGATGATTCTTTCGAGCGAGTGAAATTTAATCTGGAAAAAGATATTTGTGGCGAAATGTCAGTTTAAGGGATTTTCTTATCGTGCTATTTCTTCCTCAATACAAGGTTTTTAAACTGCATAGGGCTTTTGCCTTTTATCTGTTTAAAAACCTTACTGAAATAGGAGACATTCGAAAACCCACATTCAAAACATACATCAGTAATACTTTTTTCGGTCATGAGCAACTTACAGGCCTGATTGATACGGTATTCATTCACAAAATCGGTGTAAGTCATGTTCATGACTTTTTTGAAATAATTACAGAATGATGGTACTGTTAAATGGGCAATATCTGCTACTTGTTTAATATTGATTGGTGCGCTATATGATTGTTCTACATATTCATAAATACGTTTGATTCGAGCCTGATCTTTTTGGTTAAAATCATAGCGAGTATCAGCCACATTCAATAATATATACTCTTCAGAATTGGCCAGAATCTGAAAAATTGATAATAATTCAATCATCCGTCCGAAGTGAGAGAGTTGCGGCATTTTCTTCAAGCGATTGCCTACAATCTTTTTGGTGTTTCCAAAAAAGTGAATGCCATGTTGTGAGCGCTCGAAAAGTGCTTTGATATTTGTCATTTCTGGTTTATCGAAGAAATTTTCACCTAAAAAGTCCTCTTTAAACTGAATAACTGTTTCTTCATGTTCATCCAAAGCATCATATCCAAAGCCGGCATGAGGTAGATTTGAGCCAATCAGCACTAAATCTCCGTCTTCATAATAACTTAAATGATTACCCACGTGTCTTCTTCCGGTACCGTAATGTACAAATACCATTTCATACTCGGGATGATAATGGTAATTCCAAGGGAAAATATTTGAGGAAATCTTTAAATGTAGCAGTCTGAACGAACTTCCTTCGTCGGGTTGAATCTTTTCAAAAGGGGTTTTCACTATATTAAGATAAGAATAATTAAAATTTTCATAAAAATAATAATATAGCACTAAAACTAATGAATATGAGGATATTTTTTCTCATTGAAAACAATGAATTTTGTAACACGTTAAATAATACATTTAGTTTTGTTTTAGAAAATACGTCAACGTATGATGAATAAAAAACGGGCAGTATGCTCGTTTTTTTTTGAGCACCAAATCTCAAATTGATGAGATTTAAAGTATATTCAATAATTAGACATTATTTAACCCCGCCCTATCCCGAATACACTATGAAAAACTGGAAAATCAAACTGTCATTGTATCTTAATTATTTCGTTTTTGCCATTTTATTGAATAGCGTAGGTATATTGATTCAGAAATCAATTAATACTTATCATGTAGACGAAGTAGCTGCCAGCTCGCTTGAGGCATTTAAAGATTTGTCAATTGCCTTTGTCTCTTTTTTAGTTGGTTCTTTTCTGCCAAGATTAGGCTATAAAAAAGGAATGTTAATAGCTTTGGTACTGGTTTTTGTTGGCTGTATTGGCATGTATTTTGGAAATTCGTTTACGGCTGTCAGAATTTTATTTGCTTGTGTTGGTATCTCTTTCGCAGTAATTAAAGTATCTGTTTATTCATTGGTCGGACTAGTAGCCAGTGATGATAAAGAACATAAAAGTATCTTAAGTTCTATCGAAAGCTTCTTTATGGTCGGTATTGCGGTGGCGTTTGTGTCTTTTCCTCTGTTTTATAGCGATACTGATCCTGATGCCTGGTTAAGAGTTTATCTGGTAGTAGCCGCATTGATAGCCATTTCCTTTCTATTCTTAATGACTTCAGATTTCAGCACGCTGAATTATGAAATTCCGGGAAGTAATGTAGCTGATGATTTTAAACAAATGATTAGCTTATTAAAACGCCCGATGGTAGCAGTATTTGCAATAGCTGCCTTTATGTATGTAATGACAGAGCAGGGAATTATGAGTTGGTTGCCTACATTTAACGAAAAAGTATTACACCTTCCTGAAAGAACAAGCGTATTCATGGCCGTAATTCTGATGTTATCGATTGCCGGAGGAAGATTTCTGTCATCTATATTAATTAAGAAAATATATTGGTTAACTATCTTATTAGCTTGTCTGATAGGGGCGGCTTTGATGGTTATTTTGGTTTTACCGCAGACGAATAATCTGGAAGTAAAAACAATCAATTCATTGGCAGATGTACCAGTGATTGCTTATGTGTTTCCATTAATTGGCTTCTTTTTAGCACCAATTTATCCATTGGTAAATTCGATTGTATTAAGCGCTACCGAAAAAGTATTTCATAGCCCAATGGCATCATTGCTTACTTTTTTTTCTGCAATAGGTGGAACAATAGGTTCACGTTTAGTAGGTTACCTTTTCAAAAGTATAGGAGGTAGTAAAGCATTCTATTTTTCTTTGATACCGATGCTTATTTTAATTGGGTGCTTAGTCTTGTTAAATAGTTTTCAAAAAAAAACTGGTAAAAATATAGAATTCAATGCCAAAGGAGGACATTGAGTAGAGTTAAAATCAAATGCGACAAACGATTAAATATATTCACGAGTTAGGAGAGCTTTTTGAAGATGTACAATTGGCAAGGGTATTCCCGGACAATAAGACTTTTCCGGATTGTACTCCCAAAGGCATTAATAATGAAGAGAGTTTGCAGGAAATCAAAATCCGTTATGCTGAGCAAAAGAACTTGTCAGATTTTGACCTGAAGACTTTTGTGCTTAATAACTTTGATTTGCCTAATGATTATGAAACCTCTTATAGCAGTGATAAAAGTAAATCTGCCACCGAACATATAGAAGAATTATGGTCTGTATTGACTCGTGAACCTCATAATGAAAAATCGTCGTTGATTCCACTGCCAAATCCGTATATAGTGCCGGGTGGTCGCTTCGGAGAAGTTTATTATTGGGATAGTTATTTTACAATGTTAGGCTTGCAGGTATCTGGTAAAGTGGATATGATTCAGGCCATGGTTAATAATTTTTCTTATCTGATTTATAAAATAGGCCATATTCCCAATGCTAACCGGGTCTACTATGTGGGTCGCTCTCAACCGCCTTTTTATGCTTTAATACTAAAATTATTAAGTGAAGAAAAGGGATCACAGGTGCTGGTTGATTATTTGCCTTATATGGAAAAAGAATATGAGTTCTGGATGGAGGGCAAACGCTTGTTAAAGGGAGATACAAAAGCGAACAAGAGAGTGATAAAAATGCCTGATGGCTCTGTATTAAATCGTTATTGGGATAGTAATAATACCCCAAGACCGGAGGCATACAAAGAAGACTTTGAACTGGCCGAACATTCTAAACAAAAACCGGAAGAACTCTATAGACATTTAAGAGCCGCTGCGGAATCAGGTTGGGATTTTAGCAGCCGATGGTTTAAAAATCCTGAGGCTTTTGATAGTATTCATACCACTGATATTATTCCAATTGATTTAAATTGCTTATTGGTTCATCTTGAGGAAACAATTGCAGAGGTATATGCTTCTCAGAAAAGTACTGTAACTGCGAAAAGATATAAGACCTTGGCTCAAAATCGAAGAGAAGCTATTCAGAAATATTGCTGGAAGGAAGAAAAAGGATTTTACTTTGATTATGATTTTATTGAAAATAAGCAGAAGGAATATGAAACATTAGCAGCTACCTTCCCACTTTTCTTTTCAATAGCAAATCAGGAACAAGCCGCAATTGTAGCACAAAATCTGGAAAACAAGTTTTTAAAAACTGGAGGTTTATTAACTACTTTAGCTTTTACAGGTCAGCAATGGGATGCGCCTAATGGGTGGGCTCCTTTGCAATGGATAGTATATAAGGGCTTAAAAAATTATGGTTTTAATGATTTAGCTAATAAAATTAAAATCAGATGGGTTGACCTAAACCTGAAGGTATACAAGGAAACAGGAAAAATGACAGAAAAATATAATGTCTATGATGAAAATCTGGAGGCCGGTGGAGGAGAATACCCCAATCAGGACGGTTTTGGCTGGACTAACGGGGTTTTATTGAAAATGATGTCCGAATAGTTTTATTTAGTGTATTGATACACCCACCAGATTAATACTAGTTGTAATGGCAGCCTTAGCCAAAGTAAAATAGATGGAATCTTATAAAATTTGCCTGAGGTAGCCATGTATAAATTAGCCGGAAAAACAGCAATCAGGAGTAAAATTAATCCCCATGCTGCATGGACTCTTGTAAGATTGAAAAGTAAACCAAGACCAAGCACAATCTCTGCTACGCCACTTATCAAGACCATCAATTTATGATAGGGAATATAAGGAGGCATTATTTTGATAAAAGCTCTTTCTTTAATGAAATGAGTAATTCCTGCCAGAATAAAAATAAGTGCAGCAACGTATAAACCGATGTTCATGATATTAGGTGCGATGGTGTTAGTCTCATCGCTGCAATTTAATTTGTTTTTTATAGTAAATAGAATTTACTTGGTATAATATTCAATCTATAAGCCTTTTACTATGAAAACTCTGCTTACCATGTGTATGCTATGGGTTTATTGTGTAGCTGCATTTGCACAAAATACAGCCAATAAACTCATCGTAAGTGCCGCCTCCGACTTCTTGAAGCTATTGGATAATACCCAACTTCAGAAGATAAATTATCCCTATGATGCTGATGAACGTATGAATTGGTATTTTGTACCCAAAGTCAGAAAGGGGCTGATGCTCAGAGAAATGGATGATAAGCAAAAAGAGGGCGCTATGAATCTGCTGAAAGCTACTTTGAGTCAACAAGGACAAGAGAAAGCAATTGCTATCATTCAATTAGAAATTATACTGAAAGAACTCGAAAAAGCACCACCCGAAAGCGATTATCGTAGCCCTGTGAAATATTACTTTACCATTTTCGGAACACCTGATGAAAAGAAACTCTGGGGTTGGCGTATTGAAGGACATCACCTCTCGTTAAATTTCTCTTCTGAATCAGGTAAAATTGTATCAGCTACGCCCTTATTCTTTGGTAGTAATCCGGGCATTGTACCCAGCGGAGAAAAGAAAGGCTATCAGATTTTAAAAGATGAGTATAATCTTGGTTTTGAATTACTCAATTCATTTACTCCTGAACAATTACAGAAAGTAATTATTTCGGAAACTGCTCCGGGTGAGATTATTACTAGCAATAAGCGCAAAGTAAGTGACCTGGCTAAAGAAGGTATCTCATTTGCAGACATGAATGCTGCCCAACAAAAAATATTTTTACGATTGCTAAGCATCTATATAAAAAACTATCCGTTAGGTTTCTCAAACGAATTGATGCAAAAAATAGAAAAAGCCGGCTTGAATCAATTAAGATTTGTCTGGGCTGGTGGCAAGAAAGCAGGAGAAAGTAATGGTCAATATTATAGGATTCAGAATGAGGTAATTCTGATTGAATATGATAATACCCAGAATAATGCGAATCATATCCATACTGTCACCCGTGATTTAACGAATGATTTCGGAGAGGATATTCTAAAAAAACACTACGACCTTGAGCATACTAAAAAGTAGTTAATATGAATCTGTGGACATACCTTATTCTTTTGTTTTCAGTATTTAATTTTCAATCCAAGACAAAGGTTTATTATATAAGTCCAAACGGGAATGATAGTAATGATGGCTTAAGCATAAAAACTGCATGGAAGACTATTGAAAAGGTAAATCATACTATTCTGAAAGCAGGAGATATGGTATTATTTAAAGGGGGAAGCTCATATAGCGGAAATATTCAACTGGATAGTCTTGATAATGGAACTGCCAGAAATCCTATTATAATCAGTAGTTTTGGTAGCAAGCCTGCCATAATTGAAGCTGGTGAAGGAAGAGGATTTTTTGCTCATAATTGTGAGGGTATAAAAGTTTCAAAACTGTCTTTTCATGGTGATGGAATTGGAAAAAACAAACAGAATGGCATTGAGTTCTATTCTGATTTTGCGTCTAAATCACTCAGTTTCATTGAAGTTGATAGTTGTGAGGTGAAAGGGTTTCATAAATATGGCATATTAATTATAGGAGATAAGAGTGATACCTCCGGCTATAGAAATGTCAGAATAACCCATACAATTGCCCATGAAAACGGTGAAGCTGGTATTGGTTCTTTATTTAAATATCCAGCTATTCCGCATAAAAACTTTTATCTCGCACATAATAAGGCTTTCAATAATAGAGGGATTCTTGCTAAAACACAAAACCACTCAGGCAATGGAATTGTAATGGCCGGTATTGATGGTTTGATAATTGAACATTGCGAAGCCTATGAAAATGGAGCAGATAATCGTTGTACAGGCGGTGGTCCCGTTGGTATCTGGCTTTGGATGTGTAAAAGTGGGATTATTCAAAACTCAGAATCACATCATAATCATGCAGGGATGACAAAGGATGGAGGAGGGTTTGATATTGATGGAGGGGCAACTACTTGCGTCATCCGTAATTGCTATTCTCATGATAATGAAGGTGCAGGTTATTTATTGGCCCAATTTAATTGTCCGCTGAAGTTCAGCAACAATAAAATTATCAATAATATCAGCAGGAATGATGGTCTTAAAAATAACTACGGGAGTATTACATTCTGGGGACAAGACGAAGAAAACGAGGTAGCCAATTGCGAAGTGAGCAATAACAAATGCTATGTAAACTCCAGGAATGTTATCAATGGAGCTCCTTGTGGTGTTCGTTTATCAGGAACACATTTTAAAGGAATTAAAGTATTGAATAATTACTTCGAAATAAAGAAAAATGGGCGATATATTTATGCCGATAAAGAAGTAGATGCTACTAAAGTCTATTTCAAAAATAATACTATTAAAAGGAGAGGGGAATAAGGAAAATGGAGAAAGTAAAATCACTTTTTTATGTTTTTACTTGTTACATTTTCTCTTCCACTTGTAAACCTCATAATGAAATCATCAATGAAATACCTACCAATCGCTTTAAGCCTTTTAATATTGGGCAATATCTACGCACAAAAGAAAACTACTGAGCCTTATTTCCCCCCATACAATGAGTGGCAACAAAAAAAGCCTGCTGAGATGGGTTTAAACGCCGCAAAAATTGATGAGGCAATTAGCTTTGCCATAGCCAATGAGTCTAAGAATTCCCGAAATATGGAGATTTCGCATTATCAGAGTTTTGGTAAAGAACCTTTTGGTGGTGGGGTCGGGCCTTTTGCTGAACGAGGAGAGCCAACGGGTTTGATTATTTATAAAGGATATATTGTAGCGCAATGGGGAGAACCCAAAAAATGTGACATGACCCATAGTGTAACTAAAAGTTTCCTTTCAAGTGTAGTCGGTCTCGCAATAGATAGAGGATTGATCAAAAGTGTGCATGATACAGCTGCCAATTATATACCGCCTATTGAGTTATATGGTGAGCCTGTCAACCGTTCAGCAGATGATTTTGGTAAACCAGAATTATTGCAGCTATTTAATACTCCCCATAATAAAACCATTACCTGGGATGCACTCTTAAGACAAACCAGCGATTGGGAAGGTACACTCTGGGGTAAGCCTGATTGGGCAGATAGACCAGATAAAGATGCTAGTCAGTGGCTCAACCGACCAAGAAATAATCCGGGTGCAGTATATGAATATAATGATGTCCGGGTCAATGTACTTTCTCTAGCGGCTTTAAGCGTATGGCGCAAACCCTTGCCACAGGTTTTGAAAGAAAATATTATGGATAAAATAGGGGCTTCAAACACCTGGCGGTGGACTGGCTATCGAAACTCATGGATAGTGCTTGATGGGCAAGCCGTGCAATCGGTCAGTGGTGGTGGGCATTGGGGCGGTGGTATGTTTATCAACGCCTATGATATGGCCCGATTTGGCTTACTCACATTAAACAGAGGCCGTTGGAATGGTCAACAAATTCTATCAGAAAACTGGGTAAAACAAGCATTAACTCCCACAACAGCCGAGCCAACTTATGGATATATGAACTGGTTTCTGAACACTGATAAAAAACTATTTCCCAGTGCCAATGCAAATGTTTTTTGTCATATCGGCAATGGTACAAACATAGTCTTTGTTGACCCTGATCATGAATTAGTCATTGTCAGCCGTTGGATACTGAATAATAGTACAGATGGACTTGTAAAGAAAGTATTAGAGGCATTCACTAAATAGTATAACTACATCTGTTAAAATCTACAAAGCAAAAAATAGTTTAATCGCTAAGTAACTAAATTTTCCAAACCAACCTCTAGTTTAAATTATCTATAATGAAAACCATTTTAACTATCCTCACAGGAATTTTACTCACATTCCATGTAACTGCACAGAACCCTACTTATGCCGAGAAATTAGGTTATCCAAAGGGAGCTAAAGTCATTATTATGCATGTTGATGACGTAGGAATGTCGTATGACTCAAACATAGGAGCCATTAAGGCTATTGAAGAAGGTGTGGCAACCTCGCTGAGTGTTATGATGCCTTGTCCTTGGGTACCGGGATTTGTACATTATTTTAAAAATCATCCACAAACGGATGCTGGCTTACACTTAACACTTACTTCAGAGTGGAAAGATTATCGCTGGGGGCCATTAGCGGGTAAAACCAATGTGCCAAATCTTGTTGATGAAGAAGGAGCGATGTGGAGAAATGTTCAAAGCACAGCCACACACGCGACGGCTGACGATATTGAAAAAGAAATCAGAAGTCAACTGGATAGAGCTCGCACGATGGGTTTTGAACCTACTCATATGGATTCTCACATGGGAACCTTATTTGCCAGAGCCGATTATTTAGAAAGATATTTGAAAGTGGGGATGGAACAGAAAATTCCAGTAATGTTTCCGGGAGGCCATGACCATATGATTATGAAAGAAATCGGTACGACTGGTCTTAAATTGGAGCAAGCGCAAGCTATTGGTAAACAATTATGGGCGGCTGGCTTGCCCGTATTAGACGATTTACATAATATCAGTTATGACTGGAACCAATATAGAAATCAGAAAGTGACGGATGAGGTTTTGCAAAAATATAAAACTGATAAATACATCGAATCTTTCAAGGATTTGCAGCCTGGTGTAACAATGGTCATTATGCATTGTACCGCTACAACGGAAGTTTTTGAGCATATCTCAGACTCTGGTAATAATAGGAGAGGAGACTTATTAGCAATGATTGATCCGGCATTGAAGAAATATATTCAAGATAATGGAATCATTCTTACGACCTGGAGAGAACTGAAAGAAAGAAGAGATAAAGTTAAATAACTATCAAAAAATAAGGCTGAGTAAGTTTTCTTACTCAGCCTTATTTTTGAAATCAGAATTTTACAGTGCCATGTTCACCTTCCTCTACATATTCTTTTCCTGTAACTATTGTGCTTAACATCTTGATGCCCACGACAATTTTACTCGAATTACTATCCCAATATTCTGCTTCATGTGGAGTTACCTTAATTAAGGTTAAATTCGGATCATCTTTACCTTCGGGAAACCATGCTTTGGCAAAGGGTGTCCAATATTCATCAATTTTCTTTTGATCGACTACTTGTTCCGCTTCTCCCATTACACAGACATATGTATTATCTGAAGGTTCAGCATAACATACACAAACTTTTGGATTCGCCTTTATATCATGAATTTTCTCTGAATCCTTCGCACTCAGAAACCATATACTTCCGTCTTTATCCATTCTTTGTGTTCCCATGGGCCGACTATGCACATAACCGTTTTTATGACTTGTACAGAGCATCGCAAATTTTATATCTTTTACCATTTCACGAATTTCTTCCTGGGTTTTCTTTTCTTCGTTTTTCATTATTTTACGGTTTTGTGTGGAAAGTTCAGAAAACAAAAAATGTATTCCACGTAGCTAGATTTAATCAAATCTTAATATAGCTAAAATTGGTGGGTAACAATGGCAACAAAGCACTGAGTAATATAATACTCAAGAATCTTAAATATGCCCCCAGTCATGCTATGGAATGATTTTTTACATTTTTATAAAGTATAAAATCTTCCAAATTTACTCCCAAATCAAACCTTTTGCACCCATGGACAAGTTAAACGAAGAAGCGATGAGAAGCCTGAAGCAACTGTGCGAAATAAATGCGGTTAGGGTAAAAGGCTATCAGAAGGCTGTTGACATGATTAAGAACGGAAATTCGAAAAAGTATTTTCAGGTTAAAATTAATGAAACGATTGATTTGACAGAATACATTAATCGTTCGATTGAAAGTACCAATTTTGAGAGAACGAGATCGACTAAAGTCGAGAATGAGAAAATCCATCAATCTCAGTTTTATTTTACAATGGCAGCAAGCTCAACTAATCCTCGGACGGTTGCTCTATCCTGCCAATTAGGAGATAAATTTGCTGAAAAAGCCTATGCTTCAGCACTAAGTCAATTATTGATGTTTCCTGACCTGATGAGCACGATAGGAAAATATATGTCAAGCCTTCGTAAATCATTTGAAACAACTCAGGAAGCATTCGATTTAGCTTTTGTATATTAAGTAGCGCTTAACAACTACGATTTGATTTTTTACACAACTGCATGGATTTAAGAACTGAATCACCATTTTGGTTGATGAAAAGCGGTATTGTTCGCTCGTATCTTTCCATCAAGCAATCTTATTCTACAGACATTGCCATTATAGGTGGAGGCATCACTGGTGCCTTAATTGCTTATCATTTGACCAAAGAAGGAATTCCATCCATTTTATTAGACAAACGCAAGATTGGTATGGGCAGCACTTGTGCCAGCACCGCATTGCTACAATATGAAATTGATACACCCTTAGGTGAACTCTCCAGATTTGTAGGCATAGAAAAAGCCAATCAGAGTTATTTACTATGTGTGGAGGCTATCGGCAAAATTGAAAAGATTGCTAAATCTTTAAAAAGTGACGTGGGTTATTCGTCCCGGAAAAGTTTTTATTATGCCTCAACCAAAAAAGATGTCAAAGAAATCAAATCTGAATACCAACTAAGAAAGAATATCGGGATTGACTTAGAAATGCTCTCAAGTCAGGATATTGATAGATTATTCCCCTTTTCAGCGCCGGCAGGACTATTATCAGAAACGGGAGCTCAGATTGATGCCTATCTTTTAACGCATGAATTATTAATGACTTCCATAGAAAATGGGCTGAAAGTATTTGACATGACAGAAGTAACTGAGATAAACCAACACAAAACAGGAGTTGAGCTCAAAACCAATTTTGGAGATATTGTCAAGGCGAAAAAGGTAATTATTGCCTGTGGTTATGAGTCGCAGGACTATCTTTCTAAAAAAGTTGTTGATTTCAATTCTTCTTTTGCTATTGTCAGTGAGCCGTTCGAAACCAGAAATTTATGGTATGAAAACTGCCTGATTTGGGAAACTGCCCGACCTTATCTTTATATGCGGACTACTGACGATAATCGTATATTAATCGGAGGCAAAGACGAGCCTTTCTATAATCCTGATAAAAGAGATAAGCTAACTGAAAAGAAGGCAATGCAACTTGAAAAAGCATTTGAGAAAAAATTCCCTGACTTAGATTTTCGGAGAGATTTCCGGTGGGCCGGTACTTTCGCTGAAACAAAAGATGGATTGCCTTATATTGGCGAAGTACCAGAGCATCCGAATACTTACTTCGCCTTAGGTTTTGGTGGTAATGGGATTGTGTTCAGTCAATTGGCTGCTGAAATGATTAGAGATAAGCTTATTGGGAAAAAGAATATTGGTGAGGATATTTTTAAGTTTGATAGATGATAGGAAATATATTGTGTCTGAAACTCACAAGAACGCCTTATGAGCAATCATAAGGCGTTCTTGGTATACAATGACTCAATAATTGCAATTGCTCTATTCTAAAGCCGCTTCTTCGTTGATATGCGCTTCTGCCAGCTCTGTTAATTTATGGTCTGCTTCTCCCTCTTCGTCTAAGGTTGTCTGCAAAATTTCTGCTACCTCAAAATGACCCAGAATCCGGGCGATATTACGTAAAGTGCCATAAGAGGCAATTTCATAATGTTCAACCTTTTGTGCTGCCATAATTAAACCGCAATCTCTGACAAAGCTTCGGGTCTCGGTAGATTCAACAATTTCATCACCTTCCTGTAATAGCCCTTCCATAGCCGGGCATTTCTTTGATTGAATTTTTTCGCCGATAATTTCAAAAACTCTTTCCAGGCGGTTAATGTGTTTTTCGGTTTCGGCATGATGTGTATTAAAGGCCATTTTCAGGTCTTCTGACGTTGCTGCCTTTGACATTCTGGGTAAAGCTTTTACCAGATGGCTTTCTGCCCAATACAGGTCTTTTAAACCATCGACAAAAAGTGTTTTTAATTTTTCACCATCGTGTTCTGAGAATTTTGAACTCAAATTTTGATTAGGATTTTTCATGGCTCCCTGAATTTTAATTAAATAAAAAATAAGAGAAGTGCTAATGACTTATCTTATCTGTCAAAAAAACTATTCCATTTCAATTTAGCTTTAAAGTAAATCTTCTGTAGCCTTGAATTATACTCAGAAGTTTATTTTCCTGAGGTGAAAAATCCTCACATATATGAGCTAAAAGAATGGCTTTTTAATACGTATACTTTGCTACTAACAAGCAAGCTAAGATTGTCTTGTAAATTATTGATTTTCAATAGATTGTATGGTGAAAAATCTTTGTTTTTTTAATAAAAAAAGAATTTTTTATACTGTTTTTTCGTTATAATATAAGGGTATTTTCTAGGTTGAAAATATATCACTACCCACACATTTTATATATTTAATCAAGCTGTTTTTACTATGGAAAATATTGAAAGAAATTCAGTAATTAAAACCTATCAGTCAGGAAAATTAACTATGATGGACGCATCGTCTATCCCAGCGCAAGTATTCTTTAATCATTTTGAAGCTATCTATCGTAATATTGATGTTGAGGGCGAAATGAATAGGGTTACCTCACTACCATCCTGGAAAAAATTCAGACCCTTTATGAATGATAACAGGGTTAATTATATCAAAGCCATGCTCTTGAATGCATGGAATACGGAGTACTCATTAAGAAGTGTTGCTAAAACATCTGAAACACAATTTATCAATCGCTCTTTGCACTGGACATTCCCACAAGCTTATTTCAGTATCTTTTACTCGACAAGGGCTTTAATGGGCACACAGGGCATTTATACGGCCGATGAAAGCGCTTTGTCTAAGCGAATGGCTAATTGGGTTGAGCGAGGCTTTTATCCGCCTTCATTGGGTTATTATAGCTCGGGTAATTATAATGATTTCAAAATACATCGTTTACCCAAGACAGATGTTCAGCCAAGCGTTGATTTTCTGAAAGATGAGGAAGATGTTGCCTCTCATATTGCACAGTTTTTAAAGACTACCCGTACAATTAAGGCTAAAAAACTGAGAGAGTTTATACAAAGTAATGAAGATACAGCCTTGAAGAATAAAAAGACCGGAGACCCGATATTGAAGTTTACCAAAGACGATTGGGAAAAGATAACTTCTCAATTGCCTGTAACTACTGTTTTTGATTTATTAGGACGCTTAAAATATTCAGAAAGTAATAGAGAGATTGAGCGTTATCTGAATGCCAATATAGCATTTGATGCCTTTCATGACTCATTGATTGGTATCGTGTATAATATTAATCTGGTGCATGAGCTATATCTGGTCAAAGCATTGGGTATGGATGCTTATCAGAGTCTATTGAATGAATTGCCAGCCTACCTCCAAAACGGATTTGCACATGAAAGATTTAACCAGATAATTAAACCACAATTATTGACCAGAGCCTATCATCCTAATAAACAATGGGCAGCATAACCTCAGGTGTTTATCTATATTATTTTAGCATAAAGAAAGGGGATATTCGAAAATGCCCCCTTTTCAATAGGATTTTGTAGCTCAGAGTTTATTGGATTTAATAAGGCAAGTTGTGCAAAATTTAATAGCGTAACTAAAACTAAAGTCGTGTGAACTCAATCAAAGTTTTAATGTCCATTTAGAATAAATGGGTTTGGCTTAAAAATAGTAATTGTGTGAATTGTCAATTAAAATAGTTGTGCGCATTTAATGAATGGGTTTCAATCCTCATGTCATACATTGTGCGAATTTTTCAATTTTGTTGTGTGTACTTACTCAATAGGATTCAATCTGTCCTGATTTTGTAAAGCTGGTGAATTTAATAGCTGTTAAGCTCGTTGTGTGTAAATGATGGATTTAGAAATTTTAATATTTGTGTGCTTGTAATGTTACAAGCTGTGTGAATTTAAGCAACTATTATAATTCTAACCTATACTGAATTATAAGTATTGTTAGTTGTGTGTATTTGAGTTGCGCTCTTTTTTACCTCATTGGTAAAGTATCTTTATATGTTTGAATGCTATTTGATTGCGTTTAAAACAAGGGGTATATTAAAGTAGTATACCCCTGTTTGACTTTCACAACCACTATAGAATCCACGATTAATATCTAATTTGTCCAACTTTTTACTTTATCTTTTGCTTCCTCAGCTTTGTCGCTGATTTTATCGCCTAGTTCGTTGGCTTTGTCTTTTGTTTTTTCCCAGGTTTCAGATGCCTTTTCTTTGGTTTTGTCCCAAGTTTCTGAGGCATCCTCTTTGGTTTCTTCCCATTTATCTTTCGCCTTATCTTTTAAATCTTCGGCTTTATCTTTGGCTTGCTCATATTTGTTTTCTGCTTTATCTTCCAAAGATTCTTTTTTTGATTTTGCTTTATCTAGCAGTTCTTCTCTTTCAGTTTTCATGTTTTGTTGTGTGTTTTAAATTTGTGTGGTGAAATCAATTATTTGGCTTTTAATGTATCGCCTTTAACAACTGCCGCTGAATCTTCTGGAGTAACCGCACCGAAACGTCCGCCTTTATCTGGCCCACCTACGGTAATGAATCCTCCAACATAAGCAATGATTGAAAAAACGATTCCTAATCCAAAAAGCCACATTAACATTTTTTTAAAATTAAGATTCTTTTCTTCTTTCACCTGTTCCTCTTCATTATGGTCAAGGTGATCGACTTTTTCTGATTTTTTCATGGTTGTAGATTTAATGGTTCTAATCACAAAAAAATTATTCCTTAACGAAAAATAAAGATTTGTGGTACAATTTCCCCAATATGTGGATGGCTGCGAGGAAATTACTCAACTATTGGAGAAATTTTGCACAAAGGTTGGTGTAGTGGATATTTATGTTTGAAAGCAGAAAATAACTTGAATATGAAAACGTTTTGATACTTGATGAGAAAGATACTTGCTATACTTTTATTGCTCTTTATTGCACAGAGCTGCTACATCTACCGACCATGTCCTATCAAATCCTGCAAAGTCTGGATGGAACATAGGCATGGAGAGAAAACATTCTCTCCACGCAAAATATGGAAAACCCGCGTACACTTCGTTGGCGAAAAACTGATAGGAGACAGCAACAAACGCAAGGTCAGAAAACAAAGACGCCAATTAGAGAAAAACTGATGTTGGAATCAGGGTTATCAAAAATCTAAGTGGCAGTTAATCCACTCGCCATCGAATCTTGTCGGGAAATTCTTACGGTAGAAATTAATAGCCGGTTCATTCCAGTCTAATACCTGCCACATCATTCCGGTACATTCGGTTTTTTTCGCTTCTTCAATTGTTTTGTCGAATAGCAATTTGCCTAATCCATTGCCACGCATGGCCTCAGTTACCACAATATCTTCCAGATACAATCTTTTGCCTTTCCAGGTTGAATAGCGATAATAATAAATAGAAATACCCTGAATTTTGCCATCTACTTCTGCCACAAAACAGCCAAAGATTTTGTTTTTGCCAAAACCATCTTTTACCATCATTTCTACGGTATTAGTAACCTGCTCGGGGGCTTTTTCATAAACAGCTAATTCATATACCAGGTTAAAAACCTGTGGAATGTCTTCTTTTTTTATTTTTCTGATTTTGATTTTCATCAGTAGGTTTATTTAGGTTTTTATATTTACTCTTTCGGTTGACAAATTCTCTATTTTATCTGAAATTATCTTATTCAGTTACATAATTTTCCCATTTTGTCAGCACTCGCTTAAAATCATCGGGCAACTCGGTATCAAATTGCATCCATTGCTTTGTACGTGGGTGAATAAAACCTAAAGTTTTGGCATGAAGTGCTTGTCGGGGTATGATTTCAAAGCAATTCTCTACAAATTGCTTGTACTTGTTAAAGAGTTGTCCTCTTAATACCTTATCACCTCCATAGTCAGCATCATTAAATAATGGATGACCCAAGTGCTTCATGTGCACACGTATCTGATGCGTACGGCCTGTTTCCAGATTACATTGAATCAATGATACATAGCGTAAATCCTTTAGGACTTTATAATGGGTAATAGCTTCTTTACCTTGTGAAGCATCAGGAAATACATCTGATACTTTTCGGTTTTTAAGGCTTCTGCCCAGGTAATTATGGATCGTTCCGCTTTCTTCTTTAGGTACTCCCCATATTAATGCGTAGTAAGTTCTTTCTATGGTATGTTCAAAAAACTGATTGGCCATAAATGTCATGGCATAATCGGTTTTGGCAATAACCAGCAAGCCGGAGGTATCTTTATCTATTCTATGAACTAAGCCAGGGCGGATTTCTCCGTTTCTGTGAGTTGGTAAATTTTGCAGATAATAAATCAAACCATTCACTAATGTGCCTGTCCAATTCCCAAAAGCTGGGTGAACAACCATTCCAGCAGGCTTATTAATTATCAGAATATCATCATCTTCAAACACAATATTGAGTGGAATATTCTCAGGAATAAGTTCTGTATTTCTGGGAGGCTTAGGTAAAGAATAGGTGATAACATCAAAAGGTTTTACCTTATAGCTTGCCTTGGCGGTTTGCCCATTTACTTTAATCGTTTCAGCTTCAATCGCATTCTGGATACGATTGCGTGAAAGATTTTTAGAAAAATGAGGTAAATATTTATCGAGTCTCATCAATGCCTGGCCTTTATCAACTACCACTCGTTGATGCTCATAAAGTTCGTCCTCTTCTTCTTCGTTATCAATATTCTCTTGTATGTCAGACATTCTATTTAATTTTGGTGAAAATCTAAAAATTGCCTGTTTAATCTGTTTCAATACAGAATTAAACTCTCATTTATTGCACAAAGATATGCTTGATTTTGAGAAAATACTAAATCTGCCTTCTCCATTAGAATTGATTAATGAATCTGCGTTTGAAGAAAAAGGGCTAAAAGTTTTTGTAAAAAGAGATGATTTGATTCATCCACAGATTTCGGGAAACAAATGGCGAAAATTGAAGTTTAACCTTTTAGAAGTAAAGAAGCGAGGCTTTAGTAAATTAATCACTTTCGGAGGTGCGCATTCAAATCATTTATATGCTGTTGCTGCAATTGGAAAATATTTAGGGTTTGAGACAAGTGGTATTATCAGGGGAGATGAATTAAATGAAGCATCAAGCTTTACTTTACAATATGCCCATGAATGTGGCATGCAATTGCATTTTGTAACAAGAGAAGCGTATAGAGACAAAAGCCGACTATTAGAAATATATAGCAAAGACGACCAGTATATATTGCCAGAAGGTGGAACAAATCATCTCTCATTAGTAGGCGTAGGAGAGATGTATAATGAAATAGAGAGTCAATTAGGCTACGTACCCGATTATATATTTTGTCCTGTGGGTTCTGGAGGTACAATAGCCGGCCTGATTAATGCCACTTCTGAAACCCGGATTATGGGTATTTGTGTATTGAAAAATGCACAATATTTAGCATCTGAAATAATGTCACTGATTGAGAATAAAGAAAATGCGGTGAGCAAAAACTTTGAAATTTTCTGGAATTTTCATCAGGGGGGCTATGCAAAAAACACACCTGAATTAATTTCGTTTATCAAGAAATTTGAAGCAAATCATCAGATACGATTAGAGCATGTGTACTCTGGAAAGATGTTTTTTGCTTTTTATGAATTATTGAAAACTGAAATTAAAAATAATAGTACTGTTGTATTAATTCATACAGGAGGATTACGTTGATTCTTCACAAATTTGAATATTTTTGCAGCGAGCATCGGAGTCCATCATTATCTTAAAAACCTTTATCCTATGGAAGTTAAAGTATTCGAAAATCCAAATGAATTAGCTGAACAGACAGCACAATTTATTATCAATCTAGTAAGAGAGAAACCAACTGCAACCCTGATTCTTACCTCAGGTGATACACCTGTAAAAACCTATAAAAAAATAGTTGAATTAGCTCAGCCAGGTGATTTTGATCAGGCAACCGTGATTGGCTTAGACGAGTGGGTAGGTGTGCCTGCCACCAGTGAAGGAAGTTGCCGATATATTGTAGAAGAAAATTTATTGAAACCTCTCAATGTTAACCCTGCGCAATACACTTTTTTTGATTCAATGACGGATGATTTACAAAGCGAATGTACGCGAGTAGATAAATTGATTTTTGAAAAAGGCGGTGCCGATTTCATTATAGTGGGTGTTGGTCTGAATGGCCATATAGGATTAAATGAACCGGGAACAAGTTTCGATTTGTATTGTCATGTATCAAAACTGGCAGAAATTACAATAAGCACCGGACAGAAATATTTTAATCAAAATACAGAGCTTACACAAGGAATAACTATTGGCTTAAAGCACTTGCTGGAAGCTAAAACTGCGATAATGATTGCAACGGGAGAGAAAAAGGCTGAAATTATACAAGAAGTAGTGCTTCAGGACCCTAATATTAATTTACCAGCCACAGTTTTCAAAAAGCATATCAATGGCCATATCTGGATTGATAAAGAAGCCGCATCCTTACTTCAATAGGGTAGCAGCATCAACTACTTCAAAATAGGGGTGGGTTTTTAGCATATCTCGTAAGACTTGAATATGCCCACCGCCAATAATCACTAATAATTTACGGTCTGAAGGACTGACACGAAGGAGTATATTCTGGAGTATTTTAGTATTCCGAAGATACTCCTTCGCTGTGAATTCTGCACCATATCCATTGGTATTCGTATCCATCCAACCTGTTATATTAAAATAATGCAGGGTGGCAATACTTTCTTCCGAATTCAATAGCATCAGATGATCTTTGATACTTAGGTTTTTCCAGGTTTCATATCGCGCTAAATAATCTTTCAAGGCTTTATTTACACTTGGATTTGCTTTAAAGTACGCATCATAAGAAGGGCGTTTTCTTTCTAATTCATGAGAATAAAAACTTGCTAGGGTGTCTACTTTATTTCGTGCTATTTTTAAGCCCGGTACTAGTTCAGGCTGTACGTAATTCACGCAAGTTACTCCAGTCGGATGATTAAGTTTATGAGCCAGTTTTATTCCTAATTGATAGATTTCATTAAATTCTACATTGCGTTCTGTGGGTTTGAGTCCATTCTGATAGTTTTTATAGACATTATCCCAGAATGACTGGGTATCGGGAGTATTCTCCACAAAAATTTTATCCGGCTTAAATTGAGCCAAAGCATCCACTACTTCAGAAATCTGATGCTGACGATTGGGAGAAAGCAAATCAGTCAAAGAGCCTTGTTTATAATCGGGTGTTTCTCCCATATGAAAGACACCGAGAAACGCGATTTGAATTCTTCCACTTTGGGCTAATAATTGAAAAGAAGTAGTTATCAGGAAAACAAATAGGGTGATTTTCTTCATTTGAGAGGGCTTTGCCATAAACTTAGCAAAAAGGAAGCAAATTAGAAAGGAGTTATAAGTTTAAGGAACAAAGAATCAGGTCTTACCACCTTTTAACAATTGAAACATAGGAACCAAAATTATCTCTGATTAAGTCACCATGATCGACTGCTATATTTACGTTTAAGAAGGCTTTTAATCTACTCAAAGGAATAGAAGTATTCACACTATAAGATATTTGTGTGACAGGTGTAATTGGTTTGCCGATTACATCATAAGAGCCAAAATTCTTGCTATAGGATATTCTATTGGTAAAATTAATCGTACCAATCTGATTTGCGAGCCCTAAATAACAAGCCCAGACCCGATTATTATTAACAAAAATATAGTTATTATCCACCTGCTTTTCGGACCTGAGATTTTCTTCTGGGGTTAAGAATGGCGTACCAATGGTATTGCGGTTATAAGACCACCCATCGAGGTATTGCTGGTGATTGAAGATAAAGTTTTCTTCGTTCGGGTGGCGATCAGGTAAGCCCAAAAGTCTGCCAAAAGCAGCGACATAATGCCCTTGGTTTTTGGTATAGAGATATTCAAATACTATTTTTTTGAAGGCAGATTTTTCAGGAGTAAAGCTTATCCCATATAAACCATCGTCAGTATTGGTGAGTCCAAAAAGCTGACCATCATCAAAAATAAATTGCTTATACAATAACAATTTACTTTTCTTAATGGTAATCTCTGCACCTGCATCCAGCGAGCCTAAATGATTACCAAAACGGTTTCCCAACTCAAACTTATTATAATCCTCATATTTTGATGCTATGCCCCATAGTTTTTTAAATGGAAACACCACATTGCCATAAACAAACCAATCTTCCGGGAATTTGCCATTGAATAATCTATCATCTCCCTCAGGTAATTTTACTTTAGGTGAGCCACCCCACTGTACATTATGAACAATACCACCATATAATTTTACTTTCGCCTGAGGTGTGCCAAGTCTTAAAAAGAGAGATTTCTGATGGAGATAATATCCTTGTGCATATCGCTGGTCGCCAAACCATCCGTGTGCAAACATCCCTTTAAAACTAAGCCATTTGAAGAATAACCTGGTATAATTCGGAATGCCTACCTGAACTCTGGGTAGGGGCAGTGCATTGCCCGACCATGAAATAGAACCTGAACTAAGTGTAGTGTCAACCAGACCATATATCTCTTTTTTTCGCCCTGCATAAATCTGGAAGATACCTATTTTGGCAGAAATATATCCCTCCGGAACAATTAATTGGGGTTTATTTCCGAGTATAGTTACCAGTTCTGCACCATAATCAAGTCTGAAAAATTTATTGAGCGTGTCTTTTTTAGTTCTTAAAATCTGACGACATACAAAGGCAGGAAGTTCTTTGGGAATACTTCCATATTGATTACTGGCTTGCCAGAAGGGAAGCTTATTGGTAAGAGAAAAATATCCTCCCACTTCAAATTCATAATTGAATTTGTTTTTAAGCTGTTTTTCCTGGGCAAAGACAACAGTTGTACTTAAAAGAATTAGTATAGCGGTAAATATTTTCATTACAGCATTTTGGGGCTACTTTTTGGGTTGCATAATCACAATTAATACAAGACAAAAACAATGCCTAATTTGCAATCCATTGCATAATTAGGCCAGTAAGGTATCCACAATAAGTACCGATGGCATTTCCTAAGATAGCCAGCAGCACTCCAATAGGCGCTAAAGAAGGATGAAAAGCTGCGGCTACTACTGAGGCAGAGGCTACACCACCTACGTTCGCCTGTGAGCCAACCGCTGTAAAAAAGAAAGGAGCTCTCACCATTCTAGCTGCTATTAAGGTAAAAATAGCGTGTGTCAGAATCCAGATTAAGCCAACAATAAACAAAGTTGGATTCTGAAAAGCATCAAAAATATGTAACTGCATACCAATGGTGGCAATCAGAATATAGAGAAACAAAGTGCCAAATTTAGTTGCTCCCCAGGCATCTAGCTGCCGTGCCTTTGTGGTCGATAATATCAGACCGGAAGAAGAAGCAATAGTCACAATCCAGAACGATTTAGATGCCAGACTATAGGCTTTCAGCGTCGGATAATTCTTTTCTATAAATGGCGCAATCAAATCCGCAAGAAAATGTGAAACAGCAGTAATACCAAAGCCCACAGCCAGCAAAATCATTAATTCCTGAAAGTCAGGATTCTTTTGTTTCACACCATTATTCTCAACCTTAATTCTTATTTCTTCAATGACAGAAGAATCGGCCTGCATTTTTTTATCTATGATAGTCGCCTTTCCGACAAAATAGAGCAGTAATCCCAGCCATAATTCAGAGAATAATACATCTATGACACTTGTTTGAGCAAAAACGTTGGGAGCAGGCTGAAATATTTCTTTCAGTGCTAATTGGTTGGCATTGCCACCTGTCCAGCTTCCGGCAATAGTGGCCAATCCTCTCCATACTTCTTCACCATTTTTATTGAGAAAACCCGGATCAATTGCTTTTCCAACCCACAAAGCTAAAGGTCCGCCTACCATTACACCAATGGCCCCAATCAGAAACACAAATAAAGCCTTTCCTCCTAATCTTTTGATAGCCTGAAAATCAATACCCAGTGTAAAAAATACCAAACAAGTCGGTAATAAAAATCGTGATGCTGTTTCATCCAGTTGAGATTGGTCTGCCGAAATAACATTGAATGAACTTAATAAGCCCGGAATGAAAAAACATAACAAGATGGGTGGAATGATTTTATAGATTTTCTCAAAGGCTTTGACTCTGGTAGAGTAAAAAATAAGCGCTAATGTACCAAGTAAAATACCTAACACAATTGCATCATTTGTGATTAGAGGAGAGTTTGGGTTCATGAACGAGAAAGTTTGATTTTCTTTGTTGAATAAACTAATATTTTAACACAATATGCAAAATAAGAACCACTAAGAAATGGCACTTAAACATCGAAAAATGGCAAAAAACGGCTCAAATAAAAAACACGCAATCCTCAATTCGGAACTGCGTGTCGCAATTACACTTCATCAACAAACTAAAAACCAAATAATGTTTTTGTTAAGCAAACATACTTAAAAAAAAAGTATGAAAGAAATTTATTCATAAATCTTTCATACTTCACGCTGTAAGAGGGGGACTCGAACCGCCCACGGTGTAGTTAGCCACAGTACAAAATTTGGTGGTCAATCCCAGTCGACTAAAATTGTCCGGCTTTATGCTGCGTTTGTCCTATTATCACCACCCCCGAGACAGGAGGGCATGGCTGCCAATTTCATCACCTTACATTATCATCATCAAGGCCGTCTCTCTTTCGCTTTGACATTACAAAGGTACTACATATTTCAGTATAATTGCAAATTTTTTATAAAATTTCTCAAATATTTGAATAAATATTAAATAAATGGCGTATTTATTGATAAATTCGCAAAAATATATACTCTGAATGGACAAAAATTTAGAAATTGATAAAACAGATCTGAAGATTTTATCATTATTAATGCAAGATGCTAAGATGCCTTATACCGCAATCGGAGAAAAAATCTTTGTTTCAGGGGGCACAGTGCATGTAAGGATGGCAAAAATGGAACAAATGGGTATTGTAAAAGGTTCGCAATTGATTGTTGATCCTGAAAAACTAGGCTGGGACATCAGTGCTTTCATTGGCATATACTTAGATAAAAGTTCTCTATATGATGAAGTAGCCGATCAGTTAGAGAAAATACCCGAAGTAGTTAGTATTAACTATACAACTGGAATGTATAGTATTTTTGCCAAGATAGTGTGCCGCGATACACCACACTTACGAGAAGTCCTTCATGATAAAGTGCAAAAAGTTCAGGGTATTCAACGAACCGAAACTTTTATCTCTTTGGAAGAAAGAACCGTACGCCCAATCCCGCTTTTATAAAATACTTGTAAAGCATTCCAACCTTTTTTATAGAACGCCAGTCAGTGTTTTAAATTAGAAAGGTTATGATAAAATTGATACATTTGTGTTTTAAATTCCGCTGGGATAGCAACACATTGAATGAACTTTCGAGCATCAAGGCAAAATCAGATTTTTATTTTTATTGCAGTTTTACTTCCTGTTATTTATGGAGTTTTCTTTATCCGGAATTTCAGCTTGCCGCTAACGGGAGGGGGAGATGTTGACGAATGGGAATATGTTGGTTATTTTTTAGCCGAAAATATTCACTTCGATATTTTTCCGCAAATTGCGCTACAACAAAATCAGACATTTTATCCTTTTGGTACCACCCAGGCGTTCTCTGACTGGTCGCTTGAAAGTAATTATTGGTTCGCTTTCTTCTATAAAAACTGGGGACATGGCGCGTGGCTAAATTATTATTATGTGCTGAGCCTTATTACATCTTTTTTGGGATCCTATTTACTATTAAAGAAAGAGTTTGGGCAGAATAAGGCATTTTTTGTGGGATTTGTAGTGACATTTTTTAATTTCTATGCGCTAAATAAATATCCACATCATTTTAATCATAGCACTATCCATTGGACAATCCTGAGTATATTCTCTGATTTCATATTAACCAAGAGAATCATTCAGCGAGAGAGTATCTCTTTGAAGTGGGTATTTTTAAAAGCGTTTTTGCTGATTGCTACACTTGGAATGAATCTAGGTTATATCTGCGGATTTGCCCTGACAAGTTTTGTCTTAAGTCTATTTGTAGTTGCGGTTATATTAATAAAGAGGTATTTAAAAAAGGAGAATCAATTAGGTACATATTTCAATAATTGGGGTAAAGAATTAAAAAACGGAATTGGTTTATATACACTAGTGGCCATTCCACCTCTTTTGTTGTTATATTTTTATTTACCTATTGTATGGCAGATTTACAAAGAGTCGCAGTCGTTGCATTTTAATAATGCCCAGTCGCCCCATCTTTGGAGCCATCCTTTGAGAATGTTATTTCCGTATTTGCCTTTTTTCAATGCTACTCAGAACCCGATGACTGAATTATTGAGAGATATGCCCGAAGGGTTGGGGTCTGGAAGTCCGGGTTGGTTTTGCTTAGGATTAGGAATAATAGGATACTTTTCAAACTGGAAGAAATATTGGCTGGTATTTTTACCACTTGTGATATTACTGGTTATCTCAACCTTTTATCACCCAAACAGAGTACCGACACTAAAGATTTTTCCTTGGGGTACTTTTAATCGTGTGCCATCAAGGTTTACTTCGATATTACCCGTTATTTTTTGCTGCTTCATCTTACCATTTGATTTATTCAAGCTGAAGTCGCATAAAATATTGATTGGCGTACTTGCCTTATTATTTTTGGTAGAAGGAATAGTAGTTTATCTGTTTTTATATAATAAAGAGACTTATAGAGTCGATAAGAATTTTTTCAACTATATGTCAGTAGTTGAAAAGCAGAAAGGTGAGGCGGTTCTGGACTTTCCATTTTGTGTGGTAGGAGGGGATGGAACGGGTTTGAAAGAAAATCTTTGCCCGATTTTTCAGAAGACCTGTAATGTGTATGCGCTAAGGAGATTTCATCAGAAAAAGGTAATTGGAGGGTATTATAGCCATATACATCCAGCAGCGATTAAAGGCTTTGTTGATATAGGTGTCGGAAACCTGACTGAGCCTGATTCAAGAGATTGGCGGAATGCTTCAAGGATAATTAATGAGTTTTCAGAAGAGCAGCTGGCATACTTTATTAAGTATTTTCAGTATAATGATTTTTCGGGAATCAACTTATGTATTGATTTGATTCCGGAAAAAATGTATAATCAAATTGTTAATAAAATAGGCAAGCCGACACAAAGTACAATATTCCCGGGAGCAGGAAGAGTGGTCTTTATTCCAAAACCAGCCACCTGGAACGGCTTAATTGACAAAAAGAAAGCATTAGGGATGAAGTTCCCTTGTGGTTGTTAAATAAGAAAAAAGGAATTTTAATTCGATTTAGAGGCTAAGGCTTTTAAATGATAAAAAAAAGGCTTTATTTTACAGTATACTCGCAATTTTTAACTATTATAACTAAGCTTAGCATAGCCTCATGGCAAAACTATTTCATTTACAAACGTTTTCATCAGAAAAGGGAAGCCTGACGGTTTTTGAAAAAATATTGTCAGGGGGTATCAAAAGGATTTTTTATATATATGATGCTGAAAATCAAATAAGAGGTGGGCATAGACATAAACAGGCTTATAATGCTTTAACTTGTGTGAGTGGGAGTTGCAAAGTTTTTGTAGATGATGGAGAAGAACAACACGTGTACGATTTAGATGCTCCTGATATGTGCTTGTTACTTGACCCTAAAGATTGGCATGAAATGTATGATTTTTCTGAAAACGCAGTCCTTTTAGTATTATCAGACCAATTCTACGACCAAGAAGATTATATTTTTGAAAGATACCCTGAAAAAAAACTTAGTCAAATCTGATATAATGCTATTGAAAGAAACTCTACAATAAAAAACCACCTTAGAAATGATTCATAAGGTGGTATCTTAAAAAAAATTATACTATTAAAGTGTTTCAATAATAATATTATGGTTGGTATAGATACAAATATCAGCCGCGATATTCAATCCTTCTTGTACCATTTCATGTGCGCTTAATTTGGGTGCATGTCTTTTCAACGCAATAGCTGCCGATTGTGCATACATACTTCCTGAACCAATTGCTGCAATCTGATTGTCAGGCTCTAATACATCACCTGTGCCAGAAATAACTAATAGTTCTGTTTCGTTAGCTACTATTAACATTGCCTCCAATTTGCGGAGGTATCTATCCATACGCCAATCTTTGGCCAGTTCAATCGCGGCACGCTTCATATTGCCTCCATAAGAGTTTAATTTCTCTTCAAAGCGTTCAATCAATGTAAATGCATCAGCAGTTGAACCTGCAAATCCGGCCAGTATTTTACCACCAAATAGTTTTCTTACTTTTCTTACATTGCTTTTGGCGATCGTATTACCCATTGTGGCCTGTCCATCAGCACCCAGAGCTACTTTGCCATCATGAATGATTCCAAGGACGGTTGTTGCGTGTATTTTTTCCATCTTATTCTTTAGATTCTATGGAAGAAATCTTCCAGCTATTTTCTTCTAAATCGAAATTATAAATCAATGTTTGTACATAAGGTTTTTTGATATTCACTGTTACCTTGGCTTTAGTTTTATCTATTTTAGTTGCAGAACTATTCTTCAACGCATAGACCAATTGCGCAGTAGTAGGAGGGTCTTGCGATAGCAAGTACCTGTCGTAATCCAACCTTTCAGCAATTTCCTTTTTTGCTACTATAGCCTGTTTTTCTGCTAACTCACTTTTCAGGCTCTTCATGTAAATACTTGAAAATAATCCGGTCTTCTGAATAGCTACCAGATAATTTTCCAGACACTTTTTATTAATTTTCGTAATATCTAATCCTTCTCCCTCAAAGCAATTATTCTCATCTGGTAATTGTTCTGATTTACCTACCCAGTTAAAGAACTTTGTCAATCTTTGTTGAGGTGTTTCCTGGGCATAGGAAGGAATAGCTAATACTAAAAAGCAATAAATCCCCCATATTTTCAATGAGGGATTTATCAGAAATTTTAATTGATATGCTTTCAAAAACATTTATACCAATAATTTATATGGTTCTTCTAACAATTGTTTCAATGTAACCATAAATGCTGCACCTGTTGCGCCGTCTACTACACGGTGGTCACAAGTAAGAGTTAACTTCATGATATTCGTGACAAAGAACTGACCGTCTTTTACACCAACCGCTTCTTTAATGGCACCTACCGCCAGGATACATGATTCTGGAGGATTGATAATTGAGGTAAATTGCTCAATGCCAAACATCCCCAGGTTACTTACGGTAAATGTATTGCCTTCCCAATCTTTCGGTTGTAATTGCTTGTTTTTCGCTTTACCACCTAAATCCTTGGTTTCTGCCGCAATCTGAGAAAGAGTTTTGGTATTAGCAAAACGGATAACAGGCACTAGAAGACCTTCTTCAACTGCTACCGCCATACCAATATGCACATGATGATTTTTACGAATCTTGTCACCCATCCATGAAGCATTTACCATTGGGTGTTTAGTTAACGCTGCTGAAACTGCTTTAATTACCATATCATTGAATGAAATCTTCACAGGAGATATCTCATTCATTGCTTCTCTTGCCTTGATGGCTTTATCCATTGTGATTTCCATCGTCAGATAGAATTCAGGAGCAGAGAATTTAGATTCAGCTAAACGACGAGCGATAGTCTTACGCATTTGCGAAAGTGGCACATCTTCGTAGCTTTCCTGACCCGCAGGAGCAGCAGCTACAGCCGGAGCAGTTGTTTGGCTTTGTGCAGCAGGTTTTGCTTTAGGTTGGAAGCTATCAACATCACTTTTTACAATTCTTCCACCTTCACCCGAGCCACTTACATCTGATATATTGATGCCTTTTTCTTCTGCCAAGCGTTTTGCTAAAGGAGAAGCAAGTATGCGGCCATTATTCGCTGATGTGGTTGGTTCTGGTGTACTTGCAGCTTGCGGAGCAGCAGGAGTAGCGGCAGGCTGTTCTGCTTTCGCTTCTGGCTGAGCTGGGGCGGCAGGAGCGCTTCCGGCACTTAATAATGCCTTATAGTCAGCACCTTCTTCTCCTATTACTGCAATTACCTCATTTACTTTGGCAGCTTGTCCGGCTTCTACACCAATGTATAATAAAGTACCATCTTCATAGGCTTCCAATTCCATCGTAGCTTTATCTGTCTCAATTTCAGCCAGAATATCACCCGATTTTACTTTATCACCTACTTTTTTCAACCATGCATGTATTACCCCTTCTGTCATGGTATCACTCAGAAGTGGCATTTGTACTGTTTTAGCTTTGATATTTGAAGTATCTACTGCCGGAGCCGCGGGTGCAGTAGGTTGTGTCGCAGCTGGAGCAGCTTCTTTCGGAGCTTCAGCTGGTTGTGGAGCAGAACCACCTCCACTTAAAAGGCTTTGATAATCTTCACCAGGCTTACCAATTACAGCCATGATTGCATCAACCGGAACAGACTGGCCTTTTTCTACACCAATATATAGTAGAGTACCTTCAGAATAAGACTCCATATCCATTGTGGCCTTATCTGTTTCAACTTCTGCTAAAATATCGCCTGATTTTACAGTATCTCCAACTTTTTTAAGCCATGCTGCTATAACACCCTCTTCCATGGTGTCGCTCATCTTGGGCATTCGGATTACTTCTGCCATTTTAAAAATTTGCTTGGTTTTGGATTAATGATTTTGCTGCAAAGGTTCGTGCACTTATATCAGAACATCATAGCTGAATAAAAAGTTACGAAGCTTTCAGCAATTTATTGATTTTACTTAGAATCAGATTCAACGAATTTCTTCGATGCCCAAAATTATAATAAAGTCTGTGAATGTCATTCATATTCCAATAAAAACTTTATTAATTCCATTAAGAGCCTTAAATAAAAATCCCTTCCGTCAATAGAATCAGGAAGGGTATTTGTCTTTAGTTAATCTTCAATACAGCCATAAATGCTTCTTGAGGTACTTCTACATTCCCGATTTGTCGCATTCTCTTCTTACCCTTTTTCTGTTTCTCCAAGAGTTTACGTTTACGTGAAATATCCCCACCGTAACACTTGGCAATTACGTCTTTGCGTAGTGCTTTTACTGTTTCACGGGCAATAATCTTGGCACCAATTGCAGCCTGAATAGCAATTTCAAATTGCTGGCGAGGCAATAATTCACGCAATTTCTCACATAGTTTCTTACCCCATTCATAGGCCTTATCACGGTGTACAATCGCCGAAAGTGCATCTACAGGGTCGCCGTTCAATAGAATATCCAGCTTCACCAGATTCGATTCACGGTAGCCAATTAGATGATAATCTAGTGAGGCATAGCCTCTTGATATGGTTTTTAGTTTGTCGAAGAAATCAAATACTACTTCTGAAAGTGGCATTTCAAAAGTCAATTCCACACGAGTTGAAGTAAGGTATACCTGATTTTTCAGTATTCCTCTTTTCTCCATACATAGTCCCATAATTGGGCCTACATATTCGGCGGCGGTTATTATCTGAGCATTAATAAATGGCTCTTCAATCCAGTCAATATAGTTGGGGTCAGGCATTTCTGAGGGAGCAGAAACTTCCATAATTTCACCCTTTTTATCAATTATATGAAAGCGTACTGATGGTACAGTGGTTAAGACAGTCATGTCGAACTCACGTTCCAGACGCTCCTGCACAATTTCCATGTGCAACATTCCGAGGAATCCGCATCTGAAACCAAAACCTAACGCCGCTGATGTCTCAGGTTCCCAGATTAAGGCTGCATCATTCAACTGCAATTTTTCCATTGCCTCACGTAACTCCTCAAACTCCGAAGTATCAACCGGATAGATTCCAGCGAATACCATTGGTTTTACTTCTTCAAAACCTTTAATAGCTTCTTTAGTTGGATTCTCTAAATGTGTAATAGTATCACCTACTTTTACCTCTTTCGCTACTTTAATCCCTGAAATGATGTAACCTACGTCTCCAGTATCTACATAATCGCGGGGCTCTTTGGTCAATCTGAGAATTCCAACCTCATCGGCAATATATTCTTTGCCTGTTGCTACGAATTTTACTTTATCACCTTTAGAGATGCGACCATTTTTTACGCGGAAAATTACCTCAATACCTCTATAAGAGTTAAAGGTTGAATCAAAAATCAAAGCCTGTAATTCTGCATTCGGGTTTCCTTTTGGCGCTTCAATTCGATGAATAATTGCTGCCAGAATTTCATTGATACCAATCCCTTCTTTAGCACTCGCCGGGATAATAGAATCTCTTTCACAACCAATCAGGTCTACAATCTGATCTTTTACCTCCTCGGGCATTGCCCCAGGTAAGTCGATTTTATTCAATACCGGAATGATTTCTAAATTATGGTCTAAAGCCAGAAATAGATTGCTGATCGTTTGTGCTTCAATGCCTTGAGACGCGTCAACTACTAATAGCGCTCCTTCACAAGCAGCAATAGAACGAGAAACTTCATAACTAAAATCAACGTGACCTGGAGTATCAATCAGATTTAAGATATATTCCTGTCCTTCAAACTTATAATTCATCTGAATGGCATGGCTCTTAATCGTGATTCCTCTTTCTCTTTCCAAATCCATATCATCAAGCACCTGGGCTTGCATTTCGCGATCTGAGACGGTATTGGTAAATTGTAAAAGGCGATCGGCAAGTGTACTTTTGCCGTGGTCAATGTGTGCAATAATGCAGAAATTGCGAATATTTTTCATCTAAATGTTCAGTTCCGAGTATCTAAGATAGCTGTTTTAGTTTAATAACTATCTAATATTTATTCGTAACAAAGTCAATCTTTAAAACGGGTGTTTCAATAGAAAATCTGTCTTACAAATCAATTATTTGCAAAAATAGTAAGAAAAGGAGGATAAAATGAAGATTTTAAAGATAATTATCTCCAACTAAATAATTGCTCACGTAATCCTTTACCGAATCTTCTAGAGAAGTGAATGGTTTTTTGTAACCAATCAGGCGTAATTTACTCATATTTGCCTGTGTAAAATACTGGTATTTATCACGAATATCCTCTGGAGTATCTATGAAATCTATCTGAGGTTCAAGATTTAATGCGGCAAATGTAGATTTTACCAGGTCTAAGAATGTACGGGCTTTACCAGTCCCTAAATTATAGATACCAGAGTTACGGCGCGAATGCATCAAATAAATACACACTTCTACCAGATCTTTCACGTATACGAAATCTCTCATTTGCTCACCATCTTTAAAATCAGGGCGATGAGATTTGAAGAGTCTCATTTGTCCGGTAGCCTTAATCTGATTATATGCATGGAAAACAACAGAGGCCATTCTGCCTTTGTGGTATTCATTCGGGCCAAAAACATTGAAGAATTTCAAGCCAGCCCAGAAGAAGGGCGTATCTTTTTGCAGTAAAGCCCACTTATCAAACTCATTTTTCGATTCTCCGTAAGGATTCAGAGGCTTTAACTGAGGAATCTGTAACTCGTTATCATCATAGCCTAACTCACCATTTCCGTAAGTAGCCGCCGAAGAAGCATAGATTAATGGAATCTGATACAGATGGCACTTTTTCCATATCTGCTTTGAGTAATTCAGATTTAATTTATTGAAAATATCCTGGTCAAACTCAGCAGTATCTGTGCGGGCACCAATATGAAAACAGAATTCAACTTCTGCCTGATTTGCGTCTAACCATTCGAAGAATACGTCACGGTGCACAAATTCCTGTATCTTTTTATTCTCTAAATTCTTCATTTTCAGAGGATTAGAGAAGTCATCAACCGCAATAATAAAATTAAAGCCGTCCTGATTCAGGCGTTGTATCAAACAGCTTCCAATGAAACCAGCGGCACCTGTAACAATTATCATAGAACTTTCGTAGTGTTATAAAGTTTGCAAATTTAGTACATTCCGAAACGCAAATCCATAGATTTAACTTCGATTAATTTGGACTTTTTAAAGAATATGCATTGAAATCCTATACATAACAATAGGTTAATGTTTTTTTGATGGTAATTTTGTGAACTTTTTGTAACGAACACCGTTGTTAAAAGTTCAAAAAAGAAAATCAACAAAACATTATGATTCATATTACAAGGCGCGAGCGTTTTAATGCTGCTCATAGATTATGGAATGCAAATTGGTCGGAAGAAAAAAACAGAGAAGTTTTTGGATTATGTTCAAATATTCACGGTCATAACTGGGAATTGATTGTGACAGTGAAAGGTGAAATTGACCCGGATACAGGATTTGTGATGGACTTAAAAGCCCTGAGCAAATTGATGAAACAAGAAGTGATTGATAAGGTTGATCATACTTTCCTCAATGAAGATGTAGAATTCCTGAAAGGTAAATTTCCAAGTACCGAAGTTTTCGCTGTAGAAATCTGGAAGATATTAGCCCCTGTTATTAAAAATGAATATAATAGTAGCTTGCATTGTGTGAAATTAATTGAAACACCTAATCATTATGTGGAGTATTTTGGTGAGTAGGTGTAATATGATTTTATACACACAAGGCATTGTGTTTACTATTTCTGTAATTCAAACAAGCGAAAAGGTATAGTTTTCGTTAGATTTTAGATATTCATTGACCCTTGAAGACGCAATGCATTGCGTCTCTACAAATAATAATAATCACTAAATTCCCCCAATGAAATACTTCATTATCGCAGGCGAAAGGTCAGGAGATTTACATGGTTCTAATCTGGTTACTGCTATTAAGAAAGCAGATGCAGCCGCAGAGATACGAGGGTGGGGTGGAGATTATATGGAAGCGGCCGGCGCAACCATTCTGAAGCATTATAAAAATCTGGCTTTTATGGGTTTTTTTGAGGTTGCGCAGAATCTTTCAAAAATCTTAGGTTTTTTCAAACTTTGCAAAAAACAGATTGAAGAATTTCAACCTGATGCTATTGTATTGATAGATTATTCGGGCTTTAATATGCGGATTGCCAAATGGGCGAAACCACAAGGCTTTAAATTATTCTATTATATTTCTCCTAAAGTATGGGCTTGGAATCAGAAGAGAGCCTTAAAGTTAAAAGAGAATATTGATAAACTATTTGTGATATTCCCATTTGAGGTAGATTTCTTTAAAAAATATGATTATGAGGTAGAGTTTGTGGGTAATCCTTTATTTGATGCGATTGCAGCTTTTAAACCTAATCCTGATTTTTTGAGCCAGAATAATCTTGGAGAAAAGAAAATAATTGCCCTTTTACCGGGTAGTCGTAAGCAGGAAGTTGAACAAATGCTGGAACTCATGGTAGCCACCAAAAAGCAATTTCCCGATTATCAGTTCGTTATTGCAGGAGTAGGCAATCTTTCAAAAGATTTCTACGAACGATTTTTAGCTGATGATATCAGACTGGTTTTCGACCAGGCTTATGATTTACTAAGTCATGCAGAGGCAGCGATGGTAACCAGTGGCACGGCTACATTAGAAACAGCTTTATTTGGTGTGCCTCAGGTAGTTTGTTATAAGATGAGCCCAATTACTTACAGTATAGCCAACCTGGTTATTAAAGTTGAGTTTATTTCTCTGGTAAACCTGATTGCTCAGAAAGAAGTTGTAAAAGAATTGTTACAAGGCGAACTGACAACCGAAAACATTGCCAAAGAAATTAAAAAAGTATTAAATAATTCGACTGAGAGGAAACAGCAAATGGCTGATTATCAAAAGATTAGAGAGGTACTTGGTGGTACAGGAGCGTCTGCTAAAACGGGACAAAGAATTGTAGAGATATTAAATAATAGTAAATTGGTAAATAATTAATCGTAAATAAATTTGTGTAAAATGAGATTTTGCAAAACCTTAATTACCCTCACTATCAGTAGTTTAATTCTTTTTTCGTGCAAAGAAAAAGCAGTAGTTCTCAAATCAAAAACTGAGTATCTGGCAGGAACGGTTTCTAAAACCTGGAAAAATACCAAAGCCGAAGCGACTAACTCTGCTGGACTTAAAGTCGATTTAGTTATTAATCAGGCTGCTTGTGTGGTTGATAATATTTTAATCTTTTATCCGAATAATACTTATGAATTCAGAGAAGGAGCTACCAAATGTGGAGCAAATGACCCTGACCTGATATTAAAATCTAACTGGACGTTTCTGGAAAATGAAACAAAGTTTAAAATTGATAAAATTGTGTTTCAGGGTAGAGAGGTAAACGATGCGGTTTTTGATATTGTGGAGTTAAATGACAATATTTTTACAGGAAAAACCTCCCTTGCTTTGAACGGAGAGACTTTTCAGTTTGTAGCTACATTTCAGCCTGCACAATAGGTTGTATATAGGGTTTACAGAATAAATTTAACAATTTAGCGAATCGTATCGCTATTAAGCCTAAATTTGCGAACAAATATTACTTAGCTTATGTTAAGCAAAAGAGTATAAAGCAAAAATACATGAGTAAAGACTTAGAACTATTAGAAGAATTAACAAGCTCTGAATATAAATACGGCTTTTATACAGACATAGAGGCAGATGAAGTTCCGGCAGGACTAGACGAAAGTGTTGTGCGTTTGATTTCGGAAAAGAAAAATGAGCCTGAGTGGATGTTAGAATGGCGTTTGAATGCTTTCAGAACATGGCAAAACATGACTGAGCCAAAGTGGGCAAATATCCATTATAAACCTGTGGATTTTCAGAGTATTAAATATTATTCTGCTCCGAAGCAGAAGAAGGTAGTTAATAGCCTTGATGAAATTGATCCAGAGTTACGTCGTACTTTCGAGCGTTTGGGGATTTCTTTAAAAGAACAGGAGCGTCTTTCAGGTGTGGCGGTTGATGCCGTTATTGACTCCGTTTCAGTAGCCACTACTTTCAAAACCAAACTGAAAGAATTAGGTATTATTTTCTGCTCTATGTCAGAAGCTATTCAGGAATACCCTGATTTAGTGAAAAAATATCTAGGCTCGGTTGTACCTGTAAAAGATAATTTCTATTCTGCCTTAAACGCAGCCGTATTCTCAGATGGTTCATTCTGTTTTATTCCAAAAGGCGTTCGCTGCCCTATGGAATTATCAACCTATTTCCGTATCAATGCTGCGGGAACAGGTCAGTTTGAGCGTACTTTGATTGTAGCCGAAGAAGGGGCATATGTAAGTTATCTGGAAGGTTGTACAGCACCACAGCGTGATGAAAATCAATTGCACGCAGCTGTGGTTGAAATCTATGCTCATAAAGATAGTGAGGTGAAATATTCAACGGTACAAAACTGGTATCCGGGTGATAAAGAGGGGAAAGGTGGTATTTATAACTTCGTAACCAAACGTGGTTTATGTTTTGGCGAAGGTTCTAAAATATCATGGACACAGGTAGAGACTGGTTCAGCAATTACCTGGAAATATCCATCGGTGATTCTTCGTGGAGATAATTCAATCGGAGAGTTTTATTCGGTGGCCGTTACCAATAATATGCAACAGGCTGATAC
The DNA here is from genome assembly GCF_054779675.1 of Emticicia fontis. Classification (NCBI taxonomy): domain Bacteria; kingdom Pseudomonadati; phylum Bacteroidota; class Cytophagia; order Cytophagales; family Leadbetterellaceae; genus Emticicia; species Emticicia fontis. Next base: position 66,119 of record NZ_BAAGXU010000034.1, read on the forward strand.
CGGAACTAAAATGATTCATATCGGTAAAAATACCAAGAGCCGTATCGTATCAAAAGGTATTTCAGCAGGTAAAAGCCAGAACTCATACAGAGGTTTGGTAGATATTTCGAAAAGAGCGCAGAATGCCCGTAATTTCTCACAATGTGATTCATTACTATTAGGAGATAGATGCGGGGCGCATACTTTCCCATATATTGAAGTAAATAACTCATCTGCTACGGTAGAGCATGAAGCAACTACTTCAAAAATTGGTGAAGACCAATTGTTCTATTGTAACCAGAGAGGTATCCCAACTGAACAGGCAGTAGCCCTGATTGTGAACGGATATGTGAAAGAGGTATTGAATCAATTACCAATGGAGTTTGCCGTAGAAGCACAGAAATTATTAGAGATTTCCCTGGAAGGAAGTGTTGGATAATTTTTAACCATACATTTTTATAAAAGACTGCTCAAAAGGCAGTCTTTCTTTTTTTAGTATGAATCAAAGCTTGCTATATACGTATAGAATCAGTAGTTTTGGTAAAACCTGAATCTACTGAATATTTCCATGAGCGACCTCGATATACTAGCCCGCGCTTTACAATCATTGGCCAAGATTGATGAAGATGATTTCAAACTTTCTGCACCCTATTGGCAGCACAAAAATTATAAGAAAGGGGAGTATTATAACGAATACCGAAATGTATGTAAGTATTTAGGATTTATCATTGATGGGGTGTTCAGGACCTATTATGTAGATGATAATTCAGGTGAAGAGAAGAATGTATTCTTTTTCTCAAAAAATCAGGTAGTAGTTTCATTCAAGAGTTTTATTACACAAACCCCTTGTAACTACTTCACCCAATCAATGGTCGATTCAAATATTCTCTATATTCATATTGACGACCTCAATAGATTATATCAGAAATCTCATAAATGGGAACACTTTGGGCGACTGATTGCTGAACTGGCTTTTAACGTTTCGATGAATCGTACAGAAAGTTTCTTGTTTCAAACTCCTGAACAACGTTACCTGCAATTAATTGATGACCATCCAGATATTTTTAATACTATTCCACTTTATCAGATTTCTTCATATCTGGGCATCCAGGGGCCATCATTAAGCCGTATTCGTAAAAGAATTATTGGTAAGTAATTATTTATTAGAACATGTTTAAATTTTGAGAAAGGGCATCGGTTGCTTAAATTGTAAGTGACCAAAC
>NZ_BAAGXU010000035.1:0-1388 GCF_054779675.1 Emticicia fontis
TGTCACGTCCTGAAATAGCGATACATTAAAAAGTATCGAAGATGGGAAATCAAAACAACTATGTGAAGCGTACACAAAAAGACTATACGCTAAGCTTTAAGCTTCAAGTCGTTAAAGAAGTAGAGTCAGGTCTACTCAGTATTTCAGAATCCAGTAAAAGATATGGGATTCAGGGTGAAAGTACCGTTAGGAAATGGTTACAGAAATATGGTAACTTTGACTGGGAGAATCAAACTTCATTGAATATGCCAAAATCACCTGAGCAAAGGATATTAGAACTGGAAGCCAAAGTGCGTTTACTTGAAAAGCAGAAGGCACAGTTAGAACGGCAGAATTATATAACTGACCAGAAGGCTGTTATATTCGATATGATGATTGATATTGCTGAAAAGGAATACAGCATTGATATCAGAAAAAACTTACCACCCGAACAATCAGAGAGTACAGCCAAAAACAAGAAGAAAGTATAAGTTTCAGTTGTGGATTGTTCGGGATAAATAGACAAGTTTACTATAGAAGTATAAAGCGAACACAAAAACGAAAAACGATTGCCCAACAAGTTGTTGACCTTGTTAATGGAGAACGACAGAAATTGCCACGCCTTGGAACAAGAAAGTTGTATGTATTACTATGTCTGCAACTTGAAGAGCTAAAAGTTGGTAGAGATAAGTTTTTTAATATTCTAAGAGCAAATCATTTACTGATTAAACCCAAACGTAGTTATCACATAACAACCTGGTCTCATCATCGTTTCAGGAAACATTCCAATCTGATCAAAGAAATGGCTATTATAGAGCCTGAGCAAGTATGGGTGTCTGATATTACATATATCGGTAAAAGAGAAAAACCATGTTATCTAAGTCTGATAACAGATGCTTATTCGAAGAAAATAGTAGGGTATGAAGTAGCTGATTCTTTAAGTACTGATGGCTGTTTGAAAGCATTAAGAATGGCACAGAAAACCAGAGTTCATAAAAACAGATGCCTTATACATCACTCGGACAGAGGTGTTCAGTATTGTTCTGATGAGTATCAATCTCTGCTCTCTAAGTACAAAATCAGATGTAGTATGACTCAAGATTCTGACCCATATGAGAATGCTGTTGCTGAAAGGATAAATGGTATCTTAAAACAGGAATTCATGATAGATAATTATCATCTGGAGTTGGCATTGATGAAAAAAGTTGTATCAGAAGCTATAAAAATCTATAATGATTATAGACCTCATTTATCTAATCACATGCTTACCCCTAGTAAAATGCATCTGCAGAATGAAGTAAAAATGAAAACTTATAAAACAAAAAGTAGTAGCAATCTCTTGATTACTACTACTTAAAAAATGTACCTTTAATATCTATTACCCTGTATCGTTTTTTTAGGACTAGTCA
>NZ_BAAGXU010000036.1:0-5801 GCF_054779675.1 Emticicia fontis
TCTTGACAATATAATGGAGAGAGAACAAAAGAGATTGAAAAAAATAGGAGCCCTCGATTCATTAGTACTACTCGGCTGGGTGTTACCACTTTTAGACCTGTAGCCTATCAACGTCATCGTCTATGACGAATCTCAATGGAAGACTCATCTTGAGGAGGGTTTCACACTTAGATGCTTTCAGCGTTTATCCCGTCCGTACTTGGCTACTCTGCCATGCCCTTGGCAGGACAACAGATGCACCAGCGGTACGTCCAACTCGGTCCTCTCGTACTAAAGTCAGACCCTCTCAATCTTCCAACGCCCACCACAGATAGGGACCGAACTGTCTCACGACGTTCTGAACCCAGCTCGCGTGCCACTTTAATCGGCGAACAGCCGAACCCTTGGGACCTTCTCCAGCCCCAGGATGTGACGAGCCGACATCGAGGTGCCAAACCTCCCCGTCGATGTGAGCTCTTGGGGGAGATCAGCCTGTTATCCCCGGAGTACCTTTTATCCTTTGAGCGATGGCCCTTCCATACAGAACCACCGGATCACTATACCCCTGTTTCCAGCCAGCTCGACTTGTTGGTCTCACTGTCAAGCAGTCTTTTGCTATTGCACTCAACGCACGGTTACCAAGCGTGCTGAGACTACCTTTGGAAGCCTCCGTTACTCTTTTGGAGGCGACCACCCCAGTCAAACTACCCACCAAACGGTGTCCTCGCAGCGCGAGTTAGAATCCAAATAACCAAAGGGTGGTATTTCAACGTTGGCTCCCCGATGCCTAGCGACACCGGCTCACAGCCTCCCACCTATCCTACACATCAGTTACCCGAATTCAACGTTAAGCTATAGTAAAGGTTCACGGGGTCTTTCCGTCCCGTGGCGGGTAAGCGGCATCTTCACCGCTACTACAATTTCGCCGAGCTCACAGCTGAGACAGTGCCCAGATCGTTACACCATTCGTGCAGGTCGGAACTTACCCGACAAGGAATTTCGCTACCTTAGGACCGTTATAGTTACGGCCGCCGTTTACTGGGGCTTCGATTCAATGCTTCTCTTGCGATGACATCCCCTCTTAACCTTCCAGCACCGGGCAGGTGTCAGGCCTTATACTTTGTCATTAAACTTAGCAAAGCCATGTGTTTTTGTTAAACAGTCGCCTGGGCCATTTCTCTGCGGCCTCATTGCTGAGGCTCCCCTTCTCCCGAAGTTACAGGGTTAATTTGCCGAGTTCCTTAGCTGTGACTCACTCGAGCACCTGAGGCTTCTCGCCTCGACTACCTGTGTCGGTTTACGGTACGGGTGGTAAATGGCTGAAGCTTAGCGGCTTTTCTTGGAAGCGTTTTCACATGTTCGGTTCAGCCTAAGCCTCCCCTCAACGCCCTATTCCGTCAGGACGTACACACTCCAACTCTCCGTCCCCGCATCGCACCATCACCAGTACAGGAATATTAACCTGTTTGCCATCGGCTTCTGCTTTCGCATTATCCTTAGGACCCGACTAACCCTCAGTTGATTGACGTAGCTGAGGAATCCTTAGTCTTTCGGTGTGTATGGTTCTCACATACATTATCGCTACTTATCCCTACATTTGCTTTTCTATCCGCTCCAGCATACCTCACGATACACCTTCGCCGCGAACAGAATGCTCTCCTACCCAAGATTTAAATCTTGACTAAACTTCGGTACTATACTTGATGCCCGTTTATTATCGATGCCCGCCTCGCTCGACCAGTGAGCTGTTACGCACTCTTTAAATGATTGCTGCTTCCAAGCAAACATCCTGGCTGTCTCTGCAATCAGACTTCCTTAGTTCAACTTAGTATAGATTTAGAGACCTTAGTTGTAGTTCTGGGTTCTTTCCCTTTTGGACTCGGACCTTAGCACCCAAGCCCTCACTGCCGAGTATATTATATCGCATTCGGAGTTTATCAGAATTTGGTAGGATTTGACTCCCCCGCATCCTATTGGTAGCTCTACCTCGATATAACTCAACCTCGACGCTGTACCTAAATACATTTCGGAGAGTACGAGCTATTTCCCAGTTTGATTAGCCTTTCACCCCTACCCACAGTTCATCCAAAAACTTTTCAACGTTAACTGGTTCGGTCCTCCAGTTGGTTTTACCCAACCTTCAACCTGACCATGGGTAGATCACAAGGTTTCGCGTCTACAGCCACCGACTATTCGCCCTATTCAGACTTGCTTTCGCTTCGACTACGTATCTGAAATACTTAATCTTGCCGGTGACCGTAACTCGTAGGGTCATTATGCAAAAGGCACGCCGTCACAGCACTAAGCTGCTCCGACCGCTTGTAAGCGTACGGTTTCAGGTTCTATTTCACCCGGGTACTCCCCGTGCTTTTCACCTTTCCTTCACAGTACTCGTTCACTATCGGTGTCTCAGGAGTATTTAGCCTTGGCGGATGGTGCCGCCGAATTCAGAGGGGATTCCACCGGTCCCCACCTACTCAGGATACTGCTCGTCATTATGTCGGTACGTTTACGTGTCTCTCACACTCTATGGATGATTTTCCCAAATCATTCAACTTAAACATAAATCCTAAATGCAGTCCTATAACCCCACTTTTGCCGTAACAAAAATGGTTTGGGCTTCTCCGCGTTCGCTCGCCACTACTTGCGGAATCACTGTTGTTTTATTTTCCTTCGGTTACTTAGATGTTTCAGTTCACCGAGTTAGCTCCATATCAGATATGGTAATAGTTCTTCAAACTATTGGGTTGCCCCATTCGGAAATCTACGGATCACAGAAAATGTGCTTCTCCCCGTAGCTTATCGCAGCTTATCACGTCCTTCTTCGCCTCTGAGACCCTAGGCATCCTCCGTACGCCCTTATGTAGCTCCTACATTATCTCTTTTATTCTCTCTTCCATCATGTCAAATAACTTCACCCAAGTCAGAATAAATCCCCAATAACTACCAAGCTGTGCTAGTTTGTTGGAGTAAATTATTTATTCATCATTAGAATAGTGGTATTACTACCTTGTTTCTTCGTAAAGAACTAAATCCGATTGTTAAAGTATCAGTTAACTTATTGTTTTACTCTTAAATTCTGTGGAGGATAACGGATTCGAAGACTACGCGTCCCGCCGTGACTCCCTGCTTTCAAAGCAGTACTCTTGTTGTGGAGGATAACGGATTCGAACCGTTGACCCCCTGCTTGCAAAGCAGGTGCTCTAGCCAGCTGAGCTAAACCCCCATGTATTCTTCAATTTCTGTGGGCCTGCGTGGACTCGAACCACGGACCTTTACATTATCAGTGTAACGCTCTAACCACCTGAGCTACAAGCCCCTTTTTTCAGGAGTTCGCAGTCGGTTAGTCCGTTGTAGTTTTGCTGCTACAACCACTACACTCTGTAAACTTCCGTTCCTTCACTCTAATTTCTACATAACTTGTTGAAGAGAATACAAATGCTCAATCCTTTGTGTCAGTCGTTTTTGATTTCTTATCATATATATGATAGATATCTCTAAAAAGGAGGTGTTCCAGCCGCACCTTCCGGTACGGCTACCTTGTTACGACTTAGCCCCAGTTACTGGTTCTACCCTAACGAAATCTTTTACCTTCCGCTTCAGGTCTACCCAACTTCCATGGCTTGACGGGCGGTGTGTACAAGGTCCGGGAACGTATTCACCGGATCATAGCTGATATCCGATTACTAGCGATTCCAGCTTCATAGGGTCGAGTTGCAGACCCCAATCCGAACTGTGAACGACTTTTTGTGATTGGCTTGCCGTTGCCGGCTCGCAACACTCTGTATCGCCCATTGTAGCACGTGTGTTGCCCTGGACGTAAGGGCCATGATGACTTGACGTCGTCCCCTCCTTCCTCTCTACTTGCGTAGGCAGTCTTGTCTGAGTCCCCAACTTTACTTGATGGCAACAGACAACAGGGGTTGCGTTCGTTGCGGGACTTAACCCAACACCTCACGGCACGAACTGACGACAGCCATGCAGCACCTTGTTTTGGGCCATTGCTGGCTTATCCATTTCTGAATAATTCCCTCACATTCTAGTCCAGGTAAGGTTCCTCGCGTATCATCGAATTAAACCACATGCTCCACCGCTTGTGCGGACCCCCGTCAATTCCTTTGAGTTTCACCGTTGCCGGCGTACTCCCCAGGTGGATTACTTATCGGTTTCCCTTGGTCACTGACTCTCGCCAACAACTAGTAATCATCGTTTACTGTGCGGACTACCAGGGTATCTAATCCTGTTTGATCCCCGCACTTTCGTGCCTCAGCGTCAGTGTAACTGCAGCAGACTGCCTTCGCAATCGGTATTCCTTCTGGTATCTAAGCATTTCACCGCTACACCAGAAATTCTATCTGCCTTCTGTTAACTCAAGCTAACCAGTATCAACGGCATGTAAAACAGTTAAGCTGCTACCTTTCACCGCTGACTTAATCAGCCGCCTACGCACCCTTTAAACCCAATAAATCCGGATAACGCTCGCCACCTACGTATTACCGCGGCTGCTGGCACGTAGTTAGCCGTGGCTTATTCTGCTGGTACCGTCAACTATCTTCGCAAAGATTCTTTTCTTCCCAGTCAAAAGCAGTTTACAACCCAGAGGGCCTTCTTCCTGCACGCGGCGTGGCTGGGTCAGACTTGCGTCCATTGCCCAATATTCCCTACTGCTGCCTCCCGTAGGAGTCTGGCCCGTATCTCAGTGCCAGTGTGGGGGATTCTCCTCTCAGAGCCCCTAAAGATCGTAGACTTGGTGAGCCGTTACCTCGCCAACTATCTAATCTTACGCATGCCCATCTTTATCCGATAAATCTTTCAAAGCTACTCGATGCCGAGTTACTTACTTATGCGGTATTAATCCGGGTTTCCCCGGGCTATCCCCCAGATAAAGGTAGGTTGCATACGCGTTACGCACCCGTGCGCCGGTGTATTGCTACCCCTCGACTTGCATGTATTAAGCCCGCCGCTAGCGTTCATCCTGAGCCAGGATCAAACTCTCCATTGTAAATGAATTTGTTTGCCTGACCACTTTGGTCTCGCATTTGCATTCTCAACAAGTTAATGAACTTTATTCATCCAGCCTTTCAGCCTTCCGACTCGTTAAAACTAAAATTAAGTGCTCTGAAAAATTTTAAACTATTTTTGAACAACTTAACCTGTTTTCTTGTTTTACTTTTAATTACTCTTCTTTACTATTTTTCGTTTCGTGTTTCTTATTTTTTACTAAGCGAAACGGATTGCAAAGTTACGACTTGTTTTTGAATTAAAAAAATATTTTTTCATATTTTTTTTTCACTCTCCTTATCTCCTCATTCGCGCTTCGTAACTTCTCTTTTTAAACTCTCAATCAATCGGGGTGCAAAATTCTGAATTATTTCTTAAACCTCCAAATTAATTTTACTTTTTATTTTCACCTCAATCATTCTCTCAAACTCCCTTCTTTTACTCTTTCAATCAATCGGGGTGCAAAATTCTGAATTATTTATTTTAAAACCTAATTAATTTCAAAATTTATTTTCACCTCATTCAACCGCTCAACTCTTTTTCTTTAACGTCTCAATCAATCGGGGTGCAAAATTCTGACTTTATTTTTTACAAACCAAATTAATTATAAACTTTATTTTTTCGCCCCTCTAACTTTCTGATTACCACCTTTTTACTATGCTCCTGCTATGTAACGCTCGGTGTGTCTCTCATTTTTGGGACTGCAAAGGTACGGCGTTTTCTCCCCTTTGTCAAGACCCCCACCGAAAGTTTTTCAAACACTTTTCATTACTTCTCTTATAACTAACCATTTACAGTTTTGCCTTTTTCAAATGTTTATA
>NZ_BAAGXU010000037.1:0-756620 GCF_054779675.1 Emticicia fontis
TGCAAAGTTCGCTCCCTTGTTTTATTTATTCAACTCATCATACATTTGAATCTACAACCCCATTATTAGGCTGGAAAATACGCTAGATTATTAAGTACAAAATGACTTTTTATTCAATATTGAAATAGTTTATTATAATTTAGAAATGGGGAAATGATAAACTTGCTAATAAAGCGGGACCATATTTACCGATTTTTGTTTTGATTTAACAATTGTTCGATTGCCGAATAAATATTATTAATTCCTACTGTTGAACTGTAGCCAGTTTGCTTATATCTTATTTTACCTTTTCCATCTAAAATCAAGATTGTTGGTAGAGAACCAATTTTCAATGATTTTTCAGATAAATTTTTAGTATCAAATAATACATTTATATCAACCCCCTTTTTATTCAAAGTATTAAGAACATCTTGTTGAGAAATATTTTCTGACTCTTTCGTGTTAATGTAATAAAAACTAATCTGCGGATTGTCACTATAAATACCTTCTAACTTTTTCAAGTCAATAAATTCCATCCAGCAAGCTCCACACCAAGTGGCCCAAAAGTCCAAAATAATTATTTTCCTTTCAAAATCCTCGTTATTTATTTTTTCACCATTCCGATTGTTAAATTCTATTTTCGGAAAACTATCCTCAACTAAATTTATTCGATTTAATTGAAAATTAACATTCCTCTTTTCAGAGATATCAAATGTTTCATCGTTTTTTGACTTTATTCGTAACTTTTCACTCTGCAAAAATGAATCATCAAAGTGTTTTTCTATAAAACTTAAGTAATTTGTGGTAATTGTTTCATCCTCTAGGTTCGAGAGTTCAAAAACAGCCTGCCTTAAAACAATTTTTGCCGAATCAATTAAATTTAACTTTGAAAGAATACTTCCATAAGTGTTAAAATAAGGTGCTAATCTCTTCTTTCTATACACCATCATGTCATAATCTGAAAGCACCAATGGTTCTCGCCAGTCTCTTGGTTTTTTTAGAATAATATCTTTTTTTAAATAGTACTTATTTGCAAGATTTTTAGCAATTTCTAGATGATTATTTTTATTATACAGAATTCTTGACGCCATAAAATAAGTACTAAGCATAACCTCAGAGTCTAAATTTTCAACTTCCTTTTCCCATTCATTAAATTTATCTTCTGAAATGTACTCCTCAATTGAATTTCCTAATAAATACATTAGATTTACATCAACTCCTTTCTTGTTGTTTGGTAAATAATTTTCATGCGCACTAAGATATTTGAGATAAACAGCTTTTTTTTGATTGAATCCTTTAGATTGATTAAAATCATTTATTGTACTTCTGAATTCCATATTCAATACGAATAAATCTTCTGGAAATGCTTTAATCCATTTTTCATAGATATTGTCTCTTTCGGTCTGCATGCCTAATTTACTGTAAAAGCTAACCAGTGCACCTAATTCTGTAGCACTTAAATTTTCAGAATTTGCCAATTCATCTAATTCGTCTTTAAAAATCATTTTATTTATTTCACTATCCAGCTCAAAACAATATAAATAATTCACGAAATACTTCCTTTTTAATTCTGGCTTTTTCTTGAATGAATTTTTGAAAATTTCTAATGATACCTTGTTATCACCTTCAATTTTTAAGTAATAAGCATAATTTTTGGAATTGAATTTGGCTAGTAAAGCTAACGATTCACTTTCAACCTCATTACTATTATTGAATAATACAAAATCATCTTTATTGGCGTAAATTAGTTCTCCTTGGTTACGTATATTGAAAAACAAAAATTGGGTATCAGGTGTTGAATTAACTTTAATTTCCCAATAATCTTTTTGTTTGTAAAGATTTTCAGCTCTAACTATGGTCTCCTGATTTAATTTAGATTCGTAAATGTAGACTTCAAGGCTATCAAATTGTTTTTTTGTGTAAAACTTCAAATTAATTGATTCTCCAGATTTAATTTCATTTGCTGATAAAACGAGTCTATCTTCACCAACTACTTTTAGAGAAAGAAGAAGGAAACAAATCAAAGTAAAAAGATATTTCATCTGATATTTTTTTATTAAATCTAAAATTTGAGTTATTTACGAATTAAATTAAATGAAATGAGCAAATGATCAATTCATTTGCTCATAATTTTTAGCAAGACTGGAAACTACAATTTACTGGGTTTCCAGAAGAACAATAATAACTTACTGTTTCTCTATAATTATTCAAGTCCCCTGGCGGCACTCCAAATGACCCCCCTCCACATTCGCATGTAGCTGAGTAGCACCAAACTCCACCTTTAACTTGTTTCATTTGTTCTTTTGAAAGAGACAAATCTCCTAAGTTTGCTAATAATTTTTTCATTTTTAGATGATTTAAAGTTAAATAATTTATTTATGATCTTGCAAAATCCGTAATCGAGATTGATTTTAATAGCCCTTTCAAATCATTAATCTCATATAATTCGGGCATTTTAAAACCATTAAAATAAATAGTGGGTGTTGCAGTAATTCCTGCTAGTTCTACCCAAATCTGATGTTGTCCTAAAGTATTACTTGCTATTGGGTTTTCGATAATATTATTTTTTCTTAACCATTTATCTACATCTTTCTCTTCATTTCCATACCAGTCATCAAGCAGTTCTGCTCGTTGATTCGCAGGCATTGAAAGAATAGTCCTTGCTATTATTCCTCGGGAGTCTTTATCTTGGTTACTAGCTAAAAAAATTACCTGACAACTCACTTCTTCATTTGCTTCAATTAATTCTTTAATGGCCTTGTGAACTTTTGCACACGGTTGGCAGAAAGGATTAGTTACTATAGTAATAGTATAAAGTGCTTTCGAATGACCAATTACAACCGGGTCTAGTACTTTAGATATAAATGGCATTTCGGGTTGTGTATGAAGTTGATTTAAAAAGAAATCGGGATTATTTTTAAATTTTCTTACATCATTCTTAAGCTTATTGGTTTGCTGACTTTTTTGCAAAATAGGTTTTAAGAAAATCCATACTAATGCAGGTGCTAAAAATCCCTGTAATACAGTCAAAGAGTTATTAAAAGAAAAGGTATTAAGCTCCTTTAAAAGAGAAGGGAATGAAACGGGCAGCGATATGAAAAATTCTATACAAATAACTCCCTGAACTAATAAACATAGAATACACCACTGTTTAGCTATAAAACCCTGATAATAAATAGACCAGCAAGTATATATTATAGCCAGACTTGCCAAAATCTGAAAAAGTGGAAAAGAAGCAGGAACGATTAAAAGACTAACAAAACCACCGGCAAAATAAAAGAATCCAACTTCCGACCAACTTAACCACGGAGTAATCTGGGCAGCGTTTGAATTAAGAATTGAATTGCAATTGATCTTAGTATTAAATTGACAAAGCGTTTGAATAAATGGATTATTCTTATCTATACTTTGCCAGAGTAATATCAAAGAAATAAACGTTCCAAGCAGCTTGGTGACTAATAAAGTATTATAATGCCAATCATTTGAAAAAGTATGATAAAAAACATTAATAAAAGTTGCTAATAGAGCCAATAAGAACAAAGGAAAACGAAACCCCGACAAAAACTCTTTTCTCCGGTTTTTCTGATAATCTTCTTCACCTGAGTTTTCATTAATCTCAGCTACCAGAATTACACCACTCCATTTTTTTATGAAATCCACCAGATTCTCCTTTATGGCTTTTTTATCAGAAGATAACCACTCAATTGTATTTTCTTTTATAGATTTTACAACAACAAAAGAGCCTCCATTCAAAGCTAAATACGTTAAAAACGGTGTCGGAATTTCAGTTAATTGTTCAGGTTTTATTCTTAATGAAGCATTCTCTATATGCCACTCATTTAAAGCATCACTAGTTGCTAATAGACTTGGATAGTGAGGATGATTTCTTAAAGTTTCTTCTACCGTTTCTTCAGTAACTTTTGCACCAATAGATTTGAGAAATAAATAAGTAGCTGAAATAGCGTTATCTTGAGGTGAGTTAATTCTAAACATCGGATAATAGAATTTTTTAGTCCAGTAACTCTACAAAAGTGGAAGTCTTTCTAATTAATACCAATCAGAATATTAATAATTAAATGATAATTTTTTTTGATAAAAGTGCCGTAAAATAATTTTAATAATATGTTAGAAGTTTATAAGTTGCTTCCTTTAAGTACTTTAAGTTTTAAAATGCTTTATTATTACTTGATTAATAAAATATTAATTTTTACCTTACGTTGATTTTTTAGTTAACTACTAATCTAAACTTTATGCTGCGATGAAAACCATAGAAGAAACCCTTTTCCGATATCAATTGGAAAGAAAAATTACTCAACACGAAATGGCTGATCTGCTGAATGTTTCACAAGCCACCTACAACAATTGGATTAATAAGAAGTCTGCAATCGCTCCTAAGTACTATTCGGTTATTGCCAAAGTCTGTGGTATTGATGTTTCAGTGTATGCTTCCGGCCCAACTTTTATTTCTACTCAAACTGCCAGTTTGCCTGACGATAGTATTCAGGTAAATGCCCTTAAACTGTATCAGAAATTTACTCAGAATTTAGAAGAACAGATTCTGTATTTGAAAGACCGTGCCAATGAATTACAATCTAAATTGCACGAAAAAGAAGTCCTTTTAAAAACTCAACAAGATGAGATTACTCTTTTGAGAAAGCAGATTTTGTAATACCTGATTTTAGTAATTCTGTTTACAACCAGATAAATATCTTTTTACAATTCAGAAATTATTTATTCAAGAAAATCAACCTCAATAGCTAATTTCTTTCTACTGATATTTATCACCATTTCGCCAAACCCTTTTAACATTTTCTTCAATACCTTTTCAGAATTTTGAATAAGGGTGGTTTTTTATTTATCAGATTTAACAGGACTTTCTTCTATCTTTTAAGATGCATAGTCCCTCACTACGTTGGCCAGGAAAGTATATATACTAATTCAACTTATTTTCTTTAATTCAGAATTAGTTTATTATATCATTTTCGTTAAATAAAGTTTGTAGAACCTGAATAATATATACCACAGGAATATATTTATTATCCTCACAAGTCTTAAGAGTGGATTCCCCAACCCCAAGCAATTGGCCAAACTTCTTTCTACTCAATCCTTTTAGGTATCAATAGGTTATAATCTTGCCTCATAATGTACTCGTATCAATTTCAAAAAGTAAAAAACCTAATATACAGTTACATTGAAAACACTTCTATTTTCAATGTAAAACTGGTCTTTAAAAAGTTTGCCTGTAACCAGTTTCAACTCTGGTCAATTATTCTGTATTGCTTCTGATTCGTTAAATAAAGTTTTCAGAATCTCTATTATGCCATAAGAATGTCAGCCAAATTCAACGAGGTTCTAGCTGATAAACAATTGTTTGGGTAAATACTTTATTGTCATCCTCATTTTGCAGCCCCCCAATTCCACGTCTTGTATAGATAAAACCTTCAAGTGGGTGCAAACTATTTTTATCTCCACCCCTGAATTGAGCCATTTCTAAAGCCTTAAAGTCTAATTGCTTACCTACGGCGGCAAATACCTTTACAATATGTTGTCCGTAGGGTTCATCAGGCCCAATGCTTACCGTTCCACCATAATTCCTTTCCAGTCCAGATTTCAGCGGTTCTTCCAGCCTGTTATTGGCAGGATAAATTTGCGTAAATGTACCATCAGGCCAGAATTCCAGAATCGTAATATACAGGTCTTTGTCAGATAAATTTTTCGTACACACACATACCCTATCCCCTACACGTATCTGTTGCACTGCATTTTGCTCGTTTTTCCCCTTCAGGTATTCGCATTTGTCTGAACCATCATTTTTATTAATCTGTATACCTACTTTCAGGTCTTCGTCGGCACCTGTAAATCCTTTAAGCGCCTTCACTTTTGTAAAAGTTTCAATACGTGCTTTAAGCTTATCAGCAGCAACAGAGCCTCCGAAAGAGAGCGTTGTTTTAGGATCCATAAGATACAATCGCTGAGCAGAGTCTTGTTTCAGAATCAGATCTGCCTCTTCAGGTGTTTTCACCCAAAGCAAATTAGGCAATGTCTCTAAATTCTTTTTAATGCGAGTTCCAGCGGTAGCATCTATGCCTTGTGTCGTAATTTTCACTACCAGATCCCGATAAGAATATTCGGTTATAAACGCCCAGAAGCTATTTTTTTCAGTACCTTCCGGAAGAGGCGCGTCTAGTTTTGCTTTGGCAGATAATGAAGTGGCCGACTGAACCACTCCCTTAAATAGCGCCTTTGCTTTGTTCGGGTCTGCTGTTCCGGATGGATAAAGCGCTATTTTTGTGTCGGGTTGAAGATTATGAATTTGTCCGGCATTGAGTGTCACCATATCAGAATCTATCTCTGATATAGTAAAATAAGGGACTTGTTCTACCACGTCTCCACCAAAAAATACCTGATCAATGTCACCTTCAATCATCGGTGTCTGGCCGGGCAATTTACTTGTAACGGTATTGACTATATTCGCAAAAAACTGTCGATAACTTGTATTTGAACGAAGTTGGGCAAAAGCCTTACTCATGGCAAAAGTAAGAGACCCATAACTCTTTTTCGATTTATCATCATCAATTTCGTAATTAGGTTGGCTCGAAGCCGTGCCGCCAAATGTGACCATTTTCCCTAATCCGCCAATTCCAACACTTGCCGATTCAATCATACCCGATTCATTGTTTTTTTCTTTAACACCTCTCAGCTGTTTTCCCTTGGGCACTATAGCTGCTCTACCACCGCGCATTTTCCCTATCCCACGTGCTGCAGTACCCGAATGACAGGCGTCAATAAAAGCAACCACGTGGCCGTCAGTCCCAACAGCTTTACGCAAATCTTCGAGCATAACACTTAGCTCATCGTCAAGTAGATGTTTTTCTCCTGCATAAGTCGAGTCTCCTTTCAGGGTTGCCGGTGAGTCATACAATACAAGCGCTTCATCCAGTTGGTCAGGCTCGTCGCCACTCACATCAAAGACCTGCTGCCCATGTCCCGAAAAATGAAAGATGATTTTATCGCCTTTTTTTATCGTTCTTTTAAAAGCATTAAAGGCATCTCTTACCCCGTTTTTGGTAGCTTTTTCTTCAGGTATCACCAGAATATTGTTGGAGCTAAACCCTTGTTTCAGCAGTACCGCTCTGAGTAACTCAAGATCGTTCTGGCTACTAAGCGGATTTGAACCCTCCCAGCCACCACCAGCCGGGTAGTTGGCTATAGCAATGATAAACGCTTTCTTAGACGGGTCGGTAGTAGTTGGTTTTGTTTGAGCAAAAGCAATCTGACCCCATAGAACGATAATAATTAGGACATTTTTCATGAGTGATTATTTTAAATGACAGCTATTTTTTATACTTTTCTATCAATGCACTGAATTGTGGTAAGTGACGGATGTTGTTTAAATCGGTATCGGTCTCGATATATTTGAAATCTCTGAAACTTTTATTAATGGCTGACTCTAAGTAAAGTAGCGATTTTTCGGATTGGTTTTGCAAAGCAAAAAGGCAAGCAAAATAATAAAGTGTTTCTCTCCGGGTTGGATCTAAATTTAATGCGGACATCAGAACTTTTTCAGCCTCTGAATATTTCCTTTGTCTTATCAATGAGAAAGCCAGACCATCATAAGCAACTAAAGTCTCTATAAATGATTCATTATGTAGTATTCCGGGGCTTAATCTGAGCCAATAAGGCAGAGCTTCCAACCAATAGCCAGAACAATACCCAAAAGAAACAATTTGTTTGCAAACCCATATTCAATTATATTTAATACCATAATACGCCTCTCAGTATATCATCGTAGTCAGAGAAGTTTATTCTAAGAAGCTGAGGTGTTTCAGCATCTTTACCCACCACCACCATATCCAGATAGCCATTTGTGCCACAGATTTTAAGCGTAGCACCCATATCTCTTACCTCAGCCATTCGCCATAGGTTTTTACTTTTCTGGTTTTGCACAATTCCTGCAGCAACCACCCGATAATAACTTCCGGTAGCCGGAGCACCCTCTTTCGAAAACCCCGAATTTTTATAGCCATACGTCTCCCTTCCTTTGGTAGTAAAGGTAAGCGTTGGCTGGCTGAAATCCCAATCAATCCGGTCAGCAAGTGCTTTACTCAATACATACCTGGCAAGGTCTTCAAGGGTTTGTTTTTCGAGCGTACTTGCTCTGAATATCACGTCTTCTGTTCTATCTTTAAATTTAAAAGTCAGTTTAATATCGGTATTGGGTTTTACCTTTTCAAATTCACCCAGTGATTCTTCCAGTGATTTTACGGGTACATCATTTACTTTTAAGAGAATAGCGCCGAGTTTATCTCTTAAAAACCTGCTACAGGCAGAATTAGGCACTACACCCGATAATACGGGCAAACTATCTATCGGTTCTATACCCATGCCCTCTCGGGTCTGAATGATATGTACTCTACGCGATAGCTCAATACCAAGGTAAGCTCTTTTTACTCTGCCATTGTTGGTAATAATATCATTAATCAATCGCTCAGAAAGCTGATTTTCAAGCACAAAATTGATCTGAGACTGCCAGATTTGTTCACCAGTCGGAGAAGTAGTAAAGGCTATTTGTGAGTTAATACCTAAAACTTCGCCACGGGTATCCACTAATGGGCCGCCACTATTACCCCAGATAATGGTAGCGGTGGTCTGAATAAACCCGAATTTGCCGGTATTACCGCCGCGTACCCGGTTTTTGGCACTTACGATACCATTAGTTACTGTATAGGGATATTCGCCCAGAGGATTGCCGATAGCATAAACGGTTTCTCCGATTTTTGCTTCAGACTGACGAAAACGCAACACCGTAATCTTATCTCTTGGGGGTGTCTGTACAAATTCCAGCACAGCAATATCATAAAAATTATCGCCACCTACTATTTTAACCTCATACTTTTGCCTGTCTATCGTATACACAAAAATACTTCCGGCTTCATCAGAAGCCGACTCAATCACATGGGCATTGGTAATGATATAGAGACGCTTGTTTTTTTCAATAATAAAGCCTGATCCGCTACTCGACGAGCCACTCAGATCAAGTGCTTTCTGGTAGGCAATATCACTTATTTTATCCTGAGCACCCCCCCTCATACCTAACACTTTGTTTGCCCCCTGTAGTTTATAAATACCAACCGTAACAACACCAGCCAGTGCTTCTTCAAGGCTGATAACAGGGTCAGTATTGTTTTGGGCGAATGTCTGTTGGAGAATACAAAAGAACAAGATGGTAAAAAGAATTATTTTCTTCATGAGAGCGGATGATTTAAAAATTAATCAAAACAACCCTCAAAACAATGCTAAGAGGGTTGAGATTAAAATCGTTGATAGCAGGTTTATTTGAGTGTATAGGTATAAACCCCTTCGCAATTGCCATCAGCTTTCCATTCCCGGGTACCTCCGGTCGAAATACAATAAATCTTTGTATAGCCTGACTCAACAGTAACTGTTCCTTTATCCCACGGATCAAGGATTCCCTTATAATACCCATCTACATACACTTTGATGTAAAGCCCTGTCCAATTGTCAAACTTTACAATACAAAGGTCACCTCTTGATTTGGGTGGCTTCGGAACAGGGTTATCAACCGTAGGAAGATCTACTTTGATATTCGGGTTTGCTCCGCGTGCTTTGGCTACCGCTTTACCTGTAACTTCTACAGATTTCGATGGCTTTGTTTGGGCTGAAGTCGAGAAAGACAAGGCTCCTGTCAATAGGAGAAACATACAGAAAAAAAGACACTTTTTCATTGTTGTGAAATTGTTAGATTGTGAAATTTTACCAAATGTAGAAAATGCCTATTACAACTATATCAGCTGAATTTTATTTTTCTGGTTTATTTATCCTACGACATATTTCTCTGATTTTTGAGCATTTCAAGGGCTTTGGCCTATTAATTCCGGACGATTATGGGGATGAATTACCCAAAAAGTAGAGCTTAAAGTCCGTTTATCTCTCTTCTGATTGCCCTGCTTTTTTAAAATCTAAACCTATTATGTAATTTTATAAATCAACAGTTATTTAGCTATCGAAATCAAACAAGAAAAATATTACCATATGAAAAAACAACAGAAACCGGTTAATATGCTTTGGCTGTTTTTATTGGTTGTTCTGACAATATCGACTCTAAAAGCCCAACCGAACTACAAAGCCGGAATAGTGGACAAGGTTTTTAATGACCTCAATAATACATTCGGAGAATACCGTGGAAAATTAAAAGTAGAACTGGTTAAAGACCGGAATCCGAAAGAACCCTTAATAGCCTTATATAGACCGCAGGATAACAAAATACTGATTTCGGAAGAATTATATGATTTGTGTCGAACACTCAAGGCAGACTCGCTCAATGCCCTTGCGGTTATTCTGGGGCATGAGTTGAGCCACCATTATCTGAAACATACCTGGCATGAGACCTATGGTTTTAGTAAACCAACGCCTGGTGTAACGAATAAAGATAAACAAAAACTGGAAAGTGAAGCCGATTTCAATGGTTGTTATGCAGCACAACTGGCAGGATATTATACTCAAACGGCATTTCCTAACATAATAGACGCCATATATACTAAGTTTAAACTCCCTGAAAATATAAACGAACAGTATCCTATTAAAAGATTCAGGAAAGAAACCTATATTGAAAAAAGTAAAGAATTACAGCGTCTGGTTTCTATGTATCGTATGGGGCAGATACTTTATTCTTCCAAATCATTCGAAAAAGCAGCCGCTTGTTTTGAATACATCAGTAATCATCTGCCAAGCCCCGAAGTGCTGAATAATAAGGCCGCTTGCCTGATTCAGGACTATCTTCAACGTCAACCCTACACAAGATTTATTCTGCCGATTGAATTTGATGTCGTTACCCGGCTAAGAGAGAAACCAAAATCAAGGGGGCTTGAAGAAGTAATAGAAGCGCAAAGGCTTCTGGAAAAAGCTTTAGGAATAAATCCTGATTATGAATTGGCAAGGATTAATCTGGCTTGCTCTTATATTCTTACTAAAAACTACGCTGCTGCTATTGGCGAAATAAATAAAATAGAAAAACCTTCAGCCGATGCCTTAACCGCAAGAGCCATTGCATACTTTGAAGATGGCCAAAAAGACAGAGCACTGGCTGACTTTGAATCGGCCAGTAGAACCAATGGCGAAAAATATCAAAAAAATCTTGAGCTATTCAATCAATTTTCTCAGTATTCATTATCGTGGTTAAAAAATTCTTATGAAACCGTAAGTTCATGGGTTGATGATATTTTAAGCAATTATTATAGCAGCAATAGGCCTGTAGTCATGAATATACCAGAATCTGGTTTCAATCAATTTATCTCTACATCAGAGTCGTTCGCCGTAGCAGTTCCATTGATGGCTACTGTTAAAATCAAAACAAATGAGCTGGGGCTCTATAAAATTTTATACGACAAATCTATCTTCTGGTTTATGGACTCAACGTTCAACGGCAAGTCAAAAAGAGGTGTTGGTGTGGGCGATACTGAAAAAACAATGATTAAAAAATATGGTAACCAATACAAAACTTATCCGCTATTTATGGGTATTGAAGAGTACATTTATACACTGAAAAATGACCAAAAATTGATTTTTGTGCTGCAGGATAAAAAAATCATACAATGGGCTTTGATTTTGAAACAATGAATAGGCTATTCAAAACTCTTTTCTCAAATTAGCACAAACATCAAAACGTTAAATCAACAGAAAATGAGATTTTTTAAAACTTCAAAGCAAGATGATGAGCAACTTTTACAATCGATGAGAAATGGAAATGAATTGGCTTTAAACAGGCTAATCGAAAAATATTCTGGCAGAATCAGAGGATTTCTACGCAATCAGGGCTCAGAAGACGATGAAAATAATAAAACATATACAAATGATGCTTTTTTAATTCTTTATGAAACCTATGGGAGAAACGGAAAAATATTTGACCATTCGAGAGGTACCGTCTTTTCTTATCTTTGCCAGGTTGCCAAACATAAGTTTTTAAATGATAGAAGAGGAAATAAGTTTGATTTTGATGATATTGAAGAAGGGGAACTAAACGATCCAGAAGGATTAAGTGATTTTTACGATGAACTTGACAAAAAAGCTTTTAAAGCATTTAACAAAAAAATTACGCTGGAAGTAGTCATGGAGTATATGTTTAATATCCAGTGCTTTAGTGACCGATGCTTAAAACTTTATTCGTTAGATTATAAAAAGTTAGGACTAGACGACTTTAATCAGACAATCGCTGATCTCGCCTCCAATTATCTTGAGCATGAAGAACGAATAAAAGACGAAACCATTGCTTTAGAAATGACCCGTTGGTCAGACAAAAACGAAATTCCTCCTCAAATTTATAATGAAAATCTTGTGCGGGTAACCAGAAGAAGGTGCAAAGAAGATTTAAGAAGATGTATTCTTGGAGCTGGGTATGTGTGGTAGTATTAACAAAAAAACAAAAAGACAATGATTATTAATGATTCAAATAAAGAACAAGTTTTTGATGGCCTTATCAACCGTATATATACGCTCGAAGAAATGAGGCTTATAAAAGAACAGTTTGATAAAAATCCGGAATTGCTCAAAGAATATCAGTTTCATAAGCTGGTCGTACAGGCATCAAATAAAGTAGCAAAGCAACAGCTGAAAGAACAATTAATAGAAAAGGGGGTGAGTTTTGAAGAGCGTCCTTTTTTGGTCGGTATACTGAGAAACTATCCTATAGCCATTGCTGCCTCTGTTTGTATATTACTGACTATTGGATACTTACTTATTGATTCCCCTTCTCCGACATCAGCAATAGCGCAGCAAGTAGAAATTCAAGCGCAGGAAATCACCAGAAAAAACCTGGGACTAGCCGGAGAAAGTGATACAACTAATCTTACTAAGACCATACTTATGTATCCTGATGATAAAGAACAAGGCTATGCCTTCAGAAATGATACATTGGTGCTTTATGGTAAATTTGACCCTAAAATAATACGTTATCAATATAATATTGAAACACAGGAACGTAAATTATTGATTGGAAAAGAAACTGAAATTTTAGAGTATGTTACTGAAAAGAAGAAGTTCTGAAATTTTGTTCGGCCTTATTTTTTTGATTAGCTCAACGATATTTGGTAAGGATAAAACAAATTCGGGGGGTATCATGCTACCTAATGTTCACATCATTTCTATCGGCTTGAATGATTATAGTGCGCTAAGATTACTATATAATCCTCAGTTCCTGAATGCCGAGGCCGATGCGCGTTCTTTTAGTGATTCTATCGGTAGTTATGCTGAGAAACGGGCTAGATATAATGGAATTGGGCGTACTTCATCAAAACAAATTAACAAGATTTTCAAGTATAATATTTACGGACGCGAAGTAACATGGAAAAATATAAAAGCCGCTATAGATTCAATAAGTATAAACGCCAAAGCAGAGGATTATTTTTTCTTTATGTTTGCAGGACTAACTCTTCAGACTGTTGAAGGCACTTATTTTATGCCTTATATTTCTCATAAATCGAATATTCTAATAAATAATAGTAAGGCTACCGGAGATTCAGCACTTAATTTTATTAGGCAACAAGGATTTTCTTTAAAACAACTGGCAGAAAGGTTAGAGTTAATTCCCGCCAAAAATCAATTGATAATCTCTGAAGCAGGAGCAAGCTCTAATTTCGCCCGTGAGATGGTTTCTATTTTAAGAGCTAGTAAATCAGATATTTATCAACTTTCTGCCCGGAACAGGGTGATTATTGTACCGGCTAATTATGGATTAGACCCTGGGCCAATTGCAAGATGGATAAAGGAAATGTCTTCCTCTGAAATAAGTATTTTTAACCTTTTCTCTGAAAAAAAATGGGTTGATGTACTTAAATATTTTTACGATAAAGACCCTGATAATTATGCAACCATATTTTTTGAAAGCCAGTTTTTCAAGCAACTCAATGAATTAGGTCAATCACAAAACAGAGGGCTTCCATCTGATACTCCGAAACCTGATAGTGCTTTTTTGAAGAATGATGCCAAAACTTATGGATTATTAATTGGAATCAATGATTTTCCAAAAGGCTGGCCAGCCTGGACAAAACTGCAAAACCCTTTAAACGATATTCGGGCTATTGCAAACGAACTCAATAATAGCTATAAAATAGAAACACAATCATTAGAGAATATCTCCACTGATTCTATTGTGACTACCTTACAATCATATAGCAAAAAACTACGACCTAACGACCAGCTCCTGATTTATGTAGCTACTCACGGTGATCTTGATACTACTTTTTATGATGATGGTTTTCTGGTGGGTAGCAATACATTGCCCAAGCAGAAAGACCCGGCCCGCCACACTTACCTTAACTACGCCCAGCTTTCAGGAATCATCAATAATTTACCCTCCAGGCATGTGTTATTTATGTCAGATGTTTGTTACGGAGGGGCTTTTGATAAACACCTGATTGCTCAGAATAAGAAGCGGGAAGAAAACCAGTTGACAGAGGCAAATCAACAATTTCTGGCTGAAAACTATCATAACAAGGCCCGTCAGTTTATATCATCGGCTATGCTTAAACCCGTTCCGGATGCCGACCTCGTAAACTTTCAACACTCTCCTTTTGCTATTAAGTTTTTAAACGCACTCAGGCTAAAAAAACAGCTATTAACAGCACAACAGATTTTTGGTTTGATTCAGGAAAATTTAAGCCCTATACCAGTATATTCAACCTTTGGTAAACACGCGGTGGGCGCTGAATTTGTATTAATCGGGAAAAATTAATGTGCTAAAAACACTGGATAATTTCATCTGAAAGGGTAGCAATAGCATCTTTACCTTATAACGTATACTTACTATCGGTTTAATATAAAAAAGGGTTGTAAGCCATTCGGTGCTTTACAACCCTTTCAGTTATCTAAAACTAAGGCTTTAATCCTAAATACTTAGTATTGCTGAAATAAGAACCGATTTGCCGTAAGACTTATAATTCTTTATCTCCAGAGCATATTTTTTATAACTACTTGAAGTATGTATTAGCACAGGTCGGGCATCAGTTTTATTGTCTGTTACAGACACTCCGCTTGCTGTCAGGTGCAAATCGGCATCAGACACATTGCTATCACCTGAACCAACAATTACACAATCATTATTGCCCAAAGTTAAATTAGAAATGCTTTGGGTTTCTCCAGAGCTGAATAATCCTCCAAAAAGACTCCATTGATTACTGATAAAATAAGTATTCTGGCGGTTGTTGATATTACTCCCCATCTCCATGATATTATCTATTGACTCATCCAAACGACTTGTCGAGATATTATATCCACCATTCTGTAGTATTGACAGGGCACAAAAACTACCTCTGGTTGTACAGCTATAGAGTTTCATATAAATGGTATATTGTGCTGTATAAGTGGGTGTAATACTCACAA
This sequence comes from Emticicia fontis, assembly GCF_054779675.1. NCBI lineage: Bacteria > Pseudomonadati > Bacteroidota > Cytophagia > Cytophagales > Leadbetterellaceae > Emticicia > Emticicia fontis. The sequence goes on from NZ_BAAGXU010000037.1 coordinate 15,373, forward strand.
TTGGTGTAATATCTGTCTGGTTATCTTGCACTACAGTAGTGCCATAGCTATTGGTAATACGCAGGTCTACATCAATTGCGTCACTATCGCCGCCCCCTACAAAAGTGTATTTAGTGCCGGCATTCAGGGTAAGTGTCCATCCTAATTCGCTGCTTTGCGTCAGATAGCCCCCTAAAAAGCAAAGGCCCTCTTTATAACCCAGCGTACTGCTACTTGAAGTCATTATCTGGCTTTTCACTAAGGTATTAGTCATAGCCTGGCGCATATAGCGGCCGGGAGTCCATTGTGCCTTTGAGGCAAAAAATGAGAGCGATAAAAGGGCTGTGATAGCCCAGATTTGGGTTTTTCTGTGAACTGTCATGGTAGTAACAAGTTTTGAGTGAAAAATGATTTACACTTGTTTATACCACGACAGTGAAATAATTACAGGTCAGCTGAAAAAAAATTGAATGATCTCATTTCGAAGATATGCGTTTGCCTTAGATCAGATTCATTAGACGTTATCCAGTTAGCTAGTAAAGCCATTACAAAATTTTATCTCATCAGTACAAATGCTGCCCAATCAGCGGTGTCATACTTTTTTTCTCTCATTTTTGTCTGAGCCAGTTCAAATGCCTTTGTGATTGTTTTTCCACTATTGAGATTAGTATAGAAATATTCCATCAATTCTGAGGTTTGTTTATCCGGTACAGGCCATAATGAGGCGATAATATACTCTGCTCCCGCCATTCGGAAAGCCCTCTGAAGCCCAATTACTCCTTCGTCACCACCATTCGTTCCCAAACCAGACTCACAGGCACTCAATACTACAAGTTTCGTTTCTGAAAAATTCAGATTCGATACTTCCAGGGCTGTTAGCACTCCATCGTCATTTATTTCAAAATTTAATGGCTGACCAATATCTCCATTAGCCATCAACAAATAAGAGCGGGTGAGAGCGTTTATATTTTGGGTTTTTACTGAATCAACGTTGTATTTTCCATGCGTAGCAATGTGAACAATAGTTGGTGGAGTACTATTTGATCCAATCTTTTTAAAGTTTGTTTCAGTAGCCTGCTGTCCTTCAAAGAAATCAATCTTTTGGGTTTTAGAACCCAAAATGCTATTAATCATTTTTACCTCTTCTAATGCGTCTGGTAAATTACTGGCCTTTGTTAGTGGGTTCCCGAATAAAACTACCGATGTGTTTTGATTAATTTTTAAATTTCCGCCTGCCTTCAATATCTTTTCAGAAGATGATACGTAAGTAAGTTTGTATTGTTCTCCCAAAAGTTTACTTTGAGGTGTGTTAATTGCTACAAAAGACACATTGTGTAATAGGCCTGAAGGTGAGTAATAAATACTCGTATCGGTGGGTCCGAGCATAGAAGCAATCGGTTTCCAGCATAATTCGTATAATTTACCGGGCAGAATTGCTGTCTTATTGTTTGTTTCCAAATCTAGCCCAATTCCTCTGTTTGATGCATCTTTTTTTGGCACATTTTTATTTGGTATACCTTTATTTGACGCATCTTTCATTGGCGCACTCCTATAAGCCAGACTGATTAAATCTCTCCTGTTTTGGTGATTTAACTGAGGAACTAACTCGTGTTGTTTGAATAAATATTTCAGAATGACCTTAGGAGAGTCAGGCTTTAAAATAAGCGCATAATATTCAATTGCAGAACTATCGGGATAGATTTTTGACTTATCCAGATAAAAATATTCAATAACGACCTGACCTTTGGTCAATTTATTTTGTACTGCTTTCCATTCAAATTTTTTGCCCTCCACATTTACTTCTTCACCATTTTCAAAATAAGTAGGGGCATCAAGCTTATAAAGGTCATTCCCTAAAACTACAATGTTTTCTGCAAAAGTTGACATTCTTGAAAGCATCTCAGTATGCTCTTCTTTTCTAAAACAATAGATAGCCTCATAGTTAATATTAATTCCTGCTATTTCAGACAATGCCCTTATACTGTTATCTATTTCAGATGTTGTAGCATTGTTATTTACAAATTCATTTTGTTTGAATTTCTGGTACTTTGAGAGCAGTTTTTGTTTATCGTTGAGAACCAGATTAAATAGATGCGAAGTACCAATTTCATTTTTCTTTGACCAGATAATCATAAAATTTTTCAATTGATTCCGATGTGCTTCAAGGTCGGGCATTAATAAATTATAAATGGTCTGGCTAGTGACTGGTGTTGTATAATGTGTTCCTAAATAGCTTGCCAGCATAGCAATTTGTGCCATATAATATTCACTTATCTGGCTACTTATGCTTGTATAATGGTTACTAATACCTGATAAAACATTTATATAAGCCGGATGTACCTTTCCATATGTTTTTTCAATGATGTTTTTTTGTTTGAACCAATAGTCTATTGGCTTAGGCTCTTCTGTCTCTACTCCTAACAGATACTGGTGTTTTAACAAATTAAAATCCGGGAAATAAGCTAGCCCTCGTTGGTAATTGATATTTATTATTTTTTCTTTTATTTTTGTTATTGAATCATTTGTAGCTGCCTCCAATGCTATTTTTTTATCCTGACTATAGGCAAAACTCAAGAATCTGAGGGCTTCCAAATAATTATCACTAAATTCTCCTTCTACTTTTTTTATTTGCACAACTACATTTTCTACCATACCAACGGTATAGGTTATTTCCTCTCTTCCCATCATAAATAATGGTTTATACATTAACCCGGTCATAGCGTTGCCCGCAGCATCGAATTCTTTATCTCTTTCTTTTTTACTAAGCTCCAGTTGTTTTTGTACAATGTCTTTCGATTTTGATATAGCAGCAGTGTCAACCCCATTTTTAGCCAATTCTTTTTTCCCTTCTTCACTGTAAGTATAGTTTATTACATTATCATATTGCATTTTTAGGGCATTAGCCATAAGTCCTCCTAGTGCTCCTTTTACATTCTCGCTCGTGGATTTTTCATTAAGATTGTTCGGTTTACCTTTAAAAATATTTAGTAACGATATGGCATACTCGTAATGCTCTTCGCCCACTAGTTCTTTCTTGGCCTTTAGTGCCTTTAAAAGCCATGTTACGTCATAGTTCCGTTTGGCAATTAAAAATAGTGACATGCTATCTGCAATTTTTGCACTAGCCATTTTATCCCTATCCGGATTTTTTATAGTCCAATCATTTAGTATTGCAAGTAGTAGAAAAGCCCTGTCAAATTGTGCTACTCTAGTATAGTAATCAGTCAGTTTAAGGAGTGAATAAACATATTCAGGACTTTGATTACCGGAGAGTTCTTCATTAATATTGATGAGTTGATTATAATAAAACTCTGCCTTTGATAAAATAAACATTTTCTCATAACTCTCTGCTAAAATATTAATGGTGCTCATCATTTCGGGGGTATTTTTCTTTGCACCGTCTTTGTTAAAAATATTAAATGCAGCACACCCGAAAGCATTTGCAATGACATATTCACCACTTTTAAATGCTTTCTGGGCTTTGATTAAGAACTCTTGCCCATTTTGAACGGGCAACGGGATTTCTTTCTTCTTTAAAACATTTAGTATATCCTGTGAGTGCATATCTGCTGCTATGTCAAAAGCAGATTTATTATCTGCGTTTTTGATTGTTGGATCCGCACCATATAATAATAAGAGCCTACAGGTTTCTATTTTGCCGTTTTGAACAGCTATCATTAAAGGAGTCAGATGGCTTTTTGATTGAAAATACTCCCCAGTCCTTCGCTGGGTAGGTATATCAACATAAATACCTTTCTCAATACACTCACTTAATAGTAATTGATTATTCCCGGTCTTTGCATATTCATGTATGTCTTTTAGACCAAATTCTTTGGGATTATTATCTGCAGGAATTGATTTCTTATAAGTAGGATTTGTTTTTTCTGCAGGTTTATCTACTGGCTTATTCGTTGGTTTGTCTGCTGGTTTATTCTTTAATATATTGATAACTTCCTGTCCTTTTTTAACGGCGTTAATTGCTTTATCAAAAATTTTAATTTGTGCCATACTTATGTGGCAGGATAAAACCAATAATAATATGGATAAGTATTTCATAAATTTAGATTTTTGTAGATTGATTTCAGGCGTAATGGCAGGTTTTGTGCTCTGTTATACTTACATAAATTTACACCTTATCTATACCTCAGACTCAGAAAACTAAATAAATTTATCCTATGACATTTTTTCTGTCGATGATATAAGTAATACTATCACTAATTGTATGACAAGAGACATATCTCTTTCAATTCCTGTTTTTTAGTGTGGGAGATTTGATTGAAAAATGATACTGAATAAAATCATTTAAGTATACGAATTACAGTTTTGTTATGGATAGTAGAATCCAGTTCTGAACAGCCTGTGCCTTGCTTGGCCAACATCTTTCTTTAATATGAATATCGAGATAACTTTGATATACAATGAAGGCTCCGAATATTTCGCCTATATAGCTCTATTTCTTTACCTTCATCGTATACCAAATGTAATACTTGTTCTTTACCCTATTTGCTCAAAACATTTTCTTTTGATTTCAACTTTCTTTCTTTTGCTTGAGATCTTTTTCTATGGCTTTTACAATATAGCCCGAAATCCAGCCAACGTATCCTTCACGATTAAAGACGAATTTTTTTGCTTCATCTTCTTTGCGAAGGTCTTCCATAATGCCTAAAAGTAATGTAGTACCTGCTATAAGTTCATTCTGCTTGAAGGTCTTTTCTCTTAGCTTAGTAATTTCTTTGTTTGCTTTTTCAATTACTTTAGTGTCATCAATATGAGTAAGACTTGGGGTTGTTGCTTTTACATAGTCGTTGATAAGTCGTTCTCTGAATTGTTTCACTTCATTATATGTAAGAGAAACTTCCTTATTCAGAATTTGTTCAGGATGCAGATAAGTAGTCACCGCAAAGACAATACCGCCAAGCACATATATTTTTTCTCTATTATAAAATTCAGGATATTGTCCTAATTGACTCGTAATATACTGTTCTTTTACTCCTTCATCCATTATTGTTTTACAGGCCTCTCCATAACTTTTCCCATTCTGATTTTTTTCTACCATTTTTGAAAAAGTTACTGTTCCTAAGAAATCGACATATTTAAAATCATCCAGTACATAAAAGCCGCCTTTCGTATTGCCACTACCAATATCCAGCGTTGCGGTGGTACTCCATTCAGTGCTTGGAAGTGTACCTCGCACAGTTAATTCAGATTCCGCCTTGGCATTCAGAAATTCTACAGGCTGGCTCCACTGTGGACGAATTTCATTCTCAACTTTTGCTTTAAGTGCATTTATTTTTAAATTCAAATCGTTCGATTTTGCATCCTCCTGCATTTTTCTTAATCCATTGCTAACTCCACTACTTGCTACAATAAAAATATGATCTTTCGATAATTTCCGTCTGGTCATTAAAGTATCAAGATAGGTCTTAACTGCCTTCGCAGTAGCGCTAAAACCTTCGTCTGTACCTTTCACCGCATCGGTAATCGTATCATCGGCTTTTTCTATTACAAATTGCAATTTCCCATCCGCGCCGTATTTCACAGCAATAATCGATAGTTTTACTCCTTTAGAGCCTATTTCAATACCGCCGTAAAGATCGCTCGTTTCATTTTTAAGACCAGATAATATTTGTTTAATCACAGTATAGCTCGTCTGAGAACCAATTGATTGATAAATGTCACTCGATCTTCTTAAATAAATAAGCGCATTATTGATGTCTTTTTTATCCCTACTTAATAGCCCCAGATTCTCATAGGCTACAGCCATCCAGTAGCGGTTATTCAGTTTCTCAACAGTTTCTCTACCTCGGGTCAGGTAGCGTTCTGCTTCTGTAAACTGCTTCGCTTCTCGAAGTGTATTACCCACCTTTATAAACCGTTGGGCCAGGTTTAGGTCTTGTGCTATACCTTGGAATATAGCAAAAACGAACACTAACAGCAAACATAGTTTCCTTCTCATGATATTAAATTTTAAAGAATATGAAATTATTTTTTTGAATACTTTTCTACAAGCTCTTTGAAGCGACTTATATCTCTGATATAATCCAGGTCGGTATCTTTTTTAATGTGGTCAAAATCTTTATACCCATTTTCTAAAGCTTCTTCGAAAAAACGAAGAGCTTTTACACTGCGCTTCTCCAATGAGTAAATACAGGCCAGGTTATAACAGAGTCCATTACTTTTATTATTACCTAATTCGTACGCTTTTGTATATACGTCTTTTGCTTTGGTATAATCTACTAATTGAATGTATACATCTCCCAGATATTCATAATAAGAAGCATTATCGTCCACCAGTTTTATAGCCCTTTCTAAATCTGTTTTACTGTTTTCGAATTCTTTTAAATAATAATAAGTCACACCCCTACAAAAATAGGCTCTACTATTATTTGCATTCAATTGAATGGCAGCATCAAATTGTGCCTTTGCTTCCGTCAATTTATTATTCTTCAACAAATCAATACCAGAATCTATATGTTGCTGATCATTAGAGGTGATTTTTTTCCTCTCCTCATCTTCAATTACCTTTTTGTATAAATCCTGAAACGACACTTTTTCTTTCGTAGCGGCATCATATACTGTTTTAAAAGCAGCTACTATTTTTGTAGAAATTGTAAATTCATAAACTTCTTTAAGCCTTTCCTCTTCTTGTTTTAAGGGATTTGAAAAGTCTGATGGGAAATCTAATAAATAGATTTTATAGGATTTTTGAACTGAAGCATTATTTGAAGCAGTAACAGTATGTGGAGTAAATCCTTTTTTAAAGTTTTTATCCAACCATTCAACTTTTGATTCTGAAATAAACCTAAATAGTTTTCTAAGTTTCACATATGCAGGCTTATAACCCATCTGAAATGCGTACATATACCATCGAATTGCCTTGTTAATGTTTTTATTTGTTGAACTAGTTTCGTAAAGATAACCTAGGACATAATATAAAAGGAAATCGTCTTTTTCATTATTAGATACAATTCCTTTAATTGCCAAATCATAGGCCTCTGAGAAATCCATTTTTAACAAACCACTATATTTTTCAATGATTGCTCTTTCAGTATTTACTAAAATGCTATCTCCTTGAGAAACTGGGTTAAACTTTTGCGCTTCTTTTTCGTAATCAATATGATTTCCTACATCTTGATTTTTCTTTTCTTTATTAGCTGCCTCTAAAGCATAGACACACAATGCTCCAAAGCTGACATTATTTTTTTTAGCTAAGTCATACAGCTTAGCAAAAGATGAGATAACTTCTTCGGGAATCTGAGCATTAAAAATCTCTTTTACTCTATTAACTTCTCCCTCAATCGGGTTAGCTTCATTGATTGGGGCATCTGTAATGAATATATCTACTGATATTTTTTCCCCTTCCGGTGTCTTACTCGGGATAGTAAATTTTTTTCCGGTTGTTGAATTCTTTAAAAACTCTAACATTCGTTCTTTATTCTCTACTAATTTTCCCCTTTCATATAAATCTAAAAGCCGATCAGTTGCAGGCCAATAAATCATTTGCGCAGCATATCTGTACCATTTTACAGCTTCTTTTAGATTCTTTTCACGGCCTAGACCTCTTTCCCAAATTAACCCCAAAGCATAATATGCCATTTTTGAATCGTCTGTTTTAACTTTATCCATATAGTATGAATATAAGCCTTGATAATCTTTTGATTCAAAATAATCGATATTAAAAACTGCTTTTTCGGTAAAATAAACAGCACTATCTTTTTTCCCAATTTCATTATATTTTATAGCTATGTTATTCAAAATGTCGCTATTTTTGGGAGCTTTCTTTGATGCAGCCTTATAATAGGTAATGGCCTCTTTTGGTTTACCTTGTAATGATTTTAGATAAGCAATATCTCCCTCTGCGCTATATCCGAAATTGCCATATTTTTTAAAATACAGTATGGCTTCATCATATTTCTTCCAATATTGATAATTGAAAGCCATGTAATAATAAGCGTATTCGTAAGTCGGGTCAATCTTAATAGCTTGTTCAAAGTATGGTATTGCACCAGCATATTCTTCTTGCTCGGATTTTATACTTCCTAATTCTGTGAGACAACGTGACATTTCAGTAGAATCTCTTTTCGCTTCTGCAATTTTGAACCCTTTCAAACCAAAAGATTCTGCTAAACTCCATCTTTTTAAAATCTTATTTACTCTTGCTAAAGTGAAATATGAATATGAGTTGAGGGAATCATAGAGCATCTTTTTTTTGAACCAAACTTCTGATTCTTCATATTTTTTCAAATTCATATTTGCCCAAGCCATATCATCCAATAAATCATTATCATAGGGATTTACACTAAGGCCTTTTTGTGCATACTCAATTGCCATTGAATATTTACCAAGATCCCTAAACATACTAGACAATAAATCATAGCCATAAGAATATTTGTTATTCTTTGAAAGGGCTTTTAGAAAAAACTCCTCAGCTTTTTTATAGTCCTTAATTGCCCAGTAGTGGTTACCAAATGCGGCGTAAATAACTGCCATATGAGCATTATCTTCTTCTATTTCTATTGCTTTTTTCTCAGCCTTTTGAATAAATTCTAAACTTTTATCAAAATTCTTTATCGGATAAGCTCTATATAATCTGGCCGTTTCTAAATAAAAATCAGTAAATTCCGGAGAACTTTTAGTGAGATTTTCGAATTCTTTGAGACGATAAGAAGTACCAATACTTTTATTTAAAACTAATAGTCTGTATTTGGGGAGGTCCCAGTTAGGAGCAAGATTTGATGCAACAGTGTAAGATAATAAAGATTTTTGCTTTTCACCCACTACTTCGTAAAATCTCCCGAGTAAATAGTGTAGATACGCTATATCTGTTTTTTTTGAGATTTGTGTTTTTATTTTTGCTATTCCGGTGTAGTATATTTGATTTAATTCATTTTTAGGCATAATAATCTCATATTGTGAATATTTACGATGGAGAGCGTAATTTTCCAGAAAAGTGTATTTTGCTTCTAGGTCTAATAAATTTTCATCGTTTTTATCACTATACTCTATGGACTTTTTTAGTAATGCTGCCCCTAATTCATATTCCTGATAAACCGGAATTTTTCCACTTGCCAAATATTTATTAAGTAAGTTTTGAGCATAGTTACCAAACACCACTTTCCATTGTGAAGTTATTTCTGTAATTAATAATTTCGATACTTGGGCATTTTGTAATTTTTCAAAATAGTATATGGCATTATTTTGTGTAGGTGATAAAAACCTTTTGTCTTTAAGTGCTAAGAGGAATAAATCGTAAATCTTTTTTTTATCATTGGAGAGTGTCTTTTTAATATATGTATCATCATCTTCTGGCTTTGCATATTGAAATCCTGAAGATTTGCCCAACTCTAAAAGACAATTGAATGCTTCTGGAATTTCACTTAATTTTCTTCCTACAATAAACCTATCATTGTTTGTTATAATCTTAGGGGTTTGTTGTTGTTTGGTTGCACTATATAAGTCTTTTTGTAAGTACGTATCTAATTCATGTATTGTAATCATTCCATCTTTCTCGTTAGTATCTGAATCACGTCCGTCTGCTTCTCCTAGTAATCCTTTAATAAGATAATAAGTAAAAAAGCCGTGTCCATTGCATAGAATATCGCTTTCTATTGAGACTTGCTTGTCTTTAGATGACAAAAGTCGATGGGCCTCTAATTCCCTGATTTCCTCGGTCATTGCTTTATTAATTGCAAAATAATCTGCATTTACTAATCCTGAATGACAGGCATCTGCTATAAAAATAGATTGTACTTTCCTTTTTGAATACTCTAATAAATCTTTATTTATTCGGCTAAATGGTATTGCTGTCGCATTCATATTTATTTTTGAAGCATCATGACAATAAAAATATGGATCACCTCTTTCTATATTTCCATGTCCAGCAAAGTATATAATTACTAAGTCATTTTCGTTAGTAGCTTTACCTAATAGCCATTCTAAACCTTCATTCACATTAGTTTGAGTAGCCATAGAATCTAACAAAACTTTGTAGTTTCTTTCATCTCCTTTTTTGAGAAAATCGGAATAAAATGTCTGAAGGTATGTGAAAAAAAGTTTTGCATCCTCATGAGCATATTTCAGATCTACGATATCTTTATTTTTATAATCCGAGATGCCGATAATCAAAGCATATAAATTATTAAAAGACCGCTCTGTAGTCGGATCAGGACCAGGAACTCCTCTCGGGTTCTGTGCCATGGTTGACACCACTATCAGTAATGAAAAACACGTAAGTAAAATTTTTTTCATACAGAGTTAGTTTTATATCGTTGAGTTATTGCCTGTACCAAATTATAAAGAATTCGTCATACGCAATGAGTTGCCCCTCAAAGTTTGCCATAAATTTATTTTACGACACCTTTTTGGTTATTCTTGTATGTGACCCCGTTTGAGTGCAGTAATTCTTAATGCTGAAATTTTACACAATCTAATTGCCTCCTTTGATTTCGCCTTGCTAACAGGTCGAGATTCGATCCAAAATTAAAGCTAAGCACAACTTCATGGCTCCCACCCGAATGCCTCAGTGTTGAAATAACAAAATCACAACTGTATCTGAGGGAAAAGTATTGAGAAACAATCCCTACCATGCCTACCACAGCATCTTGCTGAATAATATCATTATATCTCCTGATGGGTATTCCTCTATAATAAAATCCTAGCATAAAAGGCATATCAAAGTTGTAGACTATGCCTAAGTCTAATTGCATACTTTGTCTTTGCTTTTTAAAATAGGCATTGGCACTAAAAGACGACCATCGGTTATTCCCGTTTCCCAGACCCGTCTTATTTGCCAGATGAAAGGCTTTTTGAAAACCAAGCTCGAGCCCCCAGAGTGTCGGAATAGTAGTTTTCTCCTGACTAGGCGCTGATAATACACTCCTGAAAGCCAGATCAGGTTTTGTTAAATTATGCGCAGAAGCGCCTATAAAAAATAATTTGTTGTCGTCTGACCGTAACTCCAGAATTCCACCCACACCTGCATTCAGGTAGTTTTTTTGATAGAGTAATTGAGCTAAAGGATCTATGCTAGTTGGGCTGATCCCTCCACCAGTAAGTTGATCCATAAATATCAGTCCATTAGTTGAATAATTGAGATGATGAAACGACACATCTGACCCAAGATGAAGAAAGTCTCCTTTTTTGCCTAAAGGTAAATGAGATGAAAGAAATAGCCTGACGCCTTCCTGCTTCATAAAATCGCCTTGTTGGTCGTGGATAAACGCTGCCCCAAAACCCAGATTGGTACTTTCGTCATAGCCATCTATAGAAGTAGTTGCCGTAGAGAAAGAGCTAGAGAGCTGAGGCCACTGTTTACGGAAAGCAAATCGTAGATTTACACCTGCATTATTCGAGTTCACTGATTGTTCATAACCCGCTCTTGCGGGGTTAAGAAATAGGGGATTAGCATATAATTGAGAAAACTGCGGCTCTTGTGCATAGATATTTGTCGACAAAAAATATGGACCTATCAGCAGAAACAACAGTTTTATTGAGATTCTTATTTTCATTATTCTCTTATCTTATGAGTTTTATCACTCCAGTAAATGTTCTGGTAGAATCATCTGCAAACCTGACTTTCGTTTGATAGGGATAAGTACCTACTGGCATTTCTTTTTCTTTAAAAGTCCCATCCCAACCTTCATTATGCGTATTGGGTTTGAGGTCAACCCCATCATAGACAACTTCTCCCCACCGGTCAAAAACCCGTAAGGAAACGACCAGCTTTACCATAGGGTCGTTTCCAAAAATGTTAAACCTGTCACTAACGCCATCATTATTTGGCGTGAATACCTGAGGCAGATATACTACACAGCTATCAATGGTCAGCAAAGCCTGGCTCATAACCGAATCTTTACAGAAACCATTTCCTACTGTCAATTGTACCTGATATTGCCCTTTATCCATTACAAATTCAGGATTTCGGGCCGTCGACTCCTTGTCTTTTCCTATCTTCCAAAGCCATTCTGTTGCGTCTGTACTTTTATCATTAAACCTGACAGTAGCTGGCGAACACAAGAATGAAGTGCCATTGGCTATTTCAAAGTCAGGCTTCGGTTTTGCCAAAACCGTAACCCTGGCAAAGCTACTGTCTTTGCAGCTCTTGCCTGCGTCAAAAATATCGAGCTTAACAACATAAGTTCCTGCTTTTGTATAAGTGTGTTTCACCAGAAACAGAGAAGAGTCCTGTTCATTATCACCAAAATTCCATTTGAAAAGATATTGAGGGTCAGAAGTGTTTTCAAACGTAAATGGTGTATTCTCACAAGCAATACTACCTTTTACGTTGAGAGTACTTTTAGGTTTATTCCTGGTTATTACTTTGCGCTCAACAGAATCTTTTATACATCCATTCTGGGCAATCATCATGATTGTATAAGTGGTGTTCTCCTGGTCAAAAGCAAATTTTGGTATGGAGTCATTCGCAAACACCACTCCATTTACTTTCCATATCCAATGCGTTGGTATAGGTGTAGTGGCATCTTTAAACTGTATTTTTTCGCCCGGACATATTCCTGTCGATTTGCTAATCTCAAAATAGGGCTTTATTGTTATTGGATAAATCTGGATTTTAACGGAATCGGCACTTTTTCCACAGGTATTTTCTACTTCCAATCTGATGATCATATTAATGAGCTGATCTCTATCAGCTAAAAACTCACGGGTTATCACCTTTTCTTTCAGTGGAACAGGTATATTATTACCAAAGTACCAATTACCCAAGTCGGCTCCCTGCGAACGATCAGTAAGCGTTACTACAGCCGGAGAACACCGAAAGACCGTAGAGTCTATTCCAATCTCAGCCTTAGCCAAAGGTTTAACTGTAATTGTTTGAGGTAGGGCTTCTACTGTTCCACAACTATTTTCGGCTTTGAATTTTATCGTAAAGGTTTTAGCCACATATCCGGAATTCTGGAATGTATGAACTGGCGGATTGAACTGATTAACAGGCTTTCCATCTCCTATATCCCATGTATAAGTAACATTAGCTTCTGGTGTGTCTGTAACAGAGATAGTAGGTGTAAAAGGAGAACACTCCACTAATGTATTAATCGAAAAGGAAATAGAATGGGGAGGCGCTGTAATAATAATAGTAGCAGTAGTATCACTCGAGCAAGTTCCAGCTATTGCTTGTAATTTAACAATATTTGTGCCTGTTTTTAAGCTGCTGATCACATTGGCTTCATCAACTTTATTGTTGTTTACAGTCCAGATAAAAGTTGTTGCTCCACTGGATAAGTTTTTTAAAGGCGCTATCTTTTCAGGGCAGCCCCCTTTCAGATCAAATCTAGCCTTGGGTTTTCCGATATTAATCCGGGCAGATGTTTTTGAAGAGCATCCATTCGCGCCGGTGATGGTATACTCTACCGTCAGGCTGGTCTTCGAAACATTTGTCAGAATCAGCGTATCACCTTTTATGCAATTCGCACAATCGTTGGTTGTCCATACACCACCTTTCAGATTAGCGGTGAGTCTGATAAAGCTATCGCCACTGCAAATAGATTTATCATCGGCCTTTACACTTACACCTTTTACCTGTATGGTTTTGCTGGCGGTTTTTTCGCAAATATCTTTTCCGTGCCTATAGGTGATAACGAATGTACCAGTATCAGAAGGGAAGAAGAAATTTTTACCATTTATCGATTTGATATAATCGCTTTTATCCCAGGTTCCATCAGTAAAATTGGTTTCTAAAGAGATTGAGTCTGCCCCCGAACATACAGAGATATTCTGTGAGGGTGAAATAATACTCACCTCTTGTGCGGGCGCAACAAAAAACGAATCTTTCAGTATTTGATTCCCACATAAATTATTCAGCGTTGCTTCTACAATATAGCGTTTAGGGGCAATATCCACAGGCAATTCGCCTGATGGGAGCAATAACTGCCCATTTACTTTATAAACAGCATCTTTTAGAAATGGACTGGGCTTATAGGTGAATTTTGCACATCTATCTTCCTGATGATTTAGTGTAAGCGCCGGTACATCTTTAAGAATATGAAAGCATTTTACCCACGGACTTAATTGACCGCAGGCATTGTTTACCCGTAATTCAATAGTATAAATTTTATCCTTTTCTAATAGCTGGACTTTAGGACGCGGAGAGTTATCATGAGTTTTTTCAAGATATTGATATTGCCCTCCGGATATACGCCATTCAAAATAGTCGGGCTCTCCCTCCGATTTTGTCACTCCGTCAATTCTGAAAATACCCCCACCATTATCAAAACAGTAAAATAGTGTATCAATCATGGTAACTGGATTCGGTCTGACAGCAACATGGCCAGAATCTACAATCATGGCCTTTGCCGGGCTTATTACCTTAATATTTTTGGTAATTGCTACACCGTTAGGTGCACAAGAATTAGTCGCCGTTAAGGTTACGGGAAAAGTACCTGTTTGGGTAAAAGTGAACTTGCCATCTGTATTGGTGATTTTATCATAATTCCATAAGTATTTAATATCGTTGGTTCGTGGACAAGAAAGGTTTACAAACGTCACCTCTTTTCCGCTACAGACAGTTATTAGTTTGAAATCCGGGCGAGGAATATTCTTAAAGGTTATCTCGTATGCATTATTATCGGCAGTACCATCTACGTTCTCAGTCTTTAGTTTGACATCAAATGCTTCGTCGCTTTTACAGTTCTTTACAAATTCGCTTAAATCAATGTCTTGTTCCAGTTTAGCATTAATATCTGTAAATTCTTTTAATTCCATAGATCCCCACTTTACGGTAAACTTCTTTACACCGGGGTGATTGGCCGGCACAATAAGTTTAGCTTTCAACTTAACCTTGCCATCGGCAGGTACACAAATGATAAATTTACCATCGTCAGGAGTAATCGTAACGCCATTCTGCTGGGCAAAACTGACGAGGTTGAAAACTATAAGAAACAGAATTGTGAATATCGCTTTCATAGTATTAACTTTAAGCTGTTATTAAAAACTTATCCTTACACCACTACCGCGCGCACTAAAAATTTCCGAAGTATACTGTCTTAAGTTTAAAGTATCTAAAAAATTTATTATAAGGCATCTTATTTTGACAATAAGCTTAAAAACGGTGAAAAGCACTAAAGGCTTTGTCACCGTTCTGGCAATCATAAATGCACTATTAACTCTTTGGGTAAATTATCAGATGGCTTTTCATCCTTTGGTTTTGATGGTCTTTTTCTAAACCACTGTTTCAGGAGAAACCGTGTCATTGTGTAAAGGCTCTCCCAGCGGCCAACAAAATAGACTGAAAACTCAGTAAGCTCATCGCCTATCCGGGCTTCTCCACTCGCAAAATCATGAGGCATGATTTCTTTTTGCAGCTTCATTACTTTGCGTTCTGTAGAGCCACCAAAAATATATGATTTACCGACCCGGATACCATCTATCATTGACTGGAAATACACCTGTAGTCGCTCAAAAGTACTGATTCCCTTGCTTTCAATCCATATACACGTAACCTCGGCAATATCATTTTCACTCATTTTATTCTGAGCCAACAATGCATTTTTTGTGTCATTGTCGAAAACCTCAAAATATCTGAAATCCGGCTCCGTATTAATTACGTAACCTGCCTTCCATACCTTCGGATTTTCTGAGAAGTAAAACACTCTTATCTTAGACTTTTCTAAGTATTCGGCAGATACTTCTTTATGCCCTCTGGAAGCTAATTGATAGATTAGGGCAAATCGCTCCCGCTCGCTTGCGGAAGCGATAATTCTGGAAAGTAACATAAATTGTTATGTTTGAGTAGAAGATGTTATTTTTCACTCATTTGATTCACTGTCTCGAGGCAGCAAATCCACAATTTATGTCAGCGCTGACAATTTCAAGGTAAGGGCCTAATTTACCCAGCAGAAGATAACAATCATCATTATACGTACAGCAGTTTTGTCTCTTACTTTTTAGTACTCAGCAATGTTTTTATGCTGGCAGGCTGGGTTGTAGCAGCCACTCTTCCATTATAGGTGCTGGTCTTTTTGCTCAGTCTGTCATTATCAAACCAGATACGACCTTGATTCACAGGAATTAGCAGGATGTCTTCGGTTTCAGATTTTTCTTTCAGGTAGGTTGCCATCTGATAATTTTTGATTTCACCGTCTTCTGTCAGTTCGCCCGATATTACCAGGAGTGTCGTATAGCTTACTCCGGAAGCAACTCCCTTAGCTTCGGCAAAAATCGTAAATTTACGTCCGCTACCTGCTACATAAGCCCCCAGGCCTTTTCCCTCGTCACTACCCTGATTATTATAATCAAGCAAAACAGTATTATTGTCGGCATCATAATCTCTGAACCTAACATAATACGGCTCAATTATCTTACCTTTTTCCCAAGGGTCATCTTCGTTATAAGGGCTCAGCAATTCCATTGGGTCTATCACAAACGTACCCTTAAGACTTGGAGGAACCTTGCCTTCGTTGATATTCATCCCTTTGGCTTTTACATCTTTCAGGATGGCTTTAGGAACAATCTTCTGGATTTCTTCGGTAAAATCCGGAGTAGGGTCTTCATTGCTCTTGCAAGAGCTGACCATTACAGCCACAAGGGCCATTAAACTAAAAATGAGTTTTTTCATGTTTTTTTTGTTTTTCGTGATTGATTTTTCTGATTTCGATGGTAGAGAACAGTTTTTGCAAATAATTACAAGGATTCTGAAAATATTTTTCAATTCTCTGAAACCCCAGCCACAACACGCGTATCGTTAGTTAATTGAGTTAAATTCCCAGCAATCCTGAAATTGCCGGGCGAAACCAAAATGACAAACCAATTCCAGCACACGATTTCATTCTCACCTTGTTTTGTCTCCCTCACTCAACCTGACGGTATTTATCTCTAGTGCTACCACACCACTACCCAACCGCCAGGTATCTCTTGCTCTGTTTCGTACAGATTAAACTTATTTTTACTTCCGCCTGAAAGTAATACCAAACTCAAAGGACGTCCCATTGACCAAACTCGCAATACGATTAACCCCAAGGTTGACTTGCCCATAGAGACCTATTCCGGGAGTGATAAAATACCGCCCGCCCGTTTGCAGGTACATCTGCGTATTGGTGGCAAAATCAACTTCGTCATAGAAACTCGCATACAAGCCCATGCCTAGGGTAGCTCCGGCATAGAGGTCTATTTTCTCATGATTAACTTTGAGGTGCTGCCCATAGTGGTAGTTGGCAGTTGCTCCGACAAATGAAGACAGAAATTTATAATCGAACTGATAATTGGTCTGGATACGTGGACCAACTGTGATAGGTATTCCCTTGATACCGTACCCCCCAGTATAAACCAGCGAAGTATTTGACGGCTGAAGATGGACTCCTATTGAGTTTTGTCGGGTGATACCTTCAACTTGTGCCTGAGCGTTTTGGGTGAAGCTCAAAAGAACTGAGCCAACCAGAATGGATGCTAGTAATTTTCTCATTGTTTTCTGTTTTTGTGATTGAATTAATTTGATTTCGTAGGTAAATACCCAATCCAGAAAAAAATTACAGCCTCACTCAAAAAAAATTGCTGCAGGATAAATTTATGCTTTAGCATACCAGCAAATCTACCGGGAATAGTATCTTTACTACCGACTAGCAAACCCAAAATTGTAACTATGCCTGTGAGAAACTCAAACTACTTCATTAAGGCGCATGCACTTATCATTTGTGCTATATTACTATGGGCTACTCCAAGCCTTTATGCCCAAACCATACCTACTGCTCCCAACCAGCGAAACACCGACGGCAAACGCATAGGTGAATGGATAATCACCTATACCAAAAACTGGAAAGAGACAAGTATTGCTGATAGCATAGCATTTTATAGGAAGATTGTTTTTGATAATGTGGGTAAGCCCCAAGGGAAGGCCCGTGACTACTATCTGAGTGGTGCTTTGCAATTTGAGGGCATGATATTGCAAATAGAACCGGAAATAGTTTATGATGGATTTTGCGCGTGGTACTATGAAGACGGTAAAAAAAAACAGGAAAATACTTTCTTTTCTTCAAAGAAAAACGGCATAGAGATAAAGTGGAATAGTAGAGGGACTCAACGTAAAGAGTATTTTGAGAATGACACAATTATAAATATATTACAATTGAGGAAAGAAGCAGGTAACCTTAGAGCAAAAAATAAGGATGAAGAAGCATTTAAAATGTCAACAAAAGCCCGTTTAATATGTAAGGAGTTGCATGGAGAGCAATCTGGATTATATAAATCTTTTCTCAAATTTGATGGAGTGAATTATCGTTCAACCTTTTATCAGGAATCTATTTTATTAATTGAAGAGCTTTTATGTATTCAAGAAAAAATATCGGGTAAGGAAGATACTACTTATGCAGAATATTTAATTGATTTAGCTGATATACATCTTTTCAAGAATCCACAAAAATCAATCAACCTATTATTGAAAGTGAAGTCCATTTTTTCTCAAAAAATAAATAGAAATAGTGGAAAATACTTAATTATGATATCATATTTAAGCATTGCTTATAACCAAATAGGCGCCTATAATGATGCTGATACTTATGACCAAGAGCTGCTTCGATTAACGGAAGAAAACCTGAACTCATTCAGATATGACAGAAAAAAATTTATAAAAGAATACCTACGATTTATTTCAAAACTAGAATCTGCTAATAAATATCATAAGGCTGATATTTCATACAATAAATTACTAAATGAGCAAGTAAATTTAAGTGGAGAAAATCATCAGGAGTATCTTGCCATTCTTCTAAAATATGCAGATTTTTTAAGTTATTCTGATGTCAGTCAATTCGAAAAATCTTTAGAACTTTATAAAAAAGCACTAACAATACAAGAAGTATTACACGGTAAAAATAGTAAGGAGTATTCCGAAATTCTTATTAATATAGGTAGTCGACTAGGGCGATTAAAACTATTCAAGCAATCTGAAGAAACATTCAAAGATGCGTTTTCTGTGATTGAAGCTAATTTTGGAGTTGAAAGCAATATGTATATTAAAGCATTATTTCATTTAATCTTGTTATATGAAGGTCAATCTTTATATGAAAAGAGTAATGTTCTTTACGACAAGTTATTAGAAATAACTGATAAATTGGATGGCAAAGGTAGCCAATATGAGCAGTACCTGGATATGTTTGCCTTTAATTGTACGCTATTAAAGTTGTATGATTGTGCCTATGCAAAAATTATCGAAAAACAAAATTTGATAGAAAAACGCCATGGAAGTATTTCGTACCCAATGATTCTGAATCAGATATCGCTTGCAAGATTATATGTAAAGCAGAATAGATTAAAAGATGCAAAAGACCTCTACTTAAAATGTGTTAAGATTTCAGAAATACTAAGTGGAAAAAATAGTTCTTATTACTATACATCGATGAGTAATTTATTGCATTTTTATCTATCTATTGGAGATTATAATAGTTATATTAAAAGCTACCTGCAAATAAATGCTTCTCAAGCAAATACTTTAATTGATTTTATAAGTATAGCAGATCAAGAACAGATTGATAATTTTAGATTACTGAAATTATTTAATCTTGATTTTGAGCAGTCAATTAGTGTCGGTTTATTATCTAAAAATAGAGAATTATTTAATAATTTATATCAAAGTACTTTATTGTTGAAAGGTATTCAGCTCCAAAATACTACCCAATTGCTCAACTACGTTCGCCAAAGTAAAGATACTGTGCTTTTGGCGCAACATGAACGATGGCTGGCACTTAAACGTAGTATCAATATCCAGAATAACCTACCTATTACCAAACGGACTGGGGTTGGGATAATGCAAGAAAAAGCAGATAGTTTGTATAAAATCATGGCCCGGCGGTCGGTGGCTTTCCGTAATTTTAAAGCCGCCTTTCAAATCACACCACAGGCCGTCCAGCAACAACTTAAAACGCAAGAGGCTGCCATTGAATTTGTACATTTTCGATATTACAACGGCAAGCGCTGGACAGATAGCATTTCCTATGCCGCACTTGTGCTTCGCAAAGGTTGGACTGCTCCTCGCTTAGTTTATCTATGTGAACAAAAAGCCTTAGATAGCCTTATAAGTTTAAAAAGCCAGGAAAAACGTAATAGTCAATATGTAGAGCGTATCTATGGATATAGTAATCGTGGTATAAATCTTGAGAAAGAGAGGCCCTTGCGTAGCCTTTATACCTTACTCTGGCAACCATTAGATAGTTTACTGTCTGGTGTGAGTACTATTTATTATTCGCCTTCTGGACTGTTGCATCGACTTAATATGGCTGCTATTGCCACCCCTATCCCGCGCCAACGGCTTTTAGATAAGTACACACAACTTATACAACTGCGTAGCACTCGAGAGATGGTAATGCCCCGGAAACCTGTCATTTATACTCAGCGAGCCTTACTGATGGGTGGCATTGAATATAATCTAGACTCGCTTGCCTATAAGCGTGCCAATGTAAGTTATAAACAAACCCGAGTAGCCAATACCTTAACTTTAGTCAATAACTTTAGTCGAGGCGAAAGTTATAATCCCTTATACGCCACCGACGAAGAAATAAGCAACACCCAAATCATCATGCGTAACCAAAAATGGAAAGCAGATACTTTGAAAGGTTTGCGGGCATCAGAAGAAGCATTTCAGTATTATGCTGCTCAAAAACCTCGGGTGATACATCTGGCTACACATGGGTTTTTCCTGGAAGACACCCTAACCCGTCGCAAACGTGATAAGGAGCTACGATTTGATAAAGAACCGACTTTGCTCACCAGCGGTGACCCCATGCAACGCTCAGGGTTGGTATTAGCAGGGGGGAATCATGCCTGGCAGGGTAAAATACCCATAGCCAATCAGGCAGATGGTTTACTGACAGCCTCCGAAATAGGAGCAATGGTGCTAAACAATACGGAACTGGCCGTTTTAAGTGCCTGCGAAACAGGCTTAGGCGATGTAAAAGGAGCTGAGGGTGTCTTTGGTTTACAAAGAGCCTTCAAAATGGCAGGGGTAAAATACCTGTTAATGTCGCTCTGGAAAGTGAACGATGAAATCACAAGTCGGTTTATGCAAAAGTTCTACGAAAACTGGCTGACGAAAAAGATGAGTGTTCGGTCGGCTTATCAGCATACACTCAAACAATTCCGTCAGGATCATCCCAATCCTTATGATTGGGCAGCTTTTGTATTGTTGGAGTAATCTATGACAATGGTACCTTAATCAGAAAGGTAGTCCCTGAGGCAGGCTCTGAAACTATCTGCAATTTACCATTGATGCTATCAATGCGGTCTTGTATATTTATCAAGCCACTGCCTTGCTTGGCTCCGGGTTGCATTCCGATACCATCATCTTTGATTTGAAGGCAATAGTCATGGCCTTCATCGTAGCTGAATATCCCCACTTGGGTAGCCTGGGCATGTCTGAGAATATTGGTAAAGATCTCTATTACCACATAATACAATTCTTCCTGAACAACCGCAGGCAGTTCTTCTTCTGTTCCCCTAAAAACAGCATCAAATTTAAGCTTGTGTAAGTCATTATATCTCCAGATCAAATCTTCTAGAACAAGCCTGAGACCCTTTTCGCTGAGTTTACGTGGCATATAATAATGCGCCAGAAGCCTTATGCCATCTAAGATTTCGCCAATAATGGTATATACTTCTTCCAGGTGCTTTTTATCCACACTATTCATGTAATCGCGGGAAAGAGAAAATACCTTTTCTTGTAAATAAAGCGCCTGGCTTCCAAAGTAATCATGAATAGTACTGGTCATGCGTTTTACGGCCACTTGTTTGGTTTCCAGAATGATGCTTTCACGTTCCATTACCAACCTGGTATTCTCTTTTCTTTCATATCTGATTCTCAGGGCTAAGCCCACTGATAGCATAACGAATTCAATAATTGAACCTAAATTGAGCGCATTCATTGAAATAAAGTGCCCACCTCTCCAGATCCCTGTCCGGTGCAAGACCATCAATATACCGCCCGAATAAATCATAATTGCTGCAATTATATAATATAAACCGGCTGAGTGAAATTGTTTTTCTATTCGCCAGCTTTTAAGGGCCGCTAATATCAAAACAAATCCGGAAATACCACCAAAAATAAAGCAGGCTAAGTTTTTGGAAACATCCCATAAATCCAGGTCTATAAGTAATAAAATCAGAATAGCCCCGGCACCTATCGCTTTAAGTATCGTCGAAAGGACTTTCATTCTTACATTAATCTTCAGCATGATGCTATAAAAACTAATAAACATCAGCATCATAATAAAAAATGAAGTTATAAAACCATGATTTATCCACCAGGTTGCTTCAGGCCACAAGAATCGTACACCTAGACATCCTCCTCTGGTGAGCTCGAATAAAATGTAAGTTGCCAGATAAATAGTAAGATACAGGTACCCGACATATTCTTTCTGTTGATAATTAATCAGATACACAATGCCATGATACAAAAACACAATGAGTAACATACCAAAGTACAGTCCCCAGAAAAGATGATAAAGAGAGGCATAATTGATAAAACTCTCAGCATTCCATATATTAACAGGTATCATTACCTGCCCTGCAATAGGCCGGACACGTAGATAAACCTCATATTTTTTATCATATGCCAATGGCAGATAACACACAAAATTATGAAATGAAATAGGTCTGCTCTTCAGTCCCCGCCAGTCGCCTCCAGACTCATGGTAAACTACCGTTTGTCCATCTACCAGATATAAATCTATCTCCGAATAAGCAGAATAACCCAATTCTATTATCCATTGAGTATTGGTAGTATCTTTATTAATAAGCTCAAAGCTAGTCCAGTGTACAGTATTTTTATAACCAAGATTACCATCTGGAGTAGTTACAGCCCTTAAAAGAGATTTATTCTTAAGAATATCATCGATAGAAACAAACTGGCTTTTGTCTTCAAAAATTTTCAGATAAGGTAGTATATGATTTTCTTTTTCTTTATCAATAATATAGGGGGTAGACAAAACAGTCAGGGGCATCAATAAAAAAAGAATGGTAGGCAGAATCTGTGTTTTGATGTAGTCTGATACGCTATACTTTATCATTGTATTATTGGGTTGAGACTGATGATAATTTTGATTATCAAAGAGAATTTATCTGCCGTAAAATTCTAAAAAAAATAAAGGTATTTATATAGAAAAAATTCGAGAAAAAAGGCCTGCGAATAGAAAACGTATGAGTGCAGATGTGTGCATTAAGGAGGAATTTTGTCACATCGATTCATTATTATAAAACAACAATTATTATGCAGTCCCAAATGTTAACCTCCGCTATCTCAACAGATTGTCTTTCTGTTTTTTCGAACGGACAAAGACTATATCTACCATTTCATCTGATTTCAAGACTTGAAGCAGACAGTAATTATACCCGTATTTATACAATTGAAGGTAAAAAATTAATGTCTTCAAGACATTTATCATTTTTCTCTAATATATTACCTCCTTATTTTATTAGGGTTCACAAATCTACTATTGTAAATCGGTTTTATTTTGTGGAAGTCACTAAAAAAAAGAATGAAATTTGTATGGCAGACCAATGTAAAGTAATTATTACAAAACGGCACGCCAAACGCATCAAGCAACAACTAATGGCAATCAGTTAATCTATTTATTTATGAAACCACCCATCAGAATTTTGACAGCCGACGACCACGATCTGGTGCTTTGGGGCATGGAAGCTGTTTTTAAAGATTCAGACAACTATGAAATCGTAAAACGCTGTAAATCAACTGAAGAAGTATTGGATTACCTGAAGCATGAAAAAGTTGATGTAATAATTACTGATTTGCATTTCAAAAATCAGACTGGCATCGCATTGACGCTTGCTATAAAAGAGAAGTATCCGTCTCAAAAAATATTGATGCTTACGCTTGAAGAACATCCTGACTACATCAGAGAAGCGATTAATGCAGGTGTAGATGGGTATGTTCTTAAAAGTGATGATATGCAGAAACTGCGCCTGGCCGTTGACGAGTTGATGAAGCTAGGGGAGTATTTCAGCCCTGCTGTGACCCGGATACTATTACAAATGCCTAATAAAAATCGAAAAGAATTAGATGAAGTATTACCTCCGGCTTATTATCAATTAACGCTAAGGGAAAAAGAAGTTCTGTCTTTGATTGCTAAAGCCGAGACAAATCTTGCCATTATGCAAAAAATGAACATTCTCCCCTCAACTCTTTCTACGCATAAGCAAAATCTGATGAAGAAAATAGGCGTAAATAATGAAGTTGGTCTATGTTTTTTTGCCATCAAATATGGGATAATTAAAATCAATAATTTTGGATGACATAAATTTCGCAAGGGTTATAATTTAATTATTTGCAACCTCTTCGGTACCCTGACTCAGTAGCTTTAGTAAATTGTTTTCTAATCAAATATTCGTCAGCAGGCCTATGACAACATCTACGAAGAAACCTCTTCTAAACAAAGTTATGATAGGCATATCTGCTATTATCGCGCTTTTGCTTGTGTGTTTACTGATTTACTATTTTTCCTTTTCTAAAATAACATTTTTAGACAGACCTTATTTTCTGAGTAATAAAAGAGAAACGATAGAAGTGGGCTATGTTATGTGGAGCTGTGATTGCGCTGATTTCGTTGAAACCAAAAATCATAAAAGTGATGATTTTATATTTATAGAAGCCGCAGATCCGAGTTTGATTGTGCCGGAAGAGTTTTATGCCAGCGGTCACTTTACAAGAAACCTTCGCCTCACTGGGCAATTTTATAAAAAAGAGGGAGTTTCAAGAACCTATGAACTAAAAACACCCCAAAAACCTGAATGGGCAAGGGTATTTAGGTATGACAAAATTGAAATAGTTGATAGAAAACCTTATCCTGAAAATTATAACCCACAATATAATAAGTAGCTCTTAGAAACGCTTTATCAATATACGAACAATCTTGCTACTGACTATATGAAAAAAATCTACCTTCTGCTTGCCGTAGTTTTGTACTCTACTTTGTACGTTTCTGCCCAGAAAGAATCCTTAAGGCTCAAAAAGAATGCTATCAGCCTCAATGCTCCAGCTTTTACCCGTATTTATAGCTTGAATTATGAAAGAGTATTAAGGCAAAAGAATTGGCTGACAATAGCCAATATCGGTATTTATTATCTGCCACTCGATGCCAGTGCGAAAAAATTGAAAGCGGCTTTTATCGGGGTAGATTTTCTGAGAGGTAAAAGAAAACATTATTTAGACTTAGGAATGAGCTTGATGTTTGATAGTGCCGTTAACTTTGAGGGTTCACCAGAAAACCCAAGAGTTTTAGGCTTAGATTTTATTCCAAAAATAGGGTATCGTTATCAGGCCAGACCTAAAGGCATATTTCTGCGAGGTATATTAATGCCATTTTTACTAGAAATTATGCCAAGAGAACCAATTGACCAGTACGAAAAAAATCATTTTATCTTCACAACTGCTTCAATCGATCTGATTTCATTCGGTATTGGCTATTCGTTTTGAGTTTTTTATAGGAATCAGGATTTTGTAAAAATAGCTGTCTTCTGATAAACATTTATCTCACAAAGGACTTATACCAAAACGACCCTAAAGCAGTGCTTTAAGGCCGTTTCTCAATCCCTACAAATTTATTAAAACCCTAAACCGATAGTAAAGGCATGTATATTGCCGGGCAAGTCAATGGTTTTTGTACTTGCACCCGACGTAAGATTAATCGTATAAATAGCAGACTTATCTGCTACTCTCAGCACACCATAAGCTAATCCGCTACGGCTTCCTATATCAAAACCTCCTGCTGCCTCAACATTGACTCCCAGATTACCCACCTCAACCTGTGTTCCGTTGTTAGGTGGATCCTGCTTGGTAAGTTTGTCGGTCATGCTGTCAATATTATATAAGGCAGTGGTAGTGGCTCCGGCAAAATTGTTAGTATAGGCCGACGACGTTACACTAGGCGTAGCAGGATTCAAGGCACCATCAACGGCTGCAATGCCTCCTGTTTCAGGATGCAAACGCAGGTTCTGGCCTGTATTACTGATGCAACGGATTCTATCAACCGTCGGGTTGAAATCAAATCCAAAACTGGTTCCTGACAAAAGTGTAGCGAACGGAACTGTACCTACTACAGTAGCAGCACCAGACGACATATTTAATACATATAAACGGCTTGTGCTTCCTAATGCATAGAGTTGCCCGGTAGCAGGGCGCATATCTATACCCAAGATGGTTTCTCCATTCTGCAAGCCTGTAATAGCTTTACTGGCAGGTGTACCTGCTTTCATAAAATTGAAAATCAAAAGGTTATTAGCATCGTCGATACCGTATCCAACCGGGGCGGTAGGAATAGCCAGACCTGTGATATTTCCTGATGGTAAATTGCCCAATTTACTAAGTTTACCCGTTGTTAAATTTACCTGATGTAATTCCCATTTTCCGCCTACCATTACGGCGGTAAGCGCCATGTCACCTTCAGGACTGATGTCAAAACCTGCTGCCATCGTCACATCAATACCTAAAGCACCTACTTCTACTAAAGTACCGTTGTTTGGCGGGTCTTGTTTATATAATTTATCCGATTTCGGATCGATGTCATAAAGAACAGTAGAAGTAACTCCTGCCATATTATTGGTATAAGCCACGGCCTCAATACCCGGGCTTGAACCGCCATTAATGGCACCATCGGTAGCAGCTACTGCACCTGTTTCAGGGTGTAAACGGAGATTTTGTCCACTACTGGTTACTAGTCTGATTCTGTCTACAGTCGGATTAAAATCAAGTGCAACCGCCGTGCCGTTTATTACCGGATTAAGTGCCGATGTACCAACTAATCTGGCTGCACCACTTTCCTGATTAATTACATAAATTCTGTTTTGTGTACTTACACCATATAACTCACCAGTTGCCGGACGAAAATCAATGGCTGTTAAAACATCGCTTGTTTGCAGACCTGTAATAGTTGTGGTGGTAATGGCTGTTTCTGAACTCATGGCATTGATTTTAAGTAGCTTTGTGCCATCAACTAAAGTAAAGAATGTTACGTCTGGTTTAACAATGTCAATGGTTTCGCTATCATCTTTACAAGAAGTAAGGATAAGCCCGGATAAAAGAAATGCTGCGTAGAATCTGATTTTTTTCATAAATGTGTGTTATTGTAATGACTATGTTGTTGGTACTTACGGAAAAGTTGCGCAGATGGTTTTAATTTCGTTTTAATTTCGTTTTAATGTAAGTGTAGATATTGCAGATTTTATTGAAATAATAAGAGCAAATCAAAGTAAAGCCACCTAACAAAAAAGCCATCACAATATTTATGATGGCTTTAAAAAAGACTGAAACGTATAACATTACTTCTTATTTCAACTGATAAACCCTACCCTCATCCCCTTTAATTAATTGCTCATGCGGGTCTAGAACCATTTTTACTGGCTTTTCGGCATAGCTGACTTTAATAGTGGCTTTGCCATGAATAACAGGAAAACTCCTGATTTCTTCTTTTCCATCTTTAAAAGAAAAACCTATCTCAATCATACCCGTAAAATCTACTGGCGTCTGTTTTCCTTTCCCATCTTCCTGATATTTATTGACGAGTAGTTCAAAACTGGTTTCATGTTTATTGCCCAGCTGTTGAGTCCTGATAGATTGAGCTAAGGGTTGATAAATGATTATTTTCTTAAATAAATCGTCAATAGCCGGATGGAGAGAGAGATCAGTGAGAGCATAGATTTCATCCAGAAAATCTGTGGTAACAGGTAATGTTTTGCCATGAACATATTTTTGATACAGACTTCGCAGGGCCATATTTACTTTCTCTTCCCCAATCATCTCAGACAGTTGATACATCGCAACCATGCCCTTCGAATAGTATAGGTGCGCATTGCCTTGTTTAGCTTTGTATAATGCCTGCTCATCACCAAAACCTCTATCGCTCAGATAGATATTTTTGTGCATACGTACATTTTCCAGTACCCGCTTTTGACCATACATCTTTTTTACGAGCATAAGCTCGGTATACATTGCCAGCGTTTCACTCATAAATCCACTTCCTTCTCTTTCTGCCGGAACAAACTGATTGGTGCCCCACCATTCGTGTGAAAGTTCATGTCCTGCCAATTCATTAATCACATCCTGTTGCTTATCTCCTTTGGTATTGGCATGAAAAACAATGTTTTCAGTCATGAAAACCGTCGCCGGATAGGCCGTAGCTGCAAACCCTTTCGTAAAGGCCGATATTTCGGCAAAGCGAATAGTTTTGAAAGGGTATTGGCCAAAATTGGTTTCGCAATAATCAAGTGTATTTTTGGCATTAGTTATTAATGCCTCCACATTTTCAGGGTGTGCAGGATGATAATAGACTTCAATACCGATGCCCCGATGACTATCTTTCTTAATCATATACTGGGCAGAAGAAACCCCGAACCTGAACCGGACAGGCACATCGGTTTTATAGTGGTAATAGTTTCTGTTATTGGCTGTCCACTGTTTAACTAATTCTCCTATACCAATGGCTGTTTGCTTGGCAGAAGTAGAGAGTTGCATATCCAGAGTCAACCATTCAGCTTCTTCTTCGCGAGGCGCTTCCAGACTTTTGGCTGGTGTGGCTTTACCCAGTTTCCGTGCTTTGCGTTCTACTTCATTGTCTATCTCATTGCCGGCTTGATAACCCAATTGTGGAAAATAATTGCTGATACGCATAAACGCCCCGTTTTCTACAATGGCATTGGTCGCATTTACCCGATTGAATGGATTCCAGCGATAACTGAATGCAAAATCAGCTTTAATACTATCCTGCGGTAATAAAGGTTTTGCCAGATTTACCCAATAATGCCCGTATACCGAATCAGCAACACTAATAATTTGTCCGCCTGCTTTCAGACTTTTCAATGAAATCTCTGGATTGAGATAAAACAAAATCTTATCAATAGGTTTGCTGGTAGTATTTTGTAAAATATAAGTAGCCGAAACCTCATAAGCATTTTTCTCAGGGAACAAATCAATAGTCGTTTGCACTGCCCTGATAGTTGGCACGGGCATATCCTGAAACTGGCGGTACTTTTTCTCATAATCAGTTTGCCACTGAAGCGTGCTTTCACTATCTGTTATCGCTAATTGCTTATGAATATACACACCTGAGCTGAGGGAAATGGCCAATAAAACCAAAACACTAAGTATGGTGCCAAGCTTCCAAGATTTCCTTCTCCCTTGTTGAATTTGTACGGCAAGAATCATAATCATAATCGTAGCACAAATTCCATACAACATTCGCCAGCTGAATGGAGTCAGGTAAGCTCCGAAGCCATTCATAGCGCTATATTCTCCACTAAAGGCATTTCCTATCCGCAATAGTGGATGTGTAATATGTAGCGCTTTCCCGATACTGGTAGTAGTGAGCAAGACAAAAATAGTAGCAGCCACCAGGCCCAGATACCTGTTCTTAATCATTTGCTGAATGGCTATCATCATACCCGAACTCAAAATTAATGGCAAGCCAACCAGATAACCCATACTTGTATACGTTAGCCATTCAATGTGCGGATATTGGTAGACCAACTGAAAAACAATGCCTGCCAGTACTACGCCTGCAATCAATAAAAGAATGATGCAAGCCATTGAAAACCACTTGGCAAAAAACTGAACAGACAGGCCAACAGGGGTAGTGCTTTCTATCAGATAAAAGTTTGAGGTGCGACTCCGCCAGAGTAATTCGTTGCTATAAAACAGAATAACCAGACTACACAATGCAGGAAAAGTATCCAGAATGGTATTCACCATTAATGCCGTACTTACATAGTTTTGAGGCATCCGGATTCCCTGCTCAACTTCACCATACATTTCCATCGAAACAAAGAAAACAATACCTATCAGAATCAACACAAAGGGAATGCTTTTCAGTACAAAACTCAGATCAATTTTTATCAGGCTTATGAACGACCTGAATTGATGCCAGATGCTGAAAACCTTGGGTAATACAATACGGTAAGGCGCAAGCGAAGCCTTTACCTGTGGCTTTTCTTTCACTTTCTTACTCTTTTCGTCAGCCGAAAAACTAAACAGGCGATGAGCCGCTACTAGCATTAAGAATGAAAGAAACAGATAAAATGCTCTGTTAAAAAGCATAGTGCCTTCCAGTGCTGTTAAAGTTGTGTTCCGCTGAATGGCCGACCATTGCAAGGTCTGATGCAAAAACGCCGATAATCCGAAAGGGTCAAAGCGGGCTGCCATCAGCATAGATTCTTCAGTAGGAGGCATAGCTCCGGCTATCAGCGGCGAGCCTGAGAAAATAAGCGATACCTGATAAGCAATGAAAATAAATAAGCCCGAAATATAGACCAGAAGCTTGTTTTTGGTCAGTAAACCTATACTGCAAACTACTGCCGAACAAAGAAACGCATTAGGTACAGTTATCAGCAGGAAAGGCTGAAAATAATACCACAGATGGAATGGCCCCATTTCACTGGCATCAAAACGGGACATTTGTTGCCCCGCAGCAAAGCCCACTACCAATAGAAACATAGTAATAGTACTAAGGCCGAAGACAATCAGAAACCTGCTCAGAAAGAAGTTGGTTTTCTTTAGCGGAGTAGTATAAAGAACCATCGAAAAATGATGCTCTTGCTCCCTGAACAATACCTGAGCGGCCAGAATACTTGAGGAAAAGATGCAGATAAGCGACAAGTACCCCAGAATATAGGTAATGGCAAATGGCGAATTCCGGTAAGTATTTTCGGTAGAAAAAGCTGAAAACGAAGAGCCCCCCACAAATCCCACACCTAAAAAAGTTAGTAAAGCAATATATATCCAGGCTTTTTTAAAGAACAGACTTAGCTCGAATGCCAGAAGGTATCTAAACTGTGCGGTGATTTTCATACGGTCTGTTTTTGTTGGTTCATCACAAAGAAATAATAATCTTCCAGAGTAGGAGAGAGCACCTCGAAATGGCTATCTGGCCTTTCTTCGGCATATACATGAATACTCAGTTTTCCTTCTGTCAGTTGGGTAGAAATGATGCTGAAGTTTTGCTCGTATTCAGGCTTTTCCCTTTTATCAATGGTCTTTTTCCAGACCATTCCCATCAATGAATCTACAAAATGAGACGGCTTTCCCTGCGCAATCACTTTGCCCTGGTGCATCACTGCCATATTCGGGCATAGATTCTTTACATCCTCAACCAGATGTGTCGAAAGGATAATAATAATATCTTCCCCGATTTCGCTCAACAGGTTATTAAAGCGATTCCTTTCTTCCGGGTCAAGTCCTGCCGTAGGTTCATCCACAATAATCACCTGCGGATTCCCCAATAATGCCTGGGCAATGCCAAACCGCTGACGCATACCTCCCGAAAAAGTATAAACCTCTTTATTGCGGTGTTGATATAGATTAACCTTATCAAGCAAAGCTAATACCTGTTCCTTTCGGGTAGTTCTATTAACAAGGCCTTTCAGAGTAGCCAGATGATTGAGCAAGTCATAAGCCGATATTTTAGGGTATACACCAAAATCCTGTGGCAGAAAGCCCAGTTGTTGTTTAATGAAATCGGTGTCGGCTACTATGTCCACACCATTTAGGCTAATGTAGCCACTATCGGGGCTTTGCAAGCCAGCAATGGTTTTCATCAGGGATGATTTTCCGGCACCGTTCGGGCCTAATAGGCCGAACATCCCATTGTTGAGTTCGAGATTAACCCCTTCAATGGCTTTCACGCCATTGCCATAGGTCTTGTTGATGTTTCTGAGTGATAGCTGATTCATAATCTGAAAAATTTTAGACAATACAATTCCATGCCCCATTTTGAGGGGCTTTTTTATGCCTTCTGGTTGCTTAAGTTTCAGGCTTTTGTAAAGTACAAAACGTCTTGCCTGGGCGAATACACAATTATTATATGCAAATGTATTAATTAATTATTGTAAAACAATAATTAATTAATAAAAAAGAGATATTGGCATCCCCAATATCTCTTGCTGTTTCAGAACTTTGGATTATTAATCTACCCTATTTCTTTTCTTTAAAACTATCAATCGAAACTCTGATTATCCGATCGGCCATTTCGGCTATTTCCATAGTGAAAGTGATCTTGCCATCTTTGCCCTCAAGGGTCATAGTCGCATGGCGAGTTGTGCCTGATGGGTCTTCAAAATCTGCTTTAATCACGCTTTTGCCTTCTTTATAAGCTGTTGGCCATTCGCAGGTGGCGGAAGTAATATTTCCGGTCATGATATTGCCATTATTACCGGGGTTAATCATGACCTGTTTTTTGATGATTTCAATAGTGCTGTTTTCATCAACCTTGCGTTGTATAGCCCCTGAGCCATCCAGATATTCTGTTTTATTGGCCGTCAGCGTTACATCAAGGTTACATTGGGCAAAGCCTGAAAAACTTAAACAGACCAGTGCCAGTAAAAGAAGATTTTTCATAATTCATAATTGTTAAATTGAATAATAATCAAAGATAATAGCTACTATGTAAAAACAGGTAGTTTGTATTGCAAATATGTTAAATGGTTTAATCTTTGGATAAACGGATACCTGATTTTAGACTTATCCAGTTGGTTTTACAATACCTGACCTTTACCTATATTGATAAAATTTAACTATTAGTTCATTAGACAGATAAATCATTTTTTTGTTCCAACGATTTTATTTAAAAAAGTATCTTATCATAAAAAACTATCGTATGACTAAAAATACCTTTATCACACTTGTATTCTCACTACTTTTTGTAGGTTTCCTTTCCGGTTGTAGTAAAAAATATGACCCTGAGAACCCAATTCAAGGCACATGGGTGCTAGACAAGGGCGAAACCGTTGGTGACGACGTTATTTATAACTTTCATCGGGCTTCTCAATTTGATAAAGACAAGTCGGGTTATGCCTTTAAAGCAAATGGCTTGCTTGTTTCTCGTCAGAATGCAGGCTGGTGTGGTACTCCTCCTGTCAGCTATGTAGAAACACAAGGGGCCTGGAGCAAAACAGGTGACAAAATTATGCTGGATGGAATTTATTGGGGCGGTAAATTTAAGCTTGAGTTTGAAATCAATCAACTGAATAGAAACCAGTTAGAGGTAAAACAGCTATCAGCCAAGTATAATTAAGCCTGATTAAGTAATGCAAACAGGAAATCATCAGAATATTCAAAACACATCGGTTTAAGTAAAGGGCAAGTAAAATTTACTTACCCTTTACTTCTTAGTTCCCCTTTAGAGGCGGTCCGCCGCGCGGCTAGGAGCTAAAAGCGGCGGCTGCGCCAGAAAACGAGGTTCGGTACCCCGATGTGCCTGCGCTGCATGCGCTATAAAAGGATGGCATAAATAGACTGTTCCGGCCTTTCCGGTGGCTAATACTTCTTCCCTTTCAGGCATTTCTGCCAGCTTTGCAGCCAGTTCCATAAATGACAACCCTTGTTCTCCGTAGGGTTCCAATACCTTGGCAACATCCAGATGAGAACCCACACGAATACGGGTAGGCGCATCTTTCTCTCCAACATCAGAGAAGAGAAACAACATCAATAAGACCCTGCCTTTTGATTTGGCATTTACCCGCCATTCAAAATAATTAGAAGGATAATCACCCGGGAAACTGGCATCTACATGCCAACCTGTGTCCCCCGGTTCTTCTGCCGATGGAAAACGCACGGGAAAAGTGCCCATGCTTTGGCAAGGAATCCAGTTCCCTTTTCCTACCAGCTGGTTAAATGCCGCATGAAGAACCTCTGTATTAGCAGCCTTAATAAAAGGTGCTTGTGTATACATACCCAGCCTGATTACTGGTTTTGTCCAGGTGCTGCTATCATTCGGGTCGCAGCCCATATCCTTCCAGAGAATGTCACGGGCTTCTGCTGCCAGTTCAGACGAAAAGGCATTTTCTATTTTAACAAATCCCTGATAGATGAATTGTTGAATCTGATTTTTATCTAATATTTCTAACATGATGTTTTAAATTGTGGCGCGAGCCGGGCGACGGTCGCGTCCCGCTCGCCGCTGCTACAAACCAGATGCGACCTTTGAACGGTTCACACCCAATGATTTGTTCAGTAAATTTGAGATTGATTAAAGACAATAGAAAACCAGCCTTTCTGCAAAGGCGAGATATGTCAGGAAGACATCAGGGAAGATATTAGAGCATTATAGTCATTCTCATCATCGCAAATTAAGAAAATCAGGGCATATCTGCCAACAATTTTTGCATAGCGCGGGCATTTTTTATAGCTGCTATGCCCCAGGTATTATTGAAGAACACAAAAGCGTTTTTGTCACTCGCCTTTATTGTATTTGCCAAAGCCTCTAGTTCGGCCTCACTATATTCAGATTTAAACAGAATAGGCTTTCCATGCAACCGATAGTACATCGTATCGGGATGGTTGATAATCACCTCATCTGGTATCTCTTTCGGAATACTTACGCCACAAAAAATAATGCTTTGCTCTTTCAACAACTCATACACGCTTTCATTCCACCACGATTTATGTCTGAATTCCACCACATTCAAAAAACGTGAATTAAGACTATTCAGCACATTATTAATATTTAAGTTATCACATATAAAAGAGGGTGGAAACTGAAACAGAAAGCCTCCTAATTTCTCTTTTAAACCCATGCTAATATGCTTACAGAATTCATTAATCTCCTGCCGCACATTTTTCAGTTGATTAATGTGTGTAATCGTTTGTGGAATTTTAATAAAAAAGAGGAAATTGGCTGGTGTTTGTTCGTACCAGCTGAGCAAAGTTTTAGTGGTGGGTTTTCGGTAAAAAGTAGAGTTAATTTCTACCGAATTGAAATTCTCTGCGTAAAAAGTCAGATAATCTTTTGACGTTAGATTATCAGGGTAAAAAAAACCTTTCCAGTCTTTGTTCGAAAAACCTGAACAGCCAATAAAGTAATTCATATAAGTGTCTCCTATAGAATAATCAGTATAATACCTCTTACTCATATAAAAAATGTACGCCAGACACTTAATTAATTACGTATAAGGGTAGGTGCTGTTTATTGACTATATTTTTACCCAGTCTAAATAAAAATTGAGGATTCTGTGCCACGCGGTTAAATGCTATCCCTTTCAGAAGGCAATCTGAGAGGTGGCATAGAATTTTTTGAAGATTAAATATGAGAAAATTTATTTCCCACTGGAAACACTTTCTCGAAATTATCTATTAACCTCAAAAAACTTAAAATTATGGCAACGCAAGAAAATAAGCCAAGGGAAGACGAAAAAAATACGTCAACTCAACAATCAGGAAATAGAAACACCACACAACAAGGTCAACAATCAACTGGTTCGGACAAAGGCCAGCAAGGACAACAACAAAACTGGAATCAAGGTCAACAAGACCAATCTGGTAGCCAGCAACAAGGCGATAGAAATACCAGCCAACAAGGCCAGCAATCAAATATGAATAAAGGCCAGCAAGGGCAACAGAACTGGAACCAAGGGCAGCAAGGTCAACAATCGGGCAGCCAGCAAGGTGGTAACAGAGATATGCCAAATCAAGGCCAGCAAAGCAATACAAACACAGGTCAACAAGGTCAATCAGACCAACAAGGTAGAGACCGTGATCACGACCGTGAAGAAAGAGAAGGCATGAATAGAAATACCGATGCCGATTTCTCAGAAACCAAAGAAATTGATCAGGATGAAGCAAGAGACCGTGACCGCGACAGAGACTCGAATCGTATGTAATCAGGGTTAAATTTAAATTAAACGCCAGCAGGCTTTAATTATATTAAAAAAGGTAGTGAAACACACAACGAGGGAGTTAAAATGCTCCACAAGCAAAAGCTAAAATCGTGTTTCACCACCTTTTTTTTTGCCCCAGCATCCCCAGCCCCTAAAGGGGAGTTAAAAACTTTTTCGTCGTAATAAAGCACTCCTTTAGGGGCGGGGGGCGTTAGGGGCGGCCGTTTACTATCAGTCCCTGCTCAGGCACCCATTTATCATATTCCATATAAGTAGCTACTCGTTTGGCTTGTTCCTTTCCCCCAAGTTTTTCAACCAGATGCAAAGCCCCATCAATACCTGCCGATATTCCGGCTGTGGTAATGATTGTGCCATTGTCAACAAAGCGCGTATTAGGTAGAACTTTGGCACTAGGTACGGCTTTTTGTAATCTATCAATACTTTCATGAAAAGTCGTTACCGTCAGATTATCTAACAAACCTGCTCTACCTAAAATAAAAGCACCTGTACAAACCGAGAAATAATATTGTGTAGTAGGCTTTCTTGCCTTTATCCAGCTGATTACGGCCGGATCTTCCGAAGCATTTCCCGAATTGCCACCAAAAACCGCCAGTATATCAAAAGCTGGCGCATCAGTAATATCATAATCAGGCGTTACTTTCAGAATTCCCTGCGATTTAATAGGGTTTTTGGTTTTAGATACCGTAAAGATTTTAGCGCCTGCATAAGAGAATACCTCCATAGGGCCGGCAAAATCGAGCACCTCTACACCATCTTGCAGATAAAAACAGATAGTCATTTTTTTCTTGGGTAGTTTACTTTTCTGAATCAATTCCATGCCACAGTGTGGGCATTTACCTGCTTTAGCAAAAGTGAGTTTATCACAATCATTATCACACGGTGGACAAACGAACGGATCAGTACTTGCTGTCTGTGCAAAACTCAGCACCGATACAAAAAGAAGAATGTAGGTGAGAATAGCTTTCATTAATTTGTTTTTTTCTTGCAAATGTATAGGGCTGCAAGAGTTAATGAAAGGACAATAAAAGTCAGAATCAGGACAATTTTTTGAGTTCTTTAGGAATATACCCCGTATGTTTTTTAAGAATAGTAGCCAGTTGATGAGGGTTATTGATGCCACATTCCTGCGAGATAGTAGTCATCTTCTCATTGCGCTTCAATAATTGCAATGCTCTTTCAACCCTTAACTTTTCAATATAGTCGCCGATAGTAATACCTGTTTTCGCCTTAAATAAACGAGTCAGGTTGCGCGGACTCATATTTACTTTTTCGGCTAAATCTTCAATAGAATTTCTTTGATTGAGATGGTGAATCAACCAATCTTGTATTTCATGAATCTGATAATTGATATGCTGGCGGTATTGAACAAAAATACTCTCCTGCCCGTCGGCACTATCGCGGCGCAGATACATCACCAGTTCTTTGGCAAGCTGATAGGCAAATCTGGCTCCATGACGTTCTTCTACCAGAAACAGTGCTAAGTCAATTCCGGTTGTGATTCCAGCGCTTGTATATACATTCTCGTTTTTTACAAACAAGCGGTTTTGCATTACTTTTACTTTCGGGAAATGCTTTTGTAGGGCTTCGATATATTTCCAATGTGTGGTGCATTCCAGCCCATCCAATATACCTGCTCTTGCCAGCGCAAAAACACCTGTACAAACTGAGCAGATAGTCACCTTTTTCTCAAACGCTTTTCTCACCCATTCATCAAAATCTTTGTTTGGTTCCAGATTAGAGAGAATACTAAAACCCGGTATCATCAGAATATCATCCTTATCGAATTCAATCGTTGGGAAATCGGTGAGCTTATCAGAAAACAAACCGGCCGAAAATTGTTTCTGCTCCTTATCTGAAACAAAGAGTATTTCATACGGAATACCATATTCACCTGACTCATAAAAGACCTGCAAAGGCCCTGCTAAATCCAGGATATGTACATCGTTTGAGAAATAGAAAATAATCCGGTTTTTCAAGGCGTTGATTTAAGGATGAATATTACCAAATCCTCTATATATCTTCCCGGTACTCGTTACCACACATGGGCTCGAAGCCATAGGGCCACTGATTTGAGCTGCCCATTTTATTCTTCTACTGACAGCATCAATGGCATACCAGCCCGAGTAAACGGTGCCATTAACAACAGTTGGAGTAACACCTAATCCACTACCCGATGTTATGTCTTTTTGTTGCCCGGTATTAGGGTCTAAATAATAGATTAAACCGTATGACACTTCCCAGAATAAAATCCCATAAGCTATAATGATGCTGGCAGAATTATGAGAAGTAGAATGTGTGTTAACATCCCATATTAATTGTCCGGTAGAAGCATTAAGCGCATAGAGATGTCCCAGATTTGTAGAGCAATATACAATGCCATTTTCAAGAAGTGGTGTCGCATCAATAGGATTATCTGCTATAAAATTCCATTTTACGTTGCCGGTTATGGCATCAACCGCATGGATAGCATTATTTGAGCCGCCTACATAGATTGTTTGCGATGGTGTAGCAACACTCTGAGGTGGAATCTGACCAGGATTAGTATAAGGAGGCAATGAAGCAACCCATTTAATCTGTCTGGTTGCTATGTCAACTGCAAACAACCTGTTGCCATCATAAGAATTATAAATATTATGATAAACTATGCCATTTCTTATCTCGATATAAAGACCTTGATTCCCCTCTTCAAGATAACGACTCCAGATTTTTTGCCCCGTAATGGCATTGAGCGCATTGAGGTTACCATCGCTCCCTGTGATATAAACTACCGAGTCTTTTACCGCAGGTGTAGTACTAATAACATTCTCAGTCGTATAACTCCACTTCACTTGCCCATTTGTCGTATCAATAGCATATAATTTTTTATCCCAGCTCCCTACATACACTAACCCATAAGCTACTGTCGGGCTCGAAACAATCTGCCCATTTGCCTTAAAACTCCATTTGATAACGCCTGTTTCAGCATTGATATGATGTAGATAATAACTTAAAGTGCTTATATAAACCGATTGGTTGTATTCCGGAACACAACCCTTATCCATCATAGAAGTAGTAAAAGTACTTCCGTTTGCAACAGAAAACCCTGGATTTAGTGTAATCGCATTTTTCGTCTTGAAAGAAACTTTACTGTTGTCGTAAACTTTGTTAGAAGCTACAATTGTTTCGGCAGCGGGATAATTCTCTATACCCGAGAAAACATCTCTAACAACGTTGTAATCTTTTTGGCATGGAAAGTCTGACTGAGAGAAGCTTATGTGATAAGTCAGCAGCAGAGATAAAAATAGAATTCTTTTCATAGTGAATAGTTAACCTTTATCGTTTAGTTTCTATTCTCTATTAACCAGGTTTCATGAAAAATCCATTCTAGTCGTAGCGAAATATTGCGATATATCTCAAAGGTCGCCTCCATTCCGGAAAACAATTTTTGTAGTAAATTGACCGGGCGAGCAGACGCTGAACAGTTTATTTCTTTAATCCAATCAATAGAATTAAATAGCAGGTAAATATACATGAAATATTGCACCTTCTCCTAATTCGCTGGTAGCAGTTATGTAGCCGTAATGATTCTCGACAATCTTTTTACAAAGAGCCAGGCCAATGCCCGTCCCTGCGTACGAATGCTTATCATTAAGCCTTTGGAAGATAGTAAATATCTGACGGGCAAATTGTTGTTCAAATCCAATGCCATTATCCTTAAATTCTATCAGATAATACAGTTTGTTAGCATCAAGATCTATTACACTATTTACTTCATCGAAGGTAAGTTTCCGGCAGGTGATAGTAATCACGGGGTGGTGTGTAGAGAATTTTAGTGCATTACTCAACAAATTAAAGAATAGTTGTGTCAACTGTAATTGAATACCGAGTATTACGGGTAGATTTTCACTATTGATAATTGCTCCTTTCTCTTCAATCAATAACTCAAAATCTACTTTTACAGTATTCAGTATTTCGTTTAAATCCACCTTTACAAATTGTTCCTCGGTGGTCGATAGACGAGAATAATCCAGTACATCGCGAATCAGGTTCGACATCCGGTTTGATGAATTGATAATTCTGTTGAAGTAGTCTCTTTGCTTATCGTTCATCACTAAAGACTCATTCAGTAGCTTGGAGAAAGTCTTTATCTTACGCAAAGGTTCCTGTAAATCATGGCTGGCTATGTAGGCAAACTGTTCCAGTTCATTATTACGAAGCGACAATTCTTCGTTCATCAATTTCAGTTTCTGCTCATGTTGTATATGGTCGGTAATATCTCTTCCTAATATTACGGCTCCATAGGTTTCTTCTGAATCGTCTGAAAGCGGAATAAAAAATACTTCATAAAAGCGATTGGTAATAGGAGATTGATGTACAGGTTTATGACTCGATATACCTCTTAGCGCTTCCTTAATTAATTCATAGGTGCCATTCTCTTTTACGGCAGGAAAAATATCTATAAGTTTCTCGCCTAATACCTCACTTCTTTTTTTGCCACTTAGTATTTCGTAAGAATGATTAAAAGTAATGATTCTTAAATCTGAATCAATTGCCATAATATAGTCAACAGAAGAGTCAAATACTGTTTCTATAAAGACATTTTGCCGCGAAAGTGTGGTATTTTTTACTTCCAGTTCTTTCTGGTGAGCCAGCAACTCCTGCTGAATCATTTTTAAAGCCTTATTATCCCGAAGCGTTTCTTCAACTACTTTCTGCGCATGAATGTCCACAAAAAAACCAATCCAGTTAGTAACCAGGTCATTATCATTTTTCACAGGCATCATCGAAATCAGATGCCAAATCAGGTTATCTTTTTGCTTTAATCTTCCCTGTGCTTTAAATATTGATTTGGTTAGTATGGCTCTTTCCCAGTCAGGGTAAAATAATCTGTAATCAGGCTGATGCAGTAATGAAAACCACAGGATATGAGTTGAACTCAATCCCTGCGATTCTATAAATTCTCTCAGCCATCGGTTAGTATAAGTTATTTTCCCCTCATTATTGATAACAAACATCATCAATGGCAGATTATCGCTCAGCATCCGGTAACGATTCTCGCTCTCGGCTACTTTATCAATCATTTCAAGCAACTGAATATTCTTTTTCCGAATCTCGTCATAGGCCGAAATAGAAGGCTCATTTTTAAAGTATTCTTTAAACGACTCAATTTTCGCCTTCGAGATTATTCCACCATACTGCACACGATATTTAAGCGTAGTTGCATGAAAATAATCTTTATATTCAGTCTGGATATCTCCTAACAGACGGCGGGCATAAGAATACGCTTCGGCATTGATAGTTTTCAGGTCTACTTTATCATAAATAATAGCAACAATTTCTTTCTGATTCAAACGGAGCGTATTGATGCTTAAGGCAATATAAGATTTATCACCGTAACTGATGGCAATTCTGGCTATTTCAGATACTGCTGTAGCGAAAGTAGTCTGGGCCGCAACCGAAAGTCCACATAATTCTACGAGCCTCATTGTTCGTTTATGAACAATGATTAAATCCATTTCGTTGTCCAGATTTATTCGTATGATTTCTTCCATTCGTTGCCTAATTTACTTTTCCTATCAGTAGCGTCATATCGTCGTTTCGTCGGGCACTATCCTTAAAAATTGCCGCAGCCATAATCGGTGGGGCATATTTAAGTATCGCCGGATATTGGGGTAAGTCCCAGTGATTTTTTATTCCGTCAGAAAACATAACTATATGCTGGTATTCTGCATTGGTGAGCACATGTGTATTCATAAAAGACGGGATATTCAGGCCAATAATGCCATTATGAGACATCACTCTTTTACTCATTAATCCCTCGTAGAGTCTTGTTGTAATATTACCTATGCCACATATTTTCCACTCTTTCCGGGTATGATGATAGCTGGCAATACTACCTACCAGGCCTCTGGTTTTTTTTACTTTCTGGTGCATATAGCGCAGAATATCTGTTGGTTCTGTTTCTTCACACATTTTAAATGCGTTAATCGCAGTTTGCACAGCCTCGTGGGCGTTGGGGCCATGTCCTAGGCCATCACCTAAAAAAATTTGGGTTTCATTGCCGATTTTTTTCATTTCATAGCCATCACCACATACTTCTTCACCAGGCATACAGACCTGCAAGGCGTCAATATTAATCTCATTTTTAGGCTGAACTATCTTTTTCTGTGCTTCGTCCATCAATATTTTTGCATAGGCAACTGTACCCCAGCCAGCCATTGAATAAATCTGAAAAAAATTACTCAAACGTTCAATAGCCCCCAAGCCATGTCCAAGCGTATTTGATGAAGACATGCCGTCTTTCATCATTTTTCCAATATTATTATTGCCCGGGCCACTATCTATACAATAAATCTCAAAAACCTTAGAATTGTTTTCGTTGGCGCTCAATTTATAAAATATTTCGCCACCTCCGGCATGTTTAATAAGGTTCGACAATAGCTCTGATACCACTATATCCAGTTCTCCCGCCCGCATCGACGAAAATTCTGTTTTAGTAATCAGGCTATGTATTTCCCTTTTAATAAAAGAGAGGTAGCTACGGTCTTCAATCTTTTGATTGAAGAAGAAATTATTATCCATTCTTCCACTTGATTATGCTGATGGTCGTCCCCTCATTTACAACCGATTTAATATCGAACTCACTTACCAGTCTTCGGGTTCCCGGCAATCCTAATCCCAGACTTCTACCTGTACTAAACCCATCCTGCATTGCTCGGTTTATATCTGGTATGCCTGGTCCTTTATCAGTAAAAATCAATTTTATACCATTTTCACGACCTTTGCTTACAATTTCAATATCAACAGTGCCACCACCGCCATATTTCAACATATTACGCACCAGCTCGCTGGCCGCAGTAATGAGTTTAGTCTGGTTTACTAAGCCCATACCAATTTTAGTGGCCCATTCCTTTACCCGATTCCGTAAAAAAATTGTGTCCTGTTCTCTGGCTATTTTAACGCTATCTTTACTCAGGGTAACTATCATCTTCTTCGTCGTCTTCAGGCGTGTCGGCTATAATTTTAGAACGTAATAATTCCATTCCTCTTTCGACATTCAGTGCGCAGTGTATCCCTTTCAGAGGTAAACCCAGCTCGACTAAAGTAATAGCCACAGCCGGTTGCATACCTACTACTACGGTTTCTGCATCCATGATTTTCGACATAATGGAGATATTACCTAAAATACGCCCCATAAAAGAGTCGATGATGGATACCGCAGAAATATCTATCAACACGCCTTTAGAGTTGTATTTCTTTACCATATTAGCCAGGTCAGATTGCAGAGTTTCGGCTAACTGGTCGTATAAATCAACTTGAATGGTGACTAACAGAAAGTCACCCATTTTCAGAATAGGTATTCTATCCATACTAATCTATATATCCTACAATATGTATTATAAAACTTTTGGAGATGCTTTTTTTCTTACTTCTAGCTCTAACATACCAAAAGCATTTTTTAGCGCGCTGGCTAAAGTAGCTTTTGTTGTGATTTCAGATAGGTCAATGCCTAAGTGTACAACTGTTTGCGCAATTTCAGGGCGAATGCCACTAATAATACATTCAGCACCCATCAGACGTGTCGCACTTACTGTTTTAATCAGGTGTTGCGCTACCAGAGTATCTATGGCTGGCACTCCAGAAATATCCAGAATCGCAATAGAACTACCGGTTTCTACAATTTCCTGCAGAAGGTTTTCCATCACTACCTGCGTACGCGAACTATCTAAAGTACCAATAATTGGTAACGCCAGAATGCCATCCCAAACTTTAATAACAGGAGTCGAAATTTCAGTAATTTCGTCAGTCTGACGAAGAATCACATCTTCGCGACCTTTAATGAAGGTTTCAAAAGTAATGATACTGAAATTATCCAGAATATTATTGATACGTATAGTCTCATTATATAATACCTTAGTGTCGGTAATCTCTTCTGATAATGTTTTTAATATAGCTGTTTTTAAACTGAAAACATAAGCACCTGTTTCGCGCGGAGTAAATCCTCGTCTCGCTCTGGCAATAGCAATACCCGATAATATTTCTTCAACTTTTTCGAAATCTCTTGACTGTGCATCGTCAAAGTTACTATCGCTTATACTGGCAGCAAAAGCGTTCAGTAATTCTTCTGATTGTATCCGTTGGTCTTCGTTAGTAATTAAATCATCGCGTAAACCATCGTTTTCTATCTGGTTCTGAAACCATTGTTCAAGAATGTATTTTTTCTTGGCTTTAATAATTTTTACGGCTTCATTTTTCATAGTCTGGTTGCCCTTATTTTTATTGCTTATTCAAAAGCTGGTTGTAAATGTATTTGAAATAAATCTTTTAGTAATTGCGAAAGTTCTTTGATGCCCGATGGCTTGGTAATAAAAGCAGCTGCTCCCAGATTCTGGGTTGCCTCCTTATCTTTAGGGTGTGAGGAGGTAGAGTAAATAATGACAGGAATATGTTTGAGGCGGGAAATTTTCTTTATTTCGGTTAGCAATTGTATACCATTAATACGAGGCATATTCAAATCGAGAAAGATATAATTGGGTAAAAACGTGCCATCCTGGTTTAGCCTTTGCAAGGCTTCACTGGCATTATTACTTATCACACATTGCATATTCAGGCCGGAGTCTTCTATGGCCAAAGTAAAAATTTCCTGATCATCCTGATCATCATCTATCAACAAGCAAAGCAAAGGGCTAGGCATAATTACAACGTAGTTTGGAAGCAAATATAACATTTGTTTTAACAATAAAATATTTATTTACTATATCATTCAGATTTATAATGAAAAACCAATAAGTAATATATTGATTAAAAATTAAAACGCTTTAGCCTATACTTATTGAGAGTTTCTGGTTAAATTGTAGCAAAAAACAAGCTTTCCTGATACTCACCGTTTAATACCCAGAAATTGTATGACTCGTACCCCAGGAGTTGAAAAACTCCCGCACAACCACAAGCTCGTTGGGCTTGATCATCTGCGTGCATTTGCCATTACCTATGTGTTTCTTTACCATTACAGCATTATGTTCCCCAGCCCCGAATGGCTCTATTCGATTGGAAAATTCGGCTGGACAGGTGTTGATCTTTTCTTTGTGTTGAGTGGCTATCTGATTTCAGCCCAACTCTTTGCCAAAATAGGCCGGCAGCAAGCTATTTCATTCAAAGAGTTTTTTCTGAAACGCTTTTTCAGAATTATTCCGGCCTATCTGACAGTATTAGCCTTGTATTTCTTATTTCCCTATCTGAGAGAAAGAGAAGCACTTGCTCCCCTTTGGA
This sequence comes from Emticicia fontis, assembly GCF_054779675.1. Lineage (NCBI taxonomy): Bacteria > Pseudomonadati > Bacteroidota > Cytophagia > Cytophagales > Leadbetterellaceae > Emticicia > Emticicia fontis. The sequence goes on from NZ_BAAGXU010000037.1 coordinate 60,205, forward strand.
AATACCTGACATTTACCCAGAATCTTGGGCTTGATTTGCGTACACAAGGTACTTTCTCTCACGCATGGTCGCTTTGTATTGAAGAGCAGTTTTATTTATTTCTGCCGCTTATTCTGATAGGATTAATCAATGGGAAGATTTTCAAGAAAGCTTCTGCTTTATTAGCGTTTCTGTTCCTAGCGGGTTTTTTCATAAGGTTTTATATGTGGACTAATTTTGTTGAGCCGTTTAAAGAGACGGATAATTTCTGGGTAATCTGGTATAAATGGATTTATTACCCCATTTATAGCCGCTTAGATGGGCTGTTGGTAGGGGTGACGATAGCGGCTGTTTTTCAGTTCAGACCAAAACTAAAACAACAACTCCAACAATACGGGAATTATCTATTATTGGCAGGAGTCGCCGTGTTGGTAGGAGCCTATTTCTTATGTAAAGAACAGGTTTCATTTGGCGCATCCATTTTTGGTTTCCCGATTATTGCTCTGGGATATGGATTGGTTGTCATTGCTGCCATTAGCCCAAAAGTATTTTTGTATCGTTTTCCTTCAAAAATCACTTTCACAGTTGCCTCCTTATCGTATGGACTTTACCTCACACATAAGATTGTTGTACACGTTTCGCAAGAGCAACTGGCAAAGCTGGGCATAGCTAAAGAAAGTGTATTGATGCTTGTTTTGTGTATGCTTACATCGATGTTAGGTGCATGGCTATTGCAAATAATAGTCGAAAAACCATTCCTGAAATTGAGAAATAAAGTATTAAAATGGGAATATCTAAAGGAATTAAAGGTTAAGGCGTAATCTTTTGGATATTTCGGTTTATGATAGCTTTATCAGTATCAGAATGCGCCAGTTTTAAGGCATTCTCGAAATGTTGTAATGCTTTTTCATTATCAACGCCTGTATATAAATTGCCTAATAGTGAATAATAGAAGTGATTATCGGTAAGAGATAATTTTTCAGCCTCAATAATCGCTTCTTCTTTACCATTGGCTTTGGCAAGGGCATAGGTTCTGTTTAGTGCCGCAATAGGAGAATATTCAATCTGCAATAAACGATTATACAATTGGAGGATACCTTCCCATTTCTGGTTGGTATCTTCCTTTTGTGTATGCCAATAGGCAATACCCGCCTCCAGATGATATTTAGAAAGATATTTACCTTTTGAAGCCTGTTCCAGAAAATACTCACCTTTACTAATCAATTCCTGATTCCACAAATTCGTATCCTGATCTTCGTAGAGAATCACTTCCCCTTTCTCATTCATCCTCGCCTCAAAACGTGAGGCATGAAAACACATCAACGACATCAGGGCATTGGTAGATGGCTTATTGGTATCCCCATTTTCAATTAATAAATAAACAAGCCTCATGGCCTCAGCACAAAGATCCTTGCGAAGAACCGTATTTTGTGAAGTAGAATAATATCCCTCGCTGAATAGCAGATAAAGCGTAGTTAATACTGTATCCAACCGTTCATCTATTTCAGTTGGGGTAGGTTGTTCAATTTTTATCTTTTCAGCTTTCAGTTTTTCTTTGGCTCGATTGAGGCGCTTGTAAATCACCTCTTTATTGGTCAGAAAAGCATCAGCAATTTCCTGAATACCAAAACCACAAAGCAGATTCAACGCCAAAGCAATTTGCGATTCAATAGAAATACAAGGATTACAAACCGTAAAAATCATAGCTAACTGACTATCTTTAATACTCTTGCTGGATAAATCAATCTCAATTTCTTCCGAATCCACAGCCCCATATTTCAATTCAACTGCCAGCTTCTTTGTAAAAATAGCATGATGTTTCAGATGATTCTTAGTCTTGTTTTTAGCAACCGCATACAACCATCCCGTCGGATTATCAGGTATCCCTTTCTGACTCCACAATTCAGTAGCCGACAAAAAAGTATCACTCACAATATCCTCAGCGGTTTCAATGTGCTCAATGCCAAATAAATAGCAAAGTACAGCAACAATCTTCCGGTACTCCGTTCTGAATAAGTGTGGTATTAGTTCTTTTTCTTTCATGGACTAGTAATGTTGCCTTTGCCAACTGGTAAAGGCAACATCATTTTTTAAGCATTGTTAATAATCCTCCTAACCTCCACATTCGCATTCCACGGTTCCTTAAGCGCCGGACAACCCTTCGCCATCTCCACAGCTTCCTCAAAATCAGCAGCGCGTACAATAATAAACCCACCAATCGCTTCTTTGATTTCAGCATAAGGGCCATTTATCACTACATTATTCGGTTTCACTACCTTGCCTTCGGGGTGCAATCTATTGCCCGAACTCACCAGTTTATTCTGGGCAGCAATGCCCCCTAACCAATCCTGCCACGGTTTGATAGATGCCTGCATATCAGCAGGAGAGGGCTGATTCTCTTTCGTCTCCGAGTCTCTTCTGAATATTAATACGAATTCTTCCATAGCTACGATGTTAATTAAATTGTCCGACCTGATAAGTACCCACGGGTGCGCCAAATGCAATATTAATACGATTGTAGCTATTAATTGCTATCACGGCAATGGTTAAATCCATCAACTCTGATTCAGAAAACTGGGCCGCGGCCTGCTCATACACTTCTTCAGACACCAGACTGCTTTTGATTACTGTGAGTGCCTCGGCATAGGCTAAGGCCGCACGTTCTCTCTCGCTATAGAATGGGGCTTCTCTCCAGGCATCCATCACAAGCAAGCGTTGCGCGCTTTCACCTGCTGCTAATAAATCTTTCGAGTGCATATCCAGACAAAAAGCACAGCCATTGATTTGAGAAACACGATAATACAACAGATGTAATAAAGGTTTCTCGATACCAGATTTTGATAAATGTTTACCAAAGCCATATAAGGCACTCATCCCTTGTTGTTGTTGAACGTTGATTCTAGGTTCCATTGTTATTAAGATTTATTTTTAAAGCCTAATGACAACCCAATTTTCAGATTTGGACAAATGGGAGGAATTTTTTTTTGAAAATTTGTAAAATGTATTTCGGTAGGGGTTCAAAATTTTGAACCCCTACATTATTTCTTATCTATCCAATTCAATTCCTCCTCAAAACCTCATTAAAATCCTCAAACAAATTCTCCTGCCCGATAATAATATCTATAACCTCAAAATAAGGCACGCCATATATTTTAGAGTCCCTTAAAAATTCAATCAACAACTTATATTGATCAAGGTTCCCAGTACTAATAATCATAAAATCAGAAACCTTGGCATGAAAGTATTCACTATCAAATAACTTGACTTCAACAGCCTGCCCGACTTTCTGAAAAATCGGCATCACCTGTTTTTTAAAAAACTCACTTCGTTGGTCTCTTGCGAGGCTAAGCCACTGAGGAGTAGCATTCATTAATACCAGAATGGTATAAGGCTTTTTTGTTTCCATAACGTCTATATGAGATTGTGCTTTGCCTGTTGTCAAAAGCAAAATGGTGAAAAATATGAAGAGAATTCGGGTCATTATCTGGTGATTGTTAATGACACAAAATTGAAGAGAGGCAAAAAGGATAGCATTAACATAGGTTAATAAATACAAATATTCCTGATTTCTTTTATAAGCCATACAACGTATTAACGCCTAGTATAGTCATTTCAAAAAATGCTATTAATGAAAATCATATACTTAATTCTTGGGGTCACATTTTTTATGCTTTCGCTTATTTCCTGTAGGGTCGATATAGTAGATATTGAGCCGGAAATAATGGGAGAAGTGGTTCTTGATTCGAATACTACTAAAAATCCTCTGGAAGATACTGTTCATTATGAGGTCCGCCCTGATATTCCATCGCTTTATTTCCTCAGAAGGTCAGATTTTTATCCGAAAAACTTGGTAAATGCATACGAGGTCAGAAATACGCCTGATACTTACTATCTCGAAGCCGCCAGAGAAATAAGGTTTAAAATAAAGTATTCACCCACCGGTGAAATTATAAAATTTGAAGATGTATGGATGGACGGAGATTATAGATATAATGACTATGGCCTCCCGAGTGTCAGATATGATAGTCAGAAAATTGTTGATCTGGATTTTTATTATAACGAGAAAAATAAACTCATTAAGGTAAAAGAATTCTTGTGGTTTGATAAACAGTTTTTAAGAGAGCGTATTTATAACTACGACGCTGATAACAACATAAAAGAATATATCATGCAAGAGTCTAACGCTGTTCTCAATAATAAAGAAACTGTAAAAGTCTATCCCAATCGGGTTGTTTCTACTTCTTCACAGTATGGAACTATCATAAAAGAGTTTAATTCACAGCACCTGGTTATGAAATATGGAGAAAGAGATGTAGTTTATTCAGTAGAAGATAATATAATAACTGTTCAGGTACTGAATGCAGATAAGAGTATCTACTACTACTATGTAGTAAGTTTTGATGATAAATACAGACCAGCAATCCCCGGCTACCTGACTATTACTCCCTTTTCGCATTTTGATGATATGATTCTGGGAAGACTCTTAAATTATTCTGATAGAAATGTATTAAAAATCGCAAAAACAGAAAGAAACAATGTAGGTGAATTGAAAGAAAGCTACGTACTTAATTATAATTATACATACAATGCTAAAGGTTTGCCTACTGAAATTTTAAAAGCGAAAGAAATAAAAAATTACCTGAGTAATGCTAATACGATTTATTCAAAGCAACTGATAAAAATAGGCTATCAATAAATAAACAAGATAGCCCTGATTGCTCAAAGCTATCTCAATTGCTAATCTGTTACGCTTTTTTAGAATATCTTCTATAAAGCATGACACCTAATAAAATAACTGATGCACCCACAAATGCTTCTGCAATGCGGCTGATGATATCTGGTAAGCCCAACATCGTATGAAGCTCACCTTCTAATAACCAATGGCCTACCAGAGCCCCGGCTATACCTAGTAAAATCTGATACAAAGTAGATAAACTGAAACTTTTAAAGGCACGGTCTGCCAGCCAGCCTGCTACGGCGCCAACAATAATGGTAATGATTAGGCTCATTTTCTGATGGGTTTATGGTTATAAAAGAGGACAGATACTATTGAGACTCAAAATTTACCATAAATTTCAGTTTTCAGAAAATGTTTATAAGATTTCTTTGAAATTTTATATGAATGAAAATTCCATATCCTAATTTATCTTATACCCACTAAAAATTGTGGTATCGAATAATTCACCGCTGATAGGAATATCATATCCGGAATTCTGACGGACTACTAACCGACTCTTATCATTGGCATAATACGTCAGATTATTATTTTATTTTCTCTACGAGTTCAAGATAATTTTTCGGAAAATGATGTAACCAGATATTGGGGCTATCCGGGGTATTAGAATAGCGTTTAAAATAATCTTCATCTGGTGTTAAGACAATGATACTGCCTGTTCGGACATAGTAGTTGCTCTCATAATATTGAGGGGTAACAAAATCAGGAATTTGTTTTTTTACGGCCATCGAAACCATTCTTCCCAGATATTTCTGATAGTTTTTCTGGGCTTTCAGGCTTGGTTTGCTCATTTTGTTATAAATATGTTTTAAAGCCAGATTCTTCGGAAACTTCTGTTTTTTTATCATAGCCTTTGCCCCATGAAAAGGGTTGACAGGCGTGAAATCGTTAATAGTTTGCAGAGAAAAAGGTACATCCGGAACCCAGTCTGCCGTGTTTACAACATTATATGCCCAGCCGCCCCTGGTCATATTTTCGTAATCATAAGCAAAAAATAAATTACCTGGCTTGGGACCAGCACTGCAATAGGTTTTGAATCGAATATCCTGTGGCAGTTTCTTTTCTGCTTTCAGGTTTTCCAGATAGGCATTAAGGAGAAAAGTAATTCCACCGCCCTGGCTATGCCCTGTCAGAATAAAATCTTTGATACCTGCTTTATAACATGAATCGATTTTATGCTCAATGCTTTTTGATAAATACGCCATAGCCACAAACCACCCTACATGCACGGCAGAGTTGGGGTTATTGGATAGCTTATACGAGAATTTGAAGTTTTTGTCTAGTTGTAACTCCCCTTTAGCCGGAATCATTGCCGCATAAAGATTAGCTAAAAAACTTGCCTGTGTCGGAATACTCCCTTGTACTGCAATGATAGCCACAGGTTTGGTCTTGTGTATCCATAAATCCCAAAGATTATCAAAAGCCACAACCGGAGAGCGATAAAGGAAACGATGGTCTTGTGGTTCAGGCATACTGCTAGAGTCTGCCCATTTATTCAGGGCAATATGTACTTTCTGGTTAATTTTCAGGGTTTCAATATATTCCGCCTTATCAAATCCGGGTTTAAGTACTTGTCCTGAAAGAGCTTGGAAAATGAAAAGGCATAAAAGAAGTGGCAGGAGGCATTTTTTTAATGGCATAACAAAAGTTTTTTAAGGTAATCAGGTTATTATAACATCGTTTAGCAATACCATTAAACGTATATTGCTAAACGATGTTATTTAAACTACAATGATTGGTAATTTGTTTAATGCTTTGTTAATTCCTCCAGTTTCTTCCTTGTCTCTGGAATTTCTTTGATTGCCAATGTTTTCTTAAATTGTTCGATAGCACGGGCAGTATCTTTTTTAGCAACAAAATAGTCGCCATAAGAATCATAAACATTGACACTTTCCGGATAATTAACCACATTCATTTTGAAGAAACTTTCCGCTTTTTTATACTGCTTTTGTCCAAGTGCATTATAGCCCATCATATTAATAGTTTCTTCATCAGGTTTTACCTGATACCCGAATTCTTTAGAAACTGTTTCGAAATGTTTCTGGTATTTACCCGCCAATACAGTAGTAGTATCCTTATAATCCTTCATAGTCAATTTAAGTGGATAATAACTGAAAATGAAATGCAAGGCATCATATTCACTAATCAAGGGCACCGAACTATGGTCGTCAGTAGCATAATATTTACTCTTATATTTTAGCAGGTTTTGCTTACTGGCTTTCAGATGATTATCCAACTCAAAAATAGAGCGGATGTGCGCGTTGTCGGAAGATTTATCTTTAGCTAATTTAGCAACAGTCATCCCTTCTGACATGGTGTTGGCTATGCCTAAGTATAAGTAGATTCCGGCATATTTTTTATCTGTAAGGGCTTTCTTGGTGGTCTTTAAAAATCGTATCTGATCCCACCACATACTCGGGTCTATTGCCACATACGCATTGAATAAATGAGTATGATTAATCAAGGCATTCATTACGGTTAAACCACCAAATGAGTGACCTATCAGTATTTTATAAGGCTGAGTAGGGTAGAGCGAGTCAATATGAGGCATCAGTTCTTTTTCTATAAATGCCATAAACTTTTCACCTCCGCCCGAAGGTTTTGAAGAAGTGCTATCCATGAAAGGTGGGTCAACATCCACATGGGTGGGAGTCAGGTCTCTGGTGCGTCTGGTATTAGGTATTCCTACTACAATCATTTCGGGACAAATGGTATTGCCATTCACACTGCTTAATTGCTGAATCATACCTACAACCGAGAAAAAGTGGGCATCACCATCTAATAAGTATACAACTGGATATTTTTTCTTAGTGAAAATATCCCCGCCTCCACCAGGTACATAGACCATAATCCGGCGGTTTTCGTTTAGTATTTTTGAATGGACTTTATCATTTTTACCCAATACAATTTTATCATCATTCTGGGCATAAATAAGCTCGGAAAGCAAGCTAATAATGAATAGCAGTAGCAACGTCTTTTTCATAGATCATAAGTTAAAATTAAGAGATTTGTTCTGTAAGCAAGGTGTAGTAAATATATGAAAAACCTATAATGCTTTGGAGAAAATGTGATTAAATCAAAAGGCGTGGGATAAAAGATCTGTTAGCACTAGTGAAAGAAGCATACAAATATGTATGCATATGAAATGACATAAGCCTGATAGAATACCGGGCTTATTACTCTAAAAGTTATTGTTAATTCTGCCTAAAATATAAGAGCCAACTAAAACTGAGACCCTAATGCGATACTGATTTCGATAGTTGAAAAGTATATAAGATATAAAATCAGTATTTCTATCCTGACAATTGAAAATAAAACAAACTTTTGCAAATTGCCTTCTCAATTCAAACTTGATTCATATAAATAATAGTTATTGAGGATACTTAATAAATTCCCCTTTGTCAAAGGTTTCGTTAAGAACATTTTTATATCCTCTATTTCATCTGCTTTGTTTTTATCACTTGGGTCAATAGACGAAGTAAGCATAACAATAAAAAACTTGGACCTCGTTACTTTGTCAAATTTTTTATACTCATCCAAAAACTCCCACCCGTTCATTTCCGGCATATTAATATCAAGAAAAATAATACCAGATTGAGGGATATTTTTGTTGCTTGTATATGCCCCTTTACAAGTCAGAAAATCAAGAGCCATCAAACCAGAAGTTACTATTTGAACGTGGCTCTGTACATTGCAGACCTTAAGTAATTTTGAGTGAAGTAAATTAGTAATTTTATCATCGTCTACTAATAAAAAGCAGTTTATCTCTTTTAAAAAGTCATTTTGATTCATCTACATCTTTTTGTTTCATATTATTTGAAAACAACCAATTAGCAAAATTGTTTATTTTCTCGTCATTAAGCTACTGATACAAGTATCAACGATTCTATGTAATTATTACGCACTTAACTTTTTAATCTGGTCTTCAAGGTAATCAATGTACGCAATGTTAGCATCTTCTCTCTCTTTCTTTTCGCTTAAATCTCTGGTAACTTTTGTAAACCCAATTACTTCTCCTTCTTGGTTATGAATAGCAGTAATAAGTACGCTTCCCCAAAATCTTGAACCGTCTTTTTTGACTCGCCAGCCTTCATCTTTGGCAAAACCTTGCTCTCTGGCCTGATTAATTAATTTTTGTGGACGTTGCTCTGCTAAGTCTTCTTTTGTATAAAACGTAGATAAATTTTTGCCTACAATTTCAATAGCTTTATAGCCTTTAATTTTTTGGGCACCATTATTCCAGTTTTCAATATTTCCTTCTTTGTCTAAAAGAATGATCGCATAGTCTTCAATTTCCTCAACCATTTTATAAAACCTGGTTGTCCGGATATCCTTATTTTCTATCGTTTCATTTACAATAGACAAAATTTTATTGTCGAGTTTATTTGTTGCCTCAACAATCATTTGTATCCATTCTTCATCAACTTCCTGATACTTATGTCTAATAAGATCTACTAATCCCATAATGGTTGTTAAAGGATGACGAATTTCATGAGATTGTATAAATGCAATTTTTTGTAGTGACTTATTTCTTTCTTCTATTTCTTCTACTTTTAAATTAAGAAGTTTATGGCTGAGTTCAAGTTCCATCAGGTTGGTAATCTGACTTGATAAAACGGAGAGCGTTTTCTGTTGAAGAGATGTAAGACTATTGGGTTTTAGATCGAACAAGCATAATGACCCAATGGTTATACCGCTACTTAATAAAAGAGGGGCTCCGGCATAAAAACGGACTTTGGGGTCAGTGTAAACTAACGGATTATTATCAAATCTACTATCCTTTGTTACATCGTCAACAACCATCAAAGATTCTGATTGAACAACATATTGGCAAAAGGAAGTCTCTTTTGGCATAATTTGGATATTTACTCCTGAGCGGACTTTCAGCCAATTTACATCTTTGTCTAAAAGGGTTAATAATGCAACAGGTTTTTCACAAAGTTCAGCAGCGAGATCTACTATTTCCTGATATTCTTTAGATTTATCAAAATCTATTTTCAGGAATTGATGAACAGCTTCTATTCTTCTCTTTTCGGCTAATTTTAAATCCTTCATTTTTATTAAAATGAAATTCTAAGAATTTTACAATAATTATCATTTAAATTTTGAAGCCACAGAAGTTAAATTTTAAACTGCAAATTTAAAAAAAAGAAAAAAAAATCAATTTTCTAAAATAATTTTTTTATCAAAAATCGCGCCAATTCGTTATAATTGAAAATGAATCTGTCTCATAATGTCACCTAAATAGAAAGGTGTGTTCATTGCTATTTCAGAACTAATTAGGTTGAATGATATGATTTAATTGAGGTTATAGAACATATTCATCAATTGTTGAACCTCGTGCAAGAAGCCAGAATTTCAGCTAAAGGGTGCTTCTTAATACAGAGGCAGGGTTTGACTCCTTAGCGTGCAGAAAACTTTATCAGGGTTGTACAATAGAAATTAATATGGCTTAAATACAAGAAATAGTGACAGCAAAAGCTATTCAAATTATTTTAGATGAATTTTTACATTAAGGTAGATTTGTGATTGAAAGTTCGTTCGTTTGGTCAGATTTCTTTAAAGCTATTTCGGTAAGATTTAAGATAGTTGGCTTAATTTGAATAGTATTACTATGATTATCTGATTTATTCGAAAAATAAACCCTAAACTGAAATGGTAGACAAGTCTATTGCATAAATATCATTTATTCAACTTAAATCTAATGAAAAAACTCCTCTACCTCTTCCTGCTACTGGCAACATTGACAGCTTATTCTCAGGAACGCTTAGTAAAAGTAAATGACAAAAATTTTGCAGTCTATACCAAAGGGCTGGAAAACAGAAAACCCAATGCCCCTGTTCTCGTTTTTGAAAATGGTATGGGTGTGGGCATTGATAGCTGGAATAAAGTACTTGACGAATTAGCCAGAATAGCGCCTGTTTTTGCCTACGATAGAGCAGGCGTAGAAAAATCAGATAAAATTTATCAGGTGCCTACACCAAAGGCAACTGCCGAAAACCTCAAAGCCATTTTAACCACACTTAATATCCCGCCACCGTATGTGGTAATTGGACATTCGTTAGGCGGCTTATATGCCAGAGGTTTTGCAGGATATTACCCGAAAGATATAGCCGGGCTGGTCTTTATAGACCCGGCAGATTTTACAGAATCTAAAGACGACTGGAACCAGATTTTCAGAGAAATTAATGTGCCCGAAAAGCGCATCGATGAGATGATGTACGAGCGCCTGTATCAGCCAACCAAACCAGCCGCACATAATGATTCGCTGAATTTCGGGCCATGGAGTGAAAGACATTTACTGACTGCTTTAAGAAAGACAGACTTTGCCGAGATAAAAAATCTACCCTTACCCAATGTACCTATCTATTTTTTTGTAGGGGGCAAATTTGAAGTTCCTCCTGCCTACCAGAGTAAAGACTATGACCACGAACGCTTCTTTCATGTAAAAAATTCTAAGAACATCGGGCGCTGGTTACAACTGATTCATTCTTCAGGCAAAGGCGGAGCATTGATATATCTGTCAAATAGCGGGCATTATATCCAACAGGATGATGCAAAGGCGGTTATTGCAAACATCAAATTTTTACTGGAGAGCTTATAAAAAAAGAGGTATCTGATAAATATCGGAAACCTCTATAAATAAGATTTACTCAATAGTACCAAACCCTTTTTTTAAAACTATTGAGTTATCTAATACTAATCGTGGCTATAGCCGTTGAAAACTTGTCCGTGTCGAAAGCTTCAGGAAAGAGAGGAGTCCAGAATTGCTTATGAACTCACCCTCTGTACTTCCATTCTTTCTACCACGAAAGGTCTTTTGACGAAGCCTTTTTAAATTCTTTTTAGAAATTGTTTGGCGCGCCTTCTAGATATATTAATCAGTTCATCATTCTCCATCTTAATGGTAAAGGATTCTTTCTGAAAACTAGTCATATAATCGAGATTAATAATCACAGAGCGATTGGGCCTGAAAAACGAATAACTATATAATCGTTTTTCGAATATCCCTAATGTTCGGGAAGAGAGTATCGTGCTACCATCTTCAAGCAGTATGTGTGTATAATTAATGTCGGCTTTGAGCATTAATATCTTGCTCGACCTCACAGTCGTGCCTTTGTCAATCGTAATTAGCAATTCGTTGTTCATAGTTTTCGTGGTAGATTTCAATAGATGATCAATGCCACAAAGCTATGTCAACAGCCAAAGCAAGTGTTATCTCATTTTCGACTTTCTTTTACTCATTTTGAACTTTTGATGAATAAACGGAGAATAAAGTAGGGGAAAAAGGAGAAATAAGAGGGATAATTGGGGAATGAGTTATTGATATAAATAATCTATCAATCAAAAAACAGATAGAACTGTTGGTCAAAATGTTTAATAATTCTTCTCATTTCTACTCTGCCTGTATAGTATTCGGCACTCAAAAAAAACTACCTTGTCTTTTTCAATATCGTACATAATGGCCTGCATCATGCTTTTTCCTTTAACAAGCATATCAAATCTGACAAGAGGTATCGACGAAGTTAAATAACTGAGAATAGAACTGGTGGCATTTCTGACCATAGCCTGATCTTTCAATATCGGAAACGCTTTACTAACGGGACTTCCTATCAATAAGTATCAGTAAAACTATTCATTGTAATATCAAAAGTGCCGAATACATTTCTGGGATAATCTTTCCATCCCATTTTTAAAGACTTTAATTCAATGGTATCAACACCCTCCAATTCCGATTTTTCAATCTTGGAAACAAAGACCGAAGATAATTTCACACTATAGTATAATTGGTCGCTGGCATCATAAAAAAAGAATTCCATGGTATCAAAATGCAAACCCTTTGTCAGGACTTTGAAAAATGGGATTGAATTTGCCCCCCTTGGTTTCGAAATCTTCACAGGTGAAATAACTGCTTTCCCTGAACCAGCACCCCCGGCATTCGTCGGATCATAATTAAGGGTAAAATTATAGTCAACATAATCTACTTTGGTTTGTCCGGCATGGATACCACTGGTAATTTCGCCCTGAACAGCAGGGGCATTACCACTGGAGGTAATCGTATAGTAAATCGTTGGATTAGCCACTACATTGTTTGTATTATTATTGATTTTCACCCACTCACTCTGTTTCCGGTAATATAAACTATGGTCAGAGAGATTATAAATAAGCATCCCATTGGCAGGATTGGCTACACTATTGGTACCATTTACCTGCGGAATCTGAATAGAATTGGGTGATAATTGAGCGGCTTGCCCGAAAGTATGTAAACCTGAGACAAACATTAATAGGAGAATGGCTAGTTTTTTCATGACTATTGCATTTAGAATTTAGGGATTTATAAGGCCTCTTTTGAATAATTACCTGATGGCTTATTGAAATTACAATAGAAAAACAGATAGCTCAAAATTTCAATAGAATTTATTCTGAAAAATTTACTGTGTGTAATATTCATCCGCAAATCCAGCAATTAGACAGGATTGAAGAAGATAATAGATATTCGAATAAAAAATATTTCAATTTCTGTGACTTTTCATAATTTTTACGTCTAAAAAGCCTTTATAAAAAACAAAAAGGACAAAGGTTATGATACCCTTGCCCTTCTTTCCATGCACACATCCGATTATTTACTCTTTAATACCGCAACACGAGTTACCTGACTTTGGATATTGAAATCATAAGTTAATTTATCTTCGCCCGAGCTGATTGATAAAGTATAGGCACCATCTTCCAGATGCTCAAGATTCAATACCAATGGCTTATTGGTTTCGCTAAGATCTTTATAGAAAACATCACCTTTGGCATTGAAGATTTCCACATTGGCAGTGCTCCTTTCAAGATCAGTAAAAAGAACTCTCAAACGTAAATTGCTGATATCCTGAACCGAGATTTTTGAATCCGCTTTTTTAGCAACAATGGCCGGTTTTTCGGTATTGGCAAAGCTGAAATTGGCTGTCAATAAGCCTAGAGCTAAAATTAAGAATGACTTTTTCATATGACTGATTGTTTAGATTTTATAAATAATTTTCTTTGATGAGTCAAAGGTATATAGTATTTTTTTAAGAAAATATCAGAGTAGATTAAACCGGAACATTAATAGGACGAAAGCAGAAGAAGTATTGATTTGTATGTTCGTCGACAAAAAAGGGTGGTTTTTGTTCAGTTTTTATAAATATCTTCCGAATCGTTCAGTTTATCGACAAACAACATATACTCGTCATAAAAATAGTATTAAACTAATATGAGTGCATAAGGCTAATGCTGGCCTTAGATAGTATTTATAAATATTGATTAATGACCTTAATTTTTCGTAATAGTATGCTTAAGCCCCAACTCAAAGCCAATGAAAAAATAAACGTTATCAGGAATTTGATGAAGGCAGGTAATTCATAGGGCAATAGTATAAACTGAATCCAGATCAGAAATACATAATGAGTCAGGTAAATCAGATAGGCATTGGCAGTCAGCGAATCCCACCAGTCAAAAGAACGATAAATCAATCGTCTGAATGCAGCGATAAAAGCGATACTACTCAGTGTACACGAGGCCGTATAAATACTAAAGTAAATCATCCAGGCGCTAAAGCCACCAAGCTGATTCGCCTTGACCATATCAGCTAATATGTCCATTCGTTCAACAATCGTTAAAACTATATAAACTACTAAAGCTGATACTGCCCAAAGCCACCATTTTCTGACAATGGCAGATGTAGGAGAAAACACCTGATAATTAAAATCAGTAGTGCCAATGAAAACACCCAATAGAAAATAGCCAAAATAAAGTAAAAATCTACTCAGCTGAAAATCGAATGGATAAAAGCCTGTCCAGGTACCTGCCCCAATCCTATGCGCAATCGGTACATATAATAACCATGTGAAGACCCACCAAAGCATACAAAACAAGAATGGTCTGCGTTGAAGTGAGGAAATAAACCTACCAGTATTCTTACTTATTTTATTGATAACCAGACTCAGCACGGCAAATAGCAAATTAAAAACGAATAGCACCCAGATAAACCAGGGTGGGCCAACTGGCCATTGCTCAACTATAAAGAAATCTTTTACATAAGCCACTATATCAGTACTTCCTTTAGCTATATAATAAGCAGGAAAATAGGCTATCAGCATCAACAATGTCCCCAATGTGATAAATGGCACAAACAAACGATAAAATCGATCCTTGATGAACACAGAAAAGCCTTTCTTGCCGATACTCTTAACCAGGAATAAACCACCTATCAAAAACATCAACGACATAAAAAATACATCATTGAAATTCTCAAAAATATCAAGCCCCACCCATCTTCTGGCATCCACAATCGGGTGTGTCGACCGGATATATGCCTCCGCATCAAATCGGGCAAAGGTAGTATAGGCTAGGCTGGCATGATGTGCCACCACCAATACTGTCAATGCCGAGCGTAAATAATCTACCCAAATATTCCGGTTCAGGGCTTGTTCCATGAAATGTGTTTCTGATTTGTTTTAGTAATGACACCGTTTCAAAAGTCAAGTTGCATGATTGGAATAATATTAGTTGAGTAGATTAGAAATTAATCATTCAGTATGGATGGCTCCTAAACGAAGAGGCTTTTGCAAGAGTATTACCAGAAATAATACTCTTGCAAAAGCCTCTTCGTATTTAGATTAATGAAAATCTATTTCATTTGAAATCAAACGATTTCAGCATTTTGTGGAAGATGTCGTTGTTATAATAAATGCCCGAAAATAATTCGGCTCCTTTACCATAAGCAAAAACCGGAATCATTACGCCGGTGTGTCCTTTGGTTGTAAACTTACCATCTATTACACCATCTTTGGCACCGTTTAGCGAGAAACCACCTGTTTCATGGTCGGCTGTAATAATTACCAGTGTATTACCATCTTTATCGGCAAAATCAAAGGCTGCGCCAATGGCTTTATCAAAATCAAGCATTTCGTTTACGATATACTGCGTATCGTTGGCGTGTCCACCCCAGTCAATCTGAGAGCCTTCAGCCATCATAAAGAAACCCTTCTTGTTTTGTTTCAGGATATTCAAAGTTGTCTGAAGCGAAACCAACAGTTGGTCACCTCTACCCTCTGATATTTTAACAGGGTTTTCATCAGCAAGAAAACCCGCCAGTTTGCCCGATTTAACCTGTTGTACTTCTTCAATTGTGTTAGCAATCTGATAGTTCTTTGCTTTCAGATCTTCTACCAGATTTCTGCTGTCCTTGCGTTGTGCAAAGTGTTTGCGGCCACCACCAATAAACACATCAACATCAGTTTGAAGGAAATCGGCGGCAATTTCGTCCATCATCGCTCTTGCTGGCTGATGCGCAATAAATGAAGAAGGTGTGGCATCAGTAATATTACAGGTAGCAACCAAACCTGTGGCTAATCCTTTTTGCTCGGCAATTTCCAGAATAGTGGTCAGGCGTTTTTTATCCTTGTCTACTCCAATAGCACCATTATAGGTTTTTTCTCCTGTAGCAAAAGCAGTAGCCCCTGCCGCCGAATCAGTGATAAACGTATCAGTCGGCTGATTTTTATGAAAGCCTATTACCTGGCTACGTTCAATATTAAGTGGTTGCCCCGTGGTTTGCTTACTGACGGTTATTCCGGCATAGATTTGGGCGGTGCCCATTCCATCGCCGATTAACAAAATAATATTTTTTGGGTGTGGAATGTTTTTTTGCTTCTGAGCAAAACAAACGAATGGAACAAGTAATAAAAGATAGATAAACTGTACTGATTTTTTCATTGATAAGCATTTTAGATGATGGATTAGATATGAAACATCAGATGAATTCAATAAAACAATGAGAAAACTCTTTTGCCAATACCTACAAAACCGTTTCAGCCCTGAAGACTTCACGCAGTAAAAAACGGAAACTAATGCCAGAAATCACGGAAAAATGCTATTATGTTTTTATTAAGAAATGAGTATATGACACAATAAATATAAGTAAGACAGGGGTATTAAAAAAGCCATCAATCGTAGATTAATGGCTTTTAAAACTCAGGCAATTGAGAATTTCTGTTTTTTCAGATGTCTGATTACAGGCTTCTTCCTCCGCGAAACAGATAATTCTTTTCCATTTATCATTTGAATACTTACCTTTTTTCCCTCTCTGCGTAAGCCCGTGATATACTCAGGATTTAACAAAAAAGAACGGTGTACCCGTAAAAAATGCCGTAAATTTTCTTTACCCGCATTTTGTTTAAGAGTAGTGGGTGATATAGTTTTTTTACCATTGTAGTAATGGAAAATAGTATAGTTAATATCTGCTTCCAGATATACTATTTCCATGTTTTCAGTGCAGTCAAAAGATGTCATTGGGCGTAAGGGTTATTGTTTAGCAATAAACATTAGTCGCCAAAGCCCGTATTTTCGTAAACAAAATTGTTTGATTTTTACTAACTATTGTTGTGTCTTCTCATTGAGTGATTGAGTAAATGTGTGATTGAGCGATTAGCGTTTTCTTCTTATTTTTCTGAAAAATATTAGCCCAGCAAGCCCGAAAAACATACTTCCAGCTAAAATTATCACCCAGCCATTAGATTGTTCAATAGGAGAGGTGTCGCCAATCAGAATAGAAGAAGCCCATAGCGCAGGCAATAGATTACGGTTGCTTTTGTGGATAAAGGTCTGTTTGGCTTTTTGTAAGGCTTCGTCTTTAGGCAGACCTGCTTTCAGGTTTTCGTAGAAAAGCTCAGTTACCCCATAAGTGGCTTCCTCATTCACATCCCATAGGGTCGTGATAAGTGAGGCGATCCCCAAAGCCGAAAACCCTCTTGATAAACTAAATATACCTTCACCCTTCACATTTTTGCCCGAACCCGTTTTACAGGCCGATAAGGCAATCATTTCAGTGCGGATATTAGGCGTTCTGCCGATTTCTGCAACATAGACCGGAGCATCCTGCAAGTAAAATACAGGGCCTTTTTGTGTGGTATCGGCATGTGTGTATAATTGCACCAGACGATAGTCTGAAAACTGACTCATAAATGCCTGCTTACTCGCCTCTTTTTCCAAGAGAGTCTCGCCACCAAAGGTTGCCTCAATTTTTTCTATTGATTTGGCAGATAGTGGTAGATTATCAAGTGCAAGTGATTGAGCAAAATTAACAGGTGCTACTCCAAGAAATGAAACACCTCGCAACCACGAACCTTGCTTATTTTTGTTTTCAATACTTTTTAATAAAAAATTAGCTGAATAAGCATAGCTGATAGCCAGATGCTCTACCAGAAAATCATCCTTTTTAGCTGTAAGGCTGAACGCCTCAAATGGCAGAAACTGGTCGTCATAAGAAATAATCACTCTACCCTCCGCAACTTCAAGTGGTTTAACCAACCGCGTATATAATTGATTGGACATTGCCAGAAAAGCCGGAAAGTTTTTGTTGAGTGAATCGGCATTACTGCAAAAACTCAAAAACCTACTGCTAAGATCTTGCTGGTCTCGGGCAATTTTAATCAATTTCGTTCCATCATGACCTATTTTCATGGCATAAGTGGCACTATCACCCACAAAATAGCTGATAAATGCCTTTTGCTGACTGGCTTTCAGCCATTGCTGAAAAGTGCCTAAATCCTTAAAATCTTCATTATATTTGGCCGCATAATAAGCTGGAAACCGCTTTTCCAAGTCTTTTTTAAATTCAGCAAACTGATCTTTTACTACGGTTAGTTTCCGGATGATTTCTTTATAAGCCACAGTATTTTCAGCCTTGTTTTCAAGTTGTGATTGCAATTCAAAAATCTGCTCCTGATAAGTCTTTTCTTTGGCTAAATCCTGTGCAGTCAACAGTTGGCGGGCACTGTTTTCTTTTAAATCATCCAATAATAGAATCGCTCTTGATTTTTCAAGGAAATAAAAGGCTTTAGCAGGGTCGTTGGCTAGTCTGCAAGCCTCAATGGCCGATTCATACAAACTATGGGAATGCTCTCGCCAGAAACTCTTAGACTGTTGCCCCTGATGCTCCTGCCTCATCAGATTAAGTAAAAGGTCAGCATACGAGAAGTATTGCATAGACTGGGTGAGTATTTCCGGCTTTTTATTTCTCTGGTACATAGTCAACAGATTTTTGGCATAATCTCTCAGGATATAAAAAAGTGTTCTTTTACTTCTGATAATACTGAAATTCTGTTTTTTAATATCCAATAGCGGAAATGATGCAATAGCTTTTTCCAGAGCTTTGGTAGAAGAATCAATCCTGTTCTCTTCTCTCAGATTAGTGGCATAGTTCAGATAAACCCTGCTTAATTCTACACTCTTTTTACCTTCCAACACGTCAATAGCTTTATTGAAAAACAAGTCTGCCTGTTTATATTGATGAAAAGCTGTATATAAAAGACCCAGGTTATTCTGAATGCGCATGGGTATTAAATAAGTAGTTTTATGCTGAATAAAAATCTGCTCTGCTTTTTTAAAATGGCTTTCTGAGGCATTAAAGTTTTTCTTGTTGTAATAACTGATACCCATATTGGCATAAATATTCCCTTTTAACTCCCCATCATCCTTTTTTGATATATTGAAAGATTTCTGATAGAAATTTTGGGCTGACTGCAGATTTTTAATCGCCTTTTCTTCATCTTCTAATCTACTAAAGGCGATACCCTTACTATTATAAATATGACTCATCAATAGCAATAACTCGCTTTGGTTAGTATTTTCTGCAAAGCGCTCTGCTTTATCTAAGGTATTCAGCATTCCCTCATAATCACCTAATTCTAACTCCAGATCTGAAATTAATTTTAAGCAATAGCCTTTCCAATAAGGACTATTTGAATACTGAATTGCCAGCTTGTAATATTTAATCGCTTCCCGATACCTTAAAAATAAGTGATGATAAGCTCCTGCACCGTAGGCAGCATCGGCAAGCCCTACTGGCTTCTTTTTGGCGTAAATTTCCCAGTGCTGAAAGCATAATCTGATATTCGACAGAGATTTGTCAGCCTCTTTTTTTTCAAAATAATAGTAAGCAAGGCTACTACAAATAATGCCTTTTGTTGAGTCCTGAATATTTTTACAGCTTTGTGAAGTTTTATATAAACGCTCTAGTTGAGCAATGTTCTGATCGAGTGGGAGGGTAGCATATTCTTTTATTGATTTGCTGATACTGTTATCAGTTGGACATTGAGCCAGTAATTTGCCTGATAGGCTAAAAACGATAAAAAAAACAAATCGTGTAAAGTTTTTATTCATAGTAAACGTGTGCTAAAAATGGGTGCCCAACATAGTTAAGCACCCATCAATTTATTCTATTTTTTTAAAATTGCCAATAGAATTCTTATTTGATTCTTGGTGGCGGTGGTACTTTCGGACCACTTGTACCCGGATCAGGGTTACCTTCTAATGCCTCTAAAACAGAAACGGGTTGACCCATGATTTTCAGACTCCTCACCTCGAAATAAGATTTTTGTGGTGGAGACATCGTTTGGTCTATCACCAATCTCAGTTTCAATTGCGTAACAGCGCCTAATACATCGTAGTCGCTATTCGCCTGTGGTTTAAGTACAATCTGAACATCTCCGCTTTCATTGCTATCAAATGTAAGAACAGGTACTTTAATATCGTAAATATTGCTACTATTAGGTGTACTGCTTACAGACTCAGGGTCGCCAAACAACTGATAACTCAGCCAGAAGTCGTTATTCCCGTTATGAATAGAAACAAAAGCATTATCGCTCTGATTGATAAACAATTTTACGTTGGCCACAATAGCAATATCAGTAAAATCATCTGTATAATTCAGGTCTTCCAGGGCATTAATAAGCGGCGAAGTAAGCGCATAACTCATCATTGGATTTCCCTGATCAGAAATTTTGATTGTACCGTCTTCCAATGAGACAGTATCTTTAAAAGGCTGTTGGTCTTCAACTACCCACTCAGTAAAATCGGCACTCCAGATTTCTTCCATTTTCTTTTGAAATTTGTTCTTGATGTTTAAAAAATTGATTGGATTTTTCGCAAAACCCCTGCGAAAGGGCAAAGTAGTAGCGTTCACTGATCTTGAATCAGCTAACAGATTTTAGTTGGTGTTGTACATAAAAAGAGATTTCTAGTACACAGCTTTGTTGGGAATTTTGATTTTTTTACATAATAAATTGTGGATTTGTGGTTGATAATTGATTAAACTAGGCACAGCAGCTCTGACAAAGGGCAAAGCGATAGTATGATCTGATATACCAGCATTATCAGATTTCAGATCTGCATTTATAAAAATGAAGATTTTTAGTACACAGCATTGTGTGAGTTTTGGCTCACCTTATAGAATTTGGTCTGTAATCATCATCAAAAAGACAAAGCAGTAGCTAATCTGATAAAAACCAGATTTCTTAACAGATGCGAACACATAAGGGATTTATTTAAGACACATCATTTTATTGAATCCTTTGACTTACTTTTTCTACAGCCCCGGTGGTTACCCGAAAAAAACAATAAAAATATTGATACCGCCCTCGGTCGCAAGCCATCAAATCCTGAATGATATGACCCGAAAAGTCTCTGTTCGATACGGTGCTAAGCCCATTTTTATGCGACCATCCACCATTGGCATCGCGCCTGAAAAAATGGTAGTCGTTTCTCGTTTTATTGGTTTCAGAAAATGGCTCAGAAGCAAACAGTGCAATTAAATGTTTATCGTCCTCTTCACTTACGGTAGGTATTATATGTAATTCATCTGCCAGACAGTTTTTAATAATATTTCCAAAAGAGCTTTGATTTGGGTCTTTCCCGCAAGATATTCTGGCCCCTTTTATATTGAGGGCATAAGTATAGCAGTTATTATTGGTTAATATTGCTAAATCATTGTTCCATATCTGAGGTTCATAAACAGGAGATGGCATCAGACTGCCCGTCGGTTCTGAATAAGGTGCACTGGTAGCATAAGGATAGATTAAGTTTTGTGTGTCAATAGTTACAGGCTGATAAAAGCGCTTTTCAGGGGGCGTTTTATCTTCTGCATTTAAAAACCGATTGGTAAAGAGTTCTATTTGCTCCATTTCCAATCTTTTATTCAGAATAGGCCAGTGGATGTTTTTATTATGGCCATGATAAGCAACCCCTTGATTGAGGGTCATATAATGGGGGAAGTTTTCGAAGCTTCCCTCCAGAATATGAATAGCCATACCATAATACCCTGTTATACATACGAAAGGCCTTTGTACCTTAGTGTCAGGTGATTTCCTGAGCGATTCTAAAATGTAAACAGCTTCTTTTTCAGTCAACTCGCAAGTTTGATACTTTTGAAAGAGCGTTACAGATAATCTTATCCTTAACATTCTTTTTTTTGTTTAATCACAGATTTTATTGTTGTTTTTTTGTGTAAACAATAATCTTTCCGATACATTCGGCTAAAAGTATCGTTCAGATTATTGGCACATAATTTTGTACGGCTACAAAATTTTGGCAAAAACTGTTAAAGAGTCGTTCACACAACCCAGAAAGTCTATTCTAATAATTCAGCAATTCATTTAAAGATTTCCCTCACTAGCTAGTTAGCTTTTAGTCAATTTAGCAAATAGTCATTTAAGGCTTCATCAGAAAACTTATTTTCCTATTGTAATACATTAGTCGCAATTAGAGATCGTAGGTAAACAAGTTTTCTGATTTTTTTTATAAGCCCCATTTTTCTATTTCCTGCCAGCCTTCTGATTTTTCATTCTTTACTTTTTCGAGGAGTTTTTTGGCTTCGGTAAGATCGTTGTTCTGATTACGTTGAAGAAGTGTAAGCGCTTTATAAAAAGTGCCGGGATTGGACTGTAGATTTTGTTTTTGCAGCGTTTCAAAGTGCTCGAGCGCTAATGTATAGTTTCCCAGGCGCAGATAGGAGATACCCGCATATTTGAGGGCTTCGGGGTTATTATATTCGGCCAGACTATCAAACATCTTTGCCGCTTCTGCCAACTCACCTTTGTTAAAAAGGGCAATGGCTTGTTTAAATGTATTTTTATCTGCCGACATTGTTGTGCCTAAAACCTGAAAGTTTTCGTCAACATATGCATTGGCCAGTTTTGTCAGGTCAGGTTCTCTCAGATACAACCAGCTCAGGATAGCGATACAAACGGCTGCTACGGCAGCAATCCAGTATCTGAACACTGGTTTTACTACCATTGAAGGTTTAGGTTTTTTACGTAGTTCCTCAAAGTCTGCCTTGCGCTCCTGCCAATGTAGTTTTTTTGAGGCA
Organism: Emticicia fontis; assembly: GCF_054779675.1. Classification (NCBI taxonomy): domain Bacteria; kingdom Pseudomonadati; phylum Bacteroidota; class Cytophagia; order Cytophagales; family Leadbetterellaceae; genus Emticicia; species Emticicia fontis. The sequence continues at coordinate 83,091 of NZ_BAAGXU010000037.1, forward strand.
TACTTGGCTTTAACATACGCAGCAACAGTTTCAGCAAAAGCAGGGTCAGTCGAACACCTCTTTTCGAACTCCTGACGTGCTTGCGCAGAAAGTTCGTCATTAAAAAAGCTTTCGATCAAAGCTAATTCATCTTCCATGACTAATAAATTTTTCTAAGTTTATCGATGCATCTCATGCGGCTGACTTTCACTACATCAACCGAATTGTAAGGTAACATTTCAAGAATTTCTTTATCTGAGTGGCCATCAGCCCACAGTAATAGCAGTTCTTTACATTTATCCCCTATTTTATCCAGCCTTTGTAATAGCCTTGTCTCTTCCTCCTGTTCAATGATTTGCTGGATAATACTCTGAGTACTATCGCTCATCACTGTCATGATTTCAGAAAGTAAAACTGTATCATAAGACGGGGCTGCCTTATTGGTCGCTTTTTTTCTGATAAGGGAAACACATTGATTGGAAAAAATTTGGAAAATATAGGTTTTTAGTGCAGATCTAGCTTCAAAACGATGATTTACAATGTGTTCAATCACAGTTAATACAGTGTCTGAATAGACAGAAGCAGATTCGTGTTCTTCGATTAGGTGTTTTTTGATACCCTCGTCAATAAAATACTGATACTTTTCGTAGAGTTTGTTTTCGTATTTCCGTCTTTCTCTTCCTCCTTTTAAAATCCCCTCAATTATTTCAGAGTCAGTATCATTAGGCAATAATTGAAACATAATGCAGGGCAATTAATACTTATAAAATGGCTAAAATAGTATTGACAGGCTAAACTAAATGATAAATGCCGATAAATCCAATCAGATTTGAATATTATTAGGTTTCGGCACCTCTTGCTTTTGCTTACGGATTAGTGTTATTAAGCTAACAATATTTGGTAAAAATAGTTGTATAAAAACTTAAGGTTACCCTTTCTGAAAATAGAGTATTGAAGTGATTGGTTAAGATAAATGATTGATATATAAGCAAATAAGGTAGAGCAGTAGTGACAGGATTGTGAGTAAACTTAGCAAAAATAATAAAAAACAAATGTGATAAAATGCACAATTACCAGAGAGAGTCCAATAGGTGACCCAATTGTCGTAAGAACTGCATTTCATCACATTTATGTACAATTCCGGATGCTTACTGTTTGAATTTTAACCATTAAGGTTTTTCTGTTTGGCATGACCGGAATCTGGAAGTTTAGAATCAGATTCTTCACTTCCGTTATTCTGGATTTTTTGAATCCATAATTCTGTTTTTAATTCCCGGATATAAATCCGGTTTTATTTCTTCAGTTGTGTGTATTTTTAGCGTTGCCATTACTCATTTTCATTTGTTCTGACGATATAATAGTTAAAAACTCTGTGCCACGCGTCGGCTTCGCATAAATTAAAGATAACTGTTTGTTTTTGTACGCGTTTTTCCTCAAAATGATGATTTTTTTACATTTACTCAGATAGGTATAAACTATTTATTTTTAATTAGAATTGGCTTTGCTTCAATTGTAAAATGACTTAATATTTTATCAAACGCTTTGCCGGTAAGATTTTCAACATCTGTCTACATTTTTTGAGGTTTAGCCTCTCTTTTTGTGTTTAATTGACTGAAAAATTATGTTTTTTGTTGAATTTTATTCAATTTTGATAAATGATAAATTAAACAATCTTGAATGATTAATGAATTCATTGATTGAACGCTTATAAGTAGCCCCGTGCAAATAGCCGCCCTCTTACTAATAAACGCATGAAAACTAAGAGCTATAATATCTTCTATACAGATGATGATATAGATGATAAAGAAATCTTCAGAGAAATCATCAACGAAATTCACCCCGATTCCTCTATCGAGTTTCAAAGTGATGGCAATGAATTATTGATTCGTTTAAAAGAAATAGACTATAAACCCGATATTTTGTTTCTAGATATCAATATGCCAATTACCGATGGTTTTCAGGTTTTATCAGAAATCAGGCAAGATTCAATCAATAAAAACTTGCCCGTAATCGTTATCTCAACCTCCAATGATGCCGATGCTATTGCCAAAGCAAAAGAATCAGGAGCCGATTTATATATTTGTAAACCCAATTCGTATGCAAAACTTAAAAAAATCTTAGCCGAATTATTAAGTATCAATTGGCCAGATTATCTAAAAACACAACCTTTTAAAGAATTTGTCATTGCTTGAACAAAACTCTTTAAGTCCCTTAGTAAAAAATATGCTATGAGCCAGAAAGAAAACATTCTCATTCAGCTGCGAACCCACACAAGCACACTTCACACAGCAATAGAACAAACATCAATTTCGGTTGACCTATTGGACGAACACGTAACCAGACAGAACTATGTGGCTTACCTCCAGAAAATGCGCGACATAGTGGCTTTCTACGAAACTAAAGTTTTTCAGGCATTAGCTGATACCTTGCCAGATTTAGCCAAAAGAGAAAAATTAGCACTGATTGATGAAGACTTAACCTATCTCTCTTCTATTTCAGCGTCTGATAATTTTGAAACTCCAGCTTCGCCAAGGCCCTCAACAGGCTATGCTTTAGGCTGTATGTATGTCATGGAGGGCTCTACTTTAGGCGGTAAAGTTATTCTAAAACATATCGCTAAAACTTTAGGTTTTATACCTAAGCAGGGAGGTTCGTATTTTGGAGGCTATGGCGACGAAACCGGACATTATTGGAAAACCTTTTTGCATACCTTGCAGGAATATTCGGCAAATCATGACTCTGACGAAGAAATCATTGCAGGAGCCAAAGATACTTTTATAGCGATAAAACATTATTTTGAGCAGTAGATAATGAAACTGAAGGATATAGTAAACCGAGAGATTGTCAACCTCACCAATTGTGAGCAAGAGCCGATTCATGTGCCGGGTAGTATCCAGCCACATGGGTTTTTAATAGCAATTGATGCAGATTTTATCATCAGATATACCAGTGCCAATGTCAATAATTTTTCGACTTTATCGGTAGAAGAAATACTGCAAAAGCCTATTGAAGCCCTGATAGGAACCGACCAGTTGCCGGAGCTTCAACACTATCTCAGCCATTTGCAAGATAGAATCACCACGCCGCATATTGTCAATATAGAAGGCGTTCAGTTTCAATGTATCATTCACAAAAGCAATGATCTATTGATTTGCGAATTTGAGCCTGTCTCAGAATTCATTCCACGAGTTTCAACTGTCTACGATCAGGCCATCAATTTTGCCAAATACATGGGTCAGGCCATGACTTTGCAGCAACTATGCCATAGCGTAGTCACCGAAATCCGGGCATTGACGGGCTATGACCGCGTAATGGTCTATCGTTTTGATAAAGAATATAATGGAGAAGTATTTGCCGAAAGTAAAGTTGAGGAACAAGAGCCTTTTCTTGAGCTACATTACCCACATACCGATATTCCACTACAGGCAAGGCAACTCTATATCAAAAACCTACTAAGGCTGATAGTTGATATTAACTACACGCCTGTCCCGATTTTTACAAAAGAAAATGCTACCAACGAAAGTCTGGATCTAAGCTATTCAACCTTAAGAAGTGTTTCTCCGATTCATGTTGAATACCTTAGAAATATGGGAGTAGGGGCTACCCTGACTATTTCATTGATTCATGAGGGTAAATTATGGGGGCTCATAGCCTGCCATCATTATTCTTATAAATATATCGACCATTATACCCGCATTGCAGCGCAATTGCAGGGGCATTTCCTTACTTCACAGATTCAGGTAAGAGAAATGGCCGAAGAGTATACAGTAGCAGCCAACATCAACAAATCGTTGGAAACCTTGCTCAACCAGACGTTTGAGCCTGTGCGTGATTCTTTACAAAATCTGGTACAACAGCCTCAGATACTCGAAATAGCCAATGCTGGCGGCGTGGCTGTCATACTAAACGATGTAGTATACAAAGCAGGTAAAACGCCGGACGATGACAGTATTTTAAAGATTTCGAAGTGGGCCAGAAAAAAGGCTTCCAAAGGCATTTATAGTACAGATGGCTTACCGGAAAAAATGCCCGAAGCCAGCGAATGGTGCGGGACAGCCTCTGGCATTCTCTATTATCAGCTTGGCGTAGTACACGATGAAACCATCATCTGGTTCCGCCCTGAAAGCCTGGAAGAAATCAACTGGAGTGGCGACCCTGAAAAAGCTATTGTGAAAGATGCCAATGGCTTATCACCAAGAAAATCGTTTCAGTTATACCAGCAGATTGTGAAATGCCGTTCGCATGAATGGACAAAAACAGAACAAACCGCTGCCTCGACTTTCTCTTATTCCTTACAGAAATTTATTACCCTGATATTACTAAGCGAAGAAGAAGCCAGACAAAGAGAGCTAACGAAACAATTAAAAGAATCAAATCTTGAACTGGAAAACATCAGCTGGATAAGCACGCACGACTTGAAAGAGCCCCTGCGAAAAATTCAGTTGTTTTCGTCAAGATTGATGGATCTAGATAAGAATATATCGCCAGATGTAACCAATACTTTGCAGAAAATGAATGCTTCGGCCAATAAAATGCAAAGATTGATTTCGGATATAACCAATTATTCTAAAATCAGACATTCAGAGCAATCATTTGAAACCATAGACGTACAGGAGTTGATTTCTAAGGTAGAAACCGAACTGCACGAAGAAATAGAAGAGAAAAAAGCGACTATTCATACACAAGGACTCACTACCATAACAGGTATACCGGTGATTATCAATCAGCTTTTCAGCAATCTGATAGGGAATGCCTTAAAATTCAGCAAAGAAGGAGTACCTGCCATTATTCATATAAACCAATCAGAAGCGCCAGTTGCCTCTCCTGATCCGCATGATACCAGGCTCTATACCAGAATTACAGTTGCCGATAATGGAATAGGATTTGAAAACGAATTCAGCGAAAGAATATTCAAGATATTTACCCGCCTGCATACCGCAGATAAATATCAGGGAACAGGCATCGGGCTGGCCTTATGCAAGAAAATCATGCAATTGCACACTGGCCATATTTTCGCCGAAGGCGCCAAAAATCAAGGAGCCACTTTTAGTTTATATTTTCCTGTTTAAGGTCTACTGTGGCACGCTTATACTCGTCCGAGAAAGAGCGTGTCACGGTTAAGGGGAGGAAAATTAGGTTTCTACATAATGAGAGCAAATTAATCTCCTACGTGCCCAACCATCCCACGATAAGTTAACCTTTCGGCATCATCCTATCCGCCACACTCAGCGTATACTTTATTTCAGAATACCTGAAATCGGTATTATTATTCTCTTGTCCTCTGATTTTAAAGAACGCAGATTGTTGGTCTTCGTCCGCCAAGGTCAATAACTGTCCATCTGAAAAATAAGGCAAGCCATCCTTAAACTGAATAAACGTTTTCGATTGCCGGAAGGTAATCCCCAGCCATTTATTGTCATATTCCAATGGTTTCAGGTTCGCCGCCGACTCCAATACAATCTTATGCTGGAACTTCTCATTGGTCGCTAAGGAGAATAAGACTACCGAATGATGTGTTAGCGAAATTTCCAATTCTTCATTCGTTACTTTATCTTTTACTTTAAGCTTTCGGGTAAATGGTTCCGTTAATTCATCCGGTTTTTCGTAACAAGAAAAAAGCCCGATATAAGAGTCACCATTCAAATCAAGACATTGATCTGAATGATAACCCATTTTATGATAATTGCGGTCGTATATTTCAATCAATGCATTATTGAATAGGATAGGTGGCAAATCACCTAGCTTATCCTTTTGAATAGTATGATTGATACAATCTACCAGCCCATGATGAATAGAAGAAAACTTATGCGCCGGAATAGTATATTTCGTAGTAGTTCTCACAATGGGCACTCCATTCTCACCTGCATCTACCAGATGATTCCCGATTCTCCCCTTAGCAACATCCTCAAAATCAACTGAGTGAGATAACTCATCAAATAAGTTGCTTTCCAGAGGCAGTGTAATTTTATAAAATCCGGCTTTATTCATGATTCTTGCTTGTATGATTTAATAGATTGGTCTTTCATAATCGCCAGAATTCATGCTGAAATGCACCTTGCCATACTCCACTATTTTCTCTGTTTTATTCTCTTCATAATACGAACTTTTCAGACTTTCCATATCACCCGAAATCATCGGTTCCAGCCTTACCAATTCGCCATTTTCTTTGATATAAGCCTGATTATTCATATGTATAGCTTCTACATTCGAACAACGAGCCACATAACCCAATCTCACCGGAATCATATCAATATTCAGGGCAGAAGGTCTGATTTCGTGCGTATACAATCTATTTGTTGAAAGCGGAATCACAAATGCGGAATTTGGATACAAAGTAACGCTAAACTCTTTAGCCAGCGTATTATCCTCAACAGTGCTTTTTAGCCTGAAATGAAGTTTCGTAAACCCACTGTTTTTCTTATAACCCCAATCATAAATATCAGTTTCTGAGGGCTTCAGGTGCTCAAAACTTGATTTATCATAGAAAGTACAAAAAGCAATAAGCCCTTCTTTAGGCATATCCTTCGTTTTATCAGAATGTGCCTTGATGCGTGCTTTTACTTCCCTCACATTTTCATCTTCCGTCTTTTTGTTTTCATAAATCTGGGCTAATACATGATTAAGCTTTGTTTCCTGCTCAAAAACACGGCTGACCGCCGCATTTAATGTATGGATGATGCGATGGTCAGTGGCGCGGAAATTATCAGTAGGCCCTGTCAGATTACTAGAGCATCTCAACAAATGATAGTGCAATATTTCAGTATTATCTGCTGTTTCTTCTTTCACAACTTCAGTCAGATAAATCCCTGTTCTATTCGCCACTCCGCCCTTATTAGACTCTGTTAATTGCTGAAATGAATGCTCAGCCTCAATCTTATGAAAATAATCATCCTCTGGAAATAATTCCCTGAAATACACTCCTGCATCACTCACAATCACTGGCACTTCGCCAAGGGCTACTACCTGAATATTTTTCTTATCAGAATCTTCATAATTTTCAGAAAGCTCTATGATTACATGATAAGTATGAGTCTCATCTGCCAATTGGTCTATATCACCACAAACATAGATTCGTTTATCGTTCAGAGAAGAGGAGATTTCAGCCAAGTCTTTCACTACTATCCCACAGAAATTCTCTGTCAGATACTGAAATTCGTTAGGATTTTTTGTGCTTTCAGTCAAAGCAAAGAGAACATTTTTGTCTTTAGTAATTTTGTTCTCAGTAGGTGTTTTAGTCATTTTTTTGTTTACGTTTTTAATAATTTGAAAATAATCAGATGCTTAAGCCTTGACTAATAAGAGTCAATAAGCAATATTCTTGCAGAAGGATTTATCAGGCAAAGCTTTTCTTTCAATTCCAGAAAGGCAAGAAAAGAATATGATAAATGCGTATAATCTCCAAAAACATCATGATAACCAATTATCTCAAAAATTCCTTCATTTTTTTTGTAGAAATCAGATAAATCTTCATATTGCTCGAAGTATTTCTGCTTTTCTATCTCAAAATTATATCTTGCCAAAGCCCTCGGTATATATTCTTTATGCTGAGCCAGATATTGCCAGGCTTGAGTATCTTCATAATTATTAGCCTGAAAAACAGCTGTTAGCGTACATAAATATGAAACAAAGTCGAAACACTCTTTCTGAGAATATATATATAATCAGGAGAAATATATACACGTTGGTCAAAGGGATCGAAAAAATTCCATAATTCTTGCAAAGTGTTTTCAGCATTAGCTCTTCCTCCAAAATAATAAAATTCATCAAACCCATAATTTCTTAATTGCGTATCTCCTTCCAGAGTTGCTCCTAATTCGTAATTAAAATAGAATCCATTAATAATCCAATAATAAAGGAGAGAAGCTTCTTCAGGATTGAATAATTCAGGATTCGTACTGATTTTAGATAATAATACATTGAAATCAATTTTAAATGATTCAGCTAGATTACTATGCTCAACTGCTCTTATCAAACTATCTTTGATAAATGGATTGCTACCAATTAATTGGCTCAAATTCCCTTGAATTTTCTCATTTTCCAATCTGATAAAGGATAAACTTCTGCCCATATATAAATAGTCTTAGATTTTAAACAAAGATGCCACGCCTGGCATAAGCTAAGCGTGGCACCGATAATTTAGATTATTTTCTATTTTATCAAAAATCTCCCTCGCTTGGTTCTTTCGTTTTCTTCTTAGCCTGATGCAGACGGTAGTTGAATGTTAAATTCACTTGTCGTAACCTACCTTGGCCTCTGCCTTCTGTGAAGAAATTTGGCCCTTCGGTGATAGAACGATAAATTCTTGAATTGAATACGTCGCTCACATTCAGGGTAAGCGTAGCATTGTTTTTCAGAATATCTTTACTTACCGCCAGATCCATTACCGCAATAGCTTTTCTGCGACCTTGTGGGGTTTGTTGTGGTGCTTCATAGTTGCCTCTGATCTGGAAATCGGTGTTTTTCCAGAATGTAAAGCGTGAGGTCAAACGAGTAAACCAGCTATACGTATCACTTTTCAGACTGGCATCAAAATTAGCTCCGTTAGTAATGGCACGGAAGAAGTTGAAACTACCATCTACTTTCCACCATTTATAAGGTGATAAGGAAGTCGTAAACTCATAACCAAATGAGTTTTCAGTGGCTAAGTTTTCAGGACGGGTAAATGAATTACCAGCCTCATCCAAAGTTCTGATACGAACGATTTTTCCATCAGTGAATCGATAATAGAGTGATGAGCTGATAGAACCATTCTCAAAATACTTGATATGTCCCAATTCATATACATCCGTAAACTCAGGATTCAGATCAGGATTCCCACTCCAGAAATTACGACTATCGCTGAATGTCGAGAACGGACTCAAATCATTATATGTCGGGCGACGAATACGGCGGCTATAACTGATTTGCATCGAATTCTGTTTCGGAAATTCATAAGTCACGTGTACACTCGGAAACAGATTATTGTATTTACGAGGGTTCACCTCATTCGTTTTCTTCAGGGTTGTAGTTACATTCGTCCATTCCGCACGCACCCCAACCTGATACGAAAACTTGCGCACTTTGTTTCCTACAATCCCATAAGCGGCATTGATATTCTCTTCATACAAGAAATCATTCGTAAAGCCTGCAATCGGAAACCATACGCCATCCTGCCCTCTCTGTGTCAAAGAGAAATCATTAGTCATATCTCTCGAACTACTTCTGCCACCCAATTCAAACTTACCATCTTTGCCAAATGGTTGGGTATAATCTACCTGAAACAACAATTGCTTCTCAGTTTCATAATTAATCGAGCGTTGCAAAGTGGCCGGAATATCTGTGGCGCTTCCATCCGGCTTCACGGTATTCTGGTTATAATACTGGTCCGAATCCTCCCAGTTATCCAGATAGCGTACATCTGCCGATAATTCATGCCCTTTGCGCTCAAACTTACGTTTGTAAGTAATGGCATATTCAGAATTAGGCTCAGTTTCGGTCTCATCCTGCGTACGATAAGTAATACCCGTTGGGTTAGATAGATTATTCAGATAATCTCTGTAACGAATATCAGAAAAACGCTTGCCTTTGCTAATACGCCATAGATATGAGCCTGTCAATACATTATTTTCGTTGAAGAAATAATCAATCCCAGCTCTGGCGCTATTATTCTGCCCTTTCAGACTACTGGTTGAGTTTTGTTGGGTAATCATAGTAGAATCACCCTTATAAACTTCCTGATACAGCGAGTTTCTTCCGGGGGTATTCCGATATGAAGCAGTATAATTAACAAAGAAATTCAGATTCTTACGGCGATAGTTCACATTAGCCGCCAGCCCAAGATTCGTTGGCAAACCCGTAATAACATCAAAAGAACCATTAAAGCCCTCTTTACGCTCTTTTTTCAGGATAATATTGATGATACCACTCATCCCCTCAGCCTCATAACGTGCCGATGGGTTAGTAATGATTTCAATTCTTTCAATACTGCTCCCTTGTAATTGCTGCAAACCACTACCCCCTTTGATACTCACCAGACCGGATGGTTTCCCATCAACCAGAATCCTTACGTTGCTGCTTCCTCTTAAACTCACGTTGCCGTCAATATCAACTGATACCGAGGGTACATTTGTCAAAATGTCAACAGCTGTTCCGCCGGCATTTGCCAGGTCTTTCCCAACGTTAAACACGCGCTTGTCCAAAGTCATTTCCATCGAGCTTTTTTCGGCCCTTACTTCTACTTCATCTAAAGTCTTGCTTGAAGTAGCCACTTTCAGCGTGCCTAAATCATACGGCGAAGTATCGGGTGTTAAAGAGAAAACGGCTGTTTTGGTAGCTTTATAGCCAATAAATTCCAACAAAGCGTAGTATGTTCCTGCTGGGGCGTCAATAGCAAAATCTCCGGTATCATTGGTGATATTACCTGTCACAAATGAGCTATCAGGCAATTTAAACAGACGAACGCTGGCATAAGACAGCGGCGCGCTTGTCTGTGCATCAATCACTTTTCCTTTGAGTTTTAGTTTTCCTGCATTCTGTGCAAAAGATACCTTTACATAGAAGAGACTCATGCTTAAACAAACAATAAAAGCTAGTGTGTTTTTAGTTAAAATTAAGGTTTTGTTTTTTCTAAAGCTGTTCATTTCGGATGGTAAAATAGGATATAAGGCTGAATAGGGTATAGATGGGTTAATTCACTTTATAAGCCACTACTTTGTTTTTCAGGAAAGTAGGCACAAAAAGCATTTTTTTGCTTGGTATATATTCAAAATCTGCTGTATTCATTGGTTTGTCGATAGTATCCAGTAAAAGACTTGGTTTGCCATCAGGTGTTACGTGCCAGATTCTGCCTCTCCACTCGCTCACAAAATAGCCTTTTTTACCGTCTGACTCAATCCCGTCAATTCCGCTTTTCTCTGTTCCCATTCCTTCGGCAAATTTGCTCAGGTCTTTGGTTTTAGTATCGTATGAGTAAAGAATACCCTCGCCGTTACCAATCAATAATTTACCATTGTCATAAAACAGACCATTAGGGTTTTTCAATAAACCACCTTCCAGAATCTTCTCTAATTTGCCATTCTGCAGTTTCCATACGCTATTGGCACGCATATCGGTTACGTAAAGTGTCTTGTTTTTCTCGTCAATTGTAATATCATTCAGCATTTTAGCATCTGGTACAGTATAGTTATTCACTACTTTTCCGGTAGCCAGGTCAATTTCATTCACAGCAAAAAAGCTTGCTGTATACAATTTATTGCCGATAATACCCATGCCTTTAATAGCATTCAACCCAGGCACCATGATTCTTTGCTGAATCTTGCCATCTAAGCCTAATTTAGCCACAAAGCTTTCCTGATTTTCAGGTACTGACTTTCCATTGATACATGATACATACAATACATTGTTTTTGGCATCATATAGTACCGATTCCGGTGTTGTCAGTGTAGTATCTGTTTCCCAGGCTTGTGATAAAGTCGGCGTTTGTGCCAGCACAGAGAAACTCAAAACACAACAAAAACAAAGAGAAGCGAATAAAGTTTTCATAAATAAATGAAGGTTAAATAGACGTTCAAAAATTGGCTTTTAAATATAAAAAGAGTCAGAATATTACGAATTATTTCGCTCTCCGACAAATAATCTATTAATAAAATAGACTTCCTATTCTTTTAAATCGACCAATCTAACCACCATTCCGAAAAGGAAAGTTTATAAACTAAGCAGGTTTTAATTAGATTATTTAAATGTTGTTTTTTATCTAATCAGCACAAAACCACAAACCAGCTACACAGAAACCCAAACCACTCACTCTCTCCTAATCCCATTTTCCCATCCACATTAACCTTCTTCCTTTCTCCATTTTCCACTCTTCTTTTCCTTACTCCACAAAATGAGTATCTTCTTTCTCATCATTCTGCCAGATTACTGTGTGGTACGGTATTTTTACTTTCTACCACACAAAACAGACACACAATTATGAAAGATCAGGATACTAGCTTCTATAGTCAAAGTGACAACGAGGCAATTGAACCAAATAATTCACAAACGGAAAAAACCTGGGATGGCCCAGCTTTAGAGCAGGAACGTACTGCCGAGAATGAGCAAGATGCGATTAATAAGCGTATAGCTGACAAAGACGATAGAGGTGAGGGCTCGGATAGTCCACCATTGAGAGATGAGCTTAACCCGCCAACTGCGCCGGATATTATCCCTGACCAATCGCCGGACGAAATCAATTATCCGGGCAAGCAAGGATTCCCACGCGTAGAGCAACCTAAATTTTATGGTTCGTCAATAAGTTCTTCAGCATCAGTAGGCAACGAAGATGACAGAGAAGAAAAAGGCGAAGAAGCGCAGGAGATTCAACAAAAAGAAGAAGAAGAGAGGCAGGAGAAAATAAAAGAAAAAGAAGCTGATTTGAGAGAAGCCCGTGAAGGTCGTGAGGAAAGCATCAGAAAATCCGAAGATCAGAATATTACTGACAACAGAGGATATAACGAAATCCGTGAAAACTCTCCGGTAAATGATGAAAGAGATAAAGAATTTTTGAATTAGTATAATGTGAGCATTTCGGATATGTAGGAATAAGCAAGCCTTGGAACTCGGTTTCAGGGCTTGCTTATTTATGATTATCACTCCCCAAATATCTCAGCCGAAAGCTTGGCATCCAATCCATACAAATCATTCCTGAAATTAATTTGTCCGGTATTATCAACCCAGCTTGTAAAATAAACGATATAGACTGGTATAGCAGGGCTTACCTTAATACCTGTTTCTTTCTCGGTTTCGAGTACTTCATTTATTTTGTCCTGAGTCCATTCAGTATTATTCCTCAACAAATAAAAAGCCAGTCTTTTAGGGTCTGACAGACGGATACAGCCATGACTAAATGCGCGTTTCGAATCACCAAAATGCCCTTTAGATGGGGTATCATGCAGGTAAATATTATAGCTGTTCGGAAACAAAAACTTCATTTTACCTAATGAATTCTTATTGCCGGGTTTTTGACGGATGATATAAGGTACATTTTTGGTATAAGCTCCCCAATCTACACTTGATGGATTAATAACCTTATTGCCCGACAGCACTTCCATATTATTCCGATCCAAATAACCAGTTCCACGTTTCAGTTGCGGCAATATTTCATTGCGAATAATACTCTGCGGAATATTCCAGTAAGGATTCAACACAATTGTAGAGAGATTTCCCTTAAAAATAGTAGTCTGCGAAGCCGTTTTACCTACTACCACATTCATCGCCCATACCTGCTTGCCGTTTTCAAATACGTGCAGCATATATTCAGGAATATTAACCAGTAAATGATCTTTTTCCAGTTCTTCAGGCACCCATCTCAATCGCTCCATATTCAACATAATCTGCTGAATACGATAACCAATCGGCTGATTGAGTTCTTTAAGCGTAGCTGCATCCATCTTGCCACTATCTTTCAAACCCATTCTTCGTTGAAAACGAACAACTGCGTTTTTCAGTGAATCAGTAAACGTCATGCTGGTATCCTGTAGCCTGAAATCACCAGTCATAAACAGCATCTGTTTAGCTGCCAGTATACTCGAATCTCTATCTCCGGTTGCTAATTGCTTTTTAGTAGTAATTACCTTCGGCCAACCACCTTTCCGCTCAATATTCCGGTAAATACGTAATTTTTCTTTCAGGCGGATATAATAGAGATTGACAGGTTCTCTTACCTTTTCACCATTATTGAGTGAAACCAGTGAGTCAAGTAGTAATTGATAGTTTTTCTTTTTGCGAGGAATAAACCACTCTAAATCGAGCGGATTCTTGGTAATACCACCATAAGCCTTGATGGCGTAATTAAAGAAAGTGGTTGTGAGCAAAAGCTCCAGGCGTTGTACCTCAGCCTTGCGATCCATGAAATCTTTCTCGTCGCTTTCGGCGCTGGCAAGCAGGTTGTCTAATTCTACATTCTGAAAACTGCTGTCGGCAAAATCATAAGTATAATTTTTTAGCTGGCTATGGAAGTTCTGGGCGGCATTATTCAACCCATTTTTACTAAACCAGGCCGACTGATAGGTGCGGCGGGCATAAAACTCTTTCACCTCTTCCCTGACCGTATCTTCTGTCGAAACAGTTCTGAGGAAATTATTAACCACATTACTGTCCAGCATGATGTCAGTAAAATTCTTTGACGAATAGATACTCGAATCAGGCAGTAGGCTTCTACGTTTTTTACCTTTTTTACAACTGCTTACACTTACAACAACAGTTAAAATAATACAGAATAATACAGCAACCTGTTTACCTTTTAGCATAGGCTATGGGTGAATTTTCTTTGTGGATATATAATAAACTGCCATTAGCAATGACAGGAACAACTTGCGGTATCAGTTCGTTGGGCAGCGCCGGGCAACCATAGCTACGGCCTAATCTGCCATGTTGTTTCACAAAACTGGTGCTTACATAGTCGGCTCCGTGAATGATAATCTCACGGCTACGGGCATTATCATTGATGCCTTTCTGCAAACCAGCCAGCAATAAAGCCATGCCATGTTTCGGGCTTTGAATGATTTGTCCAACTTTATAAAACCCCAGACTACTTTTATGAGATTCCATTTCGTTCGAGAACGCAGTCGCCATATTGTCGCCCGAATTACGCCCGTGTGCTACCAGCGAAGAAAACAACAGTTTTTTCTGAGCTACATCTATTACAAAAAATCTTTCTTGTGTAGATGGTAGATTAAAATCAACAATCGTAACGATTGATTTCGACGGATGATATTTCTCATAGCCAGCCATTGACTCCTGAAAGGCCGCAAAATCAACAATACCAGTCAGTTGACAATCATTATAGAGCGTCTCTACAGCACTGATATTAGTAGTAACTGCATTCTTGTGCAAGTTGTTTTCGTGATTAACATTTTTTGAATTAATTGTGCGAGCCGAAGATAGTGCCACACCAAGGATAACCATAAAGGAAATCAGCTGATAAGATTTGAACATATGTAATAATTAGTGCACGTTTAAGCATAAGTATCCTGACCAGGGTAGCCGCCAGAAGCGATTTTTATAGGTTAAAATCTTAATTTTAAAGCATGCGTTTGGTTAATAATACATCAATACCATTCCTCTAACGCCTTTTCGTGCGAAATCATTTTATCAGAATAGATTTATTTACCTTATAATGAAGGTTTTGCTCTTGACAATTTAGCGAAATCTAACCTGCTTAACAGACGTTACAGAACAGGAGATAAAGGAACAACTCAAGGTCTTAAACAGTTCCAGAACCGAAACATCAATAGATGCACGCCAACATAAACAATCCTGAATAAACATCAAAATCAATGGTTTTTCATATGTTTAGGCGTAAAAATTAGTTTTTAATTATTTTTCGTAAAAACTGTTTATGTTCGGTTGAAATCTTTAAAAAGTAAATACCGCTCGGATATAAGTTGAAATCAATAAGACTTTGTGCTTGAGTGATAGTCTGCTTAATAAGATTTCTCCCAAGTATATCTGAGACAGAAAGTACAGCAGGTTGTTTGAGTAACAAAGCATCAATAGACAAGTTGATTGTTCGTTCAAAAGGAACAGGATATACCCGCACCAGATTTTCGATTGCTTCAAGTGGTTGGTGCTCCTCTTTATCAAGTATAGAGATAATTTCGAAAACGGCCTTCCCTGAGAAATTCCCTTCTCCACAGCCATTCTTTATAGAGGTTATGGTGAGTGTCTCTGATTGTCGGGGTAAATAAGTAACTACAATTGAATCGGCTGTTATATTGGTTAATTCTGTACCATTAGATAACCTGACCGTCCAGGGAGAATCTCCTGAAAATGTAAGGAAATATCTGGCAGATTCTCCTGCATATACCTTACTACCGCCCATAATTGTAGCTTTAGGCAACATTTTAATCATAAGGTCAGAATTAGACCCAACAACAACTGGATTGGTACTCACTACCCGTACTTTGTATATGCCCCCTGGCGTATCTTTTTCTATCTGAGCAAAAAGACTATCGCCTTTGTTCAAAGATTTTATTTCTTTAAAATCAGTACCGCTTTTATCAGAAATCTCTATCCTGAAAACATTATCATGCTGAAATCCTGTATTGCTGACAATGAAAGGTATATGTACCTGCGTACCCGCACAAACTGCCCCATTTACAAGACCTGTAGTAATAGTTGGTGAAAGAATTACATTCAGATTTACTTCTCCTGCTACCTTGCCTTGTCCACAACTGCTTATAACATTTTTTAGGGTATATCTATTAATACCCGTCGTTGCCTTGATAGTAATGAAATAAGGATTCTGAATAATATTTTTATACTGAGTGCCATCAGATAATTCAATGGTAAAAGGGCCTTCTCCTGTAAAATCAACTCTTAGCTTAACAGAAGCGTTTTCAGAAACTGATTTGAACTCACTACTGATAATTGCCTGGCTCAATGGTTTTAAATTGAAAGCATAACTGGTATCGCTTTCGATATAAGGGTTGGTTGATATTACTCTCAGATTATAGCCATTACCAGATGGCACATCAGAAGGAATACGAAGATAAACGGTGGAATCATTGATGGCCTTACTATCTATTTCTTTGGAGATAGTATTGTTTTTATCAGTTAATAATAACCTGAAAGTATTCCCCTCTCTAAAGGCACCATTGGCATGAAACCCAATATTCATATTAGCGCCTACACAAATATCTGGTACTTTCTTTACTAAAATAGCAGAAGCCCTTTTCAATACCTTAACAGTAGCTGTGCCACTGGCTTCTCCTGGGCAAGATCGGTCTTTCACACTGACAATTGAATAAGTTTCGGTTTTCGGCGGAGATACCTTTAATTCCTGAGTAGGTATGTTTGTCGTAATAGTGTTGCCATCCGATAAATTCAGTTGCCAGGGCGCTTCTCCTATCAGATCTAAGTGAAGGGTTCCTTGTTCTCCCGGCAAGATTTCACTATAGCCTGATAATCTTGCCTTGGCAATTGGTGCAATAGTAAACGGCAGAGATAATAAACTTTCTCTATAAGGATCGGATGAAACAATCTTCAGTTTATAGCCATATCCATCAATATTTTTTGGAATATTTATCAGCATTTTCGTCGTTTTCGAATAGCCAATGGCTGCTACAAACTTATCATCAGGTCCAATCAAATGGCAGGTAAAAAAATTATCTTTACCAAACTCACCACCTGTAAGAAAGGTAACCGTTTTTTCGGTAGGCCTGCATTGTTGATATACCATATCCTGAAGGTCTGAAAATACGCGATAGACACGAGGAGATTTGTCTACCTCAAGAATTTCTATTCGGGCACTGCCGGCACTGGTTCCTTCATAGCAGGCCTCATTATAAACATATTCTAACTGAACATTATAAACCCCTGGTTTGGGAGGGGAGGAAGGAAAAGCATAGAGTTCGACATTCATTTTATTAGGTAAGTAACCAATGGTTAAAACGCCCCCATTACCCGCTGAATATTGCCAACCCCCTCCGCCATCCAGATTCACATTAATAAAAACTGGTTCGCCAACATAGGCCTTCTGATTGCCGCTGATAGTGGCGGTTGGAATAGAATTGATTCTGAAAGCCTTGGTGAAAAAGCCTTCATACTGAAAATCAGAAGCAATCATTTTTAGTTTATAGCCATGCCCTATAGGAAGATCATCCGGAAATTTAACGGTTACCGGGCTTGTTTTGCTTTCGCCAACATAAGTTATAAACTGCCCGAATCCATTGTATAAAGCCGCTCTGAAAATATTGCTATCAGAGAATTCTCCGGTATACGAAAAAGGAATTGTATACTGTTTGGTTTTACATAAGGCCGCAGCTGTAAAATCCATCTCGATAGAATATGCAGGAGTACTATCAGTAATATACAGGGTATAGTCTTCTGTTTCGCCTCCTAGCGAAGATTTTGCGCACGCATCATTTATGATTTCTTCCAGATCAAGAAATGAGCCCGTAGCTCTTACTCTGATACGGGTCAAGCCTTTTTTTGCATCTTTGGGAATAGTAAAAGTGCCTCTGTATAAGTCAGAAGCATTTTTAATTATACTTTCTTCTTTTTCAAATACGCCATTCTGATTATAATCTATCCACATCAGAATAAAAACAGAGTAATTGTCTCCCTTCTCTTCTTCTATGCCAAAGTCGCTCGCCATAATATCAAAATTATAAGAACTGCCCGGCTTCACATAAGCTACCATGTCGGTATTATCAGTATAAAAATCTTTTCCTGTTTTAAGCTCGAAATTACTGATAAGTATTTTGCCTGCCGCATCTGTTAAACGGAAACGGGAAATCTGACCAAGCGAACCTCTGGCAAATACTGTCGGAATACAGTAAGGCACTGTCTGTTCCCGGACATTGACTATAGTTTGCCCGTATATTTTTCCTGTACCACAAGCATTGCTCACCGATTGTAGCTGATAAATGCTGTTTTTAGTAAGCACTAACGGAATAGCATACGGAGATTGCTGAGCAGTATAATCTACCAGTTCATCACCTGTATTGACTGAGAAAGCCCAGGGGCCACCGCCAGTAAATTTGGCTGTCAAGGGGCGTGTATCCCCTTTATTACCAAAAATAGCTTCGCTCATTTGGGCAGTAGGTTTCGTTCTGACCTCAAATCCGTTCGACTCATTGCCGATATAAAGCCCATCTTTACTGATAACTCGTAAGTGATAATTTCCGCCTTCTTCAGTATTTTCAGGAATAATGGCCGTTAAAGGACTAGTATTGCCATAACTATTAATGGTTGCATAATTTTCCCCTTGTCTATCAGAGAGCTGAACAAGTAATTGGTCTGCTGTTAAAGCCTTACCCTCTACATCAAAAGGAACACTTATCTGGCTACCGGCACAAACAGAAGAAAATTTAAGTAAAGCTGTTTTTATCTGATGATTAACTTTGACCAAAACATTGCCTTGTACTTCTCCATTACCGCAAATATTATTAATTGATTTTAAAGAGAAATACTTGTTTTCAGTAGGGCTAACCAGCCATTTGAAACCATTATCAGTTACTGTAAATGTCTCTCCTTCCGAAGTCTGGAACGAAAACGGTGGCCTTCCTTCAAAGCGAATAGGCAGTGACACTTGTTGGCCACTGACAATACTGGTATCACCGCTTAGCATAGCCAGAGTCTTTGGATAAACTGAGAGATTGACGGTAGTTATTTCAATGGCAGGCTTGGTAGAAATAACTTTTAACTTGTAACCATTACCTACGGGAAGGTTATCGGGAATTTTTACGCCTAACAAATTTTGCCCGTTGTTTTCAACAACAATATCTTCAAAATTCTCTCCTTTATTATCTGATAGTCTGACTCTAAAACTATTGTCTTTTTCAAAAGAGCCATCGGCATTTATATTAATCAGCATAGATTTGCCCTGACAGATATAATTTTCAGACAGGTTTTCGAGCTTGAACGTTTTAGCCAAAGGTTTCGCCACAACATTCACCTTTACCTGCCCTGTATTGATACCATCGCCACATTCATTCCAGCTGCGTTTGATTTTAATAATCTCGCTTTTGTTAATTAAAAAATTCAGAGTCGCATCGTCTGAAATCTGAAAATTAAATGTCTCTGCTCTGTTTTCCAACTGATATTCCATATAACCTCCTGAAAACTTTATCGGTATTTTTAAGCTTTCTCCCTCAAAAACATTGTATTCTCCACTTAACTGGGTATCAGGTCGTTTGATAGCCAGATAGAATAAATCAGAGGCTGTTCCGCTGACATCCGGATTAGAAGCTTCTATTTTTATCCGGTAATAGTCTCCTGCAGGAGCTTCTTTGGGTATTTTACAAATAAGCTCTTTCGTATTACTTCTCCCGATTTCTGCCGAGTAAGCTCTGTTTTGCGAAATGATATAGGCAGTATATTCAGTATCGTTATTAAAATTGCCTTTTGTAGTAAAGGTGACAGTAAAAGGTGTGTCAACGCAAATGTTCGAGGATTGCCCAAGTTTTTGACCATTCATAAAAACGTCGCCTGTTGTCAGGGTTTCAGTAATATTGCTCTGGCAATTAAGCGTGTATCCTCTCTGTGCATCCCTATTAGGAATAAGGCGCATCAGCAAACCGGTTTTAATAATAGCAATTTGTCCGGGAGTAAAGAAGTTACCACAATTGCGATAATAAGACATAAGATTGCCTAACTGCGGGGTATATGGCTCACCATTAGGGTCTGAGGCATCACTAATGAATTGACAGTTTTTAATTTCATATTTTACACTGGTATAAGGGTCGGCAGGGGTATCGCAAAGAAGGTCTCCTTTATAAGAACAGTTGGCGTTTTCGCCCCGAGTTACATATTCTTCTCCATCTCCTTCAAAAGTATGTAATAGACCAAAATAATGCCCCATTTCATGCGGGAGAATCTTAGTGATTAAATCAACCGGATTTTTATAAGCGCAAAAAATCCGGTTACTTTCTCTTTCTACTGTCGGGAATCTGGCGTAACCTCCAAGTTGCGGGTCAACAAATCCTCTGACGAGATATAGATTAATCGCATTACTTACATCATATTGGCTACAAAAAAAATCTTCATAAACAGGATTGAAACTATTAAAACTATTATCTCCGATATAATTAACGTCATTACACTGATAAAACCGAATTCCTGCATTAATGAAATGGAAATTAAGCGTATCAATCATCTCTTTTATGCGTGCCTCAGGGAAATCCGATCCATTGGGTGTTAGAGTCAATAGATGCACTTTTAAAGCAACGTTTTTAATCCCTGCGGCATTCATACGCGCCCTTTGCGACTCAAAAGCCTTAATGTTCTGCAATAAAAGTCCCTTTTCACTTTGGTTAGGTGAAGTGGTATGACACCAAGAGGTTTGAGCTAAACTATCTGAAAACGCTAATAATAATACAAGTAGGCAAAGCAGTTTTTTCATTGAATATAAAAGTAGGTTCAGGTCTTTTAGTCACTTATTTGATCCATTTTTTCTGATAATAGCCATGCCTTTCAGACAAAACTTTGTATCAAAAAAAGACAGAGCAAATTACTAAAACTTTAAAAATCAGAAGCGTTTTCAGAAGGATTTCTTTTTCTGCTAGCAGAGCAATTTCAGAACGAATGACAGAGAAAGTAAAATGCCTGCTCTTGTGAATAAAGCAGGCATTTTAAGAAGATAGATCGGAGGTTGCTTACAAACCATTATAATACATCAACACTCTCACCAGATCATTTTCGGTTTTGGTGTTCAATTTCTCTTTTTTGATAAACGCTTCCACATCGGCGGCCTTGTCTGCCAACAATTCCAGAACCGATTTTTTATCATTTTTAATCTTGACCAATTGCACCAGTTCACCCGTATAATACGTATTATTATTCAATACATTTCTTTGTACGGTTGCTGAGCCATAAGGTTTTTCATCAATGATGGTTTTATGATTCTTTTTCCAGAGCGTTATCTTTCCCTCTGCCAGTTTTTCATAAAATATGCCATCAGGGCCTCTATAGAATTCATGTGCATTTAAATCTTTTCCGATAGTAAAAGCTGCAATCGGCTGGCTGAATGCCTTCATACTTCCATCAATATCCTGAAAGATTACCTGATTAATCACCTGATCGAATTTCAGGTCCAGATTCTCATATTTTTTACCAGAAGCCGTAGTAATACTTCCTTTCTCCCAGTTTTCAAGCAGATAGGGCGAGCCCTTTACATTTACGTAGGATTGACCTGTCATGGGTGTACCACCTAAGATGTCGCTTGATACGGCTATCTGGGCATTGGCTGTACCATAGGCCAGGCAAAAGACGATTAATAGTTTTTCGAATTGTTTCATAGTATTTTTCATAATAAGACGGGTTTTAAAAAAAATGGGTTGCTGAGTAAACTCAGACAACCCATTATAAATATAAGAAAGAACAGAATTAGATTAGTTACCGATACCTGGGTTAACTTGCGTTTCTGCTAACGGAATACCGAAGATATATCTTGTTTCTGTTGGTTGAATCAAAGCACCTGCACCGAAAGAGTTGATAGGTTGTGCTCTTCTTACAATGTCGTTTGTTCTGAAACCTTCAGCAAATAATTCGATACGTCTTTCAGTTAAGATAGCGTTTATTAAACCAGCTTTGTCAAGTGTACCGAAATCGTAACCTTTATCCGAACGTTCATGAACTGCTTGTAATAAAGCTAATGCACGTGTCTGGCTACCAGCTTCAGCTTCTGCCTCAGCAAGATTCAATAATACCTCAGCATAGCGAATGTTTGGTACAAAGTCAGTAAATGGAGAAACACCACTGAATTTAGTGCTCGACGGGAACGCTGCTACAGATGTAGTAGGTACTGTCAGTTTAGATTTACGATCATCAGAATCTCTGAACTGTGGATTTGAATAAATACCAGTCGGACCTGTATTGATGAAATATTCTACGTTACCGGCGTTAAAATAATAACCTAACTGGTTTTGAGTACCAGGAGCATTAGTATCAGCCATTGGGAATGATAGAATTGATTCTGTCGAAGTATACGGTGATCTGAACACAGAAACCACATCAGCTTGTAGGGCATGAGCTACTCTGTTTGGAGAAGTGAAAGGCGCCGTAGCTGAAACCAGTTTGTTAGCTTCTGCAATTACACCTGCATAATCTCTCTTAGCCAACAATACACGGGTTTTCAAAGCGATAGCCGTATTTTTGTGTGCTCTGGTTGTACGCAATAATGGCGTAGTATAATTGTCTGGCAATGCCGCTTCTGCCTCGTTCAAATCTTTCAGAATTTGATCATAAATCTGAGCTACTGTGCTTCTTGCCAGGTTATTATTAGCAGAAGTAACCTCACCTTTTAATCTTAACGGAAGACCCGGAGATGCACCATTATCTAATGCATAAGGTTTCGCAAAGAATTGTACAAGAGAGAAATAAGTAAGCGCTCTCAAAAATTTAGCCTCACCCGCATAGTTACCTGCCAAAGCAGTGCTAACAGCATTAGGGTTAGCGGCTAGTCCTTCCAAAAACAAGTTAGCTCTGTTGATAGTCAGGTAACCTTGTGTCCAGAAGTTAGCAAGATATGTATCCGATGGATCCTGATTTCCCTGGTATGTAGAATAACCTGTTACCGAGTTAGTAGTACGGTTTACGAATTCTTCTGCACGGATATCATTGTAAATCAAATAACGACCGCCCAGAAGCGCACCATTTTTGATTGAACCATACAAACCAATTACC
The DNA here is from genome assembly GCF_054779675.1 of Emticicia fontis. Lineage (NCBI taxonomy): Bacteria > Pseudomonadati > Bacteroidota > Cytophagia > Cytophagales > Leadbetterellaceae > Emticicia > Emticicia fontis. The sequence continues at coordinate 106,215 of NZ_BAAGXU010000037.1, forward strand.
TGCGACTCAACACGAGCCGGAGTAGAGAACACTGTTGCATCTGACAAGCTTAGTTCCGGGACAGCGTTCAGGAAGTCTTCTTTGCAAGAAGATAGACTCATGGCTAAAGCCACGGTTAAAATTCCTACTTTTTTATTTAATATGTTCATAAAATCAATGTCAATTTAAGAATTAGAAACTTAGGTTAAGACCAGCTGTGAATTGTCTTCCTTGAGGAATGGTATTACGCTCAATACCAGGAGCAAGGTTTGTATCTCCGTTAGTCGAGATTTCAGGGTCAACACCAGTATATTTGGTTAATAAGAAAGCATTGTTCACCTGAACATAAACTCTTAGACCGGTAATGCCTGTTTTACCAAATGTACTCGGGATACGATAACCCAATGTAGCTGTTTGTAAACGTAAGAAATCTCCTTTTTCAAGGTTTTCAGAGATAAGGAATGATGAACCGTTTGATACGTTATCACCATATACTGCTCTTGGAACATCAGTTACATCACCCGCTTGTTTCCAAGAACGTAATACGTCAACCGAGTTATTCCATACACGTTGGTCTCTTAAACCGGCTTTGCTACCATTATAGATATAGTTACCACCTGAGAAAGTAAAGTTAATTGCTAAGTCAAATCCTTTGTATTTCAAGGTATTGTTGAAACCACCATACCATGTCGGGATTGTTCCACCTAAGATTTGTTGTTGAGATGATGGAGAAACGGTTGGCGTTCCATCAAGGAATGTCCATGCATTAGCACCACCTAAGTGTAAGTATTGTACTTCTTTACCATCACGTGTTACGAAGATACGACGACCATTAGCAGGGTTCACACCATGTGTTACCACACCATAAACTTGTCCTGCAGAGTAACCAACTTTAGTAATACTTGTTGCTTCCAGACCTGAAGTAGTAGTAAGGATAGGTGTATTATCATCAACAAGCGCTGTAACCAGGTTTTTGTTGGTAGAGAAGTTAATGTTAGTTGACCACGTAAATCCACCTTTGTTAATAGGCACGGCAGTGATAGCAAACTCCCAACCTTTGTTATACATTGAACCAACGTTAGCAAGGATTCTATTATCAGGAATACCTTTAGAAGGGGCTTGAGGAACTTCCAAAATCAAGTTATTGATATTTTTGTTATACCAGTTAGCTTCAAGGGTGATACGGTCGTTCAGGAAGCTAACATCCATACCAATGTTTGTTTGCTCACTTGTTTCCCATTTCAAATCTCTGTTACCAGCCTGGTTGAATGCTAAGCTAGGCGCTGCTCCGTAAAGACCTGAACCAAAAGTAGAGTATGAACCGTAAGCATTGTTTACGTTACCGTTACCAACTTTACCCCAGCTTGCTTTCAAACGTAATGAAGAAAGTTTGTTGCCAAGACCCAGGTTTTTGAAGAATTCTTCTTCTGAAACCGTCCAACCTGCTGATACCCCACCGAAATTACCCCAACGGTTTTCAGAAGAAAGCGCAGAGTTTCCATCACGACGGTAGTTACCACTGATAAAATATTTATTAGCATAGTTATAGCTGATACTACCTAAATAAGCCTCATAAGATACCTGAGTGATACCATTTCCGGCAGCAAGGTTTGTACCAAAGTTACCTTGGAAATCCTGGAAGAAGAAGTCAGCTAAACCCTGACGTTGAGCACCCCATGAAGTATTTCTTCTTTTTTGTACGTCGGAGCCTGCAACCAATGAGATATTGTGTTTTTCACCAATGGTTTTTACATATTGTAAAGTATTGATCCAGTTCCAGTTGTCTGAACGTGTGTGTTGGTTGTAGGCATCACCTTGTGCTGATTGACCATCACCATTATATGGGTTCCAGAAACGAATGTTTTCAATGGTTCTGAAATCCCACGAATAAGTGGTTTTGAAAGTCAAACCATCGTACAATTTAATTTCAGCACCTAAGTTCGAAATAATACGGTTAGTTTCAGAGGTGTTTTTATCTAAGTCTCTTAATACAGCCGCGTTAGGGAACTGGGCAGGTAATAAGTTGTTTTTACGACCTACTGTGTTGTTTTCGATATTGTAAGTACCATCTTCGTTATAAGCAGGCAAGTTAGGAACTTGTGCTACGGCGATACGCCCTAAACCTGAAGTAGCAAACGCACCACCGGTATACGAACCACTGTTAGGTGATTTGTTCATGCTGTTAGCGAAATTGATATTTGCTGTCAATTTCAACCAACTGGTAGCCTGGTGGTCTAAGTTTAAACGACCTGTACGACGTTGGAAACTGTTAGCTCTCAAGAAACCATCCTGGTCAGAGAAACCTGCCGAGAAATAGTAGTTGGTTTTCTCAGTACCACCTTGTACTGTCAGATTATGGTTTTGTGAGAAACCAGTGCGGTATACTTCTTTATACCAATCAGTGTCAATTAAATTACCTTTTGAATCGTAGTTTGGTAAGAATGATTGATTTTTATCGTTACGTTGCGAAGCTGCAATTGCATTTGGGTTGATAGTCAATGCATTAGCAATAGCCATGTTTTTGTGATCCATGTATTGTTGTGCATTCAATACATCTGGTAGACGCACAGCGTTGCTGATACCAGCCCAGCTATCAATAGAAACTTTGGTTTTACCAGCTTTACCACGTTTGGTAGTGATTAACAATACACCTGCAGCAGCACGCGAACCGTAGATAGCGGCAGAAGCAGCATCTTTCAATACGTCGATTGACTCAATGTCGGCAGGGTTAATATCACCTAGCGGGTTGTTGGTAGCGGCATTACCTGATACGTCACCTGTGGTGATAGGTATACCATCAACAACTACCAATGGGAAAGAGCTCAAAGAAAGTGAGCTAAGACCACGTACACGGATAACAGGAGGGTTGTTTAATAGACCGTTTGGTTGTGTAATGGCCACACCGGCAGCCTGACCCGTTAAACCTTGTGAAAAACTTTGTACAGGACGCTCAGCAATCTGAGTAGCTTTTACGGTTGAGGCCGCACCTGTAAATTCATTTCTTTTTTGTGTACCATAACCTACAACCACAACTTCACTTAATTGTTTGTTGTCAGCAACCAATTGTACATCAACAATTGTACGAGTGCCTATCGCAACTTCTTGCGATACTGTACCAATGAAACTGAAAATTAAAGTAGCATTACCTGACACACTAATTTTGTAAACACCGGATGCATCTGTCTGCGATCCTTGTTTCGTTCCTTTTACCGTTACACTTACACCAGGGAGTGGAGAGCCATCTTCTGAAGCCGTTACCTTTCCGGAAACTGTCCTTTCTTGTGCAGAAGCCTGCAACGCAGTAAAGAAAATCCCCAGCATGACGAGAAGTAGAAATTGTTTTCTCATGTTTTGTAGGTTTGTTTAGTTTGTTTGTTTATTAAAAATTAAGACACAAAAAAATTTAGGAATGTAAAATTATTAAAAAGTGATTAAAAAAAAAATTTACAATAAATTCACATTGATTAAGTGTTTAAAACAATTGCCTATTTTGCGAATTTATAGATATAAAATGATTATATTGAGACTAGCTAATGGAATTTGTCGACTTAATAATTTATTAAAAATGTCATGCCTCATATTAGAATAATTATACATTTGCTATTCTAAATGGCTTGATTTCAATCGATTGCCAGACATTCTGCGTAATATATGGTTCGTTATCATACCAGTTCTGCATTTCTTCGTCAGTCTCAAACTGAACAATCATTACAGAGCCTACCATTTTCCCGTCATCGTCGAGAATAGCACCTCCTAATACAAACTGATTATGTTCTTTCAGATTTTTTGCACCCGCTAAGTGGATAGGGCGGGTAGCCATTCGTCGATCAATGGCTGCTTCATCAGTACCATCTCTGGCAATGATTACATATTGATTCATTTGTATACAATTTAGTTTATTTATGCCAAGCCTTCAGCTTACTTCTTTTTGAATTCGAGGTAATCGTAGTTCATATTGCCATGCTCCACCGTATGCAAGGTCAATGTATGTACCCCTTTGGTTAGTTTCACTTCTGCCAATGATTCTGCTTTATTCCAATGGTGCCACTGGCGCCAGGCTACAGGTTCGTTGGGGTCGTTAGTTGAAACTACTTTCAGGTTTTTAGCCAGTGATTTGCCGTCCATATCCAACGAGATAAGTCCATCACCATTAGCCGTATACATCAAGCCGATTGTATAAGTACCTGTTTCATTTACATTGACGTAATATTTAATCCATTCGCTGGGTTCTGTCCAGCCAACATAAAATTTATTCATCTCCGGTACCACTAAATTATACTTCGTATTGTCAATGTCGTTAGACTTTGTGTACGAAATATCAACACCCTCTTTCATCCTGAATTCGTTCAGAAATGTGCCATTTGCAGGGTTCAGCTTACCACTACCGTTGTTGATAGCATCAGTGTCATGATAGGCCACCCCTTCGCCACCCTGATTATAAAATTCACACTCAATTTTTCCTGGAATCTGCTGAATTGTATTCTGCCAGGCTTGACCAGCATTGTGAAGTATAGTATGAGGTGCACAAGTATAAAGTCCTAGCGAAAGGAGAATGAATAGATAGGGTTTCATCTTAGGTTTTTTAGTGTTGAATAGAAAACTGATTTCAACGGCAAATTAAGATAGAAATAATAGACTACCAAATAAATAGACTAATAGAGTGTGTTAAGAATATATAATTTAATATAGCGAGCAGAGCGTCTCTTTAAAAAAACATTGTATACGTCTTGGAAAACCATTAGATAAAAATAAATGGCCTTAGTATCAAACAATTAAACAAGATACGAATTCACCTCCTTTACTTTGATGCATGATTTAATTGTCAAATGAAATTTCTGAAGGTGATACTTTTTATATTTCTGGGTTTTATAGGGCTTATGGGCTTTGCCGTCTGGTATTCGCAAACACCGGAAGGTAAAGAACGCTATAAAGCCGTACAAGCCAGAGAGCGAGCCGATTCTCTGAAAGCAAAGGCATTGAAAGCCGAAGAGAACGAAAGTCTGAAAAATGCGCCGCTCCTGATAGAAGAAACCTGCGATGGCAAAGGACCGCTAAAACTACCTGTTTTTGAAAGAGAGAGCGATAGACTCTTTTATGAAGACGGCAAATACAAAGCACATTTAGGCAACTGGAAGCGTGAGTATTATTTTAGCATTGGTAAAGAACTCAGCAACTTCGTCGCAGAAGTACAATGCGACGTTGGTAATGCCGGCATTTGTGGCATTGTATGGGAATTACCCTTGGTTAGAGACGATAACAGAACTCCTTCCCAGGCATACTTTGTAAAAACAACCGATGGCTGGCGAACTACTGAAATGCCCCCAAAAGGAATGAGCCATTCCCGGGAAAATGGTAGCCGTTGGGTAAAAGATTTAATGAAAGATGACAAGACGAGTACCCTGAAAGTAAAGAAATATGGCCGAAAAATAACCTGCTATATTGATAACGAAGAAGTTCGGAGTTTTGAACTATCAGAGAATTTTCCTCCTGAAGGAGATGTGGGTTTGTTAATTGGCAAAAGGGATATGCCACAAGGAAAATCTTCGTATGGGAGTGTAGCCGTGAAAAGTTTCAGGGTTTGGGAATTGAAATAATTTGGATAAAAAATGTTAGATGGTTTAAAAGCAAGGGGCATATTTGCCCCTTGCTTTTTTTGGTCAGAAATTATCTCTGCTTCTGAGCCTGATAGTCCGGCTTATTACAACCATCAGATTACAGAATGCTACAATACCCAGCCAGATAATCACACTTGGAGCCATCAGGAAAATCCGTTCCCAACTTAAAACTCTATGAGAAATTAAGGTAAGTAGAGTAGGAGCCAGTATCAACAATACTAAAGGCAATAGACGAACTATATTTTTGCTGATAACTACCCACGAAGGCTTTTGCCGATGCTTAATAACCCACATTTTCATGTTGCGGAAACTGAAAACTGTAAGAATAAGCGTAACGATAATAAAAGTAGCTATCAATAGTTCATACAAGGCATCATTCATAAAAGGTAGTTCTGGCTCCTGATTTGTGAGTACATTACTAACGCCTTGCATAAAAGTATGATAATCCTGAAAAGCATTGATACCACTATTAAACAGAATCACTATCCCATACCCTTCTTTAGTCAGAATCATCTGCTCGGCCTGATATGTCCAGAATACACCACTATGCGAAACGTTCTTTTGCCCATCTACAAACCAGCCTAATCCATACGAACTATTAGCAGGATGCGAAAACATCGTTTCTACACCTTGTGCGCTGATTATCCGTTGCCCCTGAAACTCTCCCTTATTTAAGTACAATCTCAACCATCGGGCCAGATCAGAAGTGGTAGAAACCAATCCTGCAGACCCCTCTATAAACCAGTTAGGCTCATTGGTTTTTACAGCCTGGCCAAATACAAATATATTGCCTTGGGGCACTTTTCTCTGAAACTCCAGAGTGCTGTGATGACTACTCGTATTGGTCATTTGCAAAGGCGAGAAAATATGTTTTTGCAGATAATCGGCAAATTTCTCCTGACTCACCACCTCAACCAGCCGAGCCATGACATGGTAATTCGGATTATGATAATGAAACTTCTCACCCGGATTAGTATCCAGCTTTACATCTTTCAGATGCTCAATCGTGTTTTGTGTAGAGGCAGGCTGTTGCTTAAAACTCAGCTCAGGATACACCACATCCGATAAACCACTTGTCTGATTCAGCAACTGTCTGACAGTAATCTGGTCGGCACGGCTATCCGCCATTTTGAAAGAAGGAATATATTGTTTTACAGGGGCATCCAGATTAATTTTTCCGGCTTCAACCAATTGCATAACTGCCATAGCCGTAAAAGCTTTACTAAGCGAAGCAATGGCAAAAGGCGTAGTGCTGATAATGCTTCTGTTAGTACCATCTTTTCCATAACCTTTCGAGAAAACCATCTGGTCTTTATTAACAATCGCAATAGATAAACCCGGAATATGGTTTTTATCCATATTCTGCTGGATAAACTGGTCTAGTTTCTTGAGTTGTTCGGGGGTTTGGGCATAAGTTGGCTGGCCAATAAAAGCAGAAGTTGCACCAATTAATGCAATGACTTTCAATCTGATTTTTAATCTTTTAATCATAGGAAGCAATAGAATATTTTTACAAAGGAACGAATACTTTATCCTTTAATTTATAGATGCCGCAAAGAAATTTATGAACTTCCAGGCATAAAATCCGTCCTTTTAATAGCTTCTGAAAACGTTATATAAAAAGTTTGGCAGCCCTGCAAGTTTTAAACTGTGCAAGGCTGCCAAAACCAAACCTTAATTACATATATTTTACTTAATTCTTATTTCTTATATAGACATTATTACTGATAGACTCAAATCGCACGTCCGGTCCGCCGCCATATACTTTACCTTCCAGCAAATAGCCCACTATCGGGTTCTTCTGTTTTTTGTTGGTAAAGGCAATGTCTAAATCTGAGTACACTTCGCCAGTAATAGTCTTCATGCCTATATTACCTCCTTTCCCTTTGGGCCAGTTTACTTCCACAAACCCACTGATAGTTTTCGCTGTAAGATTGTTGCTGATGCTGCTTATCCAGATATTGCCATTAATCGTTTCCAGACTTACCTCGGCTTTTTTGGGCAGATATACTTCGTAGTTGATAGTGCTGCACACATAATAGCGTTCGTTATCACTACCCCATGACGAGCGACGACCGTCTTTAGTTTCAGGGCAATCTTCGTATCTGCCTTTTTTGATTAACTCTTTATCATAATCAGTTTTCAGGCTTATTTCATTTGAGTTGCTTTTAGAATCAACGGTTAGGGCATCATTCAACCTGCCTCCGTTAATTTCAATGGCAATCTTTACATATACTTCTGCTTTATCCCAGTATTGCACCTTGATGTCGTCAGCGAATCTGAGGTTCAGGTCTACCGATTGCCCTGCCGAGAAAGGCAGGTGTTTCTCGATAATTTTCTGTGCGTAAGTGAACGATTGGCCAAGGGCGAGTAATAGTAATAATGTTATAACGAATTGAATTCTCTTTTTCATAATTTTATATCGGACAAAGGTCTTTATTTTTTGCGGACGTAGATATTGCTGCTGATAGTGTTCAGTTGAAGATTCACTCCACCACCATTCATGTTGCCTGTGATATTATGACCACCGCCTACTCTTGACATACCGTCTTTTCCTGATTTCAGGTTTAAATCAATGTCACTATAGATTTCTCCTGAAATAGATTTCATCGAAAGCGTAGCCTTAGCCGTAGAAGGAAGCGTAATATCAAGGTCGCCACTAATCAGAGAGATAGAAGAAGGTGTCGACTGGTTTAATGCTGAGAAAACCGCTGTTAACTTGCCACTGATACTATTAGCTACAATAGGCCCTGTAACGTTGTTCAGTTTTATATCGGAATTATTGGTTTTTATTTCCAGGTCTCCGTCAATATTACTGAAGCTGATAGGTGAGCCACCTTGCCAGTTAACCTGCGTAAACATAATACTGGCCTTGTTAGGAACCATTATCGTGTATTTAGCTGATTTTCTGGAAGCTTTTTCAATTTTCAATATGCCACCTTCCAAGTTAACAGCAAGTCCCAGACCTGTATTATCAACATTGGTATTATAGAGTGGTTTCAAACCTTTGGCTTGTTCTGGTATAGGGTCAAGTCCACCACCTTTAATGATTACTTCATCTCCGGCATATCCTTCTACTTTCAGATTTTCACCATCCAGTTCAATGGCTATTTTGCTGTCTTTGGTATTGGCTAATTTTGTTTTGAATTCCTGTGCTTGCGTATAAACAGCAGTTAATAAAAGGCAAGCGAGTACGAACATATTTTTTTTCATGGTAATTGGCTTTTAAATAATTCTGAAATTGATTTGTTTGGATTATCCTGAGAATAAGGCCTTAACTTCTCATTAAATCCGGTTTTTGTTAATTGTTTTATATATTGAATTTTTGAATAAACTTTGGTAATCTAAACTGAAGCTGAGCCCTGTGCCTGAGCGCAGTCGAAGGCCGCGGTGCAAGCCCTATTCCCTACAACGTAATCAATGTAGCTGCTCCCTCTTCCGCTTTCATTCTTACCACATCCATTACTTCCTTGTCTTTCGATATTTGCTCCAGCGTTTCTGAGGCACGTTTTTCTTTCATCATTACCAATAACTCGATGAGCGTAATCTGAATATTCGGGTCAGTCTGAATTTTGAGTGATTGCATCAACCCCTCTCTTACCGCAGGCTCGGTTTCAAAGCGAGCCAATGCCTGACAAGCAGCCAGACGCACATTTACATTGTTGTCGAAATTCAGAGTATTAATCAACAATTGGATGAGTTCCTGGTCTAATTCTTTCAGTTTTAAGCTTTGGTTTACCGCATCAATTCTTTCACTAGCCGATGTCAGGTTTACCTGTTTAAATTGCAAGGTTTCTTTCATCACAGTGGCGTGCTTATCTTCTGCAAATACTATTATATCACCACCTTTATTATTATAATAATATCCTGCGGCAAAACTGCCTAATACTAATGCCACTCCGGCGGCGATCCTCATACTCACGGCTCTGAACTGAATAATTCTGCCTCTCTTCTCAATTTTCCTTAGTACTTCTTCGCTCAGGTTTTTCGAGGGTGTTTCTTTAGCAGCCAGACGATAATAGGCAAATTCGGCTATATGGTGTTGCAATTGTGTGGGCACCTCTGCTTTACTAAAAAACTCTTTGATATGTTTTTCTTCCTGGAGTGTGGTTTCACCTTCATAATATTTCTCCAGTAATTTTTCAATTTCCTGATACATAATTGTTCGTTTTTTGATAACTGTCTCTCACACTTTTTCGCGCTCTCGACAATATGACTCTGATATTATTGATGGTCTGTCCGGTAATCTGTTCAATCTCTTCAAACGAATACTCTTCTACATCTCGCAGGTGGAGAATCGTTTTCTGAATTTCGGGTAAATCGTCAATGATTTTCTTTAACAACTCATTGCTATCGGCCAGCTCTGCCTGTTCATGGGGTGTATAAGTTTTGGCACTTACTTCTACCGTTTCCAGACCTGTGCTTGTATAATTATAAGCGTGCGACTTCAACTTATCCAGACAAAGGTTTTTGGTCATTTGCACTGCCAAAGCCTCTACACTATTATAAGCCTCGAGCTGCTGGCGTTTATCCCAGAGTTTTAAAAATATTTCCTGAACGGTGTCTTCGGCTTCCTCTGTATTCTTGAGGAAGAGTTTTGCTACCCGGAAAAGCCGGGATTGATGCTGAAGAACCGATTGTGTAAATACTTTTAAATCCATTTCAATAACATAGACGACCCGCCTCAGAATTCATTACAAAAGTTTTTAAAATTTTTTTGAAGAATGATAAAATTAATAAATAAGATTGAGAAAGTATAAATTAAATGAAGTACTAAATAATTGTAAAAAATAAATTAATTATTGTTTTATGATAATTAAAGCTTATTTTTACATCATATTTTAAAAATTATGAAAAATGAACAAAGTAAAAATTGTTTCTAAAATTCTTTTCTATATCACCCGCATACTGGCTTTCTTTTATCTAGGTACAGCGGCCTATTCAACCTTTTGTTTACTAACAGGCTGGGGGTTGGGTTTCAGAGAAAATAAAAAGTATTTCCATGTCATGTACCCGTTTACAGATACCCCTTTTCTGAACGGAGATTATAATATGCCTTATATTATCTTTGAGTTTCTATTGGTGCTGGGCTTATATGGATTGTTCTTCCTGCTGGCCAGTAATATTTTTAAGGTATTCTTTCAGCCGAAGCTGTTTACAGAATTTGGCATCAGACAGCTACGGTATTTTTATCTAGCCAACTTATTGCTACCAACACTTGCGGTGCTCTTTGCCAGTATTTTTGCTGAAGTAGACGACATGGCTGTTATTTTAATTATCTTGCATTTCATTTTGGGCGTTTTTGCCTATTTTTTTGCCGCTATTTTCAAACAGGGTTTACAATTACAGAAAGAACAAGATTTATTTATTTGAGCCATGCCAATTATTATCAATGTAGATGTGATGCTTGCCAAACGCAAGATGCAAAGTAAAGAGTTGGCAGAAAAAATCGGAATTACTACCGTCAATTTATCCATCCTTAAAACTGGCAAAGCTAAGGGTATTAGGTTTGATACCTTGGAAGCTATTTGTAAAGTACTGAACTGCCAGCCTGGGGATGTTTTGGAATATGTGGAGGAGGAAATTGTTTAAAGATATATTGCATATGATTATCCTCTTAGACATAGAAGGCGTTTTAGTAACCACACCCATCTGGAGCCCAACTGAACAACTATCAGATGGTTTTATGAAATTTAATGAAAATGCTGCAGAGAATCTGGCAATTCTATTTAAAGAAACAAATGCTTCAATAGTTCTGACAACCACTCATCGAATAAGCTTTGATGAAACGAAGTGGAAAGAAATCTTCAAAAAACGTGGGCTTAATTTTCATACAATTACCAAATTAAACAACAAAACTAGCATCGACCAACTCGGGGATAGAGCTAGTGAAATTACTGCATGGGTTGAGCAATCGGGGGAAAATGAAAACTATGTAATCATTGACGACGACCTTTCGCTACATGGTTTGCCGGATGAGATAAAGAAGCGTTGGGTTGCTACAAAAACGTTAATCGGTTTTGATAAATATGCCACAGCAAAAGCATTGTCAATTCTGACATTTAAAGCCAAGTTTACTTGCCCTTGTTGTGGCTATAAAACATTGGATGAACCCGGGGAATATGATATTTGTCCGGTTTGCCGTTGGGAAGACGACCCTTTTCAATTGAAAGACCCGAATAGTGAGGGCGGAGCGAACGAGGTGTCATTAAAACAAGCACAAAAGAATTTTTTTATTTTCGGCACTTATAAAGGAGAAACGAGGAACAATGCAAGACAAGCTACAATAGAAGAACCAAAAGACGAACATTGGAATCGTTTTGAATAAAATAGTTGTTAGTGTGAGCCTGAATATTCAAATTATCATACATTTGAATATTCAGGTTTCTCTTAAATACTCTTCTGAAGTATCATAATTATGGCTGATTAACCATTGTTATTGATTATATTTTATAGGTTACTTCGGTAATAATTGTCTCCAAATTATATCTAAAATGAAATTATGTTTAATCTTTATTTTGTTTTAAAAAGCTCATCAATATATTTAAAAGCAAGGTTCTGTTTTTCTTTAAAAATAAAAACACCATAGATCTTATTGCAAATCTCCTTTTCATTAGCTTGCCATGATTTTGCAGCTATAAAGTAAGTAATCATCGAAAATATACTAATAATAAGCGTGGCTCGGGTTCGTTTTCCAATCCATTCGATAGATATGCTAAAAATCCAACATCCAAGCCAAGTAATGATAAAGATAGCAAAAAAAGGTAAAATGAAATTTATCTTGAAGAATGAATATAGAATTAAACTAAGAATTGCTACGCATAAGTAGATAATTAGTTTATTCTTTTTCACACTTTTTCCCTTTTCTAAATTAACAACATTCCCCATATTATCTCGAAAAAATATCTCTTTAATAATCCTTAAAAAATCAAAAAAGAAATTTATTAGACACATGCAAAACAATATAAATGAACTTAATGATGCTACTTGTGTAATATTTATCAGATTTTGAGAGTATGTAATATAGCCTCTCCAATCCTTATCAGCTAAAATAGCATGCTTAGCAAAATAATAAACATCTTTTCTAAATGCCCCTTTAGAATCTTTGAAAACTTTTTCGAGAAATTCTTTATTTATCGAAGTGTCGGTGGAAGAAGCAAGAGTATCTTTTTTGGGAATATGAAATACTGAATCAAATTGTCGAATTTTTATCATTTCATCAGTGTCTGAGAGATCTGGAAATTTTTCAGAATCGATATGATGTTCTTTATTATCCAACATATCTGCCCAATATTTTTTTAAATAAAGATGATAGCTATTAGAAGCATCCATAAAATCATCAGAAAAATTAGTCATATAAACCCCAACATTATAAATAACTGTTAAAGAAATAGCAAAATAAGAAACATACCTGGCTATTTTGAGTTTAAGACCGACTGTAACTAAATCGTACAATCCAGTGTAGTTTTTTTTAATATATTCAATTAAATCCATATTTTCATTAGGATTGAAATATTCAGCTAAGGTGTAAATCCATAGTGATATTCCAATTAGAATGAATAATGATGCTAAAATTCCTTGAACATAAACGTCCCAAAATAAAAATTCTCCAAAGTAACTTGTAATTGCTTGCATATTTTTTTTTTTCAAAAAACACACTATTTTAACAGTGTAACAAGTAGTTTGATTTGTTTTTATTTTACGGTTTCCTTTGCAGTTTGATAAAAACATTTATTGAGATTATTGCTTCTTTTATTTAATATACATTGGTATTTTACCTACACAAAAATGAAATACATAATCCTAGACTTAGAAGCCACCTGCTGGGAAAGAAGAGACAGGCAGCCCAATGAAATTATAGAAATAGGTGCCGTTTGTATCAATGAACAAAAGCAGATAATTGGTGAGTTTAACCGATTTGTTAAACCTACTGTACATAGCATCTTGTCAGATTTCTGCACAGAACTAACCTCTATCACACAAGAACAGGTGGACGGTGCACAGATATTCCCGATTATATTAGAAGAATTTCAGAATTGGATATTGAGTTTTGAGGATGAATACCTGCTGTGTTCATGGGGTTTCTACGATCAGGTGCAATTCAAGAACGATTGCCAACTGCATAGCTTACCTATCGACTGGCTACAATCACATATCAGTCTGAAACACCAGTACGCCATCATCAGAAATACCCGTTCAATGGGTATGAAAAATGCCCTCAAAAATGAAAAAATCACTTTAGAAGGCACACATCACAGAGGTATCGACGACGCTAAAAATATCGCCAAAATATTTATCAAACTTTTTGATAAGTGGGATTTCAATGCCAGAAGAGGCAACCTTGCCTAACCTTTATCACTTCCCTTTCAAAATCAAAACCGCCGATTGCCCTTTCCAGGGTGATTGGTAGGCTTTAAAAATATACCAGTCAGAAGCCGCTTCTTCACGGGTTTCGCCTGTAAAAATATTAAACCAGCTTGCTTCAATTTTGCCCGAGGCTGGTTTCGGGATAATGACATTGATCTGATAATTATCTTTAGGGACAAAGTAGAGATATAAGTCTTTCCCATTAGTCAGCGGGTAACCGCTCGATGAGAAATTATCGTTGCCAATCCTGCCGTTTGTGACAAGTCTGAGCGCCAGTTCTGGATAGAGATAATATCAATTTTGTCAGGCTCACGCGAGCAATACTCATAGTCATGCACCATTGCCATACGCTTGTAAGCATCCAAGCGACTGACACACGCTCTTGAAATTGATGCATTCTGGCTTATTATAAAGAAAGAGTATAAGTAGCCTATAATAGGCTGCTTATACTCTTTCTTATTTATTATTGATTTACGTTTCCCCTTTCTTACTTATTCACAGTCACCTGTTGATAAGTCTTCTTATCTTTCGTAACCAGTTGAATAAAATATTCACCTTTTTTAAGTGTTTCAGTTTCAATTTCAGCGGTATACGTGCCTGCTTTGTAATGCGTATTGTCAATGACTCTCAACACTTCACCGGCATATTTGTTGTAAAGAACCAATGTGACATCTTCATCGTTTTCAAGCGTAAACTGGAAGTATATTTTTTTGTCATTTATGGCCGCAAGTACATTTGGCGCATACTGAACGGCAGAAGAAGCTTGCGTAGGCGTACTCTCTGCCTGAGTGATGAAAGTAGGTGTATTGTCGTTACTTGCAGTCAGGTCTGATTTATCGGGGGATGTGATGCTAAAGCCTGATGGTGCAGGCGGACAACCTTCTATAATGGCCTTGAATATAGCACCCGGTTTTACTTCAAACCCCGGCTTCATCACTACCGATTTAGCCCCTTTCATCGTTACATTTGTTGGCGAAACTACGGTTCCATTGGTTTCCAGCAAAGATTTATGATAAGTACCTGCGGCTATTGAGGTATTTCCACCTGTATTATTACTGACTGTATAAACATTACCGCCATTCAAACAATCATCTGCATCATCATTCAGAATAATGCCTGTCATGATATAACTGGCACTGATGCCATAATCGCCTCCTTCATTCACGGTGATAATAATCGTTTCATCACCTTCGAATTTCGTATCACCGATAGGGTCAATAATCAATCTGGCAGACTTCTGGCCTGATAATATTGTAATGGTACCAGTGGTGCCATTAAACTGATTAGCCACTATTTTTCTTCCATCAATCCGTGAAGCCGGGAAAAACGATACAGTATAATCATTGGCTGCACTGGCTGTTCCTGAAATCGAATAGTTAATCAGGAAGTCGTTTGGTGCATTGGCTGGTAGATTAAAATAGAAATCTAATGTTCCGGTGGCATTCTCCTGCATCGAAATCGTCACATTCCCTGCATTAGAGATAGCTCCCGATTGAACAGACGGTATCGAAGTATTAGAGTTAATCGAAAGCGCTTTGTTACCCGTAGCAGCCACAGAGTTACCAAGAATAAATTTCCACGAATCAGGTGTTGTTTTTACATTTCCATACAAATCCTGAATATTTTGCAAAGTAACCCTGATACTATCCGGAGTAACTCCCATACTAACTTTCGGAACAATCATGATTTTATTATCGAAGCACCCTAGCTGCGCCTGAATAATGGCATTGGTTTTTAAGTTTTTAATTATGACATTATTGCTGTTTAGATTAGCACAACCCAGTGCTTCATCAAAAGTAGCTGAAATCTGGTCGCCAATCACATAATTGTCGTCGGTGGGTTCCGGGCTACCGAAAAGTTTAGGTGCCACTCTGTCGATGATGCCAGTAACAGTTTGAGAATAGACAACATTCGAAGCACACAATAGCTTTAATCTTATATTATATTTCCCGTCCGGAAGATTGGCAATGTCCCAGTTAACTAGTGTGCCACTTGGATCAGTAGACAATTGTGCGGCTGTCTTTGTAAATCCGGTTGACCAGTTACTGGTTCCTACCTTCGAATACTCCAATGATACATTCGTCAGGTTTGCTACTGTATAGTCTTTCAGAATCACCGGCATTGTATTGGTAATAATACCAAAGCCATCGGTTGGAGAAGCTAGGGTTATATTGCTACAAGGACTATTGAAAAACGCATTCAATGAGACTGATTTACTGATGGCTCCATCACACGCATCCTTAAGTATAAATTTAAGCCCTGTATAAGAATAAACATTTGAAGCACCTCTTTTTACCTTAACAACTACCTGAACACTGCCCAAATAACCCAATGTGTATGAGGTGTTTCCCACCACAGGACTTCCCCCGATTGTAACCACCGCACCAGATGGATTGCTTGACTGGTCAAAAGATAATAAATAGGTACGGGCTTCACCACTCTGGCTGGTATTAGATAGTTGAAGAATAAACTCAGCTTCACCTGCCGCCGGAATATTCGAAACGGATGGCACTGCACACACCAGCTGCATTTCGTCTCGTGGCTGTGTACCTAGTTCCCACGGACAACTTGATGTTCCGGCTACCAACTGAAAGACAGGAGTATCGTATACAGGGTCTTTTTTAATATCAATTGAAAAATAATCGCCATTGTCGCCATCATCCAGTACATATCCGGTCGTAGTAGATTTCAATGTTGTACTAGCAATGCTACCACCTGTTTCTAATTTGGTATTCATAATAAAGGCTCCACTTGCCCCATTACCAGCCACTTCAAAGCCTAATTCTATAGCTAGCTCTTTATCAATCTCCATCCCGAACTCAATTGTACTGGTTTTGGTAGAACTGGTAGTGGTAGTAGAGCTTATTGGACCAGCGGCACCATCAAACGAGAGATTTTTTTCGAATGATGCTCTCTTTTTATTGCTTTCATTATTGGCTAAAGTCTGTTGCCATACCGATACCTGATTAGCATATCGGGCTTTTTCTTCAGGCGTATTAGAAGGGTTGTCTCTGAAAGCCTTAAGTGTTGGAATGACTGTATTGACGATATGGTCTTCTGAATAAATATATTCGGTCACAAAACCATCTGGCGCAATAATGAAATCATCTTTGAGTGTCAACGTACATGGGCTTTTATAAGAGAGCACATGAGTTTTTGAATAAAGAAGATTAAGTGCAGCACCAATATAAACATCGCCTTGCGCACCTACTACTTCTTCATTATTGGCAGTTGAAAATACCTGATTATTTGAAATGGAAAGAATAGATACACTATCTGATACACTTCTGGAACCTGTATTTAATGAACCCTTGATAGTTCCCCAGACCGAATTTTCAACGGTATACGCCAATCCTAATCCGAATTTGGCACCTATGGTTACACTTGCCCATCCACCCATATTATCGCTATCTTGTCTGAAAGCCCTTATTGCTGTTTCGCTTGTCTTGTTCTGCTCCCAGAAACTATAGCTTAAATCACCTTGTGGATCGTGTAATATTTTAAAGGGTACTTCAGGAGATACCGTAGTGAATGTACCAATATCTGCTTTTATACCCGTTACCACTACATTTTTGTTAATGTCAGTGGCCGATCTTTTAAATTTATCAGTGTATTGGAGGTTAAAAGTTTTGAAATATGGACAGACAATATTAGGTAATCCTCCAACCAGATTTTTGGTAATACTACCCGTAGGATTGGCAAAAACGAAGTCTTCACTGGTATCGTCTTTCTGAATGTTTGTATGTAAATAAACCAGACTATCTTTTGCAGGACAAGTTTTGGCTGGCCCTTGCCATACTTTAATAGTAAAGGTAGCAGTATCGCTTTGTGCAATTACTGAATAAGGTTTACCTGCCTGTGCCGGTGTACAGACATTGGCTGTTGAAGTACACACTGTATTCAGGCCAATTACTTCTAAAACCGGGGCTCTTGGATATACCAGATTAAGTACTCTGTTAGTAGTGTCTATATCACGGGTGAGTGAGTCCTGAATTAATACTTTCTGATTCAGAAAATCTTTAACTGTCAGCCCATTCAGATCTGTACCACTCCCGCCCGGAGTGAAACCTTCTATACTGGCTCTGTATTTTCCGGCTGGAAGTGTGATAGAATAATAACCGGAATTCAGGTTAGTAGTAATAGTTTTAGTTAAACAGGCTGCTGTCGGGTTCCCGTTAACATCAGGCAATATCTGACTGAATTTAATAGTCGCTTGCCCGATGTACTCATTACATCCGCCCAATACTGTTCCTGAGATGGTACGGGTGGTGATGTCAACAAAATTTACATTTTCTATTGAGGGCGCCTCTCCAACAGGTAATATTTGTTGAGCAGGAGAGAAGGTATGATTTTTATATCTTGGCTTGACAGTATAGTTCTTTTGCTCATCCATAGAAAGGGCATAGGTACCATCGGTAAGGGTTTTATTAGCTAAATACACATTGTCAATCAAAAATTCAATATTGGCAATCGGGCATGATACCGGATTCTGAACTGTCCCTCCATTACAATCAGCACAGTCCTGAGTAACTTTTCCTGTTACACTAAATACTGTTTTATCTGTAAAGTTGGCATCAGCCGGAGCCGGTTGCAATTGACTGACATTTCTGGTAAGAGAAGTCGGGTCAAAAACATGGGTATTTTTTGAAGGCGTAATCGTAAAAGCAGCAGCAGCACCAGAGCCAGTAGCTGTTGAGCCATAATACACTCCCTCTATTGAATAGGTACCGTCAATTCCGGTAGTAGTGGTATAAGTTTTATTGGTTGCCCCTCCTGTAACAGCAGTCGTTCGTTGTGCCGTAATAGTTACATTATTCACCCCTCCACCTGTTTTGCTAGTTACCTTTCCTGTCAGGAGGCCATTCGGATTCACAACAGTTATGGTTTGTTCATTCGAATAAACCGAGGCTATGCTCGGACAAGTACTCGAAGCTTTTCTTCTGAAAGTAGTGGTTATACTCAGCTCAGGTAAACTATAAGACTGGTTACTTCCGGCTGGTGTAGCAGTTTCCCAGGCACCACCCTGTTCTTTCTTTTCCCACGATATAACCAGACCTGGGCTTGCAGTGGCATCTGTCGAAGAGGTCATTGTTCCTAGTGCTAACTCTCTGGGAGAAGGTATCATCGTTGCCCCTGCAATAGCTCCCGCTGAGACCGTCGGTGTATATCTATCAAAATACACGATGTTAGTTCCTCTTTCGCTTCCACAATCATTAGCTATCCTGTAAAAAGCTACAATTTCATTGTTACCGATGGTGCCTAGATTTGAGGCGCTTGTTCCAGTTCCTGCATTTGTATCAGTAGTCCATGCACTCCATGAGCCATTGTTATAGGTAGCTCTTACCCAGCGATAGGTAATGCTACCAACTGTTGAAGTTGCACTGGCAGTACTATTGATAGCCGGAATAGTGGCATTTGGACAAAGGTTAAGTCTTTCACCATTATTGGTAGAAATAGCAAGCGTACCAGGCACAAGTATTAAATCTGAAGCTTGAAGCGTAAGTTTAAAATCACCGATGCTTGAATCATAATATCCTTCTACAATAACACCATATAACCCCGGACATAAATCTTTTTGAAAATATGATTTTGAATTACCGCCACCATCATCGTTGCCATCTACATAACTATTAAAACTTCCGTCGCTATTGAGTTTCACTAAATGGACATAAGTATCAAAATTGGTTTCAGAATAGGCAGTTGAAAATATAATTCTTTTTGAATTATTAATCTGAAATTTATAAGTTACATCATTACCTGCTTTGAATGAGGCGTTAGTCGAAGATGTCCATTGGTTTTTATACCCTAAAGCAGTATTAGCACCCGAGGGTACTCCTCTGTTAGTGTTGATATGCGTGTAAGTAGTATTAGATAAAGTACCGAAATTTAAGGCAGCTGTTTTTTCTCCATACTGATACCGCCAGGTAGATTTTATTCTTTCTTTTGTGCCATTGACACTATTAGTTATATCAGCATACTGATACCAGGATGCCTGAGTATAACTATTAGCAAAATAGTAATTCCATATATAAGCGCGGTTATCATCACCGTCATCCCAGTTGCATATCTCGCCACCATCATCTTCCCAGGTAAAAAAGGTCCAGTCAAACCGACCGTTTGTGCTACCAATGAGCGTGCCAATATTATAATCTACTGCAGGCCCCCAGTCGTTGGCGTCTGAATAAGATACATAACAGGTTTTAGGTTGGTTACTTGCACCCGACGAAAGGTCAAATAATTGTACCTGAGGAAGCCCGTTATTACTATTCAATGCTACTTTTGCCGTGTGTACTTGTTCTCCTGCAGTAGTAGGATCTGTATCAATTTTTCCATAACCCTGCAAATAATGTACTTCTATATTATAGGTGCCATTCAGCACCTGCGCCATTGATTGACTACCCCACAGAAAAAAGAGGAGTACATAAATCAATTTCAGAATTCTCAGTAAAAATGTTTTCATCGTACCGTTTTATAGTTAATTAGAAAAAAAGGTTCATCTATTTGCCAGAATCAATAGCTTTTCTTCACCAAAGGGCATAGCAATGCCAGCCTGCTTTTTTAGCAGATGTACTTACACTTACGGCTATTACGTGTGGGAGGTAATTGCTATAAACTTGTGGCGGACTAAGCTTGTGCGATCAGATCTGATAAATAATTACTCATCAACATCAGGGCATAAAATCAAGGCTATCAATATATTTACTTTTGCTTTGAAGGATAAATACTCTCAGAATCTATCCATTTTGTGTTTTGTCTTTTACACCGATTTTTTAAAACGGTACGAAGCTAAGCATAGAAAACCTTTTTTGGTTAGAATTTCCTCGTTTTTTAGGGAACGGTAAACACTTGATTGAGTGAGATTTTAACAATATCTTACGTATATTGATATCGTTTATATAAAAATAGTGTTCATTAAAAGTAAATATAATCTGCTTCTATTAACCAGACTCAAACTTGGTTCTTCAGCAAATCTTCTCTAATTTTGGTACTTGTAATTTAAATCCATGAATCTCAGTAAAGGACAATAATATTTTGAAAAGCGTAACACTTTAGTAGAGAAGAATTTAGATAAACCAGGGTATTCCATCGATGATATCTGCCTTGAATTAGCTATCAGTCGCTCGCAGTTATTCCGTTTTATTAAGGAACAAACCAATCTTTCTCCCTCACGTTTTATCTGGCTCAAAAGACTTAGTAAAGGCAAGCAATTGCTTGAGGATACCAACCTGCGTATCGTAGAAATCACTTCCCTGATAGGCTTTGATAGCCAGCAGACTTTCAGTAAGTATTTTACCGAAGAATTTGGTGTTTCACCTACCGATTATCGCAAAACCAGAGAAAATACCACAGAAAGCATTCCAGAGAATATCCCTGAAATCGTTGAGCAAATACCCGTTAATCCCATTGAAAGAATAGAAGAACCAGCTCCGGTTCGCCAGGAGGTCTCACGTAAAATTTCCCGTAAAGAATATGCCTATCTGGCTTTGGCAATTTTAGCTGTTGTGCTGGTTGTTGGTTTTTTATGGAATATGAATAGTATGCCAACTGGTATTATGAAATGGGTAGAAAATAATTCAATAGCTGTTTTACCCATTCAGAGCGTTGATACTACCGAAACCTCAATGACGGCAGAGGGGCTCACCGAGCAGATTCGTACCACTCTGACTTCACTCGAAAACCTGAAAGTGATTTCAAAAAACTCATCTGAATCATTTCAGCATACCAATAAAACTATCCCTCAGATTGCCTCCGAACTGCATGTTGTCTATGTATTAGATGGCAAAATAACAAAAACATCACAAGGAATCCGGGTAAGCCTCGAGCTCATAAAAGCAGCTGAAGATCAGGTTGTATGGGCCAAACAATATGATGGAAAGTTGACCAATACCATTGACTTTATCAGCCGGATAACCAACGAAGTCAGCAATGAATTGCGTAAAAAGCTAAAAGGTATCAACACAACTGCCAGCAATGTAATGCCCACACAAAACTTGGAAGCTTATCAGGAATACCTGAAAGGCAGGCAATTGATGCTTATCCGTACCAAAGAAAAACTAGAGGCAGGCATCGAACGTTTCGGCCGGGCCCTTGCTCTTGATCCGGATTTTGCCGACGCACTGGACTATAAAACTTCTGCCTATCGCATATTAGGTAACTCTTCTTTTATGGATATGGAGCAGAGTGTGCGTCTGGCAGAACAAAATGCCTTAGCTACCTTACAGAAAGATGCTGAAAATGGGCTGGCTTATGCCGTACTGGCAAATACCTACCGGCAATAGAATAAATGGGAGCAGGCCATCACTATCTACCGCATAGCACTCAAATACAGCCCCAATGATGCGCAGATTATCTATTGGTACAGTATATCTCTACGGTCAGTAGGAGAGTTAGAGAAAGCCATTGAATACAGCACAAAGTCCATCAGCATAGACCCTCTATATCCTACACTTTTATTCGGCCATATAGGCAATTGTTCTTATGCGGGCAAATTCAAACTCGCCGAAGAGAGTATCAAAGAAGGCCAGGCTTTATTCAGCAACTATTACTTACAAAAAATCCTGAGACAGTTAAGACTAAAATGAGAGAACTAATACAGATGCTTAAATTTGTTGGCCGAAAGTTTCATATTTTGGTTGTAGGGACAGGTAGTAATACTGCTCCAATGGTTCTAAGAATGCTACTAAGAAACCAGTTCAGAGGTATAAGAAATATTACTTTCTTCCTCTTCAGACTCGCTAAAATTTATGCTTAGTCCCCAACTTTTTCGCTTGAGCCTTTTTTTCATCAAACACATAATATTCTACATAGGAGGGGTTAGAAATGTCGTCCGTTTGAGTAATCCGGCAGAGTTTGTAGGGGTACACAGCAGACATAATTCGCAGGTGGTGAATCTTTGCTAAAAAGAGAAGGGTTTGAGAATTCATTTGTCAATTTTTTGTCAACTTTGAATTCTAAAACCCTTTTTTTGTATAACTTACTGATAATCAGCGAGTTAAAAAAGTACCGGGGACGGGAATCGAACCCGTACGAGCGTTTCGGCTCACAGGATTTTAAGTCCTGCGGGATTTGTATTTTATTGTATTGTATTGATTTTTAAAGTGCTTATTATGAGTTAATTATAATATTTTGAATTTGATAGAATCCATAAAAAAACATGATTTGTTGTACCTATGTTGTACCAATTCTTCGTATATTTGTATAAGGAATATCTACAAATCTAAAGCTTTTATTTATGGCGACTTCTCTTAAAGTTGTATTGCGCAAAAAGGGTAACCAAGATGGTACTTATCCACTAGCAATCAGAGTTACCGTAGAAAGAAAATCATCGTATCTCTACCTAGGCCATCGTATCCGTGAAATAGATTGGGATGGATTGAGAGAGCAAGTGAAAAAGTCACACCCTAACTCTGTTAGATTGAACAATCTCATTCTTAAAAAGAAAGCAGAAGCTAATGACAAAATGTTAGAAATGGCTGCACTCAATAAAGATGTATCCTCTAAAGCAGTTCGTAAACAAATAAAGCCTCAAGAAGGAACGTCTTTTTTTAGCCAAGCAAAAGTATATTGTGATCAGCTAGAAGCCACAGGGAAATACAATCAAAAATCGGCAGATTCTCCAAGGATTGAACAATTTAAAAAGTTTTTAAGTGGGTCAGATGTAAATTTTGCAGAAATTGATACAAGCCTGTTGAAAAAGTTCAGAGCCTATTTAATAGGTTCTCGTAATGTGTCTGAAAGAACCGTAATGAATCATTTCGTAGTCATACGAACAATTTTCAACAGGGCCATCGCCGCAGGATTGGTGGATTCTAAGTATTATCCATTTGGAAAGGGAAAAATCTCAATTAAATTTCCTGACAGCATGAAGATAGGTCTAAGTATAGAGGAAGTAAGAGCATTAGAAAGTATTGAACTACCAAAAGGTGAAAATCATGCTCGAAACTTGTGGTTAATTTCTTTCTATTTTGCAGGAATGCGTGTATCAGATTTATTACGTTTAAAATGGTCTGACTTTCAAAACGATCGGTTGTATTATGCGATGGGTAAAAATCTTAAAGCAGGCTCTCTTAAAGTACCTGAAAAGGTACTAGAAATATTGGAACAATATCCACGTGGGATAAATGCTCATGATCTAGTTTTTCATGACTTGGCAAATCTATCCGATCTTTCAAAAGCCTATGATGTGCAGGTCCGTATTAAAACCAGAGTTAAAAGCTGTGACATATACTTAGAAAAAGTGGCAAAAATTATTGAGCTAGATAAACCTCTAACAATGCATATCGCTAGACATACTTTTGCGCAATTATCAGCAGACCGAATTCCTGCTA
This sequence comes from Emticicia fontis, assembly GCF_054779675.1. NCBI lineage: Bacteria > Pseudomonadati > Bacteroidota > Cytophagia > Cytophagales > Leadbetterellaceae > Emticicia > Emticicia fontis. Next base: position 130,504 of record NZ_BAAGXU010000037.1, read on the forward strand.
ATATTTTGCAACAATTATATAGACACTCAGATATAAAAACTACTATGGGCTATCAAAGTAACTTCATAAATAAAACAACGGATGATGCCCTAGACAGTGTAATTAGTTTGGTTTCATAGGTCAATAAACACAGGTTCGCGTTCTGTTCTGCAATCTTACAGTTACATGTAAAAATGTACTTGCCTTTTTTGATTGATGACAGGTAGGTAACATGAATTCAGATTTAATCAAATCATTTCTTTTGAATGTTCTTTGATAGTCTTTGGAAAATAAATAGTTTCGTGAATAAAAAATTTTCTATATGCAAGTTATTTGCCTTGAAGAGGATGCCTTTTATGCACTTGTTGAGCAAGTTGTTGCTAGGCTAAAGAAAGAACATTTTAAAGAAAAGGTTCAATGGGTTGCGGATGAAGAAGCCATGCAGTTATTAAATATCAAGTCGAAAACAACATTGCAAAAACTTCGTGATGAAGGAAAAATCCGTTTTACGCAACCTCAACCAAGGGTTATTCTTTATGATAAAGACTCAATTAATCAATATCTTGAGCGAAATGCTCGTGAAACATTTTAAATATGGAAGAAACAGATAAAATTGATCCAGATTTTTTGAAAGGATTTAATGATGGATACCTGATTGCTAAGTATGAACCAGAACTAGCTGAAAAACTATCAAAAATAAAGGCAGTAAGCCCACATATTTTAGGAATGCAACAAGGTCGAGAACAGTTGTTAAAAGAACAATTGCAGGGAAAAATACCCTCGTTATTTAAAGAAAGTCCCAAAAAGAAAAATCTGCCTTCAAAAGAACGTAATAGAGATATTGATAGGGATTAAATGATTATTCAATATTGGGTGAGAAATCTTCTTTTGAGTTTTTATATTGCCTATGTTCACGCGCATTTTTGAGAAGATAGTACATATTCTGTTGGGATTCCTCAATATCTTTTGGTCTACTGATATACGCCTTCTTTTCTAATGGACCTAGGCCTTTGAGAGGGTCCGGAAACATTTTCTCAAAAGTTATATTATTGATTAAATTAATCTCTTCCTTATTAAGTTCCAAATTTTTACATTCCCTATCAATTACTTTAACAATTCTATTTTCTGTATCTTTAATTTGGTTTTCTATCTTTGCAATCGCACTATTAAAGTTTTTATGTTGTCGGCCATCTTCTATTCCAGGTGGCCGTAAGTCTAATTTATAAGATTTTGGCGGCTGATAATTTTGTTTAATTTTCTTGAGTTCATCTTCCAGTTCTTTTCGCATTCTCAAATCATTCGCAATTAAAGCTTCAAAATGTTCATAAGGAGATGGGAACATTGTTTCCCTATCCTTGTTTTTCTCGTTATCCATAGATAAATTATTGATTTCATGAGTATATTATGCTAATATAAGCAATATTCAGTAATTCATTTGATTAAGGAGGAGAAAATGGATGATGATGAAAAACAATGGATTCAAGATGTATTCAATGGCGACTTAGAAGCATATCAGGTACACTACAAGCATTCTACAAGTGACCTGATTTATTGGGAGGATTTGGAACTATCATGGAAAGTCTATCCTGAACTTGAAGTAGAGATCAAACTGTTGATTAAAAAACGTTTGGGATATTTACCACATCCAACTGTAACAATTCCCTTTGAACCATTTCTACGTTCACTTTATCACAGCTTCAGATTAGGACAGCTGAATGAAGCTGATTTCTATGTTCAGGCTGATGAACATATTAAACTAATTCGCAATAAAGATATGGAACCAAATCTATGTCTTATTTATGATGATATAATATATGAGAACTATAAGAAAACATATATTCCCTTCATTCAGGCCGCTAGAGAACGTATTACACGATTTCTTGGCTATGAACCAAAATTGGAAAATTCTCTAATTGCTGAAATGTGGCTATCTAAAATAATAGCAAAGGATATTTTGGTCTTACAATCCTACATTACAGAAATCGATTACAAAGCAATAACTCTTATTAAATACCGGGAGATATTATTAACTCAAGGACAAGAGGTAGCTAATAGTTCCTCAATATTAAATACACCGTAAATGAAAATGCTATTGACATATAACAACAAATCGTCTATAATTCATTAAATTTCTATTCTGAAAGGGAAGAGTAAATGGACGATAAGATTGTTAAAAAAGAATATTATGAGAGTGGCCAATTGCGATTAGAATCTCATCATAATAAGGACGATAAACCACATGGAATTTGGTTACTATACCATGAAAATGGCCAGTTAAGCGATGAAATTCATTTTAACAATGGTGACAAGCACGGAACATGGCGTCAGTGGGATTCAAAGGGAAGATTACATTCAGAGCGAAATTTTAATGAAAATTGGTTGCATGGAGTTAGTAGTACTTGGGATAAAAAAGGTAAGAAAACTAATAGATACTATTGGTTTAGTGATCCAGTTATTTTTGATTCAAAGCATATAGAATTAATGGCTGCATACTTAGAAAATGCAGGATATAAAGTTGAACCTCCTTTTCCAAAAGAAAAAACGGAGATAACTCCGAAGTAGGCCTAAAGGTGTTACCTTAAGGAGGAGTAATATGTATCTAACCATAAATCTGCTTGTGCTTTTGCCTCTTCGGGTGTTACGCCAAGAAATTCTTGGTTTAATATCGAAGTTGAATCTTCACTAGATATAGTAAAATAGTATTTATAATCTCCATTTTCAGTCTTTCTTGGGCCATGACTGACACTACCTATATATTTTGAGAAAATATCGATATTATGATATGGTTTAATAAAATCATCAGAAGGAGCTGGGCTGGAAATTTTAGATTGTGATATTTGTTCAAGAAAATATTGAATAATTTTATTTGAGAGTTCATCTCGCTTATTTTCATCAGTGATTCTTAATCGAAAATCATTTAAAGTAATTTCACCTTTAATACTTTCTTTTTTTACAACAACAGCAATATAGCTAACAGGTTCATTTTTTTTATGGGTCCCGGTTATGATGCCTGAGAAAAATGGATAAGAATTGATAGTTGTCTGGGCAGACCCTTTTGAAAGGTTACTGATTGTGAAGCTTAATAAAATATACCTTGCTATTGTACTTCTTATTTTAGGTGAATATTCAATATCAGGCAAATGATCGCTTGTATCCTCTAATACTATCTGTAAAGTTTGTCCTTTTCGTCTAACAAATCCACTATAAGTTTCATGATTCGAGTTGACATTTTGCGTTTGGTAATGGTTATAAAAAGCATTAAATTCTACTGTATCATCATCAAATGTTATTTTTAGTTGGTCAACATGAATATTAGATGTTAGGTGTTTAACGCTGTCTCCTTTAAAAGCAATGTATTTATCTATACTATTAATGGAATTTGGATTATATTTTATTCTATCAATATCACCAACAAAAAAGCAAACATAATATTCATCACAACATGCTAATAAAGTATGATCTGAATCAAAGTCATGCGTTCCCATTTCCATCCATTTTTGCAATGAATAATATTGATTAATGTGGAATAGGTTAGATATGGGGCCAAAAGGTAATGAGAGTCTACTATACGATTTATTATTAAAGAATCTACGAATAGGAGACTCAATTTCATTAAACTCTTTGCTTTTACAAGGCGAATTTTTGGGTTCAAACTCATCATGTGTACGAAGAAGTATAGCAGTTTTAACAATGAATGTATTGTAGTGCTGAGAGAAATATTGTGTGTATCCGATAGCAAAATTTTGATCTAGCTCATTACTAACTGGAAATAAAAAAAATGAAGGTGTAACAATATTAGAATCTAAGGCAGATCTATAAGTTAGATGAGCAATAAAAAACTTACTTTTTACATCAAATGTTACGACACCAATCCCCTCATATTTTATTCCTCCAATTTCTGTAAGAATTTTAATTGGAGTATATTTAGCGTTAGTAGGTACCCCAATATAGATATAAAACTTTAAAATCCCCCATTTACTATTTTCATCGTTATTATTTTCTTTTGGGTCTCCATTTGTCCTCTGATGTCCAATCCAATGAGAGTCCTGAAACCAATAGGGAATACTATTTTTATCTGATTTCCAAAAGGCTGCTTGTTGATTAATGATGGCTGTAAAGTCTTCTGAATCATCTAAAGCTCTTATAAATTTTTCTCGTATCTCTCTTGTTATTCTTTTGTCCTCTTCTATGTTAGTGCTTATTTCTGCTTCTTTCTCCAGAATAATTAGGGCAATATCACAAATTACTATACCGTATTTAGCCTGTATGCCTAATGCCTTTCTCTTTTCCTCAATATTTTTAAACTTCTTGTCCCAATATTTCTTTTTTGAATTGTTCCTAATTTTTGTATCAATATCATTATTAAAAGTGTCCTTATCTCTTTTTTCAACATAAGTAATAAATTTCTTTAGATAAAAGTCTAGCTTCCCTGTTTTCTTATTTGTTTCTGTCTTTGTTTGATTTATCCAATATATTTCTAGTAGTTTGGCAGCATCATTCATCTTGCCCCATGCAAAAGAAATTGACTCTTTAAATATTAGATTATTTGCTTTGTTAAACTCTATTTCTTCATCACGTAAATCACCTTCAGAAAGGTCACTCCTTTCAAATAGTTTTAAACTAGTTCCAGTTTGAGTAGAAGCATGATTGAGAATTATATACCAAGGTTTGCGCAGCAAAAAAGCATCAAGGACTTTCATAGTATAATTTTAGCAGATAGTATTTGAAAATATTTTCTTATTTATAGTAAGTGAAATCTTATCATCACTACTGTAAATTAATGAAATTTATTTTTTTAACGGAACAATTTTCTCAAGAATATTTAGTTTTCTGAGGAATTTTAAAAATTCTTTTCTTTAATGATAATATGCTCAAAAAATTGTCTTTTTAAAGACAGAAAACATCTTTTTCGCACTTTAATTTTCTTCAAAATAAAATTTTCCTCTGGTTTTTCACTTTCATTTTTAAGTTCAACCTTTGAGTCATGATTATAATCATTTGGATAAATTTTAAACACATCAAGTTCATAGCATTTATTCTAGATTTTCTGGGATATAACATTGCAATCCTAATTAGAGATATTTTATTCGATTGCGCGAGAGGTTTCTAATAAATTTAGAAGGCAAATATAAAAGTCTTAAGCTAGAAGGGAGTTACAGTATTTTGACCTTAACAATGATAGTTAAGCTAATGAGATTTTTCGTCATTGCTAGCACTTAATAATAGGTAGGATAATTCTACCAATCATATCAATTTATAAGCACATAAATTATCCAGATTCCCAAAATCTGGAACAAGAACTTTTTTTCTCTAATAGGAAAAAAGAGGATAGTCGGACTCCTTAAGCGCCGAGTTTTCAAACTAAAATTTATAAAAACATGTACACTACAGTTCAAAACCAATTCGGACAAGAGATTGATGTTTGTGTTTTACAAACATCGGGTTCAACACCAATTGTTGTTCAACATTACAGTCAAACATTGGTAAGAAATCATGCTACTGGATTATACGTACCAGAATAGACTTTCTTGAACCAACTAAGTTCGGTAGGTGAGTGATCACTTACCGGACTTCTCAAAAGTGGTAAAATCAAATTTAAAAAGACTTTCATAATTATTTCTAATTCAGTGTACGAGATAAAACATGATTATAATAAACTAAAATAATGGACGATATGAATTCAGAAAATATTACATCAGAACATATTAAAAGTTTGATTATCGATGATTTCAACTTGCTATCTAAAAAAAGAAACAAAGGAAATCTGATTTTAAATGAAAGCCACAAAGGCAGGTTTTGCGCTCAAAAAGTATTTCAGCTTAGTAGCAAGCTTTCAAGGAAATAGATAACTACACTTTCAAAAGTAAAATTAAATCCAATTTTAAACTGAAATAAATATGGAGCAATTTGATTTAGATAAACCGATTTTAGAGTTCACAGGAAACTCATCAGGTTATTGGCGAATACGCCATGCATGCACTGGAGTAGCTATATTTGGTAATACAGGAAGTGGAAAAACTTCTGGTTCAGGTCATTTATTGGCGCAGAAATACCTCTCACATGGCTTCGGTGGCTTAGTATTGTGTTGCAAAGAAGACGAAAGAAATCTCTGGATAAATTATTGTCGATTAGCCAAACGAGAAAACGACCTCATGATTATTGAGCCTTCCGGCCAATATTACATGAATCTTTTACAATATGAAATAAGTAAGGCCAAAGGAAATCCTACAGACAGTATCGTTGAAGTCCTCAAGACAGTCATCAAAGCTGGAGAGGAAAAAAAAGGTAAAAGTGATGATCCTTTTTGGGAAGAAGCTTTGGATATGCTTCTCTATAATACTATTGATTTATGCTTTTTGGCATATGGAGAAGTTTCTATACAGAGTCTTTATGACATCGTACAATCTATCCCAAAACCCGACGACTCAGACGAGGACAACGAAGATGGAAATGCTTTTAATAAGGCATTTCAACAAGCACGAGAAAATGTGAGTTCAAAAGCAGAAGTATGGTTTGCATCCCTTAGTCTGCAAGAAACAATCAGGATGAAGAATGCTGGAGTATTTGAAATAGAACGTGAAAAAACGGTACCCGAAATACGAATATACAACTTTGTTGAACAGTTTTTTAATAAAGGGTTTAAAAACCTTAGTGACAAAACTCGTTCGATTATCGAACTCACGTTCAATAATTTTCTATTCAGATTTTTACGAGAACCAATATATTCTTTATTCTGTAACAAAGAATCGAATTTTTCGCCAGAGGATAGTTTAATGGGAAAAATTCTTATCATAAATCTTCCCCTTAAACAATACCATAAAACAGGACATATGACCCAAACCCTTTTTAAATACATTTGGCAAAGGGCAATGGAGAAGCGTTCCATAAAGCAAAATTCTAGGCCCGTTTTTCTATGGGCAGATGAAGCTCAGAACTTTCTCCATCCAATGGACACCGAGTTTCAAGCAACTGCTAGAAGTAGCCGAGTGGCCACTGTATACATCTCTCAAAATCTCCCAAATTATAATGCGAATATGGGGGGAGATAAGTATAGAGATAAGGTGAGTTCATTTTTATCTACGCTCGCAACAAAAGTGTTTCACAGTAATACTGATTTAGAAACCAATCGGTATGCATCTGATTTGATTGGTGAGGATTACTTTGAAGAGTATACAACAGGCCATACGATTGCGGATAAAGTTTCAAATACAAGTGGGAAGTCCTGGAAACTAAGAAAGATAGTCAGGCCTGAAGAACTAATTCGTCTTAAGACCGGAGGCCCAAATAATAATTTCTTTGTCGAAGGATATTTCCACATCCAAGGTGATGATGTTTTTATTAAGGAAAACCATATTAAAATGCGATTCAATCAAAACTATAAATCTTAATTCTTCAAAAAAACTTTTATTAAAATGAACAAACAAAACATTTATTTTCGCACTGTTTGCAAGAGTACACAGGCAATAGACGATGCTGTTATGGGTACAGCACTTCGCATTCTTTCTTTTCCTCGTACACTACTCGAAGTGTTTATTAGGAGGGATTTAGGGGAGCGTTATTTCTCCTTTGGCAATGCAATGATGATGTTCTCTTTCTTAGCGTATATACCTTATGGTTATCGGCTTGAAATAGAGAATTTACCTTTACTATTAGGTTTCGGAACTACTAGCACTAATTCAGAAGTAATGAATATCTTAATGTATCAACCGGGAAGCTACTATGAGTTTGACTTGGGAAATTTTCTTTGGCGTAACGCAACTTGGTATTTATTCTTAGTTGCGTTTTTGTACCAGTGTATTAAACGCCAAAAAGAAATTAAACGTTTGCCATCAGTTTTTGACTTTGGCCGTTCTAGTGTTGACCCAGGCAAAATTCATCCTTTTTTTGAAAATTTTAGATGGAATGGTCGTGCATTCAATTTGAGAGAAATAGAGACATGGCTCGAACCTTTGTTGTTTTTTATTATTGCTCTATTACTTATTCTGTTCAAACAACCTGTAGGATATTTAATACTTGTGAGTAGTATTTTGTATTGGTATAATTATCAGCTTGCCTATTATCAGGGAGATCATTTTATCATGGATAGAATTGATGGAATTCTGTTTTCTGAGGAATTGGAAAGTGCTTTTGTACTTGATAAAAATCCAAGAGACACCAAAGGAGTAAAATATTATGCGAAAAAACCCTCCAACTCGAACGATCGCAGAACACTGGCAGATGACATTGAAGATGTAGACTTTGTCGAGGTCAAATAAGTACCTTGGCTGTGCAAGGGGAGATGTCTGATATTTCGAGTTTATAATAAGGTGAAGTTTTGCCGTACAGCCCAAACGGGGTCTTCCAGTCCAATCATTATACCCAGTTTAATTAATAATCAATTTTTCCAAGCAGGAAATGTTTGGGTATAAACCTTATTGTCATGATACGAATGATATTAAGCAGCTCTGGAGAACAAGCCAAAGATTATTTCAAGCATGCTCTCCAAAAGAGTGACTACTACGTAAACGATCAGGAATTACAAGGAAGGTTTGATGGTCGATTAGCTGAACGTTTAGGGATAAGCGGTATCGTTACACAAGACATATTCAATGACCTTTGTGATAATATAAATCCTAAGACTGGGAAGTCATTAACCCTGCGCACCAATGATGAACGAAGAGTTGGCTATGACATTAACTTCCATTGTCCTAAGTCAGTTTCAATTTTAAATGCTCTCTCAAAAGATGATCATCTTCTGAAGGCTTTTGAAAAGAGCGTTAGAGAGACTATGGAGGACATAGAGAAGGACATGAAAACCCGAGTGCGTCTCTACGGCCAGGATAAGGATAGAGAAACAGGAGAGCTTGTCTGGGCTGCATTCACACACCAGACGGCTCGCCCTGTTGATAACTATCTACCGGACCCTCACCTCCATGCACATTGTTTTGTCTTTAATGCTACATGGGATGACTATGAAAAGCGGTTCAAGGCAGGGCAGTTCGGAGATATCAAAAGAGATATGCCTTATTATCAGGCACGTTTTCAGAAACGATTTTCAGACAGTCTGGACGAACTGGGATATGGCATCCAATTGACAAAGAACTCCTTTGAAATCGTTGGTGTCCCTCAAAAGGCCAATGAATTGTTTTCTAAGCGAACCGATGAAATAGGTCGGGTGGCTAAAGAGAAAGGTATTACTAACGTAAAACAACTTGATCAGTTAGGGGCCAGGACACGTAGCAAAAAACAAAAAGGTCTTTCTATGGATGAGCTGAGAGTGAGTTGGAAAAAGCAAATCCATGAACTGGAAGCCAAGGAAGGCAAAAGCGAAGATTTAATCGTTCGGTTTGCTCCTAAAAAGGATAAAAAGCAAATTACACAGGAACTATGTGTCGACTATGCGCTGAAACATAGCTTTGAAAGGGCTTCTGTTTGTCAGGATAGGCGGTTGTTGGCGGCGGCCTATCGTTTTGGGATAGGCCATGCCAATGTCTCTGTGGATAATATTACCGAACAATTCAAACAGGAAGATAGCCTGATCCACATCAAGGAAAAAGGCAAAATCATGACAACAACACGCCAAGTGTTGTCGGAAGAACAGCGGATGGTCAGGCTGGCTCAGCAGGGAAAAGGCAAACTATGGCCTTTGTATATGGAACTACCAAAAATTAAAGCAACTGGACAAGCCAAAAATGCTATAGAGCATGTATTAAGTACCACTGATCGTGTTTCTATTGTGAGTGGGAAAGCAGGTACAGGTAAGACGACAATCTTAAAAGAACTTGTGCCTTTGATCGAACAGAAAAGTAAAAACGTGACTATAGTTGCAGCTTCTGCTGACGCATCTAGAGGTGTGTTGCGGGAAGAAGGTTTTCAGCAAGCAGACACAGTAACGAAACTTCTAACAGATAAGAAGATGCAAACAAATTTGCTCGGGCAGGTCTTGATTGTTGATGAAGCCGGAACACTAGGTACAAAAGATATGGCCTCTTTGCTGGAATTGGCAAATAACCAGAATGCACGCCTCATCTTAATTGGTGATACAAGACAACATTCAAGCGTTGATAGAGGAGATGCTCAGCGAATCCTCAATACAGTTGGTAATATTAAAACCGCAGAGGTCAGTAAAATATATCGTCAACAGAATGAGAAATATAAACGAGCCGTGGAAGATTTATCAGTTGGTAATGTATCAGGTGCTTTTGAAAAACTGGATGATATGGGAGCTATCAAAACGATTAACCCGTTGAAACCTTATGAAACGCTTGTTAAAGATTATATCGAAACTCTCAATAGCAAAAAATCAGTATTAGTGATTTCTCCTACCCACCAACAAAGTGATGATGTTACTATGGCTATTCGGGAAAAGCTGAAATCTTCCGGCATGTTGGGAAAGAAAGAACTGGAAGTATCACGCTTGCAAAGTATGAACCTGACCGAAGCTCAAAAAGGAGATTGGCGAAATTTTAAAGAAGGTCAGGTAATAGGATTTAATCAAAACCTCAAAAATGTCACCAGAGGCAGTTTGTGGACTGTCAAAAAGAGCTCGGAAAGAGGAATTGATATTGTAAATAAGGATAATCAAACAATTCAGTTACCAATGCATAATAGCAAAGACTTTGATTTGTATGAGAAAAGTATAATTCATGTAGCAAAAAATGATATCATTCGCATTACAAAAACGTCTTTTGATAATCGAAAGAATCGACTTGAAAACAGGCAAATGTACAAAGTGCTAAAAGTCAACAATAATGGAACATTTAAATTGAAGAATGTCAACTGCGATACTGAAGTTGAAGTTAATAAAGATTTTGGGCACCTGACCCATGCCTATTGTATTACATCACATGCATCTCAGGGAAAAACTGTTGATGAGGTTTTGATTGCTCAACCTGCCTCAACGTTTCCGGCAACTGATTCAAAACAAGTTTATGTATCCGTGTCTCGGGGCCGTGAAAGAGTCAGGATTTATACAGATGATAAAGATCAGTTGATGGAATACGCATCGCAAATGGGTGACAGACAATCAGCCATTGAATTGGTTCATAAACAAAGTCCAGATATGACGGTTGTTCAGCATCATATCCGTAGAACAATTGATATAGATGCTCCAATACCTGTAAATAAAGCCAGAACGAAAGATGTAGACAAACCATCTCCTCGTAAAGATAGACACTATGAGCCAAGGATATAAATTACGCTTCGACCAGATGAAGGAAAGTGATCCGACTGAATTGAAGCAACCTCCTTCCAATGAAGAACCATCAAATTATTCAACTGATGGTTCCATTCGAGAATTAACTCTGGTTTTTAAGGATGGAAATATGGATGCCTTTCCTTATTCTTATATCGTTTATAGAAAATTCAGGATTAGCGATGTGAAAAATAAAATCATAATAGATTTACCATCAAGAGTGATAACTCTTTCAGGTTATGGGTTATACTCGCTTTTCATGGCGATTTCGAGACAAATACCTCGAATTGTTTATCAGATTGATGAACGCTACGCTAGTGAGGGTGATAGTGCTGTAACTGAAATTATTGTCGAAGAAATGAATAAAGGCTAGGCAGAAGAATCTGCCTAGCCTTTATGTTTTTAGTCAGATTTTACATCGTTTTTCAGCATGACATACTGACCATTTGGACTCAGAGGATGCTCAATGGAAAGCGTAAAACCATCGTTTTCTTTATGCTTCCAAGCAGCTCCGACTTTAAGCCAACTTGACTCATTACTTCCAGCTTTTGGACTAGTAATGTAAATGAGATGTGTGGGTAATCTTTTTTCTGTAGTTTCGGTAGTGTTTGTCATCAGCAAATCTCCTTTGTTTGTAGTTGATGATGGCAGCAAAAAGGCACAATAAGCAAGGATAGCTCCCCGAATGACAAAAAATCGATACTCGTCATCTATTTTTTTCATGAGTCGTAGAGCATCCGCTCCGAGAGCATTTTTACAAAGTAAAAATGAGGGATAAGCGTTATCACAGCGTTTGAGCCAAGCTGACAACTTCAATCACTCATTAACAAAGACATGATTTTTAGATAATCAACTGCATGAAACTTTTAAAACAGATGTATCCAATGCTTTAACTTAAAAGAGGACCTTGTAGACTATGAAGGTATTCAGTAGCTTTCTGGGCATAAGAAGCGGCAAAGACAATAAGCTTCTTATCGTCTTGTAACGCTTGTAACCATGATTGCATATAAGCGGCATGTTTCTCTTCTGGCATCGGTTCAAAACCAAGATCAGCTGCCAGAAAACAGGCCCCTAACTCTGCTACCAGTTCTTCTTTGGCATATCCTTCATCACCCCAGACTTTACGACCAAAATCACGATTAAGTCGGGTTGGATGCCTTGTCCAATGAGTCACTTCATGTGCTAAAACACTATAATAGTCTTGTGTAGTATCAAAACTCTCAATAGGCGGCATATCTACATAGTCATCACCAATATAATAAGCGGCTTTATACCCTTCTCGAATATCAGCTTTTGTTTGAGTAAAAAATGTTTCTAATTCTGCAATTTTTTGAGGAGAATTCACAGGTATTTGTTCGGGTGTTTCGTAGAATTGTTGAGGCAGTCCTTCAATCTGACAGGCATTGAAGACTGTATAAGGTTTAAGGAAAGCCATCTGAACAAATTGTTTTTCACCGTCACTGCTTTCTTCCTCTTTGATAATCTGGTCTGCATAAATAACCTGACTACCTTTTTCTCCTTTACGGATAGATGCTTTGTACTGAACAGCCTGATTAAATGTCATCCAATGAGGTAATTGATAGCCTCTTTCGGCGGCAACAGACCACAGGACAATTGTATTAATGCCAGTATAGGGAATATTATTGGCTCTTAAGGGCCTTTGGACATGGCTTGTCAGATGGTTGCTGTTCCAAGGCTTTCGCCACGATAATTCACCTTTTTCGAGGTCTGACAGGATTTTATTGGTAATACGTGTATAAATATCTTTAGATTGACTCATATGAAACCTCACTTATTGGAAGGGAATAAGAGTATTGAAAGCTGTTTGCCTTCAATTTCATTTCGGTAGAATTTTATTTTCTGCGAATGAGAAATAACCATGTGAAGTCAGAATGATGTGATCCATTATAGCTATACCGAATAGATTTCCTGCTTTGACGATATTTTTTGTTGCTTTTGTGTCGTCTTCACTCGGCATGTAATCACCAGAAGGATGATTATGAGCCAGAACAAAAGCAGTAGCATTTGCTTTTAGAGCGATTGAAAAAATCATTCTGGTATCAAGTGGACAAGAAGTGAGCGTTCCTATCGAAAGGTTGGCAATTCCCAGACAGTAATTAGCCCGATTAAGCAAAAGTATTTTAGATTGCTCTACTAGTTCGATTTTGCTTTTGTCCCATGTACAGATAAAAACCTGATAAGCCATTGAAGGCATATTAATTTTTATTCTGTCTTGATGTGGAACAGGATTACGATAGTTGATTTCAATTTCTGCTACTTGAAACATTTCCGGGAAAAGTGGAATGCTCATCATCAAGTCTCTTTCATGGGTGGTGGACGATGGCAGCAAAAAAGGCAAACATGGTGGTAATAGCTCCCCGAACGACCAAAAATTGATGCTTGTGTCTATTTTTGGGTGAGAGTCGAAGAGCCTTTTTGCCAACGTAAAAAAGAGGGATAAGCGTTATCAGCACCATGTTAGCCAGGCTGACAGCAACAGACCACCACCCATGTTTGTGCACTGAGGCATCAATACCAAAATGTGATTAAAGAAGGGATATTCAGAAAATTTGCATTTCTGGCCTGAATCAAAGAAATTGCTGACCTTTTTTAGTCACAGCAAAAGTTGTTTTGGGTTCATCGGGGACAGATTTGTCCCCCTTGCCTTTTAAGGCGTAGGCTTATGACCGGGCATGATTCCATTTTCAACAAATGAAAAGTATCCATTTGATGAAACGATTTGATGATCTAGAATTGTAATATCCAATATCTTCCCTCCCTGCCATATTTTTTTAGTTATTTCTATATCAGCTTCACTTGGCACTAAATTGCCACTTGGGTGATTGTGAAATAAGATAGCTGCACTTGCTTTTGCTAATAATAATGTTGAAAATATTATTTTTGGATCGGCAACACTCCCGGTAACACCACCTGACGAAATTTCTGAAAATCCCAGACAATTATTGCCTCGATCAAGCAGAAGTATTTTGAACTGTTCTACGAGTTCAATTTTATTTTCATCCCATGAATGTATGATCGTTTGATAAGCATCTTTGGGTTGCCGGATTTGAACCCTTTCTGCATAAGGGACTTTGTTTTTATACCTGATTTGAATTTCAGAGGCTCGGAATAAAGATTTTATTTGTGTATGGTTCATCAAGTATTCCTTATTGTTTGTCATGAGCTTGATACCAATTGTGTAGTGTCTTGAAAGGCTTATATAAATTGCTCATGGCTTTAATTTTGAGTTCTTTTTCTGAAGATAGGAGGGTTAGGATTTGGTCCTGCGCTTCCTTACCAACTTCATCATTATTCATCCATGTATATAATTGCTTATACCCGTAATTTTGAATATAGATTTTGATTTGATCTATGCAGGCATTTGCATGCAGAATGATAGCATCTGCTACAATTTTCTTACCTCCGATTTTGCTAAGAAAAGACAAGAAATCTAAGCTATCCTTAAATATATGAATGCTTTCAGTATTGGGTTTTGTGCCTCGAATAAAAGAGATAGTCTGTGCGCCGATAGTCCCTTTCAAAAATGGGTTTATCAATTCAAAACCTTCATCCTCATTGGGTATGCCTAATGTTTTGAGTTTTTCATGGGTCTTCTTGTTATAGACACTGACTTCAAAAAAGTAGTGTTTGGCAATTTTCAATGAAATTCCCAAAGAACCCAAAAATTCTATCAATCCTGCACTATCAATTGGTTTCTTTGATTTAATAAGAGAAAAATCTGTACTTTGATAATATTTTATTACAGGTAAATCCAATATTTTTGAATGGGGCTCTTTTAAAGAATGCAAGACCTCTTGCTGGTGATAGTCGTAATTATTCAGGTTTATTTTCAGCATAGAGCTGACATTCGCATTTGGCTTTCCCATTGCGTTCTCCGTGAGACAGATAATTGAATTTGATTGCTTTGAACTGAAATTCAGCAGAGTTTTTTAGTGCGCAATCGCTCTAAATTAAATATGTACAAATCATAAGGTCGATAACGGACAGCTCTCCCTATTTTGATAAAGGTGAGGTCAGGGTTCTTTTGTGTAACCCAAACCGCCAATGTCCCTGCTGTAGAATTGATTTGTTTAGCGGCACTTTTGCGATCAAGTAATGACTTGTATTCTTGTGAACCAGTTAAAGATTGCGACGCATATTTCTCGATAAAGAGGTTCAAATCGGACAGTAAATAATGAATATCTTTCCCTTTCTTGAGAAAAGGAAGTTGATGCCGATTGTTAGAACGCCATGAAGCTAACGTCTTTGTAGAGAAGCAAAGATATATTGCTGCGCAATTAATATTCAAATAAATTTGATTGGGTAAATAAGTTTTGAGTTTTTGAAATAACTCTACATCAAGTTTTATTCGGGTTACATCAGAAGCAAATTGTATAAAGCAGTTGGAAGCATTTTTACGATATGGCATTGATTTCCCTTTTGACCCGAAATCAGAAAAACAAAAATGTTTTTCGTCGGATTTATTGGGTATCGGATTCTAATACTCAATGCAATTGAATTGGCAGTTGATTAATCACAAACAAAGATTGTGAATGGTTGTGTAATGTAATTCATGCCTGACTATGGTGCACTTTCAATTTCGCATACTCGCATATTCATTACAGACTTTGATATATTATCATTAAAACTTATTCGTTTTTTGATGAATCCTGAAAATCCGATTAAATGAAATATCTGCCTATTTTGAAATCGAAACTGATTCAAAATGCAGCAATAGTCTTACAATCTATTACAGACAGCAGGATTAATGGAAGAAAACATCTTCTCTCCAAAACAGAAGCCAGAACCAGATTCATACATGGGTGTCGTAGAAGGAATTATAGAGCTATATGAAGGTAAAATTTCACAGAAAGAAGCCCATGAAGCGGCTCGAAATCTTGTAAATTTCTTTCAAATACTCCTTGAAATAAGTAAAAAAAAGGAGTAATATAGCTATCATGAGTTATAGATTTACCTCTTCAAAAGATGCTCAGAAAAAAACGACCAAAGCGGTTATTTTAACTCGTGTATCCGATAGAGAACAGGAAGACGGCTATTCCATTGAAGCACAAAAATATCGCTTGGAAACGTATTGCTTGAGGCACGGATTAAAAGTTGAAAAGACTTTTGAAATAGTAGAGTCTTCAACTGTAGGTTCCAGAACTAAATTCATGGATATGATAAAGTTTGTCAAAAGCTATCGGGAGACCATTGCTATAGTGGCAGACAAAGTTGATAGGGTGCAAAGGTCTTTTAAGGAGTATCCTCTGCTAGATGCACTCATTCAAGAGGGGAGAATTGAACTCCACTTTAATACTGAAAATTATATCATTCATAAGGATTCTGTAAGTCAGGAAAGATTTATGTGGTCTATGGGTGTTATCATGGCTCAATCCTATGTAGATAGCCTACGTGATAATGTTAAACGCTCCATTGATCACAAAATACGACAAGGTGAATGGATTTCACTCGCCCCATTCGGATATCTGAATGTGAAAGATAGTCGTGGTAGAGGCGATGTGATCCTTGACCCTGACCGTGCTCCTTTGGTTGAGAAAATATTCAAAACCTATGCACAAGGCTGTTTTACCTTAGAGGAAATCAGGACACAGGCGATTATCTGGGGTGCAAAAAATCGTGGGAATAATAGAACTGATATTACAAGGTCTCAGATTCATCAAATCCTGACAAATCCGTTTTATTACGGACAAATGATGGTAAAAGGGCAATTATATGACCATCGTTATCCCCCAATCGTTCAAAAGAATCTTTTTGATCAATGCCGGGCAATTTTGAAGGGGTGGAATAAAAAACGATTTGAATGGGCAGGAAAAGAATTTGTATTTCGGGGGATACTTACCTGTGCTACATCTGGCCGAATGGTTACGGCCGATACAAAGAAAAAAACCTACGTTAGCGGAAAAATTGCTGAGTGGACTTACCTGCGTTGCTATTCACCCGTAAATCCTCAAAAGATTATGTGGGTACGTGAAGACCTGATTTTGACCCAAGTGCAGGCTGTCCTAAAGAACATACAAATTCCTGAACTGATATTGGACCGGGTACAACAGTATATGTATGACATCAATAAGACAGAGCAGGAATTTTTAAGCTATCAGGTAAAAGAACTCCAAAACGAATACCAGAAAGTTCAGAACCGTCTTGATACACTCATGGACTTACTTCTGGATGGAACAATTGAAAAAGGAGACTTTGAGGGAAAGAAAGCTAAATTGCGGGGACAGCAGATTGAACTTGAAAATCAAATCGCTTCACACCGATTCGGAGATGATGGCTTTAAGGATTCGCTGATATCGCTGCTTACTTTGCTGACCAGATCGTATGAATTTTTCATGGCCGCTGAAATATCTGAGAAGCGCAAAATCCTGAATTTGATCTTTGCGAACCTGAGTTTGAAAGGGTCAAGTCTTTGTTATACCTTAAGAAAACCCTTTGAATTATTCATAAATGTACCTAATTCAGAAGAGTGGCTGCCCTTAGTGGACAGGTTGCGAACCCAGCTCGAATTAAGATTTTTGATAGTAAGTACTTGTGATATCTATTCTGTTAAAGAAATAATAAAACACTTTAATTAATTTGAATGTTGACTAGTTATCAGCCGATTTATCACAAAATGTAATAATTGCAAACGCTTTTTCAATTATAGAGATTGCAGGCTATAATTCTTAATTTGTAAATTTTAATGAAATTAATATTGAGGAAGTAAGGAATTGCTTCAGAAATACTTTCTGAAAGTAACTTTTATAAATTGGACAGTATAACATATTAATTACTACGTGAATTTTCATCTCTGCCTATATTGTTCAACACTTGATAAACCTATTATTTCTTGAAGCTGTTCCTGTGATAGATTTAAAACATCTTCAACTATTAAGTGGCCAGTTTTATAAAGGGCAATGTATTGACCTCGTGTTAATTGAATTGGTAGCTTTAACAAACCCAGAGCCGATGATGGTAATCCATACTCTATTCTTATCAGTAATTCATCAAGAGCTATTAGAAAATCAGACCGATCTGGAAATAATGCAGCTAATATCTGATGTGCTGATCTCAAATGAAATCTGACACCTTCTGTAATTTTATTAATATCCCCGTATGAAATTGCTCCTTGAAATATATTAGTTGTGTATTGACTTTCTATAACATCAACGGGCATACCTTCTATCCAATCCCAAATGATTGAAGCACGTTTACAACGCTGCCAAACACAGAATTCATCCGGCACATATCGCTGAATTAAAGAGAGCATATTTGTGCCATAACGAGTGGCAAAGTCACTCAATCTTACACTTTCTGAGCGACCTCTTTTCATTATTGGTGTATATATTGCGTCCGACTCTGATAGCACTTGTAAAATAGCAATTATATGTTTTGGTAAAATCGTATCAATATTTAATTGGCCCATTAATTCCACAAGTCGAAGCGACGAATCAAAACTCAAAGACGAAGTCGCACACGCACGTCCTAATAAAGTTAAGTGCAACACTTCTCCTTCAAGATTAGCAAGGTTAGAATTTAACATCCGGCTAATTAATTGTTTGATGGAACTTTCAATCAACTTAATCCATTCCGGATTTCTAAGAGATGCGGAATAACCTCCGAATGTATTTATTAATAAGCTGGGAATATCAGAACGGCGTACCCCTTTTAAATGAGAAAGTAACCGTAATACCCATGTTGACAAATCATTTATATTAAAGGAGGAATTAATATCTTCTGGAACTCCCATCACATATTTCTGAAAGAGTTGGGCTCTCTCAATAGGAGTATCTGCTAAAATAATTGCTTTTCCAATTTCATTGTAACCTAATCTCCCTGCTCGTCCCGCCATATTTTTATATTCGGCTACAGTAAAAGATCGTCCATCATCCCCCATGAATTCGTTTTCTGCTAAAATCACTGTTGACGCTGGTGTATTAATTCCAGCTGCTAAGGTTGTAGTAGCTGCCAATGCATGGATACCACCTTGTGGATTTCTAAACCCCTTTTCAACAGCTTCTCTTTCGAGGCGAAGCAGATTTGTATTATGAAATGCTGTCCCACCTTTTAAAGCTTCACGTAAATCAGAGGAAGTATTAGTAAGGTCATGATTTGGCAATTCATCTAACACTTGATTCGCCGGAGGAAGGTTTAACTCTTGGGATAAGTATTTGGCGCACCCTTGGGCAGGCCCTCTCATATTTCTAAATACAATTATTTTTTCAGAATTTGAAATTAATTTTTTTACCAAAGGTACAATTACGTCTTGAGAACTTGCTTTCTCTTTTCTTTGAACAATTTTATTTGATTCTAAAAACACTTCTTGTTTGGTTGTACCATCTGAATCTAAATATTGAAAAGTTCCACGTCTATCTAATACTCCTTCTACTAAAGGGACTGGACGTTCATGTGAGATTAATGTCGGTAGGTTTAGCCAACGGTCAAAGCCATTCAAATTGCCAATAACAGCTGATAAAACTAACAGTTGAGGATTAATGCTGCTTTGTCTTGACCTAAGTAACAAGGAATATATTAATTCAACTGTCATGCCACGATTAGGGTCAGTAATAAACTGCCCTTCGTCTACGATTATTGTCCCGAGCTGACTTAAGAGCTTTTGAGAATTGAGGGCCATATTCAGGAATGTTTCATAGGTAAAAAAACCTATATCATATCTACCCGCTAATGCCGGTGCAATTCCATCAGATGAGTCTCCGCTGCATCTTACTATTCTGATACCGGATGGACCATATAACTCTGTAAATTGTTCGAATTTTTCATTTACCAATGCGCGATAAGGCAATAGAAAAGCAGCTTTCCTAGATTTTTGAACCGACTGAATTGCTGCCAATTCTCCTATCATTGTTTTTCCTGAGCTGGTAGGAGCAACGACTAGTAAAGAATTACCTTTCAAGATACCATGGTCGTTTACAGCTTTAAGTTGTAATGAATTTAAGCCATTGGGATATTTTTTTGACCATTCAGAGATGATATCAGGCTCAATCCCACATGATTCTAGTTCTTCAAATCGACCTTCAATTTTCTGTTCTGGCATTCCAGGGAAAGCAGCAATAAAGTTCTCACCACGCTGCAATGTTGGAAAAGTCAGACCCCCTTGAATACTACCTAGAAAAACTGGAGTTTGAGTTACACCAATCTTTTCGCCTTCAATTCTTGCATGCCTGATAATTTCACCTCCTATATCTGGAAATTGTATAGTTCTACCAGCTTCGCCTTGTAAAGCTTGGATAACGGCAAACGTTAGTAAACCATGACTCGTACCAGGCTGTTCCCACGCAACTTCATCAGCAGCACAAGCAGATAATAAAATGCGGCCCTCTCCATAAATATCAGAAAACACGAATGGGTTTCTTGATCGGGCATTGATTTCAAGAACACGTGCAGGAGCATGGCCGCTAAAACAACAATCAAGAATGAAAAGAACCACTTTCGCTTGTGTTTTCTTAAATGCTTCTGCAATGGTCACCATTGGTATGGTTGTTCCTGCCAAATTACTAACTAATGTATCATACATTACAAGACTTCCGTCAGGAGAGCCGTGCCCAGCAAAAGATAAAATTATAATATCTTCATTAGTTGCTGTTTCTAATGTACCAATAATGGCTTGTTGAACTTTCGAATAAGTCGCATTTTGATCAGTTAACAATCTTGCAGATAGTCCGCTTAAACTATCTGTAAATAATGCCCAAAGAGCAGTTGCATCACGTGTTGCACCATTTAATTCAGATATCTTCTCATCCTGATACTTATTAATACCTACGAAAACAGCTTTTATATTCATGGCTTTTCCTTATAATCGTATTGATTTTTAGCGTACAAATATTAGTAACAAAATAAATGAAAGAACTCCACTCCACGTAACAAAGCCTGCGACAGAGAAAAACCGAAATTTAGTATTTGTTATACGAGCATTGTTAATAATTTGTCTGGCCAAATTTATATCAAATTTTGTGCAGGTTTCTGTGGTACCACATTTATTGGCTATAAGTTCAAGCAATTGGTTCTGATTTAGTATGTGTAAATCCTTAAAATACAAAATATTCAAACTTTCTTTTTTTGTCTGAAAATCTGCATCGGTAATACAATCAACTTTGGAACTAAATACAGGTATGAACGAGTATAAAGATAATAGAATTGATAAAGAAAAAATTATTACAATAAATATTCCTAACTCTTTATATTGAGTAGATGCGCCCCACAACTGCAATACACCAAATATAGCTGCTGTATTAAATGTAATCAGTGCTCCATGTTTTGCCTCAGCAAATTTTAGCCAATCATTTATATTGGAGAAAATATATTTAAGTTCTGTTTTTACTATGCCTTCCATATGATACCACCTCCATATATTTTATTGTGATAATCTTTAGTTTTTATATTTTGCTCAGAAAGGAAATTTTGCGTAAGTAATTGGCTGTCAGGATATAATTTTTTATATTCTGTATAAACTTTTTCAGTTATCAAAATCGCAGGATTCATATGGTGAGTTTCAACATGTGAAAAAGCCAGCACTTTTTTTTCATAGAATTCATTAAGAACTAAATCTCCTTTCTCATTAATTCTCGATTTTTTTATGAAAATTTCCAAATCTACGGTCTTTTCTGCAATTACTTTTTTGAAAGTAAGTTTAGGATTCGGCTTAGATTGACCCAAACCTACAACAGGCAGACCTGATTGAAGAGATAGATAGGATTTCTGATTTTCGGGATAAAACTGAAAGGTTTCGTATGAGTACTTAACTTGTGTTGTAGTCATATCTTTATTAGCTATATCTGTCAATCTAGACGCTACATTTGCCGGATCGCCGACCCAGATAAGGTTTTTCGAAGAGGCTCTCTCTGCACCTTGCTTTTGAATACCGACTTTTATTACCCTCATATTACCGAAAGCAATCCCTATCCCACACTTAAAATCATTGAGTTGAAAATATTTGTTAATAAGTTTCCGGCAAATTGTATTAAGAGTAATGGCACATTCCATTGCATTTTTAAAGCAATTTTCTGGTTGAAATACAACCATAACGCGGTCACCAATTATATTTCTTACAGCGCCGTTGAAGTTATAGGCAGTGGTAGTAACTGATTTTGCAAAGGCAGAATAAAGTTTAGCCATTGAGTCTTTTCTATGCGTATTATTCAGAGCGACAGAATTCCTTATATCAATAAATAATACACACGTATCTATATTCTTGCCTTTTTTTATCTGACCTCTTTCAAATGTCAGATCGCAATCTTCATAGCTGGGCACTGACTGAGTATTTGAAGTTATTAACTCAAAGTTGCTACTTAAAATATCTCGTATATCATTTTCTACTTCATCTAATAATTGTTTTACTGTATTCATTCTAATTAAATTATATTTTTTCTAAACATTTTCTTTGATTATAGGTAACGCCCTTAAGTAGTGGAGTTATGCCTTTTAAGGCTGAGAGATACCAAGGCTGAGAATGGTATTTTGTGTTTGTGTAATTATAGTAATTTGTTGAATTGTAAAAATTGATTTTCTCATCTTCACAAATCGATTCCAGTCTATGTAACTCTGTTATCGGTTTACCAATAATAGTATACTCAGGATATTGTACTTGTTTATTACGATAGTACATTATTGTACCATCATGTATCGCAATTTTTGATTTAAATGGCCCACCTTTGGTTTTAGTAATGAGTTCTTTCGCACAGTCTTCAGCTTTTTGAAACAACTGGCTGCCAACAGCGCTTAAAAATGGCTGACCAAATAAACAAATAATTCCATCTCCAATAATCTTATCAATTTCACCACCATATTTATAAATCGTAGGTATTACCAAAGCATAGTATTGGTCAAGTAAATTTGCTAACTGTGCGTTAGTGTAGTGACCAAACCGGGTAGAAAAGCTACACATATCTATAAATAATAGAACCACATCTGTATTTACCTGATTATTTAAGTATGTATGATAAGAATTCCCAAGCTTTGTCTGAATTGCGCTTTTCAGTGCAGATTCACGTAGAAACTCTGTTCTATTTCCACGAATAATTTCGTCAAAATCAATATTCCTTTGCTGTTTTACGGACTCGTTAATGGTCGTATCAAATTCTCTATGTAGTTCCTGAATTAGTGCTAAGTTCATTTAAGAATATTTATTTTAATTTTTAAAATTTCCATTATTGTTCATGAGCGTCGATGATGGTTAATGAATTCATCTTTTTTTATCCGATTGCGATAGAACTGAACCCGCCAGCTTTTTTGTCTGGCTGCTGTATTTCATACTGCTAAGTGCTTTTGATGCCACACTTTCGATTTTTGCTCCTGTCTGATTCCCTGATTTGAATTGAGAAAGAGCAGAACCCGCCAAGCTTTTAGCAATATCGGATGATCCTGATTTTGATAATACCTTTGCCGCTAAAGAGGCTACGGAAGAAGATGATTGTTTTTTGTTTGCCATTTGTAATGGGATTTTTGGGACAACGAAGTTGTTATCATATATAGTAACAAAATATTTTTTCTAAAAAGTTCATATGCTCAAAAAAATATATTAATTTTGTTCAGGAATGCTACTGAACTCCTGTGAGCTCATTAGCTTTAGTTGAAATATAAACCACAAATAGGCTAATAATGAGCATATCTTTTGCAACGAGTGATACTAGAATTAAAGAAATAGACCTTCTTCTCGACCTTTATATCGGAATAAAGAAATTACAGGATTATAGCAGAGAGAAAAAAAGATTTAACGAAGTAAATCGATGTAAGGAAATAATTTCACTATTGTTTTCGTTATTAAATAGATTAACATCAATAAACAAGAATTCAAAACCTAAATGGTTTAAAGCAGCTAGAGTCATCGATAAAATAATTTCCGAGCTTGCCTATTTTCATCCAGATAGTAAGCGTGAAGGTTATGTGTTAATTTCTGATAATCTGGATAAATATAACTATCAATAGAAATAATTCTTTCTGTTTAATTTTTGTATGTATTACCTACTATCAATTTGATAGTTCACCTGGATAGGCTATGAACTCGCTTACCCAAAAATTTCTGCGAATAAACAAATAAGTGTGATAAATAAACTTTTATATCTATTTCATAGTATAAGAGTAAAATATAAAAAATATGAACGGCGAAAGAAACCTTATAAATATCGGTCCGACTTTGAAATCACTACGAGAAGAGCGAGGACTGACCATCAGAGAACTTGCTAGTTTAGCAGAAGTACCATATCCCTATTTATCGAATATTGAAAATAATAAAGCTAATCCAACATTAGATATATTAGATAGGATATGTTATAGTTTAAATGTAAAGATCAGTGAATTATTTCTAAAAAATGATTTAGAAAAACATGTGAGCAAAGAGAAAAGAAAACTATATAAAGATTTTAAGCCTCTTATAAGAAAGATAAATAATATTGCTCAAAAGCTTTATGGAGACGATAATGAAAATAATGATGACGATAACGATGATTTTAATGGTAAAGACAATAAAATCTCTCCAATTGCAGGTGGTGGCGTGACAGTCCCTAAACATAGTCAAGCGTTGAAGTAGCTTGTTTTATTGAATAGAATGAGACTTATAAAAAAAATACTTCTACAGAATATCTGATTTTAGATGATTTGCAAAAATGTGATGAATAAAAAAATTAAAAATAGAATGTTTTACATGATTGAAAAAACATTATTAGCATTCATTTTTTTGTTATTGTGTATCATCTAACGGCAAGTTAAAATAAAAGAGATAGTAACGAACCATCTCTTTTAAAACTCTCTATTCAACCTAACTAAAAGCTTACTTTCAGCATTTATCTACCTTATTTAGTCAAGATTTAAGTAAATCAGACTTAGAAGGATGGTTATAATGTCTTTTCCCTGTATTTTTATAGAATGCATTTGCAAAAGCTCCAAAAACGTGAGGGAATGTTGGTTCACCTAAATCAGCTGGGTATATGCCATTCTGAAAGAAGTGTACATTAATTGATGGATTGCGAATAGATTCAGATTTACGTTCATTGATAATCAGTGTTTCAGATACATTTTCGGTAATATCGCTAATAAAAGAGTGTAAATCAATACTTCCCAATTTAAGTTCTTCTAATATTACTCTCGATTAAATTTACATTCGTAGGGCTTACCCCATATTCTGTAGCTAATTTCTTCCATTGCCCTAATGCGTATTTGGTTTGAGCTATGATAAAGTCAATCAATTGTTTTGAAAGTTTGGCTTCAAGTCCTAACTTTATTAAGTGCTGCTCTTTTGGGTTTTTCCCCTCACCCATAACCATAGTGCTTTGCTCACCTCTGGGGCCACTGGAAAAGGTAAGGTCATAAGCAGGAGATAATTTCCACTGTCCGGTTTTATCCATCAGAAAACTGAAGTTTTTGGCGTGATCATCTCGGTTATGTGACAATACATTGAAAACAGCCAAACGGTACATCTTTTCTACTTCACGAATATCTTTGGTAAGTGCTCCCGTGAGAGTCAGTAAATCTTCGTAATCCAATGAAGGCATTCGATAATCACTGTGTAACAAGCCTGCGGCTGTGTGCATATGATATC
The DNA here is from genome assembly GCF_054779675.1 of Emticicia fontis. Taxonomy (NCBI): domain Bacteria; kingdom Pseudomonadati; phylum Bacteroidota; class Cytophagia; order Cytophagales; family Leadbetterellaceae; genus Emticicia; species Emticicia fontis. The sequence goes on from NZ_BAAGXU010000037.1 coordinate 156,207, forward strand.
GCTTTAATCCATCTCTATCGAAACGCTTGACGGCAAAATAACCAGCTCCCTTTTGTGAGGGGAATAAATGTACATCAGGCATATTCACGCCTGCTTCTTTCGCCATAATAGCGTAAACATATTCTATGACTCCAGCGTCTGTCCCATCTAGCGTATTAGGAAATTTGACAAGCCAGGGTTCAAACCCTTCTGCGAGATGTTTTACTCCGGGTGATATACTTTTGCGATTCTTATCAAGGCCGATAAGGGCTTTAGGCCTTGCTCCAGCAGATGAACCATTTAGACTCAAGAGTTCTTTTATAACTTCACCTGAACTGCCAGTAAGTACTTCTTCAGCTTTTTCGGCAAAATAATCCAGCTGAATTAAATCATGTATATTAGGCTGACTAAAGTCGGGTTCATAGACCAACGCTCCCATACCTTTTAATCCCACATAGGCCAAACGTTCAAGAGGTGTTATCTCTGATGACAGTACGCCTTGTGATTGCATATAGCGGTCAAATAATAAGCGTCCCCAACCATCAGGCAAACTGTCACTGAATACGCCTGCCAGGCCTTCAAAAGGTCGTGGCGCAAATGAAGAAACTCCCGATTTTAGAGGTAAACGTAGTGGAGAAATTTCAAGGTTCGATTGAAGGAAAGAATTGTGATACTCAAAATAGATAACCCCGTCACGAGCAGCTAAACGCCCGACAGGCAAAATCTCTTCACCAAAATCCAAACCTACTTTAATATCTGATACTGGTTTTTTCATTTCCGATGCCCTCGTTTACGTGTTGAACGATTGTCCTCCTTGAGCACATCATCAATCGAATTGAATAGCGGTTTATTTGGTTTTGTAGAGTCAATGATCTCCTCAAGTCCGCCAACTACTAAAAGAAGTTTGAGAAAGGATTCCAGAGAAATAGTCCCCTTCTGCTCAAATTTCCTTAAGGTTGGTAGAGCAACGCCTGAGCGTTCCGCTAATTCTTCCTGAGTTAACTCCATAAGCAAACGTCTCCTACGGATATTATCAGTAAGTTTTCTTTGGGCTTTAGAAGGAGTTATAAGTGATATCATGATGTTAGTTATGCCTGTAAAATTCTAATTTATAATACTATTATATTACAAATATAATTAAATTCAACTAAGTAACCTAGCATTTTTTGACACAGAAGAGTTCACAAGTTCAATCCTTGTTACGCCCATCATATTTTCCAATGACTTAATTAATCTAAATATTTTTATTCATAAGATTGAATTTTGCAGTGTACCAACTCGTGTACCAATAACCTCCCCATAATAGTTAGAATAGAATATTAAAAACAGGAGAAAATGAAAATGTTAGATCATAACGTAACTAAAGCCATTAATCCTACTCAATAAGTCCACTCCCCATGACTTACCGGAAAACGATTGAGTTCTTCTCTATAAAATTTCCATTGTGGCAGAAAACTATCTATCAATGCTAAAAAACGGTCATTATGGTAGCGTTCTAATAAATGTATCAGTTCATGCACCACAATATATTCTAAACAAATTACAGGTTTTTTCGCCAATTCAAGATTTATCCAGATTCGTTTTTGCTCAATATTGCAAGTTCCCCATTTGGTTTTCATTTGCTTTACCTGCCAATCGTTGACTGTGACCCCTATACGGCTTTGCCATTTATCAATAATAGGCTGAATGAGCTTTTTTAGTTCTGCCCGATACCACTCATTAATAATGTCTTGACGTTGCTCTGTAGTGCTATTGGGTCTTATATACAGGTCTATATAAGTTTTGGTCTTTATTACTACTTTGGATGGAGTGTCCTGTTCTGTTATTCGCAGCAGGTAGCGCTTGCCCTGAAAATAGTGGCTCTCTCTCTCCTTAAACTGGCGTGGGGTTTGTCGATCCTGGGCAACAAAATTGCGCTGGTTCTTTTTTATCCAGCTTAATTTTGAAATGGCAAAAAGTTTTACGCCCTCATCGTTTATGCGCATAGGTGCTGCAATACGCACTCTGCCCGTTGGTGGATATACCGCCAGGTGCATATGTTTGATGTTTTTACGAACCACATCAATAGATATGTCAGGTGTGATATTTAAAACGCTTGTTTCTTCCATTCTCACTTATACCCGTGTTGTTGTTTGATGATTTCAAAAATTTGGTCTAATTTTTCAGACTTCCCAAACTCTTCCAATACAGGCTTAACCACTTTATTCTTTAAATGTTTTTCTTTCGATAAAGTGCCTTCCCAATCATCATGTTTGCCTTCAATTATAGCGCTATCTAAGCCAAGCGTTAGCATTTCGTCCTTGTCTAAATTATCATACAATGCACGTTTGGCCTGGGTGTTTATGCTTGTGGGGTATTCCTTACTTGTTTCAGGCTTTTTTACTTTTATGGCTAAATCAACTATGCTTTTCAAATAGGCTTCATATTCTGTGGCTTCTTCATTTCTTAGCTGGATTAGCTCATTCAACAAAATGCTCATTTTCTCATAATAAATCGGGTTTGTCGGGCTTTCTTCAATTATTACTTTCCGCAAGTTATTTTCAATGGTTTCGGCCATTGCTTCTTTGTTCTTTTTAATGTTGTCGGGCAATTTATCTAAAGCACTTTCGCCATCTTTTACCAGAAGTTCTACCAGACTAAAATCATCAAAAGCCGAAACCTTTTGGCTTTCCTCTGCGCCTATGTAGCTATCAATTAGGTGCCGCATGGCAGGCTCATATTGTTTCAAATCCACCCAGTCGCCGCTGGCTAACTGTATTTCTTTGCGAACACTTTCAAAATGCTTCAAATCCTGTTTAATAGCTGCTGTTTCAGCAGGTTTATACCCTGCTTCCGGCATTTCGTCAGCAATATTGGCGTAGGCACGAATAAGCGAAATAACTGCCTTATATAAAGCTACGCGTTTAGGTTCGCTGTCTTTCAAGTCTTCTTTTATTTGCGGATTTCCACAGAAATAAGCAATGTAATCTTTTGTTTCTTTGGGTGGCAATACGGGTTCACATAAGGCTTTAATTGTTTCCCGGGCATCAGCCAGGCGTTCTTTGCCTTTGGTCAATCGGTCGCTTAGTAAGCCTTCCACGTCTTTCTTATCGTAATCCTCAAAGGCTTTTGATGTAAAATTGTTGTAGGCGTTTTCTAAGCTGCCAAACAAATCTTTATAGTCAATGATATACCCATAATCTTTGTCTTCTCCGTCCAGACGGTTTACCCGACAAATGGCCTGAAATAAGCCGTGGTCTCTCATGCTTTTGTCAATATAGAGATAGGTAGCACTTGGGGCATCAAATCCCGTTAATAGCTTATCAACTACTATCAGGAGTTTCATTTGGGCAGGTTCATCTATGAAACGCTTTTTTACTTCATCTTCAAAATCTTCGGGGGGTTTGCCTTTAAGCATTTTTTGATAAATCTCATACTGCATAATCTTTTCAGTATAATTTTCACCTTCGCCTTTAATATCGCTATGGGTAGGGGCAAATGAGGTTACGATGGCGCACCGTATAAAACCGCTATCCTGAAATAACTGATAATAGCGACAGGCGTTATAAATACTATCTGAAACCAGAATGGCGTTCCCTCTGCCATTTTGTAGTCGCTCCCGGGTCTCCATATCCAGCAGAATATCTGCGACAATTTTTTGCAGGCGGCCAACTGAACTGAAAACCTTTTTCATGGTTCCCCATTTTTGCTTCAATTCAGTTTTGGCAAAATCGGTTAACCCTTTTGTTTTGCTGTCAAACCAAGCATCAATTTTATCTAATGAGGTTATTTTTTGCTCAATATCTCTTGCTTCATATCGCAAGTCTAACACTACGCCATCTTTGACAGCCTCATCAAATTTGTAGGTGTGAATGTACTTACCAAAAATCTCAATGCTTTTTTGCTTATCGGCTTTCATAAGGGGAGTTCCGGTAAAACCAATAAATATGGCTTTTTCGCCTAATAGCTGCCGCATGGCTTTATTTAAGTCGCCGCTTTGGGTTCTGTGACATTCATCTACAAATACGTAGAAATCGCCTTTGGGTTTGAAATTCTTGGGTAGGCTATTCTTTAGTTCTTGTAAATAGTTATCATAATCGGAAGCACGGCCTTCTTCTTTGTTACCAAACTTATGAATGAGTGAACACAAAAGCCACGGCGATGTAGCATTTAATTTATCAATCAAATCGGCTCCGCTTTTGGTTCTTACTATCTGTTCATCAACTCCTTTGAAAACCTTTTCAATCTGTTTATCTAACTCATCACGGTCGGTTATGATTAAAACCCTTGCATTGGGATTATGCTCTCGTATCCATTTGGTGAGCCATACCATTGTTAAGCTCTTACCGCTGCCTTGTGTATGCCAGATGATACCGCCCTCTTTCTGACGGATACTTTCCTGCGCGGCTTTTAAGCCAAAGTATTGATTGGGACGGCAGAGCTTTTTTTGCCCTCTGTCATACACTACAAAATTATGCATGATTTCAATCAGGCGTTCTTTGCCTAGCATTTCAATGATATTCTTATCTAAAAGATTATCAGCTTTGTCAGCTTGCTCTCTGAGAGGTTTCGTAAGTTCTAAAAGATAGGTATCGTTTGGATTAAAATCTTCGTTTATTTCTTTCCATTTTAAATAGTACTTTTCCGAGGTATCAATGGCGGCATATCGCAAGCCTTCTACATTTTGTCCTGCCATTACCAGTTGAATAGTTGTGTAAAAAGGCTTGATAAAGAGATGTTTCTGGTTATCGTTATTCTGGCGGATACCTTCTGAAACCGATACTGTGCTACGTTTGAGTTCTAAAACGCCTATGGCAATGCCATTCACATAGATGACTATATCGGGGCGTTTATTGTATTGCCCTTTAATAGTTACTTCTTCGGCAATGGCAAAATCATTGTTGAGTGGGTTTTTCCAATCAATCAGATAAACGGTTTCTTTATTTTGTCCGGCTTCTTCTTTTACGTTGATACCATACCGGAGGGCAGCATATACGTTTTTGTTGGCCTGGTAAAGGTCATCGTTTGAATTGATGGTTACAATTTTTTTAAACTCAAACAGAGCTTTGGTGATGAGTGCCGGGTTATACCCTTGTTGGGTTAAATGTGCTTTTAGTAAAGTTTCATCAACATTACTGTTTCCTTCTACCTTTTCGAGATTACCCAGATAGCGGTAATTCAATTGTTGCTGAAACAAGGCAACAATTCGGTTTTGGGTGGCACGTTCTATTTGTCCGACTTTGCTCATATAGTAGTGCTTCTTAAATAAGTTTCTAAATATAATATCATGTCATCTTGATGTTGCTTGGCAATTGAATCACTCCAAGTATCATTAGCATAAATTAAATCCATTTTCAAACTATCTAATTTATCCTTATTGTTGTTTATAAATCGCTGCCGCTTTTCATTAAACGGCAAATTGCTGTATTCAGAATTGATACTACGCGAAACTAAAGACAAATTACCAAAATGATTAAGCATTAATTCTGAAACAGTATTTGTGTCTGTATCTTTTTGGGTTTGTGGCGAAATATGCTCTACCGAATTTTTAGCAGTGAATTTAAAATTTTTCCATCGCTCACCTTTATTGTCTTTTAGTTTATCCCATAATACAAATTCCAATTTGTAAAACCAGTAATGTGGAAAGCTTGTTCCTTCTGGTTGTGTCAATAATGAAATGTCATAGGTAGAGGTGTAATCGAATTGTTCTAAGAACTTTCGGGTTCTTACAATTAAACTTTCTGCATCTGCTGAACACAACAAATGATTGTCTAAGTGCTTTAAATAATTAAAACTATCTTGACCTTTGTTTTCTACTAAAAATTTCAAATATGGTGTAAGCCAATAATGTGTTGTGATTTGTTGAGAATGATACAGAAGACTTTGCAATAATGCTTCTCCTTCATTAGCTTCTGGCTGCCTTCTTCTTAAATAGAAATTATTTTCACTTTTATACTTTTCCAACTTACAAATAAGATGTGTGTCTCCATCTTCTAACCGAACCCATTTAATAATATGCTTATCAAATACATATCTCACTTTCCAGAGCAGTGCTATAAAATAGGCAATGTCTGTTTTTAATTGTTCCTCATCTTTGTCTTTAGTAAGAAAATGTTGCTCGAAAATGTTCAGTAGTTCTCTATCTGATATTTTTGGAATGTCAGTCTTTTTATGTTGTGCTAAAAATATTCGAAGCGTATGCTGTAACAACATTGGAAATGAAATGATGCTTCTTACTTCATCTGCTTCATAAACTTCTTCTTCAGTATTTTTATCGTCTTCAAGTTTAATATTGTCATTTGATAAAATGGTTTCTAGATTCAATACTCCAAAATCTTCAATTTGACGTTCAGTTAAGGCTCCTAATATATTTGAGGCAAGGCTTAGTTTCTCCTCTCCTGTTTTTGCAATTTCGTTATCATATAGGTCTTGTATTCTTACTTTAGCTATTTCTTTTATATTTTTTTCTACATAACTTTCCATAAACGAACAAGCATCCCAAATATAACTATACTTCAGCCTGTCTTCAGGATTCAGTTTGTTTAGTAATTGTGCCTTTAGGATTTCGTGGTGTTGCAACTGGACGCCTCTATTATTAATTATTTCAAATAATTTATTAAGGTCTGTTGCTCTAGGAACTTCAGTAAAAATCAATTGTACTTTTTCGTATATAAATTGAGCAAATTTACTGCTTTTTCCTGCTTCCTCTTTTTCTAATTCCTTTTTAAAAGTATCTATATATGCTAAAGCATTCTCTATATTAGTGTTGGCCTTACCATTTTTGAAACCCAAAATATATTGCTTAAAATACCTATATATATCTTCACGAATAGCAAAATGAACTCTGTGACGATTTCTTTCTAATTCTTTTCTCTCTATAAATGGGGTTAAGCTTTTTTGAAATATGACACTAATCATCCAAAGTGTAGTAAATCTCTGTTGTCCATCAATTAAGTCATATACTATACCATTGGAGATTTGCTCGTTTTCTACTACCAGTACACCCCCTAAATAAAATATTTCTTTCTCATTAAAATGGGCGGTTTTAATGTCTTCAAGTAGGGTTTTTATTTGACTCTCTTCCCAAACATATAAACGCTGATAAATAGGTATACTGAAAAAGAAATTTTTATTCACAACATCTTGCAATGATATTAAAGTAGATTGTATAGTCACTATAATTTGCTATTTAATAGGTTTTTGGTTATCCAGTTGGCTTTACCAGAAAGATTTGTTTTGTTATAGTATTTCAGTACACTATTTTTATATACACCTCTTACTCCACTATCTGGTAATTCAGAACGGGCGTATATTTTTGTTATTTCCAGATTTTGGCCTGCATATTTTAAGTCGCTTAAAAAAGCTATTACTTCATCAGGACGGAAAGATTGACTAATGACATCGAAAATATTATTGTCGGTTTCCTTTAAAAATTTAATCGTAGTTTCTTTAAAAATATAATACTTATCTAACCGTAATGCTCCCAAAACGTGGTCAAACCAAAGCGTAAACTCTAGCAAACGATTAGTACTGAATTTATCGAAATACATGACTATTGCCAGTAAGTACAGTTCTTTTAAATAAAGCGAAATATGTTTTAACACTTGGTCATAAAATGCTCTAACTGCTTTTATTTCAGTATTAGTATTATCTTGATTGAAGAAAAGAATTTTAACTAAATCGGCATATTTTTCGGCAAATAGAAAAAAACCTAAACCTTTGCTTATAGGTTGCCTAAATGTGAATGGCAGGTAAGCACTTGTACTGCTCATTTCTACAGCAGCAGGATATAAAGTAAATTGATGTTGCGATTTTAACTGTAAGGCTGTTGCCAATGCATTATTGGTATTAGGATACAATGGCACAATGTCAGGCTTTGTATGTTCAATTGTTTTCTTTTGAAATTCGTTGAGTATATCTTCGTCTCTTTCTCTGTAAATTACTTTTTGCCCATTCCAACAACGACTACGCCATATAAATTGATGAAAAAGCTCGGCTATGAAATCTTTTTTTTGACCAAACAAGGTTTTACTGCCTTGTATTTTCTCCCATCGGGTTGCACAATCGGTTTGGATGTTTATGTATTCGGCACTGCCGATGGCTCGTAAATGATAAGCTTTTAATAAATCTGTGGGGTTCAGTTTTACTCCTCTGTTGTTTTGCGTATCGAAGAACGTGAAAGCTAAATCTTCAGATAGAGTAGTAATAAAAGTGAATTTTAAATTATTAAATAAGAATTCTATTTTGGTCTGCCATTCTATTTTAATTTCCTGAAAAAGTGTTTTGGCAGTAAGAATATTTTTAGCTGAAATAGGTGAACGATATTCTAAAGCCATTTTACCATTAGATAATAAATTTCCGTGCAACACATAGTATAAAGTACATAGCGTGGTAAGCCTTTGTTGTCCGTCAATAATAAATAGTTTTTGTTTTTCGTCGTGCTGATGCAATAGAATGTTGCCCATATAGTAGGACAAATCATTAGGCTTTTCTAAATACTCCTGTAAATCTTTGATTAATTCCTGTATTTTGCTTTTCCCCCATACATACGGACGCTGATAACTATCAATGCCAACAGGATAAGTGGCAGTTTGAGTAAAAAACTCGTTGAAGCTTAATACCTGTACATCTACGTTTTGTATGTTGGTTGCTGCACTCATACCAATCTTATTTTACCAGTTAAAAGGTTTTGCATCATTCCCAGTTTTACCTTTCTGTATTTCTCTAATTTGGCTTCTAAGCCAGTTATTTCATTATCCATATCAGAGAGGATAGTGGCGATGCGGGTTTGTTCCTCAAAGCTTGGAAATCCTTTTTCAATCTTTTCAATAGTCTTTGCATTTAAGCTCGGAACTCCTGACGCTTCATTGTAAGAATACCAATCTATCAAGTTGAAAATGTAGTAAATAAATTTCGCATCGTAACCTTTGAATATTTCAGTATAAAACAATGTATCAACAGTCCAAAAGGGTGTTTGCATAAATTGTGGTTTATCAATCGTTCCTTTTCTTCCAATTAATACAGATGGCTTGTCGTACAAGAATTTACTGCTTAAAGCCATAAGCCCACCAGTTCCTAAAATAGGGTAATTACCATTTTCAGATTGAAATTCTTTTTGGTCTTTTCCGTGTTTTACTTTAAGAATTTCCCCCAACTTTTTTACTTCCCAACCCTCTTTTGGTTTCAGAAGTTTTTGCATTGCCCCTTGCTTAATGTTGCGTTTTTTGGTAATGAGTTTTTCTAAACTATTTATCAAGGCATCAGTGTCGGATAGAATTTTAGCTATGGCTTTTTGTTCTTGAATAGGCGGGTAAGGTATATTAAATTTTGCCAAATCAAGACAACTTATTACAGGCTGTGCTCCTTCTTTTTGAGCATCCAATATTTGTTTTATACCAAGTGGACTTATAAGACAACACAAAATGTATTCTTTTGCGGCCTTTGTTTTATCAATTGCAATTCTAGCGGTACTCCTTGAAACAATCGCTTTATCAAGCCAACTTGGTGTAATTACCACTTGACCGATTCCAGCACCTACAACAGTCATTATTAAATCATCTTTGTTTAACCTAGCATTTTTATATTGATTTTCTAATACTACATCTACTCTATGCATCTCATCTGAATTACTCCACCCTTTTGAATAATCTTGACTCCTAAGCATTAGGCAACCATTTGGCTCGAATTTCCCTGGCTGAACTATTCCATATCTAATACTTCTATTAGGCTCAATAATATCAAATAGTTTTATTACCTCCCAATCACTAGGAATAACGCCAATTTCCGTATTTTTATAACCTTTGCTTAGTTCCATGCGAATCCCATTTTTTGAAGGTGAGCATTTACTTTTTCTTCTAATTCAGTTATTTCAGCAACCTGTTTTGGTAGTGGTGTTTCGTAGCGTTCGGCTAATTCTTTTATCCTCTGAGTAAGACGTTGGCTGATGCGTTCCATTTCAGTTTTTACACTGCGCTCTATACTTGCCATCCATTTATCATCTACTACCAATTGTTTTATTTCGCTCTCGGTCAATGTTTTGTAGCGTTCAATTACCTTAATATCTAAAGCGGTTGTGGCTTCCTTTATTTTTTTATTCAGGTCAGCCTGGTCATCAACGAGCTTAATATAGGATTTTAATACTTTCACTTCTTCGGCATTGTCTGCCCTGAACATAGGATTATCAATCGTTTTTAGTCGCTTTTGTATGTTAGCTTTGTTTACTTTGTCCAATTCAGCAAAGAAACCATCTTCTGTATTGTGTTCTTCTTCCAGTTCGCTTAGTTGCGTGGCAATGGCTTCTTTATCAGCTTCTAATTGCTCAATGGCTTTTTTCTCGTGTAAGAAATAGCGGTCAATCACCAAAGTTTTGGGTACAAGGTCACAATCCCAGAATGTCGCCGATTTGGTTTGTCTGATAATACTTAGTTCGGCTTTCCATCCATCTGCGGCTATTAGATAACAATCATCTTGCATTACCTTATGCCAATAATTCATCAAATGCTGATATACATCATATTTATCAATCAGGGCTTTATCCGTGTAGGTCGTCAGCACATCTTCCGAAATACGTGCAATAGTTTCTTTGGGTTTAACGCCAATGATTAAAGCTTTTAGTAGCTTGGTATTTCGGGTTTTCCAGTCGGTAAACAAAGCGTCCATTTCCTCACTAAAACTTACAAATTCAGGGTGATTAAAAATGCTTTGCTTGATCTGCTCTTTGCTGAGTTTTAGCTGGCTGTAATTAGGTCTGCTGCTTGCGGCAAACAATTCTGCTTTCAAAGTCTTGTACACTTCCCAATATTGATTTAACGCTTCAATATCAGCATTCGGAATACCGCCTAATAGATGCGCTTCTATGTCCTGTATATCTTCCGCTTCCTGACTATCAATGTACCGAGGAATATTCAGGTTGAAATCATTTTTTGGGTCGCTGATTTCTTCTATACTTACCAAACGGCTGAACTTCGGTAGTTCCGTTTGCTTGTTAAAAATATCCACAATTTTATGAATATCCTGCTCACGCAAACGGTTCTTGTTTCCGTCTTTCATATAGCCCTTGCTGGCATCTATCATAAAGATATGCTTGCGTTCTTCAGCCCCTTCTTTGTCCAATACAATAATACAAGCCGGAATACCAGTGCCATAAAATAAGTTGGCAGGTAAACCGATAATGCCCTTAATGTATCCTCTTTCGATTAAGCTCTTACGAATCTCGGCTTCAGCATTACCCCTAAACAAGACACCGTGCGGCAGAATACAAGCCCCTTTACCAGTGCTTTTTAATGATTTCAGAATATGCAACAGAAAGGCATAATCTCCGTTTTTATCTGGAGGCGTTTTATAGACTGCTTTATTGGCTTTTTTGCTTTCAATCTCATCTTTTTCAAAACGTCCATAAAGATCGTCTTGTGGATTAAAACCCGTAGCCCAGTTTTTAGAAGAAAAAGGAGGATTAGCTACTACAAAATCAAAAGTTTTCAGATAGCCATTATTATCTTTAAAAAACGGGTCTGAAAGCGTACTTTGTCCTCTATGGATTTGGATGGCTTCCTGTCCGTGCAAAATCATATTCATACGAGCCAGGGCGGCAGTTGCCACGTCTTTCTCCTGCCCGTAAATAGTTCCTTTCCCATCGGCCTCATCTACTGCTTTTAAAAGCAACGAACCCGATCCGCAAGTAGGGTCATAGAAAGTAGTTTTATTGGTAGCATGGTGAATGTTCAGCACTTTTGCCATTACCCGGCTTACCTCACTTGGCGTATAGAATTGACCTTTGCTTTTGCCGCTTTCAGTGGCAAAGTTTTTCATCAGGTATTCAAAAGCATCACCTAAAATATCATCACCTGCCGCACGGTTTTTACTAAAATCAAGGGCGGGGTTTTCAAAAATAGTAATAAGATTGGTGAGCCTATCCACCATTTCTTTGCCTTTGCCTAATTTATCGTCATCGGCAAAATCGGCCACATCAATCACGCCTTTTAAATCATTTGCACCTGCTAAAACACCAATAATAATATTAATCTGGTTGCCAATATCTTTCGTGCCTTTTAAGGCTTGCATATCTTTGAAACTACCACCTTCGGGTACTTCAATAATGGCATCAGTATCATCTGCGTATTTATCAGACACATATTTTACGAACAACAAAACCAATATATAGTCCTTATATTGACTTGGATCCATTCCACCTCTTAGCTCATCACAACTTGCCCAAAGAGAACTGTATAACTCGGATTTCTTAATTGCCATTTTTCCCTCTCTTAATTTCTATGTTTTTTTTGATGATTAATAAAATAGATTAACTCTCTGCTAAGGTGCATTTCAACTAACAAAAAAGCCCTTTGGCTGGGCTTTACAAATTTAAAAAACTCAATTGGGTTATACTATTACTCATGTAGCTGGTAACAAAAAATGCTGTATAGCCTGACGGTTTACCTTCCGTTCAGCATGCCATACTTCATAGTTTTTCTGCAAATTTACCCAAAATTGGGTAGTATTGCCAAATGCTTCTGATAACTTAACCGCCATTTCAGGGCTTATCCCTGCCCGCTGGTTAAGAATAGCCGACAGATTAGCACGGGCAACACCTAAACCTTTAGCTACCTCGGTAATAGTTAAGCCTCTCTCATTTATATAATCTTCCCGTAAGATTTCCCCAGGATGAACTGGTGGTAAGTTCCGTTTTAACATGGTTTCCTCCTTTTAGTGATAATCAATATAATCAACGTCTAAAATATCGCCCTCTTCAAACCTGAAAATGATGCGAAAATTAGGCGTTACTTTTACAGACCAAAATTCAGACAAATCGCCTGATAACTTATGTATGCCTTGCCCCATCTGCTGAATATCATCTACTGACGAAATAGCATCTAACTGGTCAAGAATGCGGTTGATTTTTCGCAAAAACGGGGCTGGCAGTTTCGAGCCATTTCCCGTTTCATAATAAAGCAACAAGCCTTTATGCCTGATAGATTGAATCATAGTACAATTGTAACATGTAATGTTACACATTACAACAAAAAAGTAAGATATTTTTAGTTGGAGAAAAATCAAATATCTAAAGGAGCATATATTGGGTGATTTACTGGAAATTAACTATTTTCAAGTTATTTTTTGCTTATAATCCTGGTTGGTGAAAACTTTTGCTGATTACTGCTTTTCTCAACTATAGGCTCCGTTCTTCTACTAAAATTTGGAAGACAAACCGTAAATTATTTTATTTGTTTTTATCTAGCTCATGTGTCTAGAAAACCAATTCAGATTTCTTTCATGGCTGAATTTATTGCCGTAAATATCCCGATAAATTACCTTCAATAATATCGGAGTAAGTTGCTTTCGGATGTCCTCTTTCGCATAATTGGATAGACCTTCAATATTCTTCTCAAAAACGATAAAATTCAAATTAGATGCTACTACCTTTTTCACAGTATTCGTAATTTCTACATGCCAGTACATTTTTGGATCTAGGGTTAGGCAATCTTTAATTGCGGTAAATTGTGTGCCATTCTTTGTGAAAATGAGTTTATCAATAATTAGAGGGCCAACCCCGTTATTTTGGATGTAAATGCCTATTTGTGTTTTACTATCAATTACATCAATCTGTCCTAATGGCTTGATTGATTTCTCGTTATGGACACGTTGAATGTATAAAGCGCAAATGGAAACTAAAAGAGCCAGAACAGAAAGAAAGATTTCCAAGAAACACCTGCCGCTTTAGCAATAGAAGAGATATGATTAGCTATATTTAGACTTCTATCATCTTATAATCCTGGAGCAATTTCAACCGCTCCCTTGCTTGAAGCTCATAAATTAATGGAATAAATTTATGATAAATAGAACATTGAGGGTCTTTCCCATTAATCCGATAAACAGGACAACCACTCGTACAAATCGACTTATATTTGCATAAAGAACAATCGGCCGATTTCATGTCTTCATAATGGCTACCTCGTTCTAGCATATCCACCATGTCCAAGTCTTCATCAAAAATGGAAAAAGTATGTTGTAAAGGGTCGCCAAAATGAACATGACAGTAGTTGAATGAACCATCAATATAGATAGCACCGCCAGAAAAGCCAGAAGCACAAGTCTGAAAGCCTAATTCATTAGGTTTGAGGTCACAGAATTGATGCCGATTGGAAAACGACCATCCGACCTGTACAGCGTCTCCCATGAGTACGTAAGCCTCTGTCAGGTATCGTTCAAGTAACTCAGCATTAACAGCCTCTCCTTTGACGATGGAGTATCGGAAGGGTATATCCAAATCAATTAAATAACGTGTCAGGCCAGGCAAGCCTTCCAGATTATGATTATTAACCACTGTGTTGACAGAAACAGGAATATTATTAGCTAATAACTTGCGAATATTACCATCAATCAGGTTGAAGGAACCTAAACCGTTGCGGAACTTGCGTGTTGCATCGTTATATTGGTTTAATCCATCCAAAGAGACCCCGAAGCGAATGTCGTGTGCTTTAGAGAAAGTTATTATATCCTCATTTAGTACTGTCAAGTTCGTAATAAATGATATAACGAAGTCACAATCCAAAGTTTTTAGTCTGGCCTTCGCCTCTACAATAAATGACTTCCAAGTTTTGAATTGGATTAATGGTTCTCCACCTGCTAACCTTAACTTGATATTTGTTATTTTTCTTCGGATTACTGTTTCAACCAGTTTATTAAGTAATTGGGTTTGAGTGGCAGAGAGCATGCCTTCGGTTGCATTCAAAGTCGAGATATAACAGTAACCGCATGTCAAATTACATTGGTTGGTTATATGAACCCAAAAATTTAATGATTTTGGTGAAGTAGGTTTTTGAGGACTAGTAAAGTGATTGTCAAATCGAATAATTTCTGTTTCAGCAAGGAGTTTGAAAAATCTTTCCAATACATCAGATTGAATACCAAGCTTATTTGAAAGCGAAGATATGCTGCTTTGATTGTCAACAGCAGTAAGTATAGCCTTTTGTGCCTTGTTCAGAATCCTTAATGAACTTGGAAAGGCACAGTTAACAGCGTAATAATATTTTTCATCAATTGGTTTGACCAACAGATGAGGCGATTTGATTGGTATCACGATCATCTTGGGTTGAAGTGGATGTATAACCTGCGCAATCGCAATC
Source organism: Emticicia fontis (assembly GCF_054779675.1). Lineage (NCBI taxonomy): Bacteria > Pseudomonadati > Bacteroidota > Cytophagia > Cytophagales > Leadbetterellaceae > Emticicia > Emticicia fontis. The sequence goes on from NZ_BAAGXU010000037.1 coordinate 171,287, forward strand.
GTTATTTGACGACAAATTCTTTATATTACTTTTGCCGATAATAGTTTTTAGGATTGATAAATCATCAAATTGAATATCAGTTTCAAATATATTATTCATTGCTGACACAAGGATTTTTTGCCAAAAATTAAAGTAGAAAAGATTCTTTATAGACTGCAAGTTAAAGCATTTCATTTTTATTACTTTTGTTAATGACTTCACATTTTGTGAAGCGAAACTTCATATTTTATTACGAACATGACAATGACTACTGGCGATAAAATTAGGGGTATTCGATTACTGAAGGGATATTCTCAGGAAAACTTAGCAGAAATGTTAAAAATATCCCTTAGAGCTTATGGTGATATAGAAAGGGGAAAGACTGATATTTCAGATTCTCGATTACAACAAATTGCAGAACAGTTAGAAGTATCTGCCTTAGATATTCTGAGTTTTGGTGAGAGAGTCAATAATTTTTTTGACCAATGCAATGGTGCTATAGGAGTCAATCATGGAGTTCAAAATCATAATTATGATACAACTGTGCAGCAACTTGAGATTGAAAGACTTAAATTAGAAGTTGAGAAACTAAAATTAGAAAAAGATAAAATGGAATTAGAGTTACGATACTTTAAAGATAAAAACAGTATTAATTAAAGATATTAATTAATGTCTAATTTCAAAACTTATATAATATCAATTTTGAAATTATATAAGTTCTAATATCATTTTTTGCCTATTATTGGTTCTTTCGAACAAACAATTATACTTTTTGATCCTCTAGTTAGAGCAACATATAAATTTTTAAAATTTAATACATCGGCATTCAGAATAATTACAACCTCTGACTCTAATCCCTTTAGCAATAGCGTACTTCCAACTGCTTTTTTAGGCAACGATCTTCCAAAAAATCTATTATTCTCTCTAATTCGAATTACTGAGTCAGAAAATGTTAAATCGGCATGACTAGAACTTAGAGCATTTATGCAGTATCTATAAATTTCTGGTCGATAAATTCTGCAACCTTCCGTTTTTCGCAGCTCAACAAATAATTCATATAGGTTAGCAAAGGAGGGAGTTTTTAAAAATTTAAGAGCAGCGATCTCAGGGTTATTTGCTTCAACTCTTGCTTTTCCGGATTTAAGTGTTTCTATCCTAGATAGAAATTTCTTTACCTCGATTTTTGTCATGATAGATTGAGCAAATTCTAATATTTTAACTAATGCATTACTAGAGTTTAACTTTAGGTTTGATGCAAAAACTACCAGATCGGAAAGGTTTACACTTTCAACAGTGCTTGCTCCAAAAATATCCCTTGCAAATTCCTGTTGAGATTTTGGAAATCGGCTATCTCCAATTATAAGAATATTACCTTCCTCACTTGGGTTAATATTACATGCCTTAAGTAATTTGTCTCTGTCTGTTGGAAGATTATCCAGTCTTATCCATGTTATATTCTCAGGTACCTTCCTTAGATCTATACCCTTATTGTTTTTTAAATCTTCTCGAATACCAAGTAGCCATTCCCCTAACGGTGCTGTGCCAGAATTAATCCATCTCCATGGTTTTTTTAATTCATATTCTAATGGGAAATGCTCTAAAACATGCTTTACCCAATCCGCTAATGGATCCTCTCCTGGCCCAAAATCAAATATAGCTTGCAGTTCATCACCAAGTAAAATAGTTGGCATTGAAAAACTGATACGATAAATGATTCCAAGTTGGTACTTTGAACAGTCTTGACATTCATCAACAATTAATTTTGAATAATTTGCACCTAAAATATCATAAAAATGCCCTTCTTTTAACATTGAATGGGCAGATCTTCGAATTAGAGTATAGTTCGGTTTTTCTTTTTTAAGCTCATTTAAATCAAGTTTGGAAGTCTTTGGAAATGTAGTTATGAGTTTTATCGCCCATCCGTCTATTGTTGCGATTCTATACTTTTTATTACATACACCGGCTTTATTCATTCTGTTTCTTAATGCTGCAACACCTGCATTAGTATGAGTCAAAATAAGGATTGGTTTTTTTTCATCATATTTGCTAAGTGTATCAGTAATAAATTGAGTCTTACCGCATCCTGCTGGTGCAACAATTAATCCTCTTTTTATATGGGAGATATTTAATTCAGAATCAGCCATTTTTTGCCCAATTAATAAGATTATCAATGACATTCGATAATGATGGCTCTGACTCTTTTAAATTAGGTCCAATGATTACTAATCCTACATTTACCATCATACTAATTGATTTATACCAGCTTTTTTTGCTATTTTTATTTCTTGACGATTTACTAAGCAACTTTCTAGTTTCTTCTGAAAGTTTTCCTGTTTGAGAGTATTCTTTGCGTACTTTTTCTAAATCTAATTTATTCCCTGAAGTAGATTTTATATTTTCATTTATAGTGGATTCTTCAAATTTCTCTATTGCGAGATCTATTATTTCTATAACATCTTTAGGTTGCAACCCAAGAAATAACTCATCTTCTAAACAGTTTCCATCTCTCCAAGTAATTATGGTCCCGTTATTTCCCTTAAATTCTTCTTCTTTTTCCTCATCAATCTTAACATCACAATCTCTAAATAAAGCAACTTTATATCCTAAAGATTGAAGGGCTAAAGCCCTTTTAAGAGCAGAATCCCCTCCACCATCAATTAGAGTTGTTCCGTAGGATAAAATAGATTCTTCATTGGTTTGATAATAATAGGCATCAACTCCCTTAATCAACCCAACTTCACTTGCGCCCTCACAAACCAAAATTTTAGGTGAAAGTAGTGCCTCTGCGTATATTCTAATAGTACCCTGAATTAAATCTTCATTGCCTGCCTTTATTATTGTATGCGAGGATTTAGTTCGTCGTGTAATCATGAGTTCATTACCTGATAATTCGCGTACAACAACAGGAGAGTGTGTTGTAATAAAAACTTGAATGTTGGAATTTTCCTTAGGTCTAAGGGTTTTTAGTAACATTAAGATTCTATGTGGTTCAAGGCCATATTCAAGTTCATCAATTAGAATAATTGATGAACTTTTAGAAATCATCCTTTGCAATTTTGTAATTAGCATTCGGATAGAACCAAGTCCTAATTTATTTAGTGGTATGTTATTTTCATCATGTAGGGAAATAGTCCCGTTATTTAATGAGAGTGAATTTGAATCAATTTGAGCTTGTACGCTGCTCCCTATACTTATCCCTAATTCGTTTGCGATTGAATTAACAATTGACAAGGTATTTTCAAGCTGTTCGTTTGCTTGACTACCAAATTTCTCCCTAAGTTCTCTGGATATATCTGTTAATGCAGTTGAAGTGTCAATTTTATCTTCAGATAGCTTATGAAGTATTGAGCCTCTTTTCCAACCAAGATGATTGTCAGTATAAACACCTAATCTTGCTGGCGAGATGTCTAGTCTGTCTTTCCAATTCAAATTTCTACTTTGGTCAAGTTCTATCGCTCTCTTGGAAATTAACGACCATTGCGGCTCAAGGTCTGATTCAATAACTAATCGTAATGTGAGAACAGTTTCTACTCCTTTGCCCGGTTCATCAATTATCTTTTTCTGAGACGCATCATACCCTCTTAAATATAAACCATATAAATCCAATTCCATTAAATTATCTTCAAGCAAGCCTAAAGTAATTGTTATTTGAATTGGCTCGTGGATATTTGAATTATAGAAATCAGTATCTGAAATAATCAGATTTCTTTTTGCGCCTATGCAGTAATCAATTGCATCAAGAATAGTTGATTTTCCTGTATCACCAGGACCAATTAAACAATTTATGCCCATTTGAGGAAACCATCTTAATTCTTTTATACATCTGAAGTTTTTAATGGAAAGGATTCTAATTACAGCCATTGATATTCTAGTAGGTTGGATAATGAGGCTAAAGTTAGAAAAATAATTTAGTTTATTTATTTCTTGGAATTATAATTTGAAGAAAATGTGAAGCTATACTTGAAATAAATTAAAGTCTTTGAATTAATGGATTAATAGAGAAGGATTTGGAGTGTTGAACTTTCTCAAATCAGTGAGGACTCTTTCATGTTGCAATAACTTATCTTGTCGATAAAAAATGGATATAGTTTAGCATTATAAGTTGTTATAATAAAAGAGAGATATATTAAATGTGACCGGAGAAGCTTCATATCTTAAAACAAGGATAAAGAGAAATAGGAATTTTAAGGCCGAAATTCTATCTAAAATTGTTGTACCTATGTTGTACCAATATAAAATAAACAAAAAAGCGAGTTACACAATTTCTGCATAACTCGCTGATTATCAACTAATTAGAGGTACCGGGGACGGGAATCGAACCCGTACGAGCGTTTCGGCTCACAGGATTTTAAGTCCTGCGTGTCTACCAGTTCCACCACCCCGGCGGATGGTGCATTTTTGAAAAAAAAAGCACCTTTTGAAGGGTGCTGAACTTTTCAGAGCGGAAGACGAGTCTCGAACTCGCGACCTTAACCTTGGCAAGGTTACGCTCTACCAACTGAGCTACTTCCGCTTGTCCTATTCATTTGGTGTTGAATGGGACTGCAAAGGTAGCAGGAGTTTTTATATATGTCAAGCCCTAACCGAAAAAAAATCAATATTTTTTTTGCGTATTTGTATAAGTGATTGATTATAAGTTTTTTGGCAGATAATATTTTTTTGATTTTTTTTCATGAATGAAACGAATTCTAGAAACAATGATGTTTGTATGCAATTTTTCAGGTTTTTATAGTTAATAGTTTTTGAACATCTGTACTTTTGTGGAAAATTACGGATGGAATAGATATGAAAATTGATTTTGAAAAATCACCTGACGGGCTCGTACCTGCCATTATACAGGATTATCAGACTGGCAAAGTATTAATGCTAGGCTATATGAATGCCGAAGCCTACGAAAAAACCCAACAGGAAAATATTGTAACGTTTTTCAGCAGAAGTAAGCAAAGACTCTGGACCAAAGGAGAGACTTCAAATAATTTTTTGCACGTAAAAGAAATTCTTATCGATTGCGACGGAGACACGATTCTGATTCATGCTTCACCTGATGGCCCTACTTGCCATACAGGAGCTGATACCTGCTTTAACGAGGTCAATAGCGCTGATTATAAAAAGATTTTGTTTGTCAATCATCTGCGTGAGGTAATCAAGGGTAGAAAACAAAACCCTACGGATGAGTCGTATACTAGCCATTTGTTCAGAAAAGGCATCAATAAAGTAGCACAAAAAGTAGGTGAGGAGGCAGTAGAACTGGTGATAGAGGCTAAAGATGATAATAAAGAATTATTTTTAGGCGAGGCTGCTGATTTATTCTACCATTATTTAGTACTTTTAGAACAGAAAAACTACGAGTTCGATGAAGTACTCGATGTTTTGATCAAAAGGCATACCCCTCGCCCGTAAAGGCTGCCCCAGGAGGGAATGCCAGTGCTAACTCTAAACCTGATCTCCTGTGGGGAAGGAGGACTTTTTACTATGCTCAATTATATCATTCGTTTGATATGCTGCGGTGCCGCAGTATATTTTATGCCTGCTATTTTAAGTAAAATCTATGTTGATACTTTTACAACCGCAGTGATTGTAGCCTTTGTAATGAGTATCCTTAATACTTTCGTTAAACCCATCCTTCAACTACTCTCTTTGCCGATTACTATCTTGACTCTAGGATTCTTCTACCTGGTTGTAAACGTATTCGTTGTTTACATCTGTGCCTATTTAGTACCGGGCTTCCGTGTAGATGGGTTCTTGCAACCTTTGATTTTCGGATTTATCGTTTCCATTGTCAATGGTATCGTAGGTGGTTTTCAGGACTAAAAATAAAATCCCCCTCTTGCCTATGCAAAAGGGGGATACTATATCAAAAAGTACAGTAGTATTTATAAACTCTCCAAAGTACTTTTAATTGCTACAAAATCAGGTACCTCACTCGCTTTCTCCAAAACTTCTGCATAACGGATAATCCCCTCTTTATCGAGTACAAATGCCGAGCGTTTAGATACTCCACGCATACCATAAGCAAAAGTTTCATAGAGTGAATCAAAAGCCTGAGAAACCTCTTTATTGAAATCTGATAGCAAGATGAAAGGTAGTTTTTGGTCTTCTTTAAATTTGGCCAAAGTATAAAGCGAATCTACCGAAATGCCAACTACATCAGTATTCAATCTAGAATACGTAGCTATATCGTCGCGTATCTGGCAAAGTTCTGCCGTACATACACTCGTAAATGCCAGTGGGAAGAATAATACCACTAAATTTTTACCTCTATAATCAGAAAGGTTTACTTCCTTTTTATCACTATCATATAATTTGAAATCCGGTGCATGGTCGCCAACTTGTAAAGCCATAATCAAAGAGTTTTAGGTGTATATAATGAATTCAGAACAGTCTAAATACTGAAACAGTTCTTAATAAAATTAATATTATAAGCGCTCAAATTTATAACCTTTCTTTTTCAATACTTTAATCAATTCACCTAATCTATTATAAAACTTCTCTTTCCTTCGTGGGTCAGTGCCTAGGTGCAGGAGTAATACAAAGCCATTCAGTTTATCTTTGGCATTGGCTTCGTATTTCAGAATATCGTTCATAATAGTTTGATTGCTGGCATATCTTGCCCCCATTTCAGGGTAAGTATAATCACGGTTAGAACCTGTTCCGGAAGTGAAATTAATCAATTGTAAACCTGATGCTTTTGTCCATTCAGCTATAGCCTCATTATACCATTCATAAGGCGGCATAAAATATGGTGCTTTATCTTTGCTAATTCCAAATTCTGCCATTGCTTCATAATTGGCTTTCAAATCGTTTTCAAATTCTTCTCGGCTTACCAATAAAGAATCACGCTTAGTCCAGTCATTATATAGCAGATGTTTGTCTGAATGTCCACCTAAATAATGCCCATCGGCTTGTAGGTTTTTAATTAATGATTTGGTTTCAGGATTTCTGTAAAAGTCTCCTGTGAAGAAGAAAGAAGCCTTTATGGCATTTTTCTTAAGTGTATTTCTAATCGTCTGTCCGCCTTCATATGTATCATGCCCGGTAAAAGCCAGACGAATAACTTTTTGTTGCGGATTGAAACGGGTAATAGCTCCTTTAGTCATGTTTAATTTCGGAGCATTAGGGTTTGCAGCAACAGCCGTTTCTAAAGTCGAAAAATAATAAGTCAAAGAAGCTGTGCCATCCATGGTAGGTTCATTCGTGGAATAATCTCCAAAATCATCATGATACACGGCCATAGTCGATTGGAAATCGGCATATTCGTCAGGAAACCGAAGATTGACATATTTCAGACCCGAGAAAATAGAATTTCTTACAGGACCATCAACCAAACCCCCATCAATTTTATAATTATACTTAATACTCAAAGAAGAATGCGGGTCTTCCGGTGAATCTCCTGTCAATGGCAAACCCACAATCATGGTTGTTCCCCACGGATTACAGCCAAATAACCAATCCCGCAAGGCGGCTTCCATGTCTTCAAAGCCTTGTCCACCTATTTTTCTGTAGAGATTAATTTGCGTAAGTGTGGCAGTTACCAGATTATTAGAACACCAGATAAACGGAATCCCATTCAGAAAAGGATTCTTTTTCCCTCTGTCCAGTATCGCCTGTAAGCCTTTCTCATAATAGTTTTTATAGGTCTGCTTATCTGCAGACTGATTGGCCACCTGATAATGCCCCGCGTTCATAAACGGATACCATTGGTAATGTCGGGCAGTGTCATTAACCATCCAAGGTGTAATAGTTTCTTCTTTGCTGAAATCTACTGCATCTTTTAGATAAGCTTTGTCGGCGGTGAGTTTGGCTAATTCTGCCCCAGCCAGTTCCATATCATCCGTCCAGTTATCTTCTTCATAGAAATAAGGTGCTTTGCATGGCGCTGTCTGACAAGCGCCCGGATTTTTCTTTCCCCAATCATAAGCCTCAATCGCCTTAGTTTTCAGGTTACTGGCATAATCAGGATAATATTTCTGTAAGATTTTTGAGCCTAGCGCAAAGGTTGAAGCATATTTTCCGGCCGTAGAGGCGATACCTGTCGCCCTGCTTTTATACTGAAAAGCGCCTTGTGGCTTGCCTGTGCAAAAGTAAACAGGTCGCATTTTGCCTTTACCATAATTGGCTACGTCCTGCGTAGGCAATCGTAATCCTGAGTGGTCACGGTCATCGGCAATCTGGTTATACATTTCTCCATACGCCGGATTCATCCGTAAAAGCCAGTCAATGCCCCATTTGACTTCATCCAGAATATCTGGTATGCCATTAGCACCATCCTGCCCGTTGGCATTATAGGCATCTTTAAAGGCCGCAGGGTTATGCTGATATGCTAATAACATCTGGTAGATAGCATTGGCAGTGGTAGTAGTATATTGCAGATAATCAGAGGCATCGTGCCAGCCACCTACAACATTGATATGTGTTGAATCTTTCTTGGCATCAGGATGATAGACGATAAAACCATCCTGGGTATGACAGGAGTCTTTCAGAAAAGGATTATACCCACACCTTTGCTGACGCATATATTTCAGCAGGAAATCGGCCGTTCCGGCATATACATCATTCGCTATTCTGAATTTAACAGATTCAGCTTTGGGCAGATAGATATAATAAGCTCCGACTTTCTGAAAAGCTGAGAAATCCAGTCGATAAGAAGCCAAGAAATTGCCAAATGCGCCTTGGGATTGTACTTTATTAGAAGTAAAAACAGTCTTGTCTGTCAAGGCGTCTCTGATTTCAAAAGAATGGATGGGCGTATTTTCTTTCGATAATAGAACTGCCACTTTGATGCTCTTGGGTAAATATCCTAATTGATTGACTCTGATATATTGTTGTGCAAAGCCAATACAAGGGATAAGCAGTGTGAAGATGATTGTTTTGAGAAATTTCATTATTTGGTGTTGAAATTGATTAAAGGAAATTGTGTACTTTGCATAAAGAAAACAAACCCTATAGCGAATGTCTTCATCAGAACAAAAGCCAACAGACAAAACTATTGAAACAATCCTTGGAAGTCTGAAATGGATTGTCCTGATAGTTTCAATACTGGCTTTTCTGATTCTTGGACTATTGCTCATAAGCTTTTTCCCCGGTTCTGAATCTACTTCAAATTTATCTGCAAATGAGAATAAATTTATTAAAATTGATACAAATTTTGTAAGCCTCTGGACAGCCCCCTCTGACTGGCGAATGGATAGACTAACAAAAGAAGAAAAGGAAAAGATACTATATGGCCGCAACCTGATTGCGCATACTGCCCAATACCTTGGTCCAAACGGAAGTGTCAGACAAATATCGAATGGCATGAACTGCCAGAACTGTCATTTGCAGGCAGGTACACAACCCTGGGGAAACAATTACTTTGCTGTGTATTCTACTTACCCAAGATTCCGGGCAAGGTCGGGTTCAAAAGAAAGTATCGTAAAGCGCGTAAATGATTGTCTGGAAAGAAGCCTGAATGGCAAAGCATTAGATTCGACAAGCTATGAAATGCAGTCGATAAAGTCTTATATCAAATGGCTGGGTACTGATGTGCCGAAAAAGGTATCTCCTAAAGGAACAGGTATTTTTAAAGTAAAATATCTGGCTAGAGCCGCAGACCCAGAGAAAGGGAGGCTAGTTTACGAGAAAAACTGCCAATCCTGTCATCAATCCGGTGGACAAGGAATTCTGGCAGCAGATGGCAAAACTTATACCTATCCGCCATTGTGGGGTGAGCATAGTTATAATTCGGGCGCAGGTTTATTCCGATTATCGATGTTTGCCGGATATGTGAAATATAATATGCCGCTGGGCACAACCTACGAAAAACCTAAGCTAAGTGATGAAGAGGCCTGGGATGTAGCAGCATTTGTCAATTCAATGCCTCGCCCGGCAAAAGATTTAAGCGCCGACTGGCCTGATATAGCTAAAAAGCCAATAGATCATCCTTTTGGCCCTTACAGTGATTCATTCAGCGAACAACAGCATAAATACGGCCCATTCAAACCAATTAAGGAGTGGTATGAGAAAGGGAAGTAAACACAAGTCAGAACAAATTAAACCAAATTAAACCAAATACAGTATGAAAACTCTCATTCAGATTTTTGCCTTAGCATTAGGAATGATGCTTTTAACCTTTTCAAACAGCTATGCACAAGGTAAAGCGCATAAGCTATTAATAGACATAAATACTGCTGATACAACAGCCCAAAGTACCATGATGCGTCAGATAAGAAATTTATGGAAAGAATTACCAGGTACGCAGGTAGAAGTATTGATTCATGGCCCAGCCATTGGTTTCATCAAAAAAGATTCATCGCCTTATGCGGCACAAATTGAAAAACTACAAAAAGATGGTGTAGTGTTTGCCGTGTGCCGCAATACTATGAAACGCTACAAACTGGTAGATTCAGATATATTACCAAGTGGCTCTTTTGTGCCCTCAGCCATTGCTGAAACTGTGCTGAAACAGGAAGAAGGTTGGAGTTATCAAAAGGCAGGGAATTGAGCATTTTAAAGCTAGCCCCATGCCAACCCAATACCCCAAAGTATATCTCTATCGCAGAATTGTACAGGCGAAGCTCTTTATTGATAAGCATTATCAGGAAAACCTCGATTTGAATGATATTGCCGATGAAGCTTTTTTCTCGAAATTCCATTTTATCCGGCTTTTCAAGAATACGTATGGCAAAACTCCCCATCAATACTTAACTTATGTCAGGATTGAGAAAGCCAAAGGATTGTTAAAAACAGCTATTCCGGTAGCAGATGTTTGCTATGGCGTTGGGTTTGACAGTGTGAGTTCATTTACAGGATTATTCAAGAGAAGTGTCGGCAAAACGCCATCAATCTATCAACAAGAGCAGCTACAGAGGCAATCTGAGATTTTAGTAAACCCTTTAAGGTATATACCCGGTTGTTTTGCAGAAGCCAAAGGCTGGAAGCAAAATAGCAATTTTGAAGAAGTCGTTTCCTGATGGAATGTCGAAGTTTGTAGAAACATTTTAAACCAACACGACAATGATTTCAAAAATTTCTCACGTAAGTATCTATGTTCTGGATCAGGATAGTGCCTACGATTTCTATGTAAACAAACTGGGCTTTCAGGTAGCTACCGATGCACCAATGGGGCCGGGTGCGCGCTGGCTGACAGTAACCACTCCAGAGCAGCCTGATATAGAAATTACACTCATGCCCATTATCTCAGGAATGATGTTCGACGATGAATCGGCTGAACAAATGAAAAAACTGGTAAAAAGGGGGACTTTCGGCTATGCCGTTTTTCAATGCAATGATATTTATGCTACTTACGAAGAACTGAAAGCCAAAGGTGTGGAATTTACCAAAGCACCTAAAGAAGAATTCTATGGAATTGAAGCCCTTTTTAAAGATGATTCAGGCAATTGGTTTAGTTTAGGTCAAAAACCGTAAGATACAATGGACGCAGTCGCTATTTTTAAAAAACTCAGATTGAACGATACAGGGGCTTTACTCATCGTAAATGCTCCTGCTGAATATACCACAATCCTGAAAGATATAGCGTACGATACCAGCGCGGAAGCAGGTAAAAAGTATGATTTCGTACAGGTGTTTGCCTCGAAACAAGATGAACTCGAAACCCTGTGCGCACAGGTAAAAGACGCAGGCAAATACGATTGCCTGTTCTGGGCTTGTTACCCGAAAGGAACCGGAAAAATCAAAAGCTATATAAAAAGAGAAACGGTCTGGAAAGCACTGGAACTGGCCGGATTACAGGCAGTAACGCAAATTGCAATTGACGATACCTGGAGTGCACTACGCGGGCGTCCGACCGATATGATTGGGAAATAAAAGAATGAACTGATTTTGGTGATTTGTGGGAAATGGTATTAATTCGTGAAAGAATTAACTTCATCTACGACAATGCTTAAAGCACCCATTACGACTTCCATTTTTGATTTATTCAAAATTGGCCCCGGTCCGTCAAGTTCGCATACTATCGGGCCTATGAAGGCTGCTTATGATTTCCTGCAACGAGCCCATGCCGTGCCTGATTCGTTACTGACAGAACCTCTTCAAATAAAGATTCATTTATATGGTTCATTAAGTGCCACCGGAAAAGGTCATGGTACTGATAGAGCGGTAATTGCAGGATTATTGGGCTGGTTGCCAGATACCTGCGAACCCAATGCCTTCACGGCTCTTCTGAAAAATCCTGAAGATGCCTATCCCATAGCCATTCATGGCAGGCCCATTACTTTAAGAGCCAAAAGCATTTTATTTGAAAGAGGGCGCTATGATTCTCCACATCCCAATACTTTAGTTTTTCAGCTAATTAGCAATGGAACAATCATTCTTGAAGAAGAATATTATTCAGTAGGAGGGGGATTCATCCAACGGAAAGGAGAAGATGCACAAGCGATCACTAAGGTGCCTGCCTATCCTTTTTCTACAATGGACGAATTAATGGAGCAAATGGTAAAACATAAACTCTCTTTAACCGACTTAATGATTGCTAACGAAATCGCTTTAACAAGCCTGAGTCGTAAAGAAATCTATCAGAAAATAGATGATATTCTCGAAACCATGCACAAAGCAGTTAAAAGGGGTTTGCGTCATAAAGGCGTTCTACCAGGGACTATCAAACTCAGAAGAAAGGCTCCGGTTTTGTTTGAGCAGGCCAAAAGCCACGCGTCTGCTACCGACAGTTTTATGGTCTTTCTGAATGCCTACTGCATGGCTGCCTCAGAAGAAAACGCTGCGGGGAATATTGTAGTCACGGCCCCTACTTCGGGTGCCTCAGGAGTAATTCCCGGAATAACTTATCTGCTTCGTAATCATTACCATTATGACAAGCAGAAGTTAAGAGAGGGAATGCTGGCTGCTGCGGCTGTTGGTTTCCTCATAAAGCATAACGCCAGTATCTCAGGTGCCGAAATGGGTTGCATGGGTGAAATTGGCTCTGCTTCTGCAATGGCTGCGGCTATGCTCACCTATTGTGCCGGACGCTCAATAGAAACCGTAGAAGCCGCTGCCGAGATTGCCATTGAACACCATTTAGGCATGACTTGCGACCCTATCGGCGGCTACGTGCAGATACCATGTATCGAGCGCAACGCCATGGGGGCCATCAAGGCATATAATGCCTATTTGCTGGCCTCATCTGGTAATACAGGCTATCAGAAAATCTCCTTAGATAGTGTAATTAAAGTAATGCGTGCTACCGGAAAAGACATGTCAAAAAAATATAAAGAGACTTCACAGGCAGGTCTGGCGCTCAGTGCTACTGAATGTTAAGCCGCACAGTAAATTCTTTGATAGATTATTGGGAGAATCAGACGGTTCTCCCTTGTTTTTTGATAGAATTTGCCTAGTTTCGGTCATAAAAACGCAAATGCGGGTAGTCTTTTATTAATCCATGAAGTACCTCGTTCTCCTATTATTTATTCCACTCAATACCTATGCGCAATTACCACAGGTCAGATTTGAGCACCTGACATCTAAAGATGGTTTACCTAGCAACAATATTCTGAATATCATTCAGGATAAAGGCGGATTTATCTGGGTTGGTACGCGTAAATATCTGACGCGCTACGACGGCTACCGGTTCCAGAATTTTACAAAGGTAGAAGGCATCTATAATCATGGTGTAAGCTCTGACTGGCTGAATAATATCTGGTTTTCTTCAACCAGTATTCCATTCGGAAGAATCGATAACAACACTTTCAAAATCAACGACTTCACCAGTAAACTGCCTCCCCTAAGCGATGGTAATTATGGTAATATCTATTTCGACCATCGAAAACAGGGCTGGATAAGCGATTTTCATGGTGTGTACAGGTTTGACCCCAACACTTTCAAGTTTAAGTATTTTCCTCTGCCCAATACGACTTATAAAGACATCAAAGGAGATTTCATAGAAGACAAACAGAAAAACCTCTGGGTGATAGGCTTAGATGTAGGCATCTATAAATATAATCCTGAGAAAGAAGAATTACGTTGTGTAATAGGCCCGAATATTGCCGATCCCAAGAAGCGTTTTTTCTTTGAATCCAGCAGAGCTATCATAGATGAGCACGGCATTATCTGGATTGCCGCCTATCAGAAAGGCTTGATACGCTTTAATCCGCAAACCGAAGAAATAAAATTTTATGATGACCATATCATGTCTGTTTGCGCCGATAAAGATGAAAATGGCAAGGATATTTTATGGGTAAGTAATAGCAAAACCGTTGGTATTTTCAGACCTGAACAAGAGAAATTCTATTTCTATGAAGATGTATATACAGATGAGATTCAGGTCTTTAATATCTGCAAAAGCCCTTCAACCGGTGTAATCTGGTTTTGCACCCAGCAGGATGGGATTTTTGTCTATAATCCTCACAATCAGTTAATCAAGAGTATTAGCTTTGCCAATATAATTCCGCAGAAAAACCTGACTATCAATACCATTTTGAAAGATAGTACAGATGCGAGTGGACAGACTTTCTATCTGGGTTTCTCCCGGTGGGGTATGGCGAAATGGAATAAGGCAGATAATACCAAACAGTTTTTTGAGTACCCTCATTATCCGGCTAATGCCGAAACCCGACAAATGTTGCAGGATGAAGAAGGTAAAATCTGGATTTTTACGAATCAATGGCAAACCTGGGCTGATGGCAAAGAAAATCCTGAAGATAATGCGTTTGAAGGTATCTTTGTCTTTGACCCCGGAAAACAGAAATTCCTGCCCGTACCTTTCAAAACCCATCATGGTTTTTTCACTGTGCCATTTTATTCTATAGGCATGGAAGACTCAAAGAAGCGCCTCTGGATTATCAACCATTACCTGAGTATGCACGTGGTAAATAAAAAGACAGGCGAAGAATTGACACTTTGGGATAAAAAAGACCATACCAACCTGATGAGAGACCGGTGGTTAATGGATATTCTGGAAGATAAACAGGGACGTTTCTGGCTGGCTACCACAGCAGGTGTTTTTTATTTTGATGAAAAGAAAAAGAAATTTCAGCAGGTGAGGTTTTCTGATGACGACAGAGAAGTATCAGTCATTAAACTACTATTAGATAAGCAGGGCGATGTGTGGGTAACCGGCTGGGATATTCTGGCAAAAATCAGCCGGAATTATAAGGTGAAAATAGATTTAAGCGCAAAAGATGGGATTTATGATGTGGAATGCCGCCAATTGGCCGAAGATAACCACAGTAATATCTGGATAGGCACGCTGGGTGGTCTGCAACTATTCATCCCCTCACAAAACCGCTTCTTGAGATTCACCCAGAATGATGGTTTGATAAGTGATAATACCACATTCAGTTTTTATATGAATGAAGGAAAAGAATTGCTGATTGGACAAAAAAATGGTCTCAATATTGTTAATACAGAGAATATCCTGCAAAGCAGGGCTTTAAACAATATCGCTATTAGTTCGGTGACAGTCAATAACGAACAACGATTTTATGATTGGACAAAACCTTTTGAACTGAAACGCACCGAAAATGCCATTACCTTTTATGTATCAGCACTGAACTTCCTGAAAGATAACCAGAATCATTATAGTTATTTTCTCGAAGGTCTTGAAGATAAATGGATAGATGCTCATGATAATGCCGCTTTTACTTACAATAATTTATCACCAGGAAACTACACCTTTCATGTAAGATTATTGGACGAAAAAGGCAATAAACAATTGAAAGAAGTAGCTGTTCATTTTTTGATTCAGCCTTATTATTATGAGACCTGGTGGTTCAAGACCTTGATATTAGCCTTGATTATCGGTTTGGCTTATCTCTTTTATCGTTTCCGTATCAATCAACTCTTAAAATTACAGGAAGTTCGTAACCGTATTTCGAGAGATTTACACGATGATATCGGCTCATCCTTAAGTAGTATCAGTTTGTTGAGTGTAATGGCAAGCAAGAAAATAGATCCGCAGAACCCATCCAATCAACTTTTAAAACAGATACCGGAAGAAGTAAGCCGACTGAGCAGTGCCATAGACGATATGATATGGAATATCAAACCGGAGAATGATGATTTTGAGAATTTCTTCATCCGCCTGCGAGACCATACCGTTCAAACCTTACAAGCACAGGATATAGACGTGGATATTGACTTTTCTTTTACCAATCAGTCTGGTAATTTATCGATGGAGGTACGAAGAAATATCTTTTTAGTCGTGAAAGAAGCCTTGCATAATATCACGAAACACGCACAAGCCAAACACGTGACCATGAAACTGCATGTAAGTAAAGGTATGCTCATCATTGAAATGAAAGACGATGGCAAAGGTTTTGACCCACAAAAACCATCATCACGCAATGGCCTGCGAAATATGACCAGTCGTGCTGCCGAAGTAGGGGGGACTTTCGAAATTAAATCAGAAATCGGCAAGGGTTCAGAAATCACCTTAAGTGTGCCTATGGTACAGAAAAAACTGATAGGGATTTGATTAATCTACTTGACCTTATTGCCTTTAAAACCAACCCATATAGGGGTGTATATCACGCAAAAACTGATAAAATTCTCTGCTTTGCTCAGGTAGCCTTCACAAAACGAAGGCCCTAAACGAGAAAGAGAAGAGCCTTTAATCTGAAAGACAACATTCTCATCTGAAAATTCTGGCACAGCTATTTTCTTGATAAAAACAGTCGAATCAGTTAGTTTCTCGAAGCTGATTTCAAAGTTCTTATAGACTTTTGTACCAGTCCCCGATTGTATACTAAATTCACCAATATACTTTCCTGCCGTATTATCAGCCGCTGTCGGTATATCCTTTATTGATAATTCCTTTGAAAATTGGCTTTTAGCCGATTCTTCTTTTCAACATTCAGACTTACCCTATGATTGCCATTTTTCCTGAATTGATACTCAAATGTTACAGCCTCTTTTTTCTGTTTTTGTCCTTCAATAGTCCATTCAAAAACAGAAGCATATTTTGATAAATTATTAAACTTTACCTTGCCATTACTTAAAATAGCGTACGTAAAACTGGCAACTGGATCAAAGTTTTCAACGGTAAGAGTCTGTTGTAAATCCATTTTTTGTTTATCTTTCGATTCTACCGTAAGCTTTACCCTATAAACTTTCTCATCAGTATATATATGTACCGGATTTTGTTCTATTGAGTTTTGGCCATCTCCAAAATTCCAGCTTAGCTAAGTGCGTTTTCAAAGGTATTTGTAAACTTCACCTCTCCGTTTTTGCCGAAACTATAGGTGAAATTTGCAGTAGGCTCTTTCTGTTTAGTACAGGTTTCAGCAGTACAGATAATAAATGTCAACAGCAACCAAAGGTTTTTATTTTTTGAAGCATTGGGTAGAATAGATTTATTGATACTGTCACAACTAATCACAATAATAAGTGATTTTTAGGAAAGTTTAATTTGTTGAGTGCCGTTCTGTTTTTTAGGCCACAGTTGATAGCCCTTAAATAAGAATTGATTCAGAGTGGAAAAATAAATTTACTTCTACCACAAAAGTGTTAGTAATTGTCTCTTTTTCAGAAGACGATACTTCTGATTGTCAGGTAATAGGCTAATAGCCAATGAGTTATATTTTTTTTGTATGTGTAAAAGGTGCTATTGTGCAGCAATCGGAAAAAATCAAAATTTGATGAAAATTTTGAAGCCTGTTTAATTGGCTGCCAAAACACTCTATTTCGATATTTTCTGGCATCATCAAAAATGACTGACCTTAATTGAATTAATCATCGCTAAACACAAATCCAATGCAAAAAATCTTATTTTTTCTTATAATAATTGGCTGTAGTAATTTGTATGCACAGCGCAATGATTGCGGCACGAAAGCAAAAACACCCATTTTTATATCTGAGAAAGAAAAGGAGCGAATGAGGTCAATAGCAGCAATTAATGTACCCTATACCGTAAAAATACACGTAACCGTCTTTGCTGACGATGACGGCTCTAACAGAGCCGCAAACGACACAGATATTTTAAGGCAAGTGCAGAATATGGTTAATCAGTATCAGCCTCATAATATTTGTTTTCTTTTGTTTGGGATCAGCCAGGTAAATAATACAGACCTCAATACCCAGGTAGACTCTACTGAAGAAGGGGAACTGGCTCCATTTATGAAAAGCGGCCTTTTTAATATATTTGTTCATAAAGAATTGCCGGGGCTAAATGGTACGGCCTATCGTATCCCGAACACTTACCTAAGTATTATAGGGAGTGCCATTGCCAGCACATCCAATCTAACGACTTTAGCTCACGAAATGGGTCATGGTTTTGGGCTTTATCATACTTTTGAGACTTGGGGTAATACTAAACAAGAGAATGTAGATAGAAATGGAGAATGTAAGAATTGCGAAACTAACGGAGATGTTTTATGCGATACCCCGGCAGATGATAACAGTGGAGTAAGTAGTTCCTGTAATTATATAGGAGGAGGGATGGACAACTGTGGGGTAGTATATACGCCAATGACTAACAATATAATGACCTATGGAAATAGAGCATGCAGGAATATCTTTACTACACAACAGAGAGAACGTATGCAGTATTTTCTATTGAATGACCCCTCATTAAAAAACTTTGTAGTTCAGGATGTGGTATATTTGCCAGGCAGCTCTAATGCTAGTATTTATTATAATTTAGGTAATCAGACTTTTACAGCCAGAGATGCTATATGGCTTAGCTCTTTCACTAATAATGTTTACGATATATCAGGTTCTGCAACGCAGACCATTATAGCCGGGAAAGTTTATCTTAAACCTGGAACAAGGTTGCACCCAGGCTCAGGAAGAATACAGATAAAGGCAAATCCTTATTGTCAATAAGATTACCAAGTAATTGTATTCAGTACCGGATTTATGTAAAAATGACCTTGTGCCTAATGACTTATATATTGGCTTTCTGATTGAGATTTAAAATTAGTTTCGTAAACTTGTTGAAATTATTCAACTCGGCGTATTCGCCTTATTAAACTAACAAAATACCTTATGAAACGAATTTGTTATTATGCTTTGGCATTGTTTTTACTAACTAATGTGAGCTTTGCGCAAAAGGCAAAAAAAGGTTGGTATTCTCTATTTGACGGTAAATCATTTGATGGCTGGAAAGTAGGAGATAATGCCAGTACTTTCAGCATCGAAAATGGTACGATTGCCGTGAATGGCCCGGTAGCTCACTTATTTTATGTAGGGCCGGTTAATAACCACGATTTTAAAAACTTTGAATTCAAAGCTCAGGTAATGACCACGCCGGGCTCAAACTCCGGTATTTACTTCCATACAGAGTATCAACAAGGTAGCTGGCCTGATAAGGGCTATGAAGTACAGGTAAACAACTCTCATACCGATTGGAGACGTACCGGAAGTTTATACGGTATTCAGGATGTAAAAGATACCTTAGTAAAAGACAATGTATGGTATACAGAGTCTATAATTGTAAAAGACAAGCACGTAACTATCAAAATCAACGATAAAGTAGCCGTGGAATATGACGAGCCTGCCGAATTGCCAGCCAGCAGAAAAGGCAGAAGAATAAGCAGTGGTACTTTTGCTCTACAAGGCCACGACCCTAAAAGCAAAGTGTATTTCAAAGACATAATGGTAAAACCATTACCTTAAGAATTTAAAGCTATATATCATAGAGGAGCCTCTTGCCAATTTGGTAAGGGGCTTTTTATTTGCCTTATGGCGCTTTGAGGGCATATAAAAAGGAAACCAGGCACACCATTAAATGGAAGCCCAGTTTCCTTAAAATATATGATTTATCTTGAAGGATATTAGTATCTACGTCCGCCGCCATTGCCGCCACGGTCACCACCACGGTTGTAGCCACCACCACCGCCACCGCGGTTAAAATCGCCACCACCACGGTTGAATCCACCACCACCACCTGATGGTCTTTCTCTTCTTTCTTCAGCTTGATTTACAACGGCAGTACGACCACCGATTTCAGCACCGTTCAATTGAGCGATAGCTTTCAATGCTGCTGCATCGTCTGGCATTTCAACAAAAGCGAATCCTTTGCTTCTTCCGGTAACTTTGTCGATGATAATTTTCACAGAACTAACTTCACCATATTCTTCAAAATATTGCTTTAATTCACTTTCTTCAATTCTAAAAGGTAGACTTCCAACAAAAATGTTCATGATAACTTGAGATGATTTAATTGATAAATTTATACAAAAGTATATTTATTTTATTGAATAACTATTAATAATGATTTTTTTGATGTTAAATAATGAAAAATAATAGTTTGAGTGCCTGTTTTCGGTCTTAAACGTCCTTAAATCCCTGATTATTCTCCTATTTTTACTTTTCTAAACCTGTAAAAAATAAAAAAGTGCGAAGCACAGAACCTGTGACTCACACTTTTTTATGATTTTGTTGTATATTATGATGCCCCGAAAGGCATATTCTATTTCTCTATTTCAAATATAGCAATTAATTTGCCATTTCCGACAAGAATTTTATACGCATTAATCGTAGCTCTTCTTCCGGGAAATCGTCTCCGTCAAAAATTTTCTGTGCGGCACGGATATTATCGGTTTCAGCGCTCATAAAGTAATCATATATTTCTTCCTGATGCTCTTCATCAACTACCTGATTGATATAGTAATCAAGATTCAGACGTGTACCCGAATAACAGATATGTTCGATTTCTTCAATCAGCTCAGCCATGGTCAGATCTTTCGATTCTGCAATTTCATCCAGATCTATCTTACGGTCAATCTGCTGAATAATGTAGATCTTGATTTTTGACTTATTGACAGCCGATTTTACTACTAAATCCTGTGTTGTTTCAATTTCGTTTTCTTCAACGTATTTCGAAATCAGTTCCAGGAATGGCTTGCCGAATTTCTGTACTTTTCCTAGACCCACCCCGTTAATCTGCGCCAGATCCTGTGCGGTAGTAGGGTAGGTAGTTGCCATTTCTTCCAGTGATGGATCCTGGAAAACAACATAAGGCGGAACATTTTTCTCTTTGGCAATCTTTTTACGGAGCGCTTTCAGTAGTTCGAATAAGGCAGAATCAAATGCTGCACCACCACCAGATGGGCCTCCGTTCATTGGCACATCATCGTCGTCGCTGCTTTCAGTATTTTCGTAATTATGATCTTCTGAAATGGTAATCGGATAAGAATCCTGAATGAACTTTTTGCCTTTCTCAGAAATCTTTACAACCCCGTAGGCATTCTCAATATCTTTCTCAAGATAACCAAAAGCCATCATCTGGCGGAGAATAGACACCCAATAATCATTTGGTGTTCTCTTATTATCAGCCTTTTTAGTTTTTTCGGCTTTCTTTGGCGATTGTGACGGGCTTTTGGTAGCTACTGGTGCATCATCTTCCTCTTCGTCAGAATCGTCATCATTTACTACATCCAATTCTTCTTCTTCCTCATCATCCTCATCGTCTTCGTCTACTTCCACAAACATGCCCTTACCTTTGCCATACACTTCCAGTTTATCGTGCTCATAACTTCTTATATAAGCATTAGCTGTATTAGCAGTCAGCACGTCGGCAATATGTTGAATATCAAATCTTTCGCCTACCTGTTGAATAGCCTTCAAAGCCAGCACGGCTTCGTCTTCTATCTTGAATTTCTTGGTAGGTTTCAGACAGTTATCACAAAAACCGCAATCTTTCTCGGCATATTCACCAAAGTAACTCAATAACTGACGGCGACGGCAGATACCCAGGTTTGAGTAAGCCACCATTTCCATCAACAAAGCCTTTGCATTGTCTCTCTCGGTTACGGTCTTGTCTTTATTGAATTTCTCCAGTTTCAGAATATCGTCAAAGCTATAAAACATCAGACAGTTTCCTTCCAGTCCGTCACGGCCTGCTCTTCCTGTTTCCTGATAATAACCTTCAAGTGATTTCGGCGCATCGTAGTGAATCACAAAACGAACATCCGGTTTATCAATACCCATTCCGAAAGCAATCGTTGCTACAATTACATCCGCTTCTTCGTTCAGGAATGCATCCTGATTTCTCATACGAGTATCAGCATCTAGACCTGCATGATAATGTAATGCTTTCACACCATTCACACTCAGCAAACTGGCTATCTCCTCAACTTTTTTACGGCTCAGACAGTAAACAATACCTGATTTACCTTTATTGTTCAGAATATAACGAATAAGCTGTTTTTTAGAATCAACTTTCGGACGAATCTCATAATAGAGGTTCTTACGATTGAACGACGATTTGAAAATCATCGCTTCATCCATATTCAGGTTTTTCTTAATGTCCTGCTGTACTTTTGGTGTAGCAGTGGCAGTAAGCGCAATAACAGGTAAATTTGGGTTGATATCATCAATAATACCTCTGATACGACGGTATTCAGGTCTGAAATCATGACCCCATTCCGAAATACAGTGGGCTTCGTCTACCGCAACAAAAGATAGCTTGGCTTTTTGTAAAAACGATAGATTATCCTCTTTTGTAAGAGACTCAGGTGCAATATAAAGTAGGCGACACTCTCCACTTAATACATCGTTCTTCACTTTGGTCATCTCAGCTTTATTCAGGGTTGAATTCAAAAACTGAGCGTTAATACCAAAGGCTGTCATCTGGTCAACCTGATTTTTCATCAAGGCAATGAGCGGAGAAATAACAATAGCTGTACCATCAAGAACCATAGCTGGCAACTGATAGCAAAGAGATTTCCCGGCTCCTGTGGGCATAATAACAAAAGTGTTTTTTCCTGACACGATGTTATGAATAATCACTTCCTGCTCGCCACGAAAAGCATCAAAACCAAAAATTTCTTTGAGTTTTTCTTTTAATGATTGTTTAATTACTGGTTCTACCATAAACGCAAAATTGCTGTACGGAAAATTTACAATATGTTAAAAATAGGTTAGTATCTGAGCAATTTCATGTTGACATCTCTGATGAAGCAATCATCAGATTAACCTATAAATAATATGTCGCTGTAGTAATGTTACCGTGTTGATAGATTATAATAGTTGGTTGAGATAATCGTATGAACAACAGTCAGATAATTCGGATATTTATAAAGCCAGAATGGTGTATAGTCTGACTGATAGATACTACAAAAGTTTGAATTAATTTAAGGTAATTACTTAAGCCTTTGCTAAGATACTATTTTTTTGCTTGAGTTTTACAAATTTTTATTGCGGTTTTTTTTTAATAGATACATTCAGTGGTTTAATAAATTGTTTTGTTGTTAATCGGTTTTCTTGTCTCCAATGGTTTTGCTACCCTTCGCTTACTTTCTTTTGAGGCTTGCTAAACAAATAGTATTTTTGTGCACAAAACACCCCGTTAGAAAAAGTGAAGACGAAGTTAGAAAAAAATTTACAAAGCGTTGCGAAAAAAGTTTTGCAAGATGAAGCGGAAGCAATTCTTTCTTTGAAAAATTATATTAATGAAGATTTTGAATTGTGTGTGGAGGCGATTCTGGCTTCTAAAGGCAGACTTGTGGTAACCGGAATCGGAAAAAGTGCAATTATCGGGCAGAAAATTGTAGCAACAATGAACTCTACGGGCACTCCGGCGCTCTTTATGCACGCAGCAGATGCCATACACGGAGACCTAGGCATGATACAGAAAGAAGACATTGTTTTATGTATCTCAAAGAGCGGAGATACCCCCGAAATAAAGGTTCTGGTACCTCTTTTGAAGATGCATGGCAACCTGATGATTGCCATGGTAAGTAACGAAAAATCGTATCTGGCCACGCATGCAAACTACGTATTGAATGCTCATGTAGAAAGAGAAGCCTGCCCATTGAATCTGGCACCCACTACCTCTACTACGGCAGCTTTGGCTCTTGGAGATGCACTGGCCATGTGCTTATTAGAAATGAGAGGCTTTACGAGTACAGACTTTGCCAAATATCATCCGGGTGGTAGTTTAGGTAAAAAAATGTATCTGAAAGTAAGAGATGTATATCCTAATAATGCCCTACCTAAAGTCGCTCCTGAGGCTGATATTCATACAGTAATTCTGGAAATGACTTCAAAATTATTAGGTGCCACAGCGGTAACTAACGAGCAGAATGAATTGTTGGGTATTATTACCGACGGTGACCTTAGAAGAATGTTGAATAAACAACAGGATTTTTCAACGTTAACGGCAAAAGATATTATGACTATTAGCCCTAAAGTTGTTGCACCTGATGATTATGCTGTAACTGCACTCTCATTGATGCAGGAAAAAAACATTACACAACTAGTAGTTGTGGAAGATGGTATACTTATGGGCTTTGTGCATTTGCATGATTTATTAAAGGAAGGACTCGTATAAAAAAAACTCTAAAAGATTGCCTATCTTTGAAACAAACCTGCAACACAAACTTTTATGCAAAATACTGCTATCTATTATGATGGACAGACGAGCCAGCCCCATGCCGCACAGATTGAGGTATTTGGCAATTCGCTGAGTATTTATTATGACGAAAAGAAGGTAGTCTGGGCTATTAATGAAATTGACTATGCCGAATTTTCAGGCAAAGGCAAGACTATGCTGCAATATGGCGCATTTCCTCACCAATATTTAGAGTATACCAATGGGGGCTCTTTAGCACAAACTTTACAAGGATATTTGCCTAAGACCGATAGCAGTTTTGGTGTGATGCCAAAACAGTATAATGCCCTCATAAAAGGAGCCTTGATTGGCATTGCTATTCTCTCAGCTATTGCGGCGCTTATTTATTTTGTTCTATTACCTAATCTGGCATCTTATATTGCCGGCAAAATTCCGGTATCAACAGAAATAGCTTTAGGTGACAAGTTCTATGAAGGTTTTATCGGTAATTCTGAAATTGACATAGAAAGGACAAAATTACTGAATGATTTTGCCAGAAAAATAGACTTTGAAACCAGATACCCTTTAAGGTTTACTATAGTTAAAGATAAACAGGTGAATGCTTTTGCCTTGCCGGGTGGAAATGTGGTAGTGTTTAGTGGCATTTTAGAAAAGATAAAATCTCCGGAAGAATTAGCCGCTTTACTATCGCACGAAGTGACACACGTAAAAGAAAGACATTCTTTAAAAGGATTAGCACGAAACCTGACAGGTTGGGTGCTAATCACAACAATTTTCGGCGATGCAGGCTCAATAAGTAGTATATTGGCCAATCAGGCTGATAATCTCTATCAGCTAGGCTTTTCGAGAAATATGGAAAAAGAAGCAGACCTAAAGGGCTTGCAAATTATATACCACAATCAGCTAGATCCTCAGGGAATGGTACACCTGATGGAACGATTACAAGAAGAAGAAAATAAACAAGGAAGTAGTAAAATGCTTGCCTATTTGAACTCACACCCGATGACAGAAGAGAGAATTACCTATATAATTGAAGCTACCAAAGGTAAAACAGGTGAGAAAAATAAGGAGCTAGACATGGTCTGGAAACAGTTACAAAACTCCTCAGATAATAAATATTAGTAAAACAATATCATAGGAACAAATTTTGCTTGTATTGATACTGTAATTTCCACTCAATAAAAAGTGAAAAAAATTACCTTTACTGTATAACATTTTCAATAGTTTTGGGTTTATAACTATTGAATACCACCAAAGTACCCTGTTTATAATTGTCCCGAATCTGATTTGAAGAGTATAACAGATTCATATTAAGTTTTTTAGCACATAGCACTACTAATCTCTATAATTAAATTCAGCATCTTAATTTTAAAATCACCAAAAGTAAAAATAGTATAATCTTGGTCCTTGCGCCTGTATTGTATTTGATAACGGTTTGATTTTGTGTTTTGATGTATATAGCTACATTCTGAATTTACTATTGTTGTAAAAATATTAAATTGTTTAATCTAATTTCTAATAATTTGAAATGAGCTTATCTCTATTTGTGTTTCAAAGGCGATTTAAAATTTGTCAGCGAATATCGTTTGTTTTATTGGCCATTTTTTGCGGAGTACACACTTTTTCGATAGCACAACAAAATATAACTTTTGGGAAAGGAAAAACCACAAACGTCACAGTTACCTCTTCGTCTAATGCCAGTAACCAGACAGGCATTACAACTCTGACGAGTTCGGGTTATTTGCCAAATAAAAATGCCGCCGCCAGATTGCTCTCTCAGGCAACCTTAGGCACCACCTTCGCTGACATTGAAAACGTTGCAACAAACGGAATAGAAAAATGGGTTGACCAACAATTGGCCATGCCTAATTCTTTCAACATTACTAATTATCTTCAGGGTCTGCATCAGGCTTTAGCCGACTCATTAAATCGCTCTAATCCAAGCCCTCCTAAAACCATATCCAATACTGCGCCCGGAGATTATTTCTTTGACGTGGCATGGTTTCAGGGTAACATGACAGTCCCGGATTTGCTACGGTGGAGAGTTGCTTTAGGACTAAGTGAGGTTTTTGTTACTTCTCGTATTTCTGCTTTTGATAATAACCCCTATGCTTTGTCTAGTTATTATGACGTTTTGTTAGAAAATTCATTTACTAACTACCGGACACTTATAGAAAAAATAACGTACCATCCATCAATGGCAGTTTATCTCACCTACATGAATAATCGTGCCACCAATCTAGATAAGCAGACCTTCCCAGATGAAAATTACGCCAGAGAAATAATGCAGTTATTTTCGATAGGCTTGTTTCAGTTGAATTTAGATGGCACAGAAAAAAAGGATGGCGCCGGAAAATCTATCCCTACTTATAATAATAATGATATAGCTAATCTGGCAAAAGTATTCACAGGATTATCATGGGGTGATAGCAAGTTTTTAGGAGATTTTGTTAAAGACTACTGGAGTTATACAAAAAAACTTAAATATTATCCGATTGACTCAAGTGATGCTTATTTAAACCCAACAGTTACACATCCGAAAATTGTGAATGGTCATGAAGTTGGGTCTAAAACATTCTTAGGAAGTACCATTCCAAACCGTTCTGTTCAGCAAGGAGAGTTAGATATTAAAGATGCATTGGATATTATATTCAATCACCCAAACGTAGGGCCGTTTATTGGCCGCCGCCTGATTCAGCGATTGGTTACTTCAAATCCTAGTCCTGCTTATATACAGCGGGTAGCAACTGTATTTAATAATAATGGAAGTGGGGTCAGAGGAGACCTGAAGGCAGTGGTAAGAGCAGTCTTGCTGGACCCCGAAGCCAGAGACTGCTGTAACAATGGCGATACACAGTTTGCCGGGGCATTTAAAGAGCCATTTATCAGATATACGAATTTAGTAAAAGGCCTTAATTTAACTGCCACAGGCGGTGTGTTCCGTAATGTTATGAGAAGGGCTTATGAGAAAATGGGACAAATACCAATGTATTCGCCTAGTGTGTTTAACTTCTTTGCGCCTGATTATATGCCTGATGGCGCAATGAAAGGTACAGGTAAATATGGTCCCGAATTTCAGACTTTAAATTCTCAGACTTTAACAGGCTATCTGAATGCATTGAATAGCTGGATTATTGTAGATGATGTGATAGAGTACACCACCTATTTTGTCGGGGAGACTTATAAGCCACAACAAGAACCTGGGTTTATTTTAACAGCCGACTATCCATTGACAAGAAACGACAGGTTGCCACAGTTATTAGATAAATATAACCTGATTCTGGCTCATGGCAGGCTTTCTCAAAAAACGCTTGACATCATCAAGGGAGCATTACTTCAAATGCCTATTAGCGTAACCAACGGAGTTCCGAACGCTGACGACGCTTCGAGAAGAGTTCGTCTGGCAATTTATTTAATTATGGCAACTCCAGATTATCTTATTAATAAGTAAAATACTAAAATGAATAGACGCGATTTCATAAAACAGTCTGGTTGTGCCGCTATGGGAACAACAACCCTACTGAGCACCCTGACCAGTTTAGGAGCGGTAAATGGAGCTCTTGGGCATAAAAACTTTCCTTCAAAAGAGGCCGCTGCTGCTGAAGATTATAAAGCATTAGTATGTGTGTTATTCTCAGGTGGACTTGATTCTTATAATCTGTTGGTTCCTACAGGAACAAATTCAGGTGGTGATAACGGCTATAATGAGTATTTACATACAAGAGGAGACCTTGCTTTAACTAACGGCTCGCTTTTACCCTTGACTAATCCTCAGTGTACAGGTTTCAGAAATTTGCCTTGCAATTATGGTGCCTTTGGTATTCACCCTCTGATGCCTAGTATGAGAGACTTGTTCAATACAGGTAAACTGGCATTTATGGCTAATGTGGGTACCTTAGTGGAGCCGATTATGAATTTATCAGAATATCAGAGTGGTTTAAAGAAAATTCCTGATGGTATCTATTCTCATTCTGACCAGATCATGCAGTGGCAGACTTCGGTTCCGCAAAGTAGACGTGCGTTGGGAGTAGGCGGTAGAATTGCCGATTTATTGAACTCTGGTAATTCGAATTCGCAGGTCTCTATGAATATCTCTTTAGGAGGTAAAAATATCTTTCAGACCGGAGAAAGTGTTACTGAATATTCTATCGGTAATAATGTTAGCCCAAGTACAGTAGGACTGGAAACATTACCTGCCTGGTGGAGTAGCTCAGGCTTGATGACTGATTTGAGAAATGCAGCAATTGATAGTTTAGTTGGGCAAACATACGCTAATTTACTTCAACAAACCTTTGCGGGCTCAGCCAGAAGTGCGATTGATGCGTATACCTTCTTTAAAGAGGCTATTAAAAAAGTACCAGCCATGACCACCCAGTTTCCAACTACAAGCTTGGGGGCAGATCTGGCCGCAGTGGCAAAAGTTATTAGTGTAAGGAGCTACCTTGGTGCTAAAAGACAGATTTTCTTTGTAAACTATGGTGGCTGGGATATGCACGATAACCTTGCCGGGGGGCTAAACCAACGTTTGCCAGTAGTAAATAATGCCCTTAAAGCATTTTATGATTCTACTGTAGAAATGGGCCTTGCTGATAAAATAACAACATTTACCATTTCAGATTTTGGTCGTACAGTTACTTCTAATGGCTTGGGTTCTGACCATGGCTGGGGTGGAAACTCTATGGTGATAGGCGGAAGTGTGAAAGGAGGTAAGATTTATGGGGCTTTCCCGAGAATGAATCTTACAGACAATACGCAGACTATTTCGTTTAGAGGAAACTTTATCCCTGCTGTTTCTACTGATGAACTATATGCCGAAATGGCTCTATGGTATGGTGTAAGCCCTGCCGATTTATGTTATGTTCTGCCTAATATCGGTAATTTTTACAGTTATACACCAGGTAATTATCCGATAGGATTTATGAATTTTAATGGTACTACTATTTCAACCGATAATAAACCTCAATCATGCCTGACATATTGAGATGATATAGTACATGAAAAAAATCTATAGAATATTTTTATTGTTTTTACTTATCCCGATAGCGGATATTAAAGCCCAGAGTTGTATCGGCCCGGCAGGACAGGTTAAATGGGGGTATTGGGGAAATTTCCCTTTGTTTCCGGATGTAACCGATGTATGGGCCCTAGAAAACTTTCCGAGCAGACCTGATGGCACTCAGATAATCAACTCTTTAAGAGCACCAATCAATTATAGCGATTTCTACGCAGGTATGATCAGAGGCTTTATTAAAGTACCTCAGACTGATAACTATATTTTTAATCTGACTGCCGACGACAAAGCCGTTTTTTATTTAAGTACTAATCAACTACCAGCAAATAAGGTAAAAAGAGCAGAAGTGGTAGTTTCTACTACCTTAGATCAGCATGATAAAGACCCTGCTCAGACTTCAGTAAGTATACAATTGGTAGGAGGACAGTATTATTATTTTGAGATGTATAATTTCGATTGGACAGGTAATGACCATTTGACTTTATCATGGAAAAAAGCTTCTACTCCTGCGGCTCCCTGGGCTATAGTAGATTTCAATTATATTTATGAATATACCTGCGGACAAGTATGCCCTGAAAGAGGAACACCTTGTAATGATGGTAATTCGGCAACGACCAACGATCAGCAGGATGGATTCTGTAATTGTGTAGGCACTCCTGCTACGGCTAATACCTGTATAGGTGAAAAGGGACTTACTGAAGCGTATTATTATGATAATATAGTGGGTAATTATGTATTCAATGATCTGGTTAATGCCCCAAAATTTCCCTTATCACCAGATAGAAAAGAAAAGCTTTTAGGTGCCTATGGCCCTTTACCGGCTACCCCAACTTATTCTGCTGATAATTATGGAACCCTCGTACAGGGCTATTTAACAGTACCAGTCTCAGGTAATTATGAGTTTAATATAACTGGTGATGGGAATGTGCTATTTTACTTAAGTAGTGATGATAATATCGATAATAAAACGGCTCATCAGGCAAGTGTTTACCAGACAGATGAAACCGATCATACCAATAATGTTTCTC
This sequence comes from Emticicia fontis, assembly GCF_054779675.1. NCBI lineage: Bacteria > Pseudomonadati > Bacteroidota > Cytophagia > Cytophagales > Leadbetterellaceae > Emticicia > Emticicia fontis. Next base: position 201,528 of record NZ_BAAGXU010000037.1, read on the forward strand.
AAACAATAGCACCATTTTTCATGGAGAAAAATAAGTACTATTATTTTGAGTTCAGGCATAAAGAAAATACCTGGAGAGATCACTTTAATTTGTTCTGGAAAACATCGTTTCATGAAGATAAGGAATGGAAAAGAGTACCATCTTTTTATTTATATGATTATAAATGCGATGTGCAATGTATTCCTGCCGGAACAGCCTGTAATGATGGAAATCCTTTTACGAATGATGATAAAATAGTGAATTGTAAGTGCGTAGGAACGCCTTGCTCCGGGCCTGATTGTGACGATGAATCGGCCAGATATAAGGTGTATGATTCATGTAGCCCAACAGATAACCTGACTACTTTGTCGGAGGCTTCCTGGGTTTCTTGTGGTACACTTAAGCCTAATCCTAATGCTGCGCGGTCGGCCAATAAAAACTGGATTATGTATGATTTTGGAAGTTCTTATAAATTTGAGGATACCAGAGTCTGGAACTATAATGTGACTGGCGAAACAAATAAAGGTTTTAAAAGTGTTTATGTTGATTATTCATTAAATGGTACTACCTGGCAACAATTGGGAGGTACTTATTCGTGGCCGCAAGCACCCGGAAATGCAGATTATGCAGGGTTTGTTGGCCCTAATTTTAATGATGTCAGAGCCCGTTATGTACTCATTTCAGCCATTAACAACTGGGGAGATGCTTCTTGCTCGGGTTTTAGTAAAATAACTTTTAATGCGTCTCAATGTGATACTGAAGGTACTGCCTGTGACGATGGTGACCCACTAACGATCAATGATAAATTTGATAATAGTTGTAATTGTAGAGGGATTAATATCAATTGTGCCAGTGATACAATTAAGCTGGATCGCTCGCCTTTGAGTGATGGTGATTACAAAGCCAAGAAAGCAATTGCTGCCGAAAGTCTTGTGCCTGCTACAAAAGATATTACGTTCACTGCTGGTAATAGTATCGTCTTGCTTCCTGGCTTTCAGGTAAATAATACTGCTACTTTCAAAGCTGATATTGCCAATTGCGTTCAACAGGCTTTTGCTAATAACGAAAGATTGGCTAATGCAACTGACGATAAATCAGTAACAGAGTTTTCAACGGATACTACTGAAATTAATAAACTGAAAAAGATTATTTTCAGACTTAATAAGCCGGGTTATGTAAAACTTCAATTGAAAGATAAAAGTGAGAATACGATTGTAACACTCATCGATAGTTATTACGAAAACCTTGGAACTCAAGTCAAATTGTTGCCTACCAATAAACTGCCCAATGGCATATACTGGATAGAATTAGACTACGCTGGAAAAGTGTTGAAAGAGCAAATAGAAATCAAGGATTTTGTCGAAAGTAAATAGCGTATTTGGCTCATTTCTTAAGTATCAAAAAAGAACCCTCTGGTTGAATTTACGGCTCAATAAAAGCATAAATTTTTATCAGAGGGTCTTTTATGTCCTATACCTTAAATTATTTTAATGCTATGTCTGAATGCTTTATATAAGTGTAATAAGACCATATAGTTATCATTTGTTGCCGCTTAATAATAAATATTGTCTTTTACTGATTTGCATCGCCTGGCAGTGGTTTTTTTATCTTTTTTTACACTCTTAGATTTAAAAATTTTAATCTTACCTTAATAATATTTTCTATATATTTGTGTTAATAACAAAACATACCACCTGATCCTACTGATAAATCATCTTAAAATTTGTATAATTTTTATTATTACAGATTACCTTTAAAGTGCTTAAAAACAGATTGAACTACTAGTCTGTAATATAAATACAACATCTAAATTTTAGAATCACCAAGAGTAAAAAATAATAAAAATGGGATTATTGTGCCCTTTCTATTCTGAAAGATAATTTTTTGTATGGTGAGGTTTGCTGCTACATTATAAATCATGCTATTATTAAGGATTAAATTATTTACTTAAATTTCTATTAATTTGAAATGAGCTTTCCTTTGTTAGTGTTTCAAGGGTTTTTAAGAATTCGTCAGGCAATAACTTTTACTTTCCTAGTTGGCTTTACTGGCATAAGTGTGCTTACCCATGCCCAGCAGAAAGTCATCTTTGGGAAAGGTAACGCACCCAATGTAACAGTTTCATCTTCTTCCAGTGGGAGTAATCAGACGGCTCCTAAAACACTGATGAGTTCTGGTTACCTGCCTAATAAAAATGCAGCTGCCAGATTGCTTTCTCAGGCAACTTTAGGTACAGCTTACGCTGATATTGAAAATGTAGCCACAACCGGCATTGAACAATGGGTTCAGCAGCAATTAGCTATGCCCAACTCATTTAAGATTACAAATTATCTGCAAAATCTTCATCAGTCTATTGTAGACTCAATGAAACGGACTGATCCAACCAGAGAATTGTCTAATACATTTTTAAGCGATTGGCATTTTGATATTTCCTGGTTTCAGGGCAGTATGACTGCCACTGATATTTTGCGTTGGAGGGTAGCCTTAGGACTAAGCGAAATATTCGTTACCTCTCGCGTTTCGACATTTGCCGATAACCCCTATGCCTTGGCCAGTTACTATGATGTATTATTAGATAATTCATTTGCAAACTATCGCACACTGCTTGAGAAAATTACCTATCATCCTTCAATGGCGGTTTATCTGACCTATATGAATAATCATGCAACCGATTTTAATAACGGAAAGCAGACATACCCGGATGAAAACTATGCCCGTGAAGTGATGCAATTATTTTCTATTGGGCTATTGCAACTGAATCTGGATGGTACAGAAAAGAAAGATGGCAATGGAAAGCCGATTCCGACTTATAACAATACTGATATAGCCAATCTGGCTAAAGTGTTTACCGGCTTATCATGGGGTGATAGCAAGTATATAGGTGATAGAAGCAAAGACTATTGGAGCTATACGAAGAAGCTGAAGTTTTATGCTATTGACTCTAGTGATGTGTATATAAGATGGTGGGTGACTAATCCGAACAATTGGAGAATTGTAAATGCGCATGAGGTAGGCCCTAAAACTTTTTTAGGTAAAACTATCCCCGTTCGATCGGTAGACCAGGGCGAATTGGATATTAAGGATGCTTTAGATATCATATTTAATCATCCGAATGTTGGCCCTTTCATTTCAAGACGTTTAATACAACGCCTGGTTACTTCAAATCCAAGCCCGGCATATATTCAGAGAGTAGCTACTATATTTAATAATAATGGGAGCGGTGTAAGAGGCGATTTAAAGGCTGTTATAAAAGCTGTTCTGTTAGACCCCGAAGCCCGGGATTGTTGTAATAATGGAAATACCCAGTTTTCAGGATCTTTGAAAGAGCCTTTTTTAAGATATATGAATCTGCTAAAGGGTTTAAACTTAACTTCTCCGACTAATGTATATCGGAACTCAATGAGGAGATCATATGAGAAAACAGGGCAGATTCCTTTGTATTCACCAAGTGTATTTAACTTTTTCTCTCCTGATTACATGCCGGATGGCGCTTTAAAAGGGACAGGTAAATTTGGCCCTGAGTTTCAGACATTAAACTCCCAGACGCTTACAGGTTATATGAATGCCCTTAATACCTGGCTTATCAATGATGATCCAATCGAATATTATGGTTATTTCGGAAATGAAACCTATAAGCCCGAACAAGAACCCAGATTTGATCTGACAGCAGACTATGCTTTGGTCAAAAATGACAGGCTTACCCAATTGCTGGATAAGTATAATCTTATTTTAGCACATGGAAGAATATCAAAGAAAAACCTGGACATTATAAAAAAGACAATATCGGCTATGCCTCTGAATATAAGCAATGGCGTACCTAATAGTGATGATGCTTTCAGAAGAGTGCGTATTGCTATATATCTGATTATGTCTTCTCCTGATTACCTCATCAATAATTAACACAGAAATGAATAGACGTGATTTCTTAAAACAGTCAGGTTGTGCTGCCATGGGAACCACCACCTTGCTGAGTACTTTAACAAGCCTTGGTGCAGTAAACGGAGCCATGAGTAATAAAAAATTTGCTCAGAAAGAGACAGTGGCTGAAGATTATAAAGCATTAGTATGTGTATTACTGGCTGGAGGTATTGATTCTTATAATGTATTAATTCCAAATGGAACAACTAGTGGAGATGATGGATATAACGAATATGCCACAACGAGGTCAGATCTTTCAATCGCAAGTGCTTCACTATTAGCACTGAATAATCCACAATGTACTAGTTTCAGAGGCATACCATGTAGCTATGGGGCTTTTGGAATCCATCCGACTATGACAGGAATGCGTGACCTGTTCAATTCAGGGAAACTAGCATTTATGGCTAATGTCGGCACCCTGGTAGAGCCGATTATGAATGTTAATGAGTTTAATAATGGATTGAAAAAAATCCCGGACGGCATTTATTCTCATTCTGACCAGATTATGCAATGGCAAACTTCAGTTCCTCAAAGTCGAAGTGCTTTGGGTGTCGGAGGTAGAATTGCCGACTTATTAAACGCCGGAAATGCGAACAGCCAAGTTTCGATGAATATCTCTTTAGGAGGAAAAAATATTTTTCAGACAGGTGAAAACGTCTCGGAATATTCGATTAGCAATAATGTAAATCCTAATAACGTAGGGCTTGATATTCTGCCTTCGTGGTGGAGTAACTCGGGTTTGATAAATGACCTGAGAAATGCGGCAGTTGATAGCATGGTTGGCCAAAATTATTCTAATCTACTTCGTGAAACTTATTCAGGTACAGCGAAAGGTTCTATTGCTTCTTATGATCTATTTAAACAAGCACTGAAACGCGTACCAAGTATAACTACCCAATTCCCGAATAATAGCCTGGCAAGTGATCTGGCAGCTGTTGCTAAAGTAATGAGTGTAAGAAATAGCCTTGGTGCAAAAAGACAGATTTTCTTTGTGACCTACGGCGGCTGGGATATGCACGATGGCCTGGCTACCGGATTGAACCAACGTTTGCCAGTGGTAAGTGGTGCCCTCAAAGCCTTTTATGATGCTACTGTTGAATTGGGCATTGCTGAAAATGTAACAACTTTTACTATTTCAGACTTTGCACGTACAATAACCTCTAATGGGCTGGGCTCAGATCATGCCTGGGGTGGAAACTCAATGATAATGGGTGGAAGTGTAAAAGGCGGAAAGATTTATGGCGCTTTCCCGAGAATGGATTTGAGTAATAACCCGCAAAATATTTCATTCAGAGGAAGTTTCATTCCGGCCGTTTCGACTGACGAATTATACGCAGAAATGGCATTGTGGTATGGTGTCAGCCCGGCTGATTTATGTTACGTTCTGCCAAATCTTGGGAATTTCTATAGTTATACGTCCGGAAATTACCCGATAGGGTTCATGAATTTTAATGGTACTACAATTTCGACTGAAGATAGACCGCAGTCGTGCTTAACTTACTAAGCTAAATAAGAGCAGATGAAAAAAACTTTTTACATACTATTATTTATTCTGACTGCCTGTTCAGTGAGTGTTGTTAAAGCACAAAATTGCATAGGACCTGCCGGACAAGTAAAATGGAGCTACTGGAATAATTTTGTTTCATACCCGAGTATGAATGATTTATCGGTTTTAGAAAATTTCCCTAGTAGACCAGATGGCTCTGAAATGATAGGCTCATTAAAAGGACCTGTTAATTATACCGATTATTATGCCGGAATGATCAGGGGGTTTATCAAAGTCCCCCAAACCGCTAATTATATTTTTAACCTGACCAGCGACGATAAAGGCTTCTTTTACCTGAGTACCAATCAGTTGCCTGCCAATAAAGTAAAAAGAGCGGAGGTTACCTCTTATACAGGTGAAAACGAACATGATAAAGAACCCGGACAAACTTCTGCCAGTATACAACTGGTAGGTGGGCAGTATTATTATTTTGAATTATATAACTTCGAAGGTGGTGGTGGAGATCACCTGACTTTATCCTGGAAAAAGGCTTCAACGCCTGATGCTCCCTGGGCTGTAGTTGATTTTAACTATATTTTCGAATATGCCTGTGGACAAGTATGCGCAGAAAGAGGAACGCCTTGCAACGATGGAAATGCCGCAACTACCAACGATCAGCAGGATGGTTTCTGTAATTGCGTAGGAACCTACCCGACTGCCAATGCTTGTGTAGGTGAAAGAGGATTGATTGAAGCGTATTACTATGATAATATCGTAGGAACTTATGTTGAAAATGACTTGATTAATGCACCGAAATTTCCATTATCGCCAGATAGGAGAGAGAAACTAAAAGGAGCCTATGGGCCTCTACCTGCTACTCCTTTATATTCTGTTGATAATTACGGAACACTTGTGCAAGGATACATCACGGTTCCGGTTTCTGGCAATTATGAATTTAATCTGACAGGCGACGGGCAAACCTTCTTTTTCTTAAGTAGTAATGATTCTCTTGAAAATAAACAGGCGCGTCAGGCTTTGGTTATGTATGGTACAGCAGAAACAGATCATTCGAATTCGGTTTTTCAGACGATAGGGCCATCCTATATGGAAAAGGGCAAGTATTATTATTTTGAGTTCAGGCATAAAGAAAATACCTGGCGAGACCACTTTAATCTTTACTGGAAAACTCCGTTTCATGAAAACAAGGTATGGAAAAGAGTTCCGGCTTTTTATCTCTTCGATTATAAATGCGAAATCTCATGTATAGCACAAGGCACTCCTTGTAATGATGATAACCCTTTTACCAATGATGATAAAATTAACGGGAACTGTCAATGTGTAGGAACTCCTTGTTCTGGCCCTGATTGTAATGACGAATCAGCGAGATATCAGGTGTATGATTCATGTAGCCCAACAGATAACCTGACTACTTTTTCAGAGGTTTCCTGGATTTCTTGTAACAATACCACGCTTAGAGCCAATCCAAATTCCGCACGGGCAGCCAATAAAAACTGGATTATGTATGATTTTACAAGCCCATATAAATTTCAGGATTCGCGAGTGTGGAATTACAATGTAACCGGAGAAACCAATAAGGGCTTGAAAAGTGTCTATGTTGATTATTCATTGGATGGCATTACTTGGCAACCCTTAGGAGCTACCTATTCATGGCCTCAGGCTCCTGGAAGTGCTGATTACTCGGGTTTTGTCGGCCCTAATTTCAATGATGTAAGAGCTCGTTACATTCTTATTTCAGCAATTAATAATTGGGGAGATGCGACCTGTTCAGGGTTTGGGAAAATAAATTTCAGCGCATCGCTCTGTGAAAACGAAGGTACTGCCTGTGATGATGGAGACCCGCTCACAGAATACGATAAATTTGATAATAGCTGTAATTGTAGAGGTATTAAAATCAATTGTGCAAGTGATTCTATTAAACTAGACCGCTCTCCTTTAACTAATGGTGAAATTAAAGCCATTAAAGGAATTGCCGCTCAAAGTCTTGTTCCCAGTACCAAAGATATTTCATTCACTGCTGGTAATAGCATTGTACTACTCCCTGGTTTTGAAGTGAACGCCAATGCCGTATTTGAAGCCAATATTGGCGATTGTGTGCAGAAAGCCTTTACCAATAATCAAAGAATGAGCAATGCTACTGATGATAAATCTGTAACAGAGTTTTCAACCGATACTACCGACACCAATAAGCTCAAGAAGATTATCTTCAGGATTAATAAGCCGGGGTATATAAAACTCAAATTGAAAGACAAAGGTGACAATACGATAGTAACATTGATAGATAATTATTTTGAGAATCTCGGAACACAGATAAAATTATTGCCTACAAATAAACTTCCTAAAGGTATCTATTGGATAGAATTAAACTATGCCGGGAAAGTGCTGAGGGAACAACTGGATTTAACCAAGTAGTGTAACTCTTACTACTTCATATTGTTTTGAATTGAAGTGATTAAAGGCAACTTTAATCACTTTTTAATTTAATGCCTTACACTTAAGCTCTAAAATAACTATACCTTAGTGCCCTGTTTTTTGTATTTTTCTTATATCTACCAATGAAAGGAAAATTACATATTTGCTTAAAATAGTGATATATGATAATACAAACTAAACACTCCCAAGGCTATAACTGAAATTTATGGAATTTTTTATTAAAGTTCTGAACGAAATCATTGATTTTTTCAGGATTGGCGGATTATTGACGATCATTCACACTGGTCATTACGAAGTATTATTAACATTGGAGGGTTTTCTGAGTTTTCTATCACCGATTGCCCCTTTGTTAATCATCTTCGAAATAGTGTGGTTACTCGTTTCCAGCCGCTTTAACAAAGAAACTTATCGGGTTCCTTTCATGATTATCGTGATTAACCGTGTCCTGTCACGCTTAATCGGGGTTTCGGTTATTCTACTTTGTATCAAAATCTTTAGTAAATATGCCATTTTTCATGCACCACTTAAATGGTACTGGTTTATCTACGGCTATCTGGTTTATGAGCTAAATACCTTTATCCGTCATTATCTGTCGCATAAAGTACGATTGCTCTGGTGTTTTCATTCCGTACATCATGCTCCCGAAAGCCTCAATGCCTCTATTACGCTCAATACCTCTTATTTTGAGAATATCTATACCGAAATTTTCACGGCTACTTTTTGTACTATATTAGGATTAAACCCAGTTATGCTTTTTACTATCATGATCATTGATAGTGTATGGGGGGCATTTGCACATATCAGCGAAAACTCTTTAAAAAATGCCAGATTAGGATTCCTTGAAAAGATTATCCTGACACCTTCGCATCATAGAGTACACCATGGACGGAACTTCCTTTATATGGATACCAACTTTTGTTCGATCATTAATATATGGGATAGATTATTTCAGACTTATCAGGAAGAAGAAGAGAGCGTGCCTGTAGAATACGGAATTACCAGAGAAGTAAATTCGAAGAAAATAGTAGACGTTTACTTCGGTGAATTTGGTGAACTATGGCATGATATTAAGAATGCTTCGGGTCTGAAAAATAAACTACTTTACGTTTTCATGCCTCCGGGTTGGAATCCAGAAGGAGAGGATTTAACCGCTAAGACGCTAAGAGATAATTTTATAAAGACATTAAAAAACGAGGCTTCATAAACCTCGTTTTTTATCTGATACTTACTGGAGTTTCTTAACCACATCCACTTTCTCAATAAACCCTACATTCGCCCAACGGAGGGTTTTGTTTTTATAGACTTGTAGCACAGGCAGGGCATCTACTCCTAATTCTTTGCATAAGGCTTGATTGTCATCAGCGTTGATGCGTACTACCTGTACTTGGTTTTTCATATCAGTAGCAATTTCTTTTAGATAAGGCTCCATTCTTTTACAGGGTTCACACCAATCAGCATAGAAATCTATCAAAACTAGTTTGTCAGTATCAAGCAACTGGCTGAATTGTTGTTTACTCATGCCTTCTGATTTTGTAATACCAACGGTAGTTTCCGGCAGATTGGCAGCGCGCCATTTCATGATTCCTCCATCCAGTTCATATACCTCTTTGAAACCCATCTCACGCATTTTTGTAGCAGCAGCGGCACTGCGCATACCGCTCAGGCAATAGACAAAAACAGGTTTCGATTTATCCATTTGTTCAACTCTGCTGGCAAAATCAGCATCCTTCCAGTTAATATTTTTAGAATCTATTAAGTGTCCTTTCGAAAATTCTTCCGGTGTTCTTACATCCAGAACCGTTTCATTGGGCAATTCTTTAATTTTTTCAGCGAAGTTATTAGCTGAGAGCGTATTCGATTGACTTTGACTTTGCGAACAAGCCGACATTAGAATTATCAGACCAATCAGGCCATTAAACAAGTATTTCTTCATTCTTTTATGATATTAATAAAAGACAAAGGTAAATTATACTTTTTAGTTTGTATGTGATTATTGTTACATAAGTGGATCTTAATCCGATAAAATCTTAAATCTAAAAATTTAACACTGCTGTGAGGCTTGTTTTTCTATTGTCCAAACATAATTAACCCATAATATTGACTTAACATTAGCTTAATATTGGAGCAGTAGTTTTGCACCGTTAAAAACGACACAAAAACCAATATGACCAAGCGAGCAATTTCTACTACTCTTTTTTTATTATTTGCTACTGTTATCACTTTTGCCCAGACGGGCACCATTCGCGGAACAATCAAAGATGCTAAAACCAATGAAGATCTAATTGGGGCTACTGTTAAAATCGATGGAACTTCTTTAGGTTCTGTAACTGATATTAACGGTTTCTTCTCGATTGCTAAAGTTCCTGCAGGTAAAGCGAAAGTGGTGATTACTTATGTTTCTTATAAAGACAAGGTACTTTCGGAGGTAGCAGTTGTTGCAGATAATATAACAGAAATCAATACAGCTCTTGAAGAAGAGGGCGCACTTCTGGCTGAGGTAAAGGTGACAGCCAGCCGATTAACAAATACTGAAGTATCAATCATTTCGGAAATTAAAGCAGCGCAAATGGTGGTTAACGGTATTTCGGCACAACAGATTGCCAAATCCCTTGACCGTGACGCTGCACAAGTGGTGAAACGTGTACCGGGTATCACAATTGTAGGTGATAGATTTATCAATATCAGAGGACTGAACTCACGTTATAACAACGTAATGCTGCATAATGCTTTTACGCCAAGTATGGAAACTGACGTAAAGTCATTCTCATTTGATATTATTCCAAGTTCGCAAATCGATAGAATGTTGATTTTCAAAAGCCCTTCGGCTGAATTGCCTGGCGAATTCGCTGGTGGTATCGTGAAAATCTTTACAAAAAATATCCCTGATAAAAATTCTTTAGTAATTGATTACAGTACTTCTTACCGTAGCAATACAACTTTCGCAGATTTCTATCAACCAAATCAAGGTAAAAATTATTGGACAGGTTTCAATAATGGTTATTATGATTTGCCTAAATTCTTCCCGGCAAGTATCAACGACATTTCAAACAATCCTGCTGCTTTAGAAACTGCCGGTAGATCGTTGAAAAACGAGTGGATTGCGAATAAAGGTAATGCTACGCCAGACCAAAGAATCGGTATTACAGGTAATTATAGATTTAATGTTGGTAACGTAAGAATTGGTAACGTAACCGCAGTAAACTACTCAGATACCCGCACCAATTTTGTAGTAGATCGGAATGACTTCAATGCTAATATCAATAACACGCAGTCACCGATATATAATTTCAACGACCAACAATATAGTCGTAATATCCGTGTAGGTATTATGCATAACTGGGCATTCCGTTTGAATGACAATAACTCAATTGAATGGAAAAACTTATTCAACCAGTTAAGCAATTCAAACTATACACACCGTACTGGTCGTGCGATTGAAGCTAACTATGATCCTGATAACCATTCATTTAACCAAGTGTATCGTGGTATCTATACCGGACAATTGACTGGTAAACATACACTAACCAAAGGTAAAACAACCATTGATTGGGTAATTGGTTATAACAATTCATATCGTGACCAACCAGACTACCGTCGTTATCGTTCAGATGTTGACCCTAACAGCGGTACAAAATCAGTATATATTCCGGTAGGTACTGCTCAGGCTTTCTTCTTAGGGAGATGGTTCTCTAAAATGAAAGAAGATGGTTATACAGGAGCAGTTAACCTGACGCAAAAAATTACGCTTTCAAAAGAGAAAGAAACTGAAATGGAGTTGAAAGCGGGTGTTTTCTATGAGAAAAAAGACCGTAGTTTTGATGGCAGAAACTTAGGTTATGTTCGTGGTGGTAATTTCAACGGTGAGCTTTTCACAGCACCAATCAACGTTATCTTCAATAATATCAATAATACGAACGGTATCAGAATTGATGAGCAAACAAACCCTAATGACTCCTATACTGCAGGTAATAAATTGTTAGCTTATTATGCTATGGCAAATATTCCACTTAGCAAAAAGCTGAATATTATTGCTGGTGCACGTGTTGAAGATAATACTCAAAGTTTACAATCTGCCTTCATTGGTGGTGCAAAAGTATCGGTGAAAAACCCTGTACTAAGTGTCCTTCCTTCTGCTAACCTTTCTTATAACTTCTCTGAGAAAATGTTGATCAGAGCAGCTTACGGACAAACAATTAACCGTCCTGAGTTCAGAGAGTTAGCTCCATTCTCATTCTATGACTTCGATTTCAATGTAGTATACGAAGGTTACACAGGTTTGAAAGTAGCTACTGTTAATAACTTCGATGCGCGTTGGGAACTTTATCCAACACCAGCTGAAGTAGTAAGCGTTGCTTTGTTCCACAAAGATTTCAGAAATCCGATTGAGATTGAAGTAGAACAGGGTAGTGGTTCATTAGGTGCGAAAACTTTTATCTATAACAATGCGAAAAGTGCCAGAAGTACAGGTGTTGAACTAGAAATCAAAAAAGGTCTGGCTAGTATTGCTGGTGGTTCAAAATTCATTGAAAGGGTAAGCGTATTATTCAATGCTACTTTATTGGTTAGTAAAGTAAAGCTAAGAGATGGTTCGGTAGGCCAGTCAGACAACCGTCCGCTACAAGGTCAATCACCATACATTGTTAATACAGGTATCAACTACAACAACCAGGAGAGAGACTTCCAGGTAAATATTCTCTACAACGTAATTGGCAAAAGAATCTTTGCAGTAGGTTTTCAGGGGTATCCAGACCTATACGAAATGCCTAGAAATGTACTTGACCTTACTTTCTCGAAAGGCATAGGCAAACAGTTTGCGATCAAAGGTGGAATCAATGATATTTTCAATCAGGCAGCTTTGATTTTACAGGATGGTAATCAGGACGGTAAGTTTGACCGTAACAAAGATGAAATCATACAACAGTACAAACCAGGCAGATTAGTCTCATTAGGCGTGACGTACACTTTAAGTGGTAAATAAATCGAATCGTTCGACCGTGTTTATATCTAGTTATCAATTAATCATTATCTGAGTTTAAATTATAAACCCCAAAAATTATGCAATTTTCTAAATTCTCTAGATTGTTTGCAGTATGTACAATGGCAGTTTCTGCTGTATTTGTACTGAATGCATGTAAAGACGATGAGGAAACAGTTTTCCCGGCTCCAACTGTATCAGCAGGCGCTGCAGCATCAGGTGTACCAGGTGCGAAAGTTAACGTTACCGCTTCTGTAAGTGCCCCAGCTGGCTTGAAAACTTTGACAGTTTTGAAAAATGGTGCTGCATTTGATACAAAAACTTATGCTGGTACTGAAACTTCAGATAACTACACTAAAGAATATACTATTGATAATGTAGCTGCCGGTACAACTGTAAACTTTACTGTAATCGCTACAGATAGCAAAGGTCTTTCATCAAACCCTGCTACATTTACTGTAACTGTAACAGCCGTCCCTCCAAAAACTATCACAGTAGTTAAAGGTTTGTTGACTGGTAACATTACCTGGACAAAAGACAAAATCTATAAAATCTCAGGTTTTGTACGTGTAGGTGGTGATACTACTGAGACTACAGCTGCTGGTGTTGCTACAGGTACTTTAACTATCGAGCCAGGTACAGTTATCATTGGTGAGAGAGCTACTAAAGGTACTTTGATCATCCAACGTGGTAGCAAAATCATCGCTAACGGTACTGCTGCTGAGCCTATCGTATTTACATCAGAAAGAGGTGTAGGTGAGCGTGAAGCTGGTGACTGGGGTGGTTTAGTAATTTGCGGTAAAGCAAAAAATAACTTACCTGGTGGTTCTGCACAATTAGAAGGTAGCTACAAAGCATGGCACGGTGGTGCTGATGATGCTGACAACTCTGGTAGTTTGAAATATGTACGTGTTGAGTACGCTGGTGTACCTATCAATCCGAACCAGGAAATTAACTCTTTCACTTTCGGTTCAGTAGGTAGCGGAACAGTTCTTGAAAACCTACAAGCTTCTTATGGTGGAGACGACTCATACGAGTGGTTCGGTGGTACTGTAAATGCTAAATATTTGGTTGCTTACAGAGGTCTTGATGATGATTTTGATATGGATAATGGTTTTAGAGGAAATATCCAATTCGCAGTTGGTCTTCGTGGTGCGACTAGTGCTGACCAATCAGGCTCAAACGGATTTGAAGTTGACAACGATGGTCAAGGAACTTCAAATGAGCCTTTCACTTCGCCAACTTTGGCTAACGTTTCTTTGATTGGTGCTAAACAAAGCCAGGAGACTTTCATCAGTACTTTGTTCCAGAATGGTATGCACTTACGTCGTAACAACAAAATCAAAGTATATAACACTTTCGTAACAGGTTATCCAAATGGTGTTTATATCGATGGTTCTACTACAGCTGCCAACGCTAACTCTGGTCAATTAGTATTGAACAACGTAGTATTAGCCGGTGTAACTGGTTGGGGTACAAACGGTTGGGGACAAGGTGCAGCTACGCAACCACAAGGTTTCCCTGTACGTGATGTAAATACAGCAACTCCTCCAGCTGATTTAATGATTGGTACTGCAAAGCCTTCAGTTTGGTTTGCTGGTCTTTCAGGTAACAAAACTCTTGCTTCTTGGACAACTTCAGGAATCAGCACTTCAGTATTTGGTACTGGTCGCCCAACATTTACTATCACTGGTACAGCTGCAGATGCTTTAACTAAAGGTACAACTGCGGTTACTTTACCAGCATTCTTTACAGCTACTGATTATGTAGGTGCATTTAAAGATACAGACTGGACTGCAACTTGGACAGAGTTCAACCCAAGTTCAGTAGTTTATATTAAATAATATTTTCTGAAACCCCACCCTAACCCTCCCCAACAATGGGGAGGGGACAAAAAAGTCTCTCTCCCCATTGTTGGGGAGAGAGATTTAGGGAGTGGGGTTTTAAAAGACCTTTTTTGTTTTTCTCAACACCAATATGAAACAGTTTTTTTTAATGAGTATTTGTCTGATTACCTTATCGTGTCAGCCAGACAAATACAGTGTGAGTGCCTATTTTGATAAAACACAACAAGATTCTTTACTGACCAATGTCATAACTTACATTTATAGTAAGGCCCCTCAGTCAAGCAATCAAACGAGATTCCAGCCACAGTTCCGGAAATTCTATGTTGCTGTTCTACCAAAATTCAGTTTTGAGAATTATTACATCGCTCCTGATAGTACGCATTATTTTTTTGTGATTCGTCCGGTAGGAAATATGCCTTATAAAAGGGGAGTTATAGGTCGGTATAAAATGGGTAAAAACCTGATGCCGGTTGATTTTGAAGAAGTAGTAAATACACCACATTTAGACGAGAAAACGGTAAAAGAAAGAGGGAAGTTCTTGTTTACTGAACTCATCAAAAACGGAAATCTGGATAAATATCTGCCAATGAAAGATTATATAGAATGGCCTGATGCAAACCTGATTTACGATAAAAAACTCAACGAGTGGGTAGGTCCCACACCTGAATCTATACAATAAAAGATATTAGTTTAACAACTAGAAGACTATCAGCCCTTTGGTTGAGAATTGAATCAGCAGATTCATATTGGTGTTAAATCAGAAAAGTCAGAAGCCTTGCTTCTGACTTTTTCTTTTGTGTATATCCTGGCAAATTTAACTCTGACAATATTTTTTTCGTAAAGATTCAACTTACTTTTCCTCCTTTTTCTTCAATCTTTTCTCCATTCCTTTAAAATTGAACGCCACTTTACCAACTCTGGGCTGGTTATCTCCTATCAGAAAGCCAAATGGTTTTAGGTCATCTATTCTATCGAAAATCACCTTAAGTATGGCTGTAAGCGGTATAGAAAGAAACATGCCAGCTACACCACATAAAGCACCGCCAATAAGCACAACCACAATAGAAATCAATGCATTTAAATTGACTTTACTGGCTACAATTTTAGGTACAATTAAATTGTTATCTACAAACTGAACTACCGAGAACAGAGCAATTACCCACAGCACGTAACTTGGTTCTTTGGTAGTAAGTGCCATAGTAATCGGAAAAACCATAGCTATCAGATTACCAATATAAGGAATCAAATTCAACAAGGCGGCGATGATGCCCATCAATACGGCATATTGGATACCCATAATTAATAATCCAGCTGAAATCATGGTAGATACAATAACTGCCTCTATGAGTAAACCTATCAGATAGCTTTGAATCAGCGCCTTAGTTTCGTATAATATTTCTTCTACCAGTTTTTTCTTAGGTCCCTGAAAAAGCATCGCAATAAACTCTAATAGCAAAGGTTTGTAGAAAAGAATGAGGAATATATATACAGGCATTAAGATAAATAGAGTAAAGAAATTGCCTAAAGCACCTAGTGTCGTAGCGATTACGGCTGTACCGTTTTTCAAACCTTCAGCCTTGAGTTTCTCTATTCCTTCCTGAATCTTTGGTTTACTAAGATTAAAAGTCTGTGAAATCCAATTAATTGCGTTTTGTGCGAATTCGTCGAATTTTTGTTTAAATTGAGGAGCAGAATCACTAAACAGCATTAATTGTGAACCAATAAAAAACAGAACTCCACCAATAAGAATAGCTGCTGCCAGAATAGCCAGAACAATTGCTAATATCTTGTTAACGTTTTTGCTCATCAGAAAATTAACTATTGGATTGAGCAGCATGGCAACAATAGTAGCTAATATAAACGGAATAATAATATTTTGCCCGATATAAAGTACAAAGAAGAAGCCCACCAGACCCATAGTGATTTGTGCAAGCTTGAGATAAACAGGTACTTTAAAAGTTGTTGAATCCATCAGAGTGTCTAATTAATAGGTATTTAATTTATCAGCATTTACCAAAGAGTCTAAAAACTCTATCCAGCCTGTTTTATTACCGATTTTTAACAACACAAGGGTGTTTATACGTACAAGGAAGGGCTTTTGTAGAATAATACGTATATAGATTGTAGAATTAATTCCACAAGCTTACTGTCTTTTATTTAATACTGGCTTAACATTGAATTTATATTTCTTAGCGAACTTTCAGTTTCATTTAATATTGGTAACCTGTGAAGAGAATCCTTGAAAAGTCTGAAGTCTTATTAATAATCTGGTGTATCATTGCAGCGTTTGGTACTTACTTTTGTATGTATGCCTTTCGTAAGCCTTTTACCACAGGATTGTACGAAAATTACGAACTATGGGGCATGGGCTACAAGAGTATTCTGATTATCTCGCAGGTGTTTGGCTATATGCTTTCTAAAATTATTGGTATTAAGGTAATTGCTGAATTGAAAGCCAAAAGTCGTATTTTATTAATTATTGGCTTAATTGCTTTTGCCGAACTTTCGCTCATTGCCTTTGGATTTGTTCCTTTTCCCTACAATTTCGGGTTCTTATTCCTCAACGGTTTACCTTTAGGTATGGTTTGGGGTGTTATCTTTAGTTTTTTGGAAGGCCGTAAGCTGACCGAATTTCTGTCATTAGGATTAAGTTTAAATCTGATAACAGCGTCTGGTATATTGAAAACTATTTACCTTTATCTGCAAGAAACCTATCACATTCAGGAGTTTCATATGCCTTATATCATAGGCCTTATCTGTCTGCCTTTCTTCTTTTGTTTCGTCTGGATGCTAGCCCAGATTCCACCACCAAATGAAGAAGATTTACGTTTAAGAAACAAGCGGATTGCTATGACAAAAGCAGATAGGAGCAAGATTGTCAAAGAATTTGGTATTGGCCTTTTCTGCTTTATAGGTATGTATCTGTTGATGGCCACCGTACGGGATTTCAGAGACAATTTTGGTATTGAGTTATGGAGAGAACTTGACCCAAAAGTCAGTAAAACGATTTTTTCTGAAATAGAAACAACTATTGGTCTGGTAGTAGTAAGCCTGATTGCTTTAATCGCATTTATCAGAAATAATTTTTACTCTTACCTTACCTTTTCGGGTATGATGCTCATTGCAGTATTAGCTTGCGGGGGTAGTACATGGGCTTATCAGTATCAGATAATTTCACCAAAACTATGGATGGTAAGCTTGGGTATTGGCTTGTTCTTGCCTTATATGTTGATACAAACCGTTGTATTTGAACGCCTGATTGCCTTATTCAAAGCAAATGGTAATGTAGGGTTTCTGGTGTATATCTGCGATTCAATTGGATATCTGGGCAGTGTGTCGCTTTTAATCTATCGTGAGTTTTTCTTGAAAAAGATTTCTTTTGTTAATGTAATGATCACATTCGGCTATATTCTTTCTGCTGTTTGTATTGTTTTGATGGTTACACAACTTGCTTACTTTACAAATAAGCATTTAAAAGGAAGAGGATGGTGGAAGGTAGCTCCGAAATCATTGGTGAGTGAGTAATTGTCTGAACTTTGATTTAACTGATTTATGTGATTAAAATGATTAGATGAAACTTATTTCGCATAAATAGGTATTTCAGAGAAATCATTAAATCAGTTAAATCAAAGTTCAAGATATAATCAATTCTCCTGCAACTCTGCCAATGGCTTAAAATTACCACTCTTTAGCTTTTCTTCTACGGCATCATAAGGGATTACTTCCAGAATATTGGTGATATTAATATCTGTAATCTGATAGTCTTCTACTGTACCTAATCTTTCCGAAATAAGCTGGTATGCCTCCAGAGGATTTTCGGCATTGATTAACATATTGAAAGGAGTGCGTTTTTCTTTCTGAGATTTCTCATCGAAACTTATGAAGTTTACTTTTACTTTAAACCACGTTTCTGCGCCATCTTCAACAAAATATACTTCCTGCAATTTCATGCGTGATAGTCCGAATAGGTGGAATTCTGGTGTGTTTGAAGCAACCGTTGAGTAGATTCTCGCTTCGGCATCAGTATAAGATACGGCGTCTACTAAATATACTTCGGTGATTTTAATAGTTCTGTCTTTTTCGTCTACCTTATTGTAACGAATTTTCCCTTGATACCAAGCTGACATAGTGTAAATGGATTATTTATGATTGGAAAACAATTATATGCAAAAATACAGAGGCTAATCTAAACTAAAGGTATATACGCATCAATTAAATTAAAATTCGGACTTAATCTCCACAATCCTGCGCTTTCAGGCTAAAGAAATCTATGTGCGCAGGTATAACTGGTGTATTGGGCATAAAGCCTTTCAGGGCAAATATGCCTATATATTTCGGCTCAATTAATAAGTCTCGGGTCTTGATTTCCTTAAAAGCAAATAAATCACTTTCTCCGGTGGCATATAAGAAACGATAAGTATGGTTCTGTTTCTCAATCCGCAAGGCCGATTTTTTCAGGTTTTTGTGGACAATAGCCGATTGCAAAGAATCGGCACTGAAAATGACTGTATGTGCTATTTCTTCAGGTTTACTATAATTGCCATCGGTTGCACTAATGGCTTGTAACAAGATTTCGCCGGGCTTGGTGAATCCTCCAAAAAAATTGTTGAACGAAAGTGTTAACCTGACACTCTTGCTATTAAAAGTAGTATCCTCCATCAATAAAAGCCCGACCTGTTGCCAGTTTTGTCGAGGAATGAAATTATTCAATTGAACCTCAGCTGAAAAACAGGAGCTTGGTATTTCTTTCAAAAGCAAATTCTTAATGCCGATTCTGCCTGCTGTATCAGGATAGTTATCACCATCTAAGGTATAAAGGGTTAAATGTCCTACTTTTTCATCTCGCTTGTCCCAATATATAGGGTCTTCCTCTTTAAGTATCCAGCCATTTTTTGCTAGAGAATTCTCACTCACGGTGGCAAAATCATCAATGAAATCAATAGGTTTTGTATTCTTTCGGTATAGATAAATAGCTATGGTTGTCAATAATATTACCACGGCTATTAAATCCCAGAATTTGAAGTTAAACACAAAGATAGGTTTGCGACGCTTGCGTTTGGTACTTTTAGCTTTGGCAAAAGTATCACGATAGTTGTACCAATAGCTGAAATGCGCTTCATTCTTCTTTCGCGTGGCTTCATCAGTTTTGGCAGCGTTGGTAACATATCGGGCAAGCGTATCTAAAGTAGCCGTGCTTGGATTCTCCTGTTTATTGGTACCGGGATTGAGAATATGAAGAGAATAATTTTTGATGCTTTTCCAGCCTACCACCAAACCTGTGCGCTCCAGAATCTCATTCGAAAAATGCTTGCTTTCTGTCTCTGAAAGAGGGTTCGTTAAATTCTTCCAGAAGCACTTTTCGTGGGCTTCGTGGAATAATCTGAAAAAAGCTTTTTCGTCTATATTGCTCATGCAGTGGCTTACTGGTATGCGTTATTAACGTTTACGCAAGGTTTATGCTTGAATTACGGAGCATATTTTTTTTTCGGATGAGATTTGAATCACCAAAAAACAAAATTAAAGATTCAAATGAACTCATGTATCAAGACAAGCCTGATTTTTATAAGCCTTTTATTTACATCAATTCTTGTACAGGCACAAGACTTACAATTACATTACGATTTCCGTCATACAGTTGACCCAAAGTTGAATCTGAGAAATTTTCCGATGATTAGCTTTCAGTATTTTAAAGAAATTGATACTGTTGGTACAGGCTCGTTTCTATTTAAAGTGCAGACCTTTCTGGATGGCGAAAAAAACAACACCAATCAGGCATTCTTACAAGTTTCACAATCTTTGCGCTTCTGGAAGCCAAAAGTCTATCTCTCATTGAATTATAGCGGTGGCTTAGGCATTGCAGACCCATCCTTTGGCTATTATATCAGAAATTCTTTTGGGGCAGGAGTATCGTATCCCTTTCAATGGAAAGGCGCATGGTTGAGTGCCGCAGTCTTGTATCGCTACAACGCCTTCGCAAAAGGTAGCCACGACCCACAGTTTACTTTCTATTTCGGCAGAGGTTTTCTGAACTATAAAATCTTCGTAGAAGGCAGTATCGTCTCATGGACAGAAAACCGTGACCAGGGCATTGAATATACGAAAGGATTAACAGGAAAGAAATTCGCCTTTTTCGGAGATCCACAAATCTGGTTCAACATTAAAAAGGGTTTTTCTGTCGGCTCAAGAGTGAGTTTGTATTATCATCTATTGACGGATAGGAATGTCATGCAGGCATATCCTACGGTTGGGACTAGGTATAAATTCTAGATTATGGTCATTTTTTAATTGTTATATTTCACAACAACCCCGCAATCACACTCTCTGCATACCCTGCACTGGTAGTCATACCCTTGCCACCAATTCCAGTACGGATGTGGATATTCGGGCTAATATCATGTTCGAAAATCTCGTCTGGGTGTTGGGCATAGAAACCTGCCCATGAACGGGCAATTTTTCTGACCGGGAAACTCATGATGCGTTCTGCTTCTTTCAGCATCAGGTCGTTGATATAGGTTTTTGTATCGAAACCTAATTCATCTGTGCGGCCTACCGGTGCATATTCATGAGAATCACCGATAATGATAGAGCCATCAATTGCCTGTTTGAACAGGATATGAATACCCCATTTCTTTAATTCGGAATAGTGGTCAGGTGTGGTAATATTTTTGAAAGAAGGGCATTGCTCGAATGATTCATAACGACGGATGGATAACCCTGTCAGGATATTTCCTTTAATAGAAACATTCGTCATAGGCACAGTCTGCAACATCTGCAATTTGCTCACAATCATACCGCTTTGTGCATATACTTCCGGGAAAAGCAGATTAAATACATAGCCGCTACAAATAATAGCCTTATCAGCAGTATATTGTTGCATGCCACCTGTCAGAAGCGTCACAAAGCCTGATGCCTCTGTGCAATCAATCACAGTGGTATTCGTGAGATAAGTTACCTGCAATTGCTCTTGCAGATACCGAAGTACTTTATAAATCAATAAATTTGGTTCTACACTTACTTCATTCGGATAGTAGATTGCTCCGCGAACGTAATCTTCTTTCAATTCAGGATATAAATCCAGACACTGTCTTTTTGAGAGGAGAATACACTCATAGCCTTTGCTTTGGTGAATATCATACAATTCATTGGCCAGTTGCCATTCGGTTTCATCAGAAGCAATGTAGATAGTGCCATTTTTTCTGACAGAAATATCGAACTGTTGCTGAATATCTTTATAAATTTCAAGGCTTCGTCTGCCGAAATCAAACCATTTGCCGGATGAGCCCGAAGGGACGGCTTGTCCGAAATTTCGGACAGTTGAACTGACAGGGAAATTATCTTTTTCGATAATTAATACCTTTTTGCCTTTTTTTGCAGCATGGAAAGCATGAAAAGCTCCCATAATACCGCTGCCAACTATAATAAGATCGTAGTGTTTCATTTATGCTTCGCTAAGAACCCCTAAGTTAATAATAATGTCTTTTAAATCCTTCAAAGAATTTAATAAACCATCATTACGCAAGATTGTTAATTGTTGACGGGTATGTGTACCATTTACAACGCCAAGGGACATACGACAGCCAGCTCTTACTCCCGATTTCAAATCAGAAGGCGTATCGCCAATATTGATTACTTCAAAAGGATCGGCAACACCCATCAATTTCATTGCTTTCTGAATCATGTAGGGTTCAGGGCGACCTTTCTGTACTTCATCACTGGCGATGGACACATCAATAACTGATTTGCCAGAAGTATTCACATAATTATATTCCAGGCCATCTAGCCATCCTAATTTATCAAGAATAATATTGGTTACTGTGCGATAGAAACCCGTAGTTAATGCAATTTTGATATTATTCTTACGTAGGAAATCAAATATTTCAAGGCAACCCTCGGTAGTTCGGACCTCGTTTTTGCGATAGTGGTCTTCCAGAATCATACGAAAATAATCATAAGAATAGACTACGTTTTCATTATATTCAGGATGCTCTCTTCCTATTTTTTCTTCCCAAAGCATCTTGAAAACCTCTACTTTAGAATAGCCTTGCAGGGCCAGAATCCGTTCTTCCGATACATTCAAACCTACATAATCACAAGCATTGACAAAGCAGGTTTCAACTTCCTTTTTGTCCTGAACGGTCGTTCCGGCCATATCGAAAACAACTAATCTGATTGGATACATAAGATATTGTTTTTTGACAAAAATAAGTCAAGAGCTTTGATTAAACACATTATATTTTTGTTAAGCCTGGCCACCAAAAGGCCAGAAATGTGTTAAAATTACACTTAGAAAAGTGCTGTTTTTACATCTACATTCTCAAGAAGTACGTCTTCCCATTCAGCAGGTTCATAGAAGTGTTTAAAAGACATTTTTATTACCAAAAAAACATATTTGGGGAAAATATTGCCCATAAAAGGATAAAAATCTACTTTTCAGCACATACCTAAAATGTAATAAATAATCAATTGGTTTGCTTATAAATGGTTGATTATAAGTTGTTTAATTTATTTTCTTTTGGTTTTTAAAGATCTTTTCATTATGGAGGAACTAATTTTTTAACTTATATAACAGCTGATTGATTTTGGCTGATTTTTTAAATTTTAAACTTTATATGACATGCTATTGTCAAAACCACAAATAAACACGATAAGATTATGAAAAATGTAATAATTTTCGTCTCACTTGCAGCAGCTGCGATGGGATGTAATAATGGAACAAATTCTAATAAACAGATACAAGCAGCCAAAAAAGCTGCCGTTGATTCAGTAAACAGAGTAGTAGAAATTGAGCGCATGAAACAAGCAACTATCGACTCGATGAATCTTATAAGAGAGCAGGAACAACAAATTGCAGAGGCGAAAACAGCTAATACGTCTACTAAGACTAAAGAGACTGTGATTTATAGAGATGGTGGATACTCTAATGCCAATGGTAGTGGATATACGCCAGTATCTTATAACTCAACAGCACCTGCTAAAAAGAAAATGAATCCTGCTGTGAAAGGTGCCTTGATTGGTACAGGTGTAGGTGCATTGGCCGGGGTAGCTATTGCCAAGGATAAAAAAGGTAAAGGTGCCTTGATTGGTGCCGCAGCCGGTGCCGCAGCCGGTGCTTTGGGTGGGGTGATTATCGATAAGCAACAGAAGAAGAAAGCACAGCAACAACCCCAGATTTATTATTAATTTCACAGCCTGACTATAAATTAGCCCTCCTGAAAGAGTTTATTCAACCCTTCTCAGGAGGGTTTTCTTATGCGCAATTTTCAATAAAACTATAAAAGCCAACAAAGTTTATATTTACTTAATATTTTATTCGATTGTTAATAATCACTTCATACAGACTTAATCTTTAGTTTTTTCTTCCTGTCGACTTTTGCATTTTTATTACACCGCCCTCTCATATAAGTGTCAAATGAACAGGATATTTACAATTATTTTTCTTCTTCTTTCTTCAAAGTTATTTGCCCTTAACCTTAAGGGGATTATTACTGATAAATCAACAGGTGAACCTTTGATTGGTGCTTCTGTGAAAGTATTAAACCAACCGTATTATGCCATTACAGGCTTAGACGGTTCATTCCTTGTAAAAAACATACCCGCAGGTGAATATCAACTGCAAATCAGCTATATATCTTACCAGACTTCTGTTGTAAAAATTAAAGTTGAGCAAAAAGAGGCTACTATCAATATTGCTTTAGAAGAAGATAGTAAACAGACCCTAAGTGAAGTAGTAGTAACTGCTAATGCAGATAAATCGACCGAACAGGTTGCAAGGCAAATTGAACGAAACTCTAATCAGTTAATGAATATTGTTTCGGGAAAAGCCATTGAGATTTCTCCTGATTTAACTGTGGCGAACCTTATCCAACGTGTATCTGGCGTATCAATCGAAAGAAACAGCAATGGCGATGGGCAATATGCCATTTTGAGAGGAATGGATAAACGCTATAATTATACCTTGGTAAATGGCGTAAAAATCCCCAGCCCTGATAATAAGTATCGTTACGTGCCTTTAGATATTTTTCCGTCTGAATTATTAGGACGTCTGGAAGTAACCAAGACCTTGACACCTGATTTGGAGGGCGACGCAGTAGGAGGGGTAGTAAATATGGTGATGAAAGATGCACCTGATAACCCTGAGTTAAGAGTGAATCTGGCAATGGGTTATAATGAATTGTTCC
This sequence comes from Emticicia fontis, assembly GCF_054779675.1. Taxonomy (NCBI): domain Bacteria; kingdom Pseudomonadati; phylum Bacteroidota; class Cytophagia; order Cytophagales; family Leadbetterellaceae; genus Emticicia; species Emticicia fontis. The sequence goes on from NZ_BAAGXU010000037.1 coordinate 226,362, forward strand.
TGAACCGAGATTTTACCTCTTACGACAGAGGAGGCATCAATTTTAAATCTCCTTACGAGCAAAAAGGAAAAGATTATAATGCCACGCCTAATGATTTTTCTAAATCACCTGTACAATATAAATCTTCCAAACCATTACCTAATCTGATAGGTGGCTTTTCTTTAGGAAATCGTTTCTTTAATAAGCGTTTCGGCGTTATGGTAGCAGGGAGTTTTCAGAATACTTATCGCGGTAGCAATAGCCTCTTTTATTCTTCAACAGTTTATGATACCGAACTTACCTCTCGTTTGACGAGTTTGTCAGAAAGAAAGTATTCAGAGCAACAAGGGCGCTATGGAATACATACCAAATTAGATTTCAAAGCTAATAGCCGCAATAAGTTTCAGTGGTATAATGCCTATTTGTATCTATCAAACCAACAAGTAAGAGATACCAAACAAACCAGTTATTCTTCGGGTGGATATGACCCTGTGGCAGGAAACGCCGGATTGTCTTATTCAACGCGTTCTCGCCTCACGGTTCAGCAAATTTTTAACAGTACACTACAAGGAAATCATGAATTGTTGAAAGACCTGAGATTAAACTGGTCGGCGGTATATTCATTGGCTACTAATCAGGTGCCGGATAATACTAATATCGGTTTACTAGGTACCCGACAGAATTTTGTAGATACGCGTACTTATCCGGAAGAATATACCCGTCGTTGGGAGCATAATTCAGATAATGACCTTACTGGTTATTTGAATCTGATTTATAAAATCAATGGTTTGGAATTATCGACCGGAGGTTTGTATAGAAATAAACATCGTGAAAATTTCTATAATAACTACGTTTTCAAGCCTACAAATCCTTTTGCACTTTACGGAAAAGATTATACCAACTATGATCAGATTACGTGGAGTATCCAGAATCCAAGAGGGGCAGTAGCCAATGCGCTTTCTTACAAAGCATCAGAACAAACGATTGCCGAGTATGCAATGGCAAAATGGCAATTGCAATGCCTGCAATTAATAGGTGGACTTCGTGTAGAACATACCAATCAGAGCTATGATATGCTTTTCCCTTTGGGTGAGTTAAGACCATCAGGCGCACAGATTTACACCGATCTCTTACCAAGTCTGAACCTGAAATATGAGGTAAAGCCTAAGCAATTTGTGAGAGCTTCGTATTTTCGTTCCATCAACCGTCCGGGCTTCTTTGAGATTGTGCCGGGCAAAGTGGTAAACGAAGAGTTTCAGGAAAGAGGAAACCCGGATTTGAAACGTGCCATTGCCGATAACTTTGATATTCGCTACGAGCTTTTCCCTAACCCCTCAGACCAGGTGATGTTAGGCTTATTCTATAAATATATTAAAGATCCTATTGAATACGCACTGAGTGTAGACGCCACCCGCGGACAGGATGTATTTTATTCACCGGGTAATTATGGAAATGCCACCAACTATGGTTTAGAGCTGGATTTAATCAAGTACTTCAATAAATTTGGTATCAAGGCAAACTACACTTACACCAAATCATCTATTACCACCCAGAAAATCATCAGAGTAAGAGACCAGAATGGCAACCTGCAATCGAAAAACGTAGAGCAGACACGTCCATTGTACGGTCAGGCGGCACATGTGGCCAATATTTCCTTGCTATTTAAAGATACCAAAAAAGGCTGGGATGCGCAGCTAGCGGCTTCTTACACCGGAGAACGTATCAATACGGTCTCTCAATTCCTGAATAACGATTTATGGCAGGAAGCCTTTATTCAGATGGATGCTTCTGTAGAAAAGACCATTGGAGCAAAATGGGTGATTTATGCCAAAGCTAACAACTTGCTGGATACGCCTATGCGTGTGTTCATCAAAAACACCAATCCTCAGAATGCAGACATCTATCAGGATATCAACAACAAGAATAAGACCCTGATTCGTGAGGATTATTATCAGAGAAGCTACTTGATAGGTTTACGATTGAAAATATAATTTTTTACTAATACAAAAAGAAAAATGAAAAGAGTACTTTCTTTAATGATGCTTGCCGCAACTTTAATGGTTAGCTGTAGCAAAGATGATGCAGGAACTGACACGCCAGTTACTAAACCAGATGAACTAAGTGTATCGGGTGAAGTATCAGGAATATGGAAAAAAGATGCAATTATTACTGTAAAAGGTGATGTGATTGTGCCTGCAGGCAAAAGCCTGATGATTGAGTCGGGTGTTACGATATTGATGGATACCACTGCTAAGCCTGAGTTTATCGTATTAGGTAACTTGTATTCGATAGGTACTAAAGAAAAACCAGTGAAATTTACAGTACCGGAAGCAGCAAGAACTGCTAAATATAATTTCGGTCAATTGTGGGGTGGTATCTTGGCCGCTAAAACTTCTACTGAAGTATTGTTAGATAATACAATTCTTGAATACGGTGGCGCTACTACTACAGAAGCATCAACTTCTGTAAAACAAGGTTTATATAAAGCTGCCAGTGGGGAGCGAGTACCTGCGCTTTGGTTCTCAAATGTGGCTGGTAAATTGGTAGTCCAAAACTCAACTATCCGTCACTTTGGCGAAGATGCTACATATATCGAGGGTGGTAGCGTTATTTTTGCTAACAACGTTTTCAATACAACTGGTGTAAGTGGTGGCGAGGCTATCAACCTGAAATCAGGTGTAAAAGCAGATATAGCCTTCAACTTGATTTATAACGTAAATACCAACGGCATGAAGTTATCGAACGCAGGTGAAAGAACTCCACAATTATATATTGTTGGTTATAACAACACTTTAGTAAACAACGGTTGGAGAAGACCATCAGTAAAAGGTGGTTCTATCTGGGTTGAAGAAAGTGCTGATGCTGAATTGTATAACAATCTTTTGGCAAACTGCCGTTTCGGTATTAAAAGAGATCCAAAGAAACCAGAAGACAAACGTTCGGTATTTAGCAATAACTACTACTTTGGTAACTATCAGGACGGTGTAAACCAATTCCAACCAAGTGCAGAAATCATTGCAGGTACTAACGACATAATCGGTAAAACTGCCGGAGATAACGATCCCAAATTCGTAAACTTCCCTGTAAGTACAGCGAAAGATGGAGCATTTGTTGACTCATGGGATTTCCATTTACAAGCAGGTTCTCCAGCATTAGGTAAAGGCATTACTACATTCAAAAGGAATTTTGCTGATGGTATTTCTTTAAACGGTGTAACTTATAAGTCACCTGAGCCTGCCAACTATGCAGGTGCTTTTGGTACTAAATAATATTTAAAGAAACCCCATCCGCGCGACGTTCGCCCAGTATTTCCCAGGAGTGGGAATGGGTTAAAGTTTCTCTCTTCTATATTTGTGAGAGGAACTCAAGTCTCCTCCTCATTTTGAGGAGGATCAGGATGGGGTTCTTATATTCTCCTCTTTAATTTACTATTACCTACTTATGAATATCCGATTAGTGTCTTGCCTGAGCCTACTTCCGCTGGCTTTTTCTTGTACAAATAAAGAAACTTCTTCTACCAAAAACTCAACGCAAACTGCCGCTGTTGTTAGTCCGGCTATCAGCCCTGTGTTTGTAACTGATAGTGTTAAAAAGGACTCTGACGACCCAGCCGTTTGGGTTAACCCAACTGACCCAGGCAAAAGCCTGATTGTAGGTACGGATAAAGACCAAGATGGCGCTTTGTATGTATTTAACCTGGAAGGTAAGGTACAGGAAGATAAAGTAGTGCGAGGGTTGAAAAGACCTAATAATGTGGATATTGAGTATGGCTTGAAACTGAAAGGCGTTTCGACAGATATAGCTGTCACTACAGAAAGGTTGACCCATAAACTCCGTATTTTCTCATTGCCTGATATGAAGCCCGTAGATAAGGGCGGGATAGCCGTATTTGAAAATGAAACAGGTGATGGTTTCAGAGATTTAATGGGTATCTCTTTATACAAAAATAAGAAGGGGGATATTTATGCCATTGTAGGTCGTAAAACAGGTCCAACTACGGGAGGATACTTGTGGCAATATCTATTACAAGATGATGGCACAGGTCAGGTAAAAGCTAGACTTGTCAGGAAATTTGGTTTGTATAGTGGAAAAAAAGAAATTGAGTCTATTCTCGTAGACGATGAATTAGGTTATGTATATTATTCTGACGAAGGTGTAGGTGTAAGACAATATTTTGCCGACCCTGATAAGGGTAATCAGGAGTTGAGTTTGTTTGCTACAACCGGATTCTCAGAAGACCACGAGGGTATTTCATTATATCGTTTATCTCCAACCGAAGGGTACATTTTGGTTTCAGATCAGGGCGCAGATAAGTTCCATATTTTCAGCCGCCAAGGCACCAAAGAAAATCCATACGAACACAAAGAATTAAAAGTGGTACAGGTAAAAGCACACCAAAGCGATGGCTCAGAAACCATTGCCCTGCCATTAAACAATAATTTCCCTAAAGGTCTATTCATAGCCATGAGCGATGACAGAACCTTTCATTTATACCGTTGGGAAGATATAGCAGGGAAAGAATTGAAAAGTATTAAATAGTTGAAACTATATTATATATACGTTATGTTTCTACAATTAACCAAAACTCATACAACGTCTTGTATGAGTTTTGACCATTTTTCTACATTATCTTCAAAAACACCGCGATAGTAATTGATTATACTATGGTATTTTTCCTGAAATTCAGGTGTCATTCTCTTATTGAATCCTTTATCTCTGAAAACACATTCAAAATTATTGATACTGCCAATCAGGTATTTATAATCGTTGATAAGCGAAGCGTCTGAATTGTTTTTTATAGCAGGTTTAATCACCTCTTCGTGCATGGTTAAAGCAGTTTCATTGGCGGCTAATCCTTTCTCAAACCATCTGTTTTCAAGGCAAAGGCCTTCAATTGGATAAAAACCTCCGTTAAAAAGGCTTTTATTAGGCTTTGTAACACTGGGAGAAGAGTAAAACAGAAAGTTTTCGGGGGCTTCAACTACACATTGATACGCTTTGGCATTCATGTGCGATAACCACTCTTGGCGGCTGAGTGGCGCCTGTTCTGAAAAATTAAAATCAAAAATCAATTCCTGATTGCCTTGCTGAATAATAGGCGCTACATGATACCCCCAACGGATATGACCTTTGGGAGCCATTTGATTATGGTCTTTAATCAGGAATACTTCATTTGACGTCTCTGAATAGCGACAAGGAGCGAAAACCCATATTTTTTTGTGCGGAATATCATGCTTTTTAAGAAGCAAAGAGCTCAGATGAGCGTTGCAGTGGCAGTTACCCTGCAGATAGCGGTATGACGGATAGAGATAATGCTTTATTTCATTAAACGCTCTATCGATTAAGGGTTGAACCAAAGTTTTCGATTCAAATACATTCAGCATTTTCGTGAGTTGATTAGAGTTCAAATCTAATAGTTAAAAGCCTATTGTTATATTATGTTTTGGTAAAGGAATTGTAACGCAGAAGTTAAAAGGAGATACTTTCTTCTGACCGAATAGAAGAGGCAAAATAGACCTGTAACCGAAGATGAAGAAAAGATTAAAAAAGACTAGTAAAGACACAGTTTTATCAGCACAGCTACTGAATGATTGCCGGATATTCTACTAAATCTCTTTAAACCCTATTATTATCTAAATTACAAAAATATATCTACTTTTATCGGAAGAACCTATGAGTCTCTAAACTACTCTTTTAATTTTTTCTTATCAAACCTTAGCCTTTGTTTACAATCATCAACAGATTTTTCTACTATTTAATACACAGCATAGAAACTATTTCTATTACCATTTTATTGTCTACAAATATACTTTAAATCTGCCAGATAACAGAATTTTAAAAGTACTATTTAAAGAGTTTTTAGGGCTAAAAATTAACTAGCACAGTCTTATTGAATTAAGCGGATTTGGTGAATAAAAAAAACGCTGTTTTTCCATTTTCTAATCAAATAATAGGCACTATAAACAAACCCTGATTCAATGTTAAGAAAAGCTTAAAATAAAATTAAGAAGATAGTTGGGATTATCATAAAAGTGAGTAAATTTAGTGCCGTACGCCATATAAATCTGTTAGTATCCTATTATCTCTATTACAAAAAAACACCACCTTATGAAAGCAACACACGCACCCTTTTGTACTTCATCCTGATTCTTTTTTTCAATTGGTATCATTGTTTGTATTAATCTTTGATTTTATTGCCATTCAATTATACCTAAAAGGAAATCCAATGTTTTGCCGATTCTACGGGCTGTTAAGCTCTTTTAAACGTATAGCCTAAGAGTAACACCAACACACATTTAAACTTTTCTTCAGACTCAAAAAAAATACCGAGCCTACTACCTCCTTTCGTACCAGCAAGGTCTGGTTATGCATTTGCCTGTTAGCGGTGCATCTGTTGCACTATGTCTTGCATGAGTAAAAGTACTCAGTTCTGGAAAAAGCCCAGTTTTTTCATGTTTTAGCACAAAAAAGGCTGAAAAAATAGCAAAAACTGATGTTTACTTAACAATTGCTTAATTACGTCTTAACATTCAACGAATTTAATAACAGTAATTTTGCATCCTGAAAATCATGCCAAATCACTATAAAATTTATAACGACTAACTCTTTCGAAATCAAACAAAAACAAAAGTTTATGAAAAAAAATCTCCTATTATGCATGGTAGTTTTTCTGATTGGCTTGTTTATCAGCGAAGCAACGTATGCGCAGAATGCAGTAAGTGGGAAAATATCTTCTGCCACAGGTGAAGGTATCCCTGGCGTAAGCGTGTTAGTAAAAGGCAGCAATCAGGGTACTAACTCTGATGCCAGCGGAAATTTCAGATTAAGCAATGTTAACTCAAACACCGTTCTTGTGTTTTCGGCCATCGGCTTTTTAACAGAAGAGCGTACAGTAGGTAACCAATCTACATTAAACGTAACACTAAACGAAGATACTAAAACCTTAAACGAGGTAGTAGTAACAGCCTTAGGTATTAAAAAAGATATTCGTCGTATTGGGGTAGCTATCCAGTCAATCGATGGAGCTTCTACCGTTAAAGCCCGTGAGCCAAATGCTATCAATGCATTGGCAGGTAAAGTGGCAGGTTTAACCATTGGTGCACAACCAGAATTATTACGTAAACCAAATATCTCTTTACGTGGTAATACTGAGATTTTATATGTAGTAGACGGTGTACCTATCAACTCTGATACCTGGAACATCAGCCCGGATGATATCGAAACTTATTCAGTATTGAAAGGAGCTTCTGCTTCTGCGCTTTACGGTTTCCGTGGTAAAAACGGTGCTATCCTGATTACTACTAAACGTGGTTCGAAAGACAAACGCGGATTCTCGGTTGAGGTAAACTCTTCAACTATGCTTGATAAAGGTTTTTACGCTATTCCGAAAACACAAGATTTATATGGCCCGGGTGACCACGGTCGTTATGCTTTCGTTGATGGTAAAGGTGGTGGATTGAACGACGGTGACTACGATGGTGGTTGGGGACCTAAATTTGAAGGTCAGTTAATTCCTCAATACGATAGTCCGGTTGATCCTGTAACTGGTGTAAGACAAGGTACTCCTTGGGTTGCCCGTGGTAAAGATAACCTTGCTCGTTTCTTGCAAACAGGTATTTTGTCCACTAACAATATTGCAGTTTCTGCATCAGGCGAAAAGTATAACTTGCGTTTCTCTACTTCACAGATTTCGCAACGTGGTATTGTGCCAAACACTAAATTGAATATCAGTAACTTCAATATCGCGGCTGATTACAAATTCTCTGACAAACTTTCGTTCACTTCGAACTTACAGTATAACAGACAGTATACGCCAAATATCCCTGACGTTAACTACGGTCCTAACTCAATCATTTATAATATGACACTTTGGGCAGGTGCTGACTGGGATGTAGACGATATGCGTAACTACTGGCAAAAAGGTAAAGAAGGTATCCAACAAATTTATGCTGAGTACCAACGTTACAACAACCCATATTTCATGAGTTATGAGTGGTTGAGAGGTCACCAAAAAACTGATATTATTGGTCAGGCGGCTTTAACTTACAAATTCACTGATTATTTAGAAGCTACGCTTCGTTCGCAAATCACGACATGGAACTTGTTCCGTAACGAAAAAATGCCTTATTCAGCTGGTGCTTATGGTCGTGACGAGCGTCGTGGTGACTACCGTGAAGACCGTCGTAACCTGTTCGAAAACAATACTGACGTCTTGATTAAATTTGATAAAGACATCGTAAGAGGTTTAAACGCAAAAATCTGGGCAGGGGGTAATATCCGTACTTTTGAATATAGCTCACAATTCGGTTCGACTGATTATCTGAACGTACCTGGTTTATACAACTTCAGTAACTCGGCTAATCCGGTTCGTACAGCCAACTTTAATTCGGCTATGCGTGTAAATTCAGCTTATTACTCTGCTGACTTTACTATCAAAAACTTTGTAACCATCGGAACAACTGGTCGTGTAGATAAATTGTCAACTTTACCATCAGGTAACAATACATTCTTCTACCCGTCAGTATCAGCTTCAACAGTTTTATCTGATTATATTACTCTTCCGTCGGTAATCTCATTCTTCAAATTGAGAGGTTCGTATGCAAACGTGAAAGATGGTTTAACCCGTTCTACTATCGGTACTACACCTAGTTTAGGTGATGGTAACCCACTTGGATACGGTGACCAATATTATTCTCCATATGATGGTCCTGCTTATAGCAATGCTGCAGTTTACTCTACACCATTCTCTTATAACAACCAACCATCAGCTTACTTTACAGGTACTTTGAACAACCCTGGTTTGAACCCAAGTTCAACTTCACAAACAGAGGTGGGTCTTGATTTCAGAGTATTGAAAAACCGTATCGGTTTAGATGTAACTTACTTTATCTCAAACGAAGGTCCAAGAATTTTCTCGTTGCCTATCTCTACTACTACTGGTTATTCGGCAGCTTTAGTAAATGGTATCAAAACACAGAAAAAAGGTTGGGAAGTTGCCTTGACAGGTTCTCCAATCAAAAACGCAGGTGGATTTAACTGGGATGTAGTTGTAAACTACTCTACTTATCAAGAGAGATTAACAGAAATCTATCCAGGTGTTGAAAGCTTGAATACATTCTTTAAAGTGGGCGACCGTCTTGATAAATTCTATGGTTCGGCATTTGTAAGAACGCCAGACGGACAAATCGTTAACGATGCTTCTGGTCGTCCGATCACTACGCCTGTTGCTCAGTTCTTAGGTTATATTAATCCTAAGTTTGTATTTGGTATCAATAACAAATTCAACTACAAAAACTTGACTTTCAGCTTCCAGTTTGATGGCCGTATCGGTGGTGTAATCTCTAACTATATCCAACGTCAGACCTACCGTGGTGGTCGTCATATCGGTATCACAGAAGGTGCTATGGGCGTGGCACGTGAGCAAGATTACTTGGGTGTGAAAGCTTATGTTGGTGAAGGTGTGTTAATATCGAATGGTGTGCCTATTAAATATGATGCTGACGGTAAAGTAACTAACTACGCCGAATTACAATACAAAGCCAACGATACTAAACAATTCGTTCAAGACTACGTAAGCCGTTACTACAATACCGACGAAGGTAACTTAATGAGCCGTTCGTTCGCTATGTTGCGTGAGGTAGTAATTGGTTATTCGTTACCAGAAAGATGGTTTGGTGGCGTTGTGAAAAATGCTTCGGTATCATTAGTAGGTAGAAACTTATTGTATTTTGCTGCGAAGAAAGACATCGACTTGAACCAATACATCAACGACGGTGGCTCAGGACTTCAAACACCTTCTACCAGAAGATACGGTGTTAACCTGAACTTTACTTTCTAATCAGAAGATATAATTTATGCTCATTGTTTGAGCCTTATTTCAACATCATTCAGATAAAAATATTTAAAAATGAAAATAAATCATTTATTCGCAGGGGCTTTTACAGTATTATCTGTTGCCCTTAGCAGTTGCGAAAAATCGTTTGCAGACCTTGAAAAAGACCCGAACCGTCCGGTAAACGTACCTGCTTCTCTTGTATTGCAAGGCGTTGAGTCTGACTTAGCCAATAACACGGGTCGTCCGTTCAGTGCAGAAATGCGTTGGAACCAATACTATTGTTCTAACTATAACTACTACGCTAATAACGAGTATACCTGGACAACCACTCCTAATCACTATAATACCTTGAAAAACGTAGTGAAAATGGAAGAAGAAGCTAAACGTGCTGGTTTGGCTGAGGTTAATGGGTACACCGCTCTTGGTAAGTTTTTCCGTGCTTATTTCATTGATGAAATGTCGAAACGTGTAGGCGACATTCCTGTAACAGAGGCGTTAAAAGGTATTGCAAACACGACTCCAAAATATGATTCACAGAAAGCAGTTTACGTACAGATTTTGAAATGGTTAGATGAAGCAAATGATAACATGGCTTCTTTAATTGCACAAGGTCAGACTGTACAGGGTGATTTCTACTTTGGTGGAGATCTTCGTAAATGGCAAAAAGCGGTAAACGCTTATAAATTAAGAGTATTGATTTCGTTGAGCAAAAAAGAAGCTGAAGGCGATTTGAACATCAAAGCTCGTTTTGCTGAAATGATTGGTAATCCAACTAAATTTCCAATATTAGGTGGTTTAGAAGATAACCTTGAGTATAAATACAATCAGTTTAACAAATATCCGTCAAATCCTGATAACTTTGGGTTTGATGCAACTCGTCAGAACATGGCGAAAACTTATGTAGGTTTGTTGTCAGGTTTGAAAGACCCACGTGTAATGATTACTTGCGAACCTGCAGGTGGAGAGTTGAAAGCTGGTAAATTGCCATCAGATTACTCGGCATTTGTAGGTGCAAGCTCAGCAGAAGATTTAGCCGACATGAGTGATAAAGCAGGAAGAAACAACGGTGCAGGTTTTGCTCCTGGTTTGTATTCATTCCAGAACCGTTTCCGTTATTACCGTACCTATACCGGCGAAAACACTTTCATCGTAGGTTACCCTGAAATGTGTTTCAATATTGCAGAAGGTTTGCACAGAAGCTGGGCAACCGGCGACGGCGAAGCATGGTACAAAAAAGGTATCCAGGCGTCATTGAATTTCTACGGAGTAGTAAATGGTACTAATACCATGACTTACTCTAAAACTGGTGGTAGAGAAGCAGCCGACTTAGCTACCTACACAGTAAACTTTAATTTTGATACATATTATGCACAAGATATGGTAAAATATGACGGTAAAACCACAAAAGGTTTAGAACAGATTATGGACCAGAAATATGCAGCATTCTTTATGAATTCGGGTATGGAAGCCTATTTTAACTGGAGACGTACAGGCTTCCCTAAATTTGAAACGGGTGTAGGTAACGGAAACTCAAACCGTATCGCAGTTCGTTGGCAATACCCACTTTCTGAGCGCACTACAAACACCAAAAATTATAATGATGCCATCAGCAGCCAATATGGCGGAAAAGACGACATCAACGATACTGTTTGGATTATGAAGTAGTTTTTGTACATCATAGGTAAGAATTGAAAGTAGCGGAGCAGTGTTCCGCTACTTTTTAATTCCATCTTTAATCTAATAACACCAATGAAAGAGATTAACAAAGTTATAGATGAGATTCGTGAAATATTTCTCTCTCAGGGAGATGAAGAATATTATGGCGAACCAGTTAGTCAGTATGAACATGCCGCTCAATCTGCGATTCTGGCCGAGAAATCAGGCTTTGATGAGGATGTGCAGATAGCGGCTTTTTTGCACGACATCGGACATCTGTTACCCGCTGCCTCAGAAGAAGAACTAATGGCCAATTATGGCAGAAAAGACCATGAAGGCGTAGCCGCAGATTGGCTACGAGACAGAGGTTTTTCTGAGAAAATAGCCGTTTTAGTCGAGAATCACGTAAATGCTAAGCGTTATCTATGCTATGCCAACCCATCTTATTATAATAATCTATCTGAAGCCAGCAGACAAACTTTAGAGTTTCAAGGCGGAAAGATGGAAAAAGAAGAAGCCGAGGCGTTCGAAAAGAATATTTATTTCGACGTCATTATCAGAATGCGCCGATGGGACGAAGCCGCCAAAGTAGAGCACCAACAACTACCGGATTTAGACCATTTTCTGAAAATCTGTGAAGATTATTTACAGAATAATTAATCACAATCATACCCATCAAACAATCAGCTTGTTTATCATTTCCTCGCACAATACCATAAAAAACATCTAACTACAATGAAGAAAATTATTGTATTATTATTACTGGCTGTTCAGTCATTTGCCCAGAATAAAACCGAGAACGTATTTATTATCACTACTGATGGTTTTCGTTGGCAGGAAGTTTTTGGTGGTATGGACTCAGCCCTGTTAAATAAAAAAGAATTTACAAGAAACAGAGACCGTCTGAATACTACTTTCGGGTCTGATGATTTAGAAGAAAGAAGAAAAAAATTATTGCCTTTTTTCTGGAATACAATTGCCAAAGAAGGACAATTATACGGTAACCGTTGGCAAAATAATAAGGTAAACGTATTGAATCCGTATTGGTTCTCATATCCGGGGTATAACGAAATTCTGACGGGATACCCGGATGATAAGGTGAATTCTAACGATAAAAAACTGAATGCAAATACTACAGTACTAGAATTCCTGAACCAGCAAAAAGGATTAAAAGGTAAAGTAGCAGCATACTCTACGTGGGATGTTTTCCCATATATTATTAATGAAGAACGCAGTGGTGTCCCGGTTAATTCGGGTAAAGAATTAGTAAAAGGTAATATTACAGATAAAGAGGCTATGCTGAACGAAATTCAGTCGAATTATGAAAGCTTGGCTAGTGATCGTCACGATTTCATTACTTACTTCTTAGCGAAAGAATATATCAAGAAAAATGATCCTAAAGTATTCTTTTTATCATTTGACGAAACTGATGAGTTTGCACACGAAGCTAAATATGATGAATACCTTTTTGCTGCTAACACAGTAGATAGATTTATAGGTGATTTATGGAAATATTGCCAGAGTAATCCGAAATATAAAGACAAAACAACATTTATCATCACAACTGACCACGGCAGAGGCGACAAAAACAAAGCGCAATGGACAAGCCATGGGCAACGTGTATCTGACTGCTACCAGATCTGGTTTGCAGTTATCGGGCCTGATACCCCAGCCTTAGGTGAAATGAAAACTGATAGCCAATTATTCCAGAATCAGATAGCTAAAACAGCGGCCAAATTTCTGGGCTTCGATTTTCAGAATGGAAAAGAAATTGGTAAGGTGATACCTACAGTGATGAAATAAAAGATTAGTCTTGAACTTTGATTAACCTGATTGATAATGAATTTTAAAAAATTAAATGATTATCATAATTAATCTGTGAAATCACACAAATCAGCTAAATCACAGTTCAAGACAATAATCACTCAATGATTTCAAATATCATGATGAATGTAAAAAAGATGCCCGTTTAAGTCTCTGACTGTAAATTGGCGTTGATTCCAGGGTTTATCTTCTATATCGTCAATTATATCAGCTCCTTTGTTTTTTAATTCCAGATAGCTGGCATCCACATCTTCTGCAAATATCCAGTGAATATTCGGAGTAAAGGGTGTTTCTGTTTTTCTAAAGAAAATTGAGCCACAGGTTGCGCAAGTCTGGTCTTTTCCATGTGGTAGGTGATTTAGTGAATGAGCGATTGTTTAATTGCGAATTAGCGAATATATGAAATATTAATTTAATAAGTATTGGTGCTATTTGTTAGAGTAGTAAATCTCCATTTACAATTCATAATTATAATATTTACTGTAGCCGCCGCTCATTCACTAAATCGCTCAATCACTCAATAGATTTGACTAATTCACTCAAAAAAAAAAGACAAGCCATTCGCTCGTCTTTTAAATGTGTCGTTTTCATGACTATGGTCAATCAGCATTTTCTATTGGGACACTGCATACGTTAACATAGTAACTGTTTTTCATAGAATGTTAATCGAACAGTTGCTACAATATATATTAGTTTCTTGTGAGAGGTGATACAAGCGCTAAGGCGAAGCGTTTGATTACTTGTGGCACAACATCAAGACGACGGAATGTGGTGCGAATTGTGTGGCGTTTTGGCGTGTTAAACAAGCTTTCCATCTCTCTCAGGAAGATAAAGCTTCCACGACCATACCAGGCCTGAAATTCGGGGCTTATGTCTTTATATGTAGGCAGATAGTTAATAAAGGCTGTTAAATTAAAACTTGTATCTGTGATTCCCGCCCCTGCTCTTTTGGCATCTATGGCATTACAGGCTTGTTCGTAATGTTTAGGTACAGGAATCATCAGCGTAGGCTTGCCTAAATACATCGCCTCACAAACCGACTCAAATCCTGCGGTGGTTACTAATCCACGGCAATTCTGCATCATTTCCAGAAATTGCTTGCCGTTGATTTTATGAAAATGTAGGTTGGGTGAATAGTGGAATGTTTCGGTATAGTTCGGATTATCCCAGAAACAGTGTACTTCTGTATCAGGGTTTTTATTGTGCCATGCCATTATCTGCTCGGCTAATGAGTATTGCGTTACATAAGCCAGCAGATAATTGTGGGCATTGGTAGTTAAACGAGAAATCTCTGACCGAAGCAAGGGTGGAATAGTAAAGATCTTTTGGTTTTTATCGTCGTCGAATGGGGTAAATGAGAGTGCCAGTTTCTTTGTTGCACCTAAGGCTGTGATACGCGTATTGGTGTTGACCAGAATTTTGTCTAACCAATGATTTTTTGGGTGGTGAAAATTGGGATGAAGCAATAAATATTGGTGTGCAATACAAACCATTGGCACTTTAGGACGGAACAAAAACTGATGCAAGCCGCCTAAAACATCGTAAAAATTAATGATAACGTCAGGGTTCAGTTCTTCTGTGTGGACTTGGATTTTTTTTAGGCTGCGTATATACCCACACAGGTTGAGGAGTGTATTGCTGATGGTTTTGGGTATATCCAAAGCCTTTGTTTTCTGGCAATAAGCCAGATAAGGGCTAGAAAATGGAATAATCTGTTTTTTGAAGTTTTCGGAAAAGAAAGTCGGTATTTCTTGCCCGTTTGCAGTGCCAACAAGTGCGCCTGCTACGGTATGGCCATTATTTTCTAATATTTCGGTCAACGAAATGGCCTGGGTCAAGTGTCCGCGCCCTTCTCCTTGTACAATTAACAAAAACCTCATAGAGTTGCTGCTATTCTTGGTAAAACAAATCTTTCTTCTTTTGTATCTTCTGTTTCTTCATCCTCCGGCTCATCTGCTAATGTCTGGCAGTCGCTAACAGAATAATAAACAAGACTCCAGTTACCATCAAAATCTTCTACCAATGCAGACATTGTTTCCACCCAGTCGCCAGAATTAAGGTAAGTAATACCATTAATATCTCTGATAGCAGGTTGATGAATATGACCGCAAATAATACCATCACAACCTTTGGCTCTTGCCAATTCTGCTAGTTTCTCTTCGTAATCATTGATATAGCTAACTGCCGCTTTTACGGCTTGTTTTACTTGCTGTGAAAGAGAGTAATAAGGTAGCCCTCTCCATTCACGGTACTTATTATAATTTTTATTCAGCCAAAGTAGAAATGTATAGCCTAAATCGCCCAGATGCGCCAACCATTTCATATTAGTTGTGATACTATCAAACACATCTCCATGCGTTACATAGAAGCGTTTATCACCCGATTTCAAGATATAATCTCTACGTATCTGGAATTGTTTTCCTATTACTAATGGGAGAATCTGGTCAAGAAAATCGTCATGATTACCACGTAAATAGATTACTTTGGTATCATGTTTATCCATTTTTTTTAGCACAACCCTAAAAAACGCGGTATGTTTTTTCTTCCAGTTACCGTATTTTTTTAGTTGCCAGCCATCAATAATGTCTCCATTAAGAATCAGCCGTTCACAGCGGTATTGTTTGAGAAATTCAGTTACCTCTTTCGCTTTACAACCACTTGTTCCTAAGTGGAGGTCTGAAAGCACTATTGTCCGAAAGTGTTTGCCTTTATTCATATCAACAAATTACGGCAATGATTGTAAATTGTTGATTAAGAGGATATTACCAAAATGTAAACAAAAAAATAAAGCAGAAGAAAAATTCCTCTGCTAATCTTCAATCAATTAACCTAAACAAACTATAAATAACGTATGTATAAACTTCTTTTTATGCTGCAAATCTCATCTCTTTTATAGAGATTTCGTCTTCATAAGATTCATCAAACTCATCGCCATCAAATGCTTCCTCATAGAATAATTCGTCGTCTGAATCTTCATAGATGCGCTCTTCACTGAACCCATTCACTATTCTCGTTGTGTATTTCCAGTGAAACTGATTTAATTGATAGGGTATTTTTTTCATATCTACTTTCATTTTGATGCCACAAATGTCGGATTAAGATTTAAACTTAATATTGCCGTAATATTAAGAAACTGCTAACACCAAGCTTTTAATGCCCGAAATGCTGGAAATATGATTAAACGGCCCTGTAAACTTTATTTTTTCTTAATATTCGGGTAAACTCTATTTAATCTTAAATAGGCTATTTTGTAATAAAAATCTTAATTTTCAGCAATGCTTCTTTTACGTCAGACATACTTTCAGAATTTTTTATCTGTTTTCGTTTTTATGCTAATCATTTGTTACTACGCCTTTAATGGAGTTCCGGAAGAGAGTTTCGAAAGGCAAAGCTATTCGATAGAAAAAACCACAGAATATGAGAACAGTGTAGAATTTGAAAAAAACGCCAGTCAGCTAAGAGCTGCCATCCTGATGGATGCCGATGTGGTGCAGATAAATGGATTATTGTATCAACTGGAAGTAGCAGCTGCTAATCTGAGTTCAGCACAGGAAGCTAAAGCACAGATTCAGAGTATCTATGATTTATTATTGAAAGATAATAAGAAAGCAGCCATTAAAAGTATTAATCAATTAAGAACTTATTTGTTGAAAAAATCTAAGGCTGTTGCTTAATATGAAATTAATAAATATTAAGAATGGGTCCTTTAATTATTAAAGGACCCATTCTTAATATTTTGACAATCGGGTAAATAAAACGTTACCAATTACTTACTGCGACGAAACGACCGTTGTTGGTGGCGCACTAGTAGTGTTACCCGTAATCTGGTTATTGCCAAATGAAATGACTTTACCAGGCCCTGTACCGATACCCGTACCATTATTCATAATACTATTATTGGAAAGACGGATAATTGACCCTGCTGCTGCAGGAGAAATGGCTATAATACTATTAGAAATATATGAATTTACTACACTGACTTCAGTATCAGCTTTAGCTATAATACCAGTGCCAATATCTTGCAAATGCACATTGTCAATAAAAGCAATTACTTTGTCTGTTGCTACAGCAGTACTACACTTCACACTTATACCATTCATATCAGCCGGACCGGTAATAGTAGTATTTTTAACGGTAAGGGTTCCACTACCAGGAGTAGTATAGTCTACTAGAATACCATTACCATTTGCAGTCTCGCCGGGAGCAATAATTCCACTGATTGTACAATTCTCAATATGAACATTTGATGGAACAAGTATTTTTATGCCATTTAAACCTGTACCTGCCCCATTAATGGCTAAATTTCGGATAGTTACCGTCATGCCAGCTGTATTAGCAATATTGATAGCATTAGTAGAGGAAGAGAGAATATGGGCCATTGTGCCCTTTCCATCAATTGTTATCGATTTTGTGATCGTAACAGCACCAAACCCTCCAGGGTCTAATACATTTATTTCACCACCTGTGGCAGTTTTCGAAATAGCTCCGGCAAAGGTTTTACAAGGGGCTGTACGGCTACAAGGATTCACGTCATCGCCCACACCCGAAACCCAGGTGCGGGTAGCTTGTGCTGAGGTCTTTGCTGAGTAAATAACAGAGACCAATAGCATAATCAATAAAATGGATATTTTTTTCATAAGAAATGTCTTTTAGATAAATGGAGAATTTAGAATCTTCTGATAGGTCTTACTCTGTAAAGAGTGCTTTTGGCAGAGGTACCCTGAGCTCCCGTATTAAAGTTCAGATAATTGGCAGATTCTGAAACATTGCCATAAGCTGCCGGTACTTCGGTTGAACTCCAATAGGTATTTGTGACAGCCCCCATGCCAACAGCATTTCTTTGATTATATAGCAACAGTAATTCTAATTTTGAGGGTAAGTACCAGTCTCCATAATTGCCACCATTGTGTTGGGCGGCAGCTATAGCAGCAGAATTTCCATTTCCCTGTATCTCATTAATTAACTTGGTATTGTACTCGCCACCATAAATACCTGAGCGCACCGCATTGGTATTGATATTGCTCCCAGTTATCCATTTGAAATCTCCGGCATAATCAGTTGTAGAAACTACTAAACCATGTTGCAATGACTCATCCAGATAAAATATCTTTCCTCCAAAGACACTCTGGCCTATAGTGTAGGTAACTCCTTCGATATTGAACATCGGCAACCACACAGAACCATTATAAGTATATGGGCCAACACCACCTGAACAATTGGTGCAATACACTTGTGTACCTGCGGTAGGGCTAGTGATAGCCGAGCGCTGAGATTCTGTCATGCGTGGCATAATTAATCCTTTTTTTCCTGAGCTGGCATTGATGATGCCTCCGGGATTCACATCGTTGGGGTCTATGGTTACGCTTTGTGCCTGAGAGGGAAGATAAAAACCCACAGCAATACAGCAAACCCATAAAATAGCATGGAGACGTTTCTTCATGGTTCTTATTTAGTTAAATGAGATAAATAAATGTAAACTTTATCAAAAATACATAAAAAGGCTCCATTATCAGAAATTTTAACCCTAAATGTTACTGGGCGGACGGCAGCAACGTTGTATAATATATAATGCTTGATATGAGTGAGTTGAACAGAATCAGCACCATTTGCAACAAATCAACATCAATCAATTATTTGCTATCTTTGCAGACGCATACACAATAGATATGAAATTACTCCACCTACGATATATACCCATTTATGAAAAAAATACTTTTGGTAGAAGATGAAATCAGCGTAGTGAGTTTTATCAGAAGTGGTCTCTCAGAAGAGAATTATCAGGTCTCGGTAGCCTTAGATGGCACAACGGGTCTTGGCATGGCCTTGGCTAACGAATTTGATTTAATCATTCTCGACATTATGCTGCCCGATAAAAATGGCCTGGAGATATGCAAAGAACTCAGGGCCAAGGATATAGAATCGCCTATTTTATTCCTGACGGCTTTAGGAACCTCTGAAAACATTGCATTAGGCCTAAACACAGGTGCTGATGATTATCTGGTAAAACCCTTTAAGTTTATCGAACTCAGTGCCAGAATAAAAGCTCTTTTACGGAGGTCAGTTGGCAAGCATGAGGTAGTGAGCGAATCTGCACAGAATATTTATACAATGGCAGATCTGAAAATGAATGATGATGCCAAAACCGTTGAAAGGGGAGGTGTGCCAGTTTCGCTGACTGCCACCGAATACCGCCTGCTTTTAACCCTCATGAAGAACAGAGGAAGAGTACTATCAAGAATGGATTTACTGGAAAGTGCCTGGGATATTAACTTCGATCTGGGAACAAACGTAGTGGATGTATATATTAATTATCTGCGTAAGAAAATAGACACCGAAAATAAACAGAAACTCATCCATACGGTCATCGGTATGGGATATGTTTTGAAAGAAGCATGAAAACACAAACCAAAATAGCTGTTTCTCTGATAGTATTCAATAGTGCCCTTTTGCTATTGTTTGGCATCGGTATTTACTTCTTTCTCAACGAATATTCTTATATTGACTTCTACAAACGACTGGAAACCCGCGCGAATATTGGCGCCAAATACAACCTGAAAATTGATAGTGCCAATGCCGAAGCTTTTAAGAAAGTGAGAGAACAGCATCTGGAAAGACTGGAGTCAGAAAAAGAATACATCATTAAAATTGACCCCATGGTTTCATTAGAACAACAGGCTGAAACACATCATGTCCCATTATCTTTGTTAGAGGCATTGGTAAAAGATGGCAGAGCAAGGCATCAGGATGGGAGTATCTTTTATGCAGGGCTCAGAATTCAGCACAATAAGGCTACCTATCTATCTATTGTCTCGGCCAATAGTCGTTTCGTTTCTCACCATTTGATTTTTCTAAGAAATATACTCCTCTGGGGATTTTTGTTTATTGTAATAGTTACAGTGTATCTTTCCATTTATTTCTCCAAACATTTCTTTGACCCAATCAAAGAGATGATTGATAAGGTAAAACAAATCAGTACCGAGAATATCCACATGCGGCTCAAAGAACCTGAGAATAACAATGAAATCAGTGAATTAGCGAGTACTTTTAATGATTTGTTGAACCGGATAGAAACTGCCTTTGAAACCCAGAAAAACTTTATCAGTAATGCGTCTCATGAATTGGCAACTCCACTGACAGCCATTATGGGTGAGGCCGACGTAGCTCTGATTAAAGAACGCAAACCCGAAGAATATCAGAAGGTGTTGCAGAACGTGGTGACACAGGCAGAAAGGTTGAATGAAATAACGAAGTCTTTACTTTTTCTGGCACAAACGGGCTATAAAGGCAAGAAAATAGTTTTTGAAATAGTACGGACTGATGAATTGATATGGGAAGTAAAAGCACTGATTGACCGTCTGAATCCTGATAACAAAATTATGCTGGATTTGAGTCTATTGCCTGAAGACCCTAAGAAACTCAAAATCAGTGGTAATAGACAATTATTACACTTGGCATTAGCTAATATATTGAACAATGCTTGTAAGTATTCACAAAATAAGCCTGTGTCAGTTCATATTGGCGCCAGCCAGGAACAGGTATTATTGTTTATTAAAGACCAGGGTATAGGTATCCCTGAAAGCGAACTGCCTTTTATTTATGATCCGTTCTTCCGGGCTTCTAATACCCGGTTGTTTGAGGGGTATGGTATTGGTTTGCCATTGTCTCGAAACATTATCAAACTTCATAATGGTACACTTCTGGTTACTTCAAAGCCCGGACAGGGCACAAGTGTGCAAATCAATTTCCCTTTGGCTAAACTCACTAAATGATTTTCTAATCTGATTTTAATCTCTCTTATTGAATTCTAATTTGGTTCTTAGACCAGACTAATACGGTTAATAGAATTTTGCACCTAATAATCATATTCATTAGGCATGCAAAAGACTATATTGATTCCAATTGATTTCCGCGTAGCTTCGCTGAATACCTTGAAATTTGCGCTTGAAAAAAGCTCCGGAGAACCACACAAAGTTATACTTATCTACGCAGAGTTTCTGGACGATTCTATTTCAGAATTATTATTTTACAGACCTGAAAGTAAAATAGCCAGCAAGATTACGCCCGAATTTAAAAATGCACTTGAGGTATTAAGAAACAGATTTGAGTATCAGATTTCAGACTTAGAAATTAAGCTTTTTCATAACCGTAGTCGTCGAGGTCTGCGACACTTCGTCGAAAACAATCAGGTTGATGCTATTTATATTCCGCAAACATATCGCTTAAAAATGCCTAAAAAGGCTTTTGATCTGGTAAGCATTATCAGACAGACTTTCCTTGACTATCAGGAAATAGATTGGTCTCAGGATTATAGCGATGTTTCAGAGAAAGACCATCTCGAATATCTATTTAACCAATAAAATACCATGAGCAAAACCTCATTTCCTACCACACCGCTTGGAAGGATAAAGTTGTTCTTTACTTTCTTTGATTCCCGCTGGGAAGATATTAACAAAAATAACTGGGCTAAAGTAGCCTACAAAGACTTCAGTGCCGGGTTGATTGTGGCTATGACGGCCATCCCGATGGCAATGGGCTTTGCTATGGCAATGGGCATGAGACCCGAAAACGGGATTATAGCCGGAGCAATGGCTTGTTTGGTCGGACGCACCTTTGGTGGTTCAAAATATCAGGTATATGGCCCTACGGCAGCTTTTATTCCGGTAATTGCGGCCTTGTTTACCAAATATGGCCCAGCCAGTGGAGGAACGTTTGAGGTGGCGCATGGTTTTTTAGTATTGGTTTCAATTATCGCAGGCATTATCCTGATCATTATGGGGATTTATGGCTTTGGCCGCTTTGCCAAATTGGTGCCAAATTCCATCATCGTAGGTTTTACGGTGGGTATTGCAGTAGCCATTGCACTCACCAATCTGGAAGATGTATTAGGTATTGAATCTTTCAAAGACCTGATTGGGCAGGATGAGGAAATAAAGGGAGGAATTCTGCATAATCTGCAAAGTGCTTTTAAGAATATTACTAAGGTCAATCTCTGGTCGATTTTTCTGGGTTTATTAACTTTTACTCTTGCCAAAGGGCTATTACGTATTTCAATTTTTATTCCTGGGCCAATTATTGCCATTGGAGTATCCACACTATTATCTGCTACTGTCTTCGCTGATAAAGGAGTTATTTTAGTAAAAGATATTTATGGGTCTATCCCTAATAATTTCTTTGTGTTTACACCACCATCCTTACCAGATATGACTACACGGGTTATGATAGACATCTTCTATTTTGTAGGTGCCATCGTATTCGTATCGGGTGTAGAAAGTGTCCTTTGTTCCTCAATGGCAGATAGGTTGGCAAAGAATACAAGAACACCGTTTAATCCTGATAAGGAGTTTTTCGGACAAGGATTAGTGCAGATAATCACGCCATTGATTCAGGGTTTCCCATGCACAGGGGCTTTGGCCCGAACAGCCACCAGCATAAAGGCAGGAGCTACCACGCCATTGGCGGGTTATTTCAAGTCGATTCTGAAATTAGCCATGGCTTTTTATCTGGCGCAATACCTGGAGCTGATTCCTATGGCCTGTATCGGTGGTATTCTCATCTGGGTAGCCAGTAATATGATAAAGCCTGCCGAAATAAAAGAAGTGAAGCATACGGGCAAATTTGAGTTGGCCATGATGATATATACGGCTATTATGGTGCCAGTAACAGACTTTCTGACAGGTGTATTATCAGCTTTGGTAATTTATTTTGTTCTGAAAGCCATTTTCAATAGAAGGGTTAAGAGTATATTATAAAGCTGATGAAGCACACTTTTATGAGAGCCATTGGGTAACCAATGGCTCATTATTGTTTTAATCAATCGTAGCAGCCTGATGTTTATATTCGCTGGGCGATACCTTGAATTTCTTCTTAAACATCCGGTTAAAATAAGAAAGACTGTTGAAGCCACTTTCAAAGTATACATCCTTGATTCTGAATTCAGGATTTTTAAGCAGGCTCGAAGCCAGTTTTATCCGCTCTTCAATAATAAATTCGATTGGCGAAATACCTAACTCTTCTTTAAATACCCGATAAAAATTAGACTCACTCATGCAGGCAATTTTGCACAATTGCTCCACCTGTATCTGCTCTCTTATATTTTCTTTGATGAAATTGACCACATTGGCAATGCGATTATTAGAAGCTAGCTTTTGCGAGTTTTTTGAGTAAAAAGTCTTGGTTTCCGTCTGAACAATTCTGATTATTAGTTCCTGAATCATCAAATCAGCAAAAATATCTTTTGATGGGTGTTGCTCGGTGAAGATGAAAATCAGGCGTTGCAGAATATGGTGAATAGCTACATCATTCGTGAAATGGAAATTAGTGTTTGTAAACTTCCATTCCTGATTATCTATTTTGGGTCTGAGCTCATTCAGATTATCAATAATTTTATCCAGTCTTTCCTGCTCAAATGCCATCGCCAGACATTTGGTAGGATTCTTCATCGTCGCTTCCGGAAAATCAATACACATTACCTCGTCAGAAGGCAAGATAACCGACTCACCCGGCAGAAATTCAAAATCCATATGCTGGTTCAGGTGCATCACTTTCTTCCCTGTCAGCATACTGGCCAGCACGGGGTCTGAAAATTTCAGGTACACATCTGCCGCTTGCTGATGTGTTTCAAAAATACTCAGTTCGGTATGGTCTAACGTGAAAATAGACCTGTTCTCTACCAACGTCTCAATTCTCCGGCTCTTCAAAAATGATTCTGTTAATTCCATCATTTTTCATGGGTTAAAATATCACTATTCAAATATAGAATATTAATAAATATAAAAAAATACCCATTTAAATAATGAGAGGATAGTTCATCTTTTTGGGAGAAAAGGTGAAATAAATATGAATTTGACAAGATAGTTTTGCACAGGATTTATCTCTTACACTATTAAACGACCAAAACTATGTCAGAATTGCTTGAAAAAGAGAGAGTGCATTTGGCAGCTCCGAAATTTAAAAATCAATATGAGAATTTTATCGGTGGTCAATGGGTACCACCTGTTAGAGGACAATATTTCGACAATGTTTCTCCGGTTGATGGCAAAGTTTTTACTTCGGTGGCAAGGTCAACAGAAGAAGATATTGAGAAAGCTTTAGATGCTGCCTGGGCAGCTGCTCCGCATTGGAATCATACATCAGCTGCTGAAAGAAGCAATATCTTATTGAAGATTGCCGATGTAATGGAAAAAAATATAGAAGTATTGGCAAAAGTAGAAACCTGGGATAATGGCAAGCCAGTGAGAGAAACGATGGCTGCTGATTTACCATTGGCGATTGATCATTTCAGATATTTCGCAGGGGTTATCAGAGCTGAGGAAGGTTCGGTAAGTGAGTTGGATTCAAATACAGTCTCAATGAATATCTTAGAACCATTGGGCGTGGTGGGTCAGATAATACCATGGAATTTTCCCTTATTAATGGCAGCCTGGAAAGTGGCTCCGGCATTGGCCGCAGGTAACTGCGTAGTGTTGAAGCCAGCTGAGCAAACACCTGTGGGGATTCTGATATTGATGGAATTGATACAAGATATTATTCCTGCGGGTGTACTGAATGTGGTGAACGGCTTTGGTATTGAAGCAGGTAAACCATTGGCTTCGAACCCTCGTATCAATAAAATTGCATTTACTGGAGAAACCACCACCGGACAATTGATTATGCAATATGCGTCTAAAAACATCATTCCGGTTACTTTAGAATTAGGTGGAAAATCACCGAATATTTTCTTCAAAAGCATTATGGATGCTGATGATGAATTCTTTGATAAATGTTTAGAAGGGGCCGTAATGTTTGCCTTGAATCAGGGAGAGGTATGTACCTGTCCATCAAGAATATTGGTAGAAGAAAGCATTTTCGATGCCTTTATTGAGCGAGTGGTTGAAAGGACAAAAGCTGTTAAATTAGGTCATCCGCTTGACCCAACAACTATGATGGGCGCACAGGCATCGAACGACCAGTACGAGAAAATCCTTAATTATATCGAAATCGGCAAGGAAGAAGGGGCAGAAGTATTAACAGGTGGCGGAACAGCATATAATGAAGGTTTAGAAGGCGGCTACTATATCCAACCAACTATATTTAAAGGTAATAACAAAATGCGCATTTTTCAGGAAGAAATCTTTGGGCCAGTTGTTTGTGTAACTACGTTCAAAGATGAAGCCGAAGCGCTGGCTATTGCCAATGATACGCTATACGGTCTGGGAGCGGGTGTCTGGACGCGTGATACGCATCAAGCCTATAAAGTGGCAAGAGAAATTAAAGCGGGTAGGGTATGGGTAAACTGCTATCATGCGTATCCGGCTCACGCACCATTTGGTGGCTACAAGAAATCAGGTATAGGCCGTGAAACCCACAAAATGATGCTAGGACATTATCGCCAGACTAAAAATATGCTGATTTCTTATGATAAGAATAAATTAGGATTCTTTTGATAAAACTCCTCACCCAACCCCTCTGTCCAATAATGGAGAGAAGGGTTAGGGGTGGGGTTTCGTCTTAAAGCACAAAAATACCATGAATCAACAAAGAGTAGACATAAGCCCGGAAGCCACTCAACTAGTCGATAAATTAAAGAAAGACTACGGTAACCTGATATTTCATCAGAGTGGAGGTTGCTGTGATGGCTCGGCGCCCATGTGTTTTCAGAAAGGCGAAATGTATATTGATGATAATGATGTGCTACTAGGCTATGTAGCCGGATGCCCGTTCTATATGTCGAGAGATCAGTTTGAGTACTGGAAACATACACACCTGACTTTGGATGTAGTTAAAGGAAGAGGTGCCAGTTTCTCTTTAGAGATTCCTTTGGGTGTCAGGTTTGTTATCAAATCCCGGTTGCTAACACCTGAGGAATCTTTAGTTTGATTTCGTGATTAATCTATCTTATTCATCAAGATTTTAACTGTAA
Source organism: Emticicia fontis (assembly GCF_054779675.1). NCBI lineage: Bacteria > Pseudomonadati > Bacteroidota > Cytophagia > Cytophagales > Leadbetterellaceae > Emticicia > Emticicia fontis. Next base: position 252,554 of record NZ_BAAGXU010000037.1, read on the forward strand.
CAAGTAGCTGTCCAACATGCCTGGTCGTATGCTCTGCGGAGTGGGTTAATAGTCCTATAACTGTTGAAGGTAGTTTTGCCCTGCCCACTTCGCGGGCTTGTGTTAAAGTATTTGGGTCAGTATTGGTTAGTGCCTCAATCGATTTTTCAATCTGCCAGTCGAGTGCTGATACTAGTTCTTTTGCCGTAATCGTTTCATTAAACTTCCCTTCTGCTGTCAAGGCACTTAATTGCGTAGTGCTTAATGATTCTCCGCGCGCATACGTGAATAATCTATCTAAAACACCCGTGAGGTGTTGCAGATGAAAAGCCGGAGAGGCTACATTATAGGGGCGTTCCCACAAAAGACTATCGGGAAAATCAGTCAGCATGGCATGCACTTCTTCCTGCGCCTGCAATATTGCATGTGCAATGGGTTGTAATAAGGCAGGAATATACGGAAGAGCTCCACGGAGCCATACTTCTAATTTTGGTGCATCAGCCATCTTTCGACTTTTTTTCTTTCTTACTTTTCTTATTATTGGGCTTCACCTCAAAATCAAAACTTAAACCTAATACATTGATGGTATCGGGGTGCTTCTTATTGACTTCGGGTTGCCAGCTATAATACAAAGTTACAGATTTGTTTTTCTTGTATTCATAAGAAATCCCTGCATTGTTTTGCCAGAAGTTTATTTCAGAAAGTTTCCCTTCCTTAAAAGGCAGAAAAGGCTCGGCATATACATAAGTATCCCAATGTTTGCTGATTTTATACTTTACACCTGTTCGCAAGCGAAGATAGTTGGTAACGCCGTTTCTGTTTTCATCATCACCCGCAAAATACTTTGTCTGTGTCTGCGCCATTGGGCGGGTAAAGAAAGTAAAATCATTCACCTTGAATTGTGCATTTGCGCCAATCAAAAGGCGATGGTAGTTATTCCCATTCACTAAAGCCAGACGGTAATTACCCAATACTTTGAAATATTTATTAAGTTTCTTTTCTCCACTCAGAAAGAAATAAGAGCCTTTGTAGTGCGAAGAATTTTCATCAAAGCGCGTCCGATATTGCCCGCTCAGTTCCCAACCTTTTTTCAGATTCAGTTTTAATTCAGCATCATACCAGGTCTGAAAATCCTGTGTTGATTTTTGAGCAAATGCGCCGGTTGTACATATACATACAAGAATAATCAGGAGCCCTTTCTTAATCATCGCTATCGCCACCTCCATAAGCTGCACTTTTGGTTTCGTTTTCATTTGAATAATAAAAGGCATGAATACGAGCCACATCCCTCAGGAAATCCACATTCAATATCTCTATTCTATGAATCGGTAAGCCTATTCTTTTTCTTAAGTCTTCTATCATTTCTTCTCTACGCTCGGGCACTACCAGCTCTACTTTCTCATAGCGTATCTCTCTGAAATTCTCATGTTTGATATTCAGGCCGTGCTCTAAACCAAAAGTTAAAGCTACCAATACTATATCAGCTAAAATCAATTCATAATGACTCATATTAAGCGGTGTGAGCGCATTAATGAGGCCAATAGCTACACAGACAAAAAAGTAACCCATTTCACGCACAGGTACTGTTACCGTACGATATCGGATAATTGAGAAGATAGCAAAAAGTCCAAAGGCAAATCCCATTTTCAGCTTGGTAGTGCTGAGCAGAAAACATATCAGAAAATTAACAACATTGAATAAAAAGAAGGTAAAAACAAAGTCTTTATTCTTATAACGATTGTAATAAATACCTCGCACGAGTATCAGAATAACAATCATATTCAGGAGAAACCTTACGCCAAATTCTATGGCTAAACTATCTCCTAAAAATTGATTAATGGTGTGCGATGAGCCTTCGAGTTCTTCCATAAAAATCTATTGAGTGAATGAGTGGTTTTGTGATTATTTTATTGAGTGATTAAGCGAGTTAGTGATTGAGTGATTAGGAAGTAACAACGCAGTGATTTGTATTATAGAAAGAGTAATTGAGACTATAATAGACCAGTTTTTCATTCAGCAATTTATTAATTAATCAATAAATCACTCATTCGCTAAATCACTCAATATCTTATCCAACTTTCGCAGAACTGGCTTAAAAGAATTACGTTTGACGTTTTCCAGAGTGGCAATTCCAACTGAATATTTGCTGAAATTAGATTGTGCGATATGCCTTTTTTTGAAACTCTGTACGATCGGACTAAAAACCGAACCTTTATCCTGCTTGATTTCGGCTACTATCAATCCCTGATTTGCCTTTCTTAATTCTCTCTTCTGAAACACCAGATTCAGATCTAAAGTCAGACGTTCGGTGAAGTCTTTTCTGACTAAGGTAATGCGGTCGAAATATATCCAGAGCTGGTTGTGAAGGCGCGCCGGGTCTTGCAGAAAACGATTAAAAAGCTGATAATCGTCGTCTTGTAATTCTTTATTCAGGCTGATGCGTTCTTCTCTGAATTTAATGGTGCGACTATTGCTGATTTTCTTTTTTACCTCAAAAAACACCAGTCCAGTGTCAGAATAACGACGGTAGCGCACTTTCAGACGATTCGGCTTGCCATTGTGGTGCTGGTAATAGAGTTCGTAGTCGTCAGTGTCAAAATACAGAGATTCATAACTATGCGAGCGCTTCTGATTGATTTCCAGAATATGATAATAAGGCTTGATTTCCTCCAGAATTTCTGACAATACATTTTTATGAAAAATATACTTGCTATCTATCCTATTGAGTAGCTTTACAGCCTCAATTTCAGCTAAAGAGATACTTTCAAATGTTTGTAGGTCAATCATATAAGGTCTTCGTCATTTAAAAACAGCCTGTTAATCTACGGAAAATTCTACTATTTTAAAAATGTTACTACAGCTTGGTTACGTGTACTCACGTGCGTTTTGAGTGCTGCCACTTCAGTTTGAAAAGATGCTGTGCTCGTCAAATTAGAATAAGGTTTCTGTTCTACCTCAGTTCCGTTCACAAAAGGAGCTATGAGGTTAGAATATTTGTCAAAAAGCGTACCCATTTTGGCTACTGTAAACACATTGCTGGTAAACTCGCTTACATATTGTTTGTATTTAGCAAAATATACTGCATCATCTGCCACATACCTGAGCAAAGGCCATGTTCTGGCAACTTCTGTCATAGCTAATGAAACGATATTTCTCCCACTGCTTTTCATGGCTTCATTATGATCCCACGGAATCCAGGTAAGCTTTTTTGTCGGCGAATTATACAGGTAATAATTATGCGCCATAGCTCCATATACGTCCCAGTTTACAATCGTATTGTTCACTGCCAGATATTTCAGATAATGGTCAACATTGAAAGTTTTTTCCAGATTCGCCCGCCAGGTAGATGCATCTGTGGTTCGATTCGTTGCATTGAGCGCAGTGATAAATGCTTTTACATCACTATAATCGGCTTCGGTCTTATTATTCTTTTTCTCAAACTGACTTTCTGTAAAAGACTGGAAGGTAGATTCCGGCTTATAAATATTACCCTTGGCTTGCGGGTCGTCGGTAAACTGGTCTTTTACCATGGTATCGTCTATTACCTCAACCATTGTGTAGATGCCACAATATTTTTTGCCCTCGCCAAAATCAATATATACTTTATAGAAAGCCGTTCTAGCAGCAGGCACGCCAGCTTCACGGAAAATATCAGCAGCTACTTTCTCTCGTATCAGAGAATTATCTCCATAGCCGGGCGACATGGATAATTCCTGAAAACCGTAGAAACGTTGATTTTTAATAGCAGGAAACTGGTCTTCAAACTCATCCATATTCAAACGAAAAGGGAGCTTATAAATACCCGAACGCCAGATAGAAGCCAAACTCGAATTACCTTTCAGCCGAAAACCTACATTTGTCCAGGTCTTCTCGTTGAATTTCATCATAACTGCAAAGTAATTAGGCTCATCTGTGCCAAAAGAAACGGCACCGCCGCCGCCATTTCCACCACCGCCTATACCACCTCCCATGCCTCCACCGCTAATGTTACCTCCAGTGCCAAAGTCGTTGCCAAATTTAGATTTCATATCAGTTCTGATACTATCCCATTGTGTTTTGCGGATGGTGATTTCTAAAGAATTGACAGCCTCTTGCGGAAAGACTAAGGCATAGTTGGGAGCAACCTCATTGCCATGTGACTCGGCTGTCCAGTCAGGATTGGTAGCGACAGTAGGACTTACTTCTTCTTTTGGCTTGCAGGCTGCAACCCAAAGCAGTATCAGGGCCATAGGCCATATGAATCGCAGTTTTTTCATGTTGGTGTTAAAAAGGGTATTTGTTGAGATAGACGCAGAAAGATTAAAACGGGTTGCTTATAGCATTGCAATAGCATTTTTAGGATTGTTGCTTAACTTGCAAAGATTAAGCCTTATTACCCATGATACCTGCCGAAAAAGCCTCAATCAGCGAGTTTATTTTGAAAATCTATCCGATGTCGCAAGAGCAATTGGCTTCGGTAGTAGAGTATTTTAAATACAGAGAGTTTCAGAAAAATGATTTTATATTGGAAGAAGGCCGGATATGTAATCTTTATGGGTTTATAGAAGAAGGTTTTATGCGGGCTTATACTTACGACCATAAGGGTAATGAAGTAACTACAGGCTTATATTCGCCCAAACAAATCGTTTGTGATATATCATCATTTTTTAAGAGAATCCCTGCGCAGGAATATATTCAGACATTGACAGATAGCAAAGTCTGGTATATCACTTTTGATGAATTGCAACACGTTTTTCATGCCATGCCTTATTTTCGTGAATTTGGCAGAATGATTCTGGTAAATTCCTATGCACAACTCAAGCAAAGAATGCTTTCCACCCTGCAAGAAACCGCAGAGGCCAGATATGCAAAACTAATGGAAGCTAACCCCATGATTTTTAAACACGTGCCTCTAAAAATGATTGCTTCTTATATAGGTGTAACTGACACTTCCTTGAGCAGAATCAGAAAAGAGTATGCAAAAAACAAGAGTAAAGGTTGAAAAACTTGCCAAATGACAAGAATTAATTCATGTTTCTACTGTTTCTTTGCCATAAATTAAATATTGTATGCAAATGGAAAATCTTCCTATTTATATCTCGCTTGTAATGGGGTTTAGTACTCTTTTGTCTGTCTTTTTTTTAGCTAAGGCTTCTTCAAAATATACCACTCGTATTTTTATTATAGCCACTGTCTGGTTAATTATACAGACTCTTTTAGGTGTTAGGGGCTTCTATACCAATACCCAATCTATGCCACCAAAATTCCTTTTAGCAATTGCGCCACCCTTGGTATTAATCATCACCTTGTTTGCTACCAAAAGCGGAAGGCATTTTATAGACGGTCTGAATATCAAAACGCTGACAATCATTCACATAGTCAGGATTCCGGTAGAACTGGTTTTATTCTGGCTATTCTTACATAAAACAATACCCCAAATCATGACTTTTGAAGGACAGAATTTTGATATTATATCGGGTATTACTGCGCCAATTGTATACTATCTCTACGTAAAAGATTATATCGGCACGGGCATTCTGCTCGTCTGGAATTTTATTTGTCTGGTGCTTTTGATAAATATTGTCAGCACTGCCATTTTATCTGCCCCATTTCCTTTTCAGCAATTAGCCTTTGAGCAACCGAACATTGCCGTTTTATATTTTCCTTTCAACTGGTTGCCTGCTTGTATTGTACCGATAGTGTTGTTTTCGCATCTGGTGGCTATTCGGGGGTTGTTGAAGGGATAGGTATTGGTTGCCTGAAAAGCGGCGTTAATTGCTTGCATGACTATCTTCGTAGAATATTTTGTAAACTGAACGATAAAATAAGAACTTTATACAATGATAAGTTCTGTTTTTCAACATCTGCTTTACCCAACCAGATCTTTAAGGTTTGGTCTGCATTTATTTTTTTGGTCAGTCTTTTTTAGTGTTAGATTTTACCTCTCTCAAATTACCTTTAATGTGCATAATGGATTTCCGTTAGGTACACTCTTTTTTATAAATTTCTACACCATAATATTATCCGCTACTTGCTATTATTTGCTGGTTGACTTTGTATGGAGAAAGCTCCTATCCAAAAAACGATACATAGCAAGCTTGCTCGCTTTCTTATTCATTCTGACTACTTATGCCTTATGTGACATAATATTCGAACGACTCATCATCCAACCATGTGAAGAATGCCTGCTTTTATTGAAGCAAAATCAAATTGGCTATTATCAGTTATTGAACTCTGATATTCTTAATAATTTGCTTATACGGCTCGTTACTTTAGCTTTACCTATTAGCTTGCTATTAACCCTTGGATTACCACTACTAATTAAATTTGCTTTAAAGTTTTATCGTATTCATATCAAAAGTCTGAATCAGACTAAAGAAAATTTACAACTGGAACTGAATTTTTTAAAATCTCAGCTTAACCCGCATTTTTTGTTCAATACCATGAACAATATTTATGGGCTGATTTTAACAGATAATAAAGAGAAATCAGCTGATTTGGTTGCAAGGCTTTCAGGGATATTGCGCTATATTTTGTATGATTCGGATAAAGAAACAATGCCTTTGCAAAAAGAAATAAAACTGCTTCAGGATTATATAGCTTTAGAAAAAGTGAGATTAAATAAAATAGCGGTGGAATTTAATTTTTCTATAGATAATCAGGCTTATACTATTACCCCCTTGCTATTAATGCCATTGGTAGAGAATGCCTTTAAATTTTGCACAGATGAGGCTCAATCTTATATAAAAATAGAACTACAAGTGCTTAACGGGGAGTTGGTATTTATTGTTGAAAATAATTTTGACCCAGATTATGTGAATGCACAGGCAGGAGGGATCGGGTTGATTAATTTGCAAAAAAGACTTCTTATCTCGTACCTGGATTTACATGATTACCAATTAAAAATTGCGGAGAATATTTATTCAGTAAAATTAATGATTCAATTGACATGAAAATAAATTGTTTGATTGTAGATGATGAGCCTATAGCCCGTGAACTCTTACGGACCTACACCGAACGAGTACCTGAACTAATCTTGCTGAATAGTTGCCAGAATGCAAATGAAGCCTATGAAAGTTTATATAAATCTCAGATAGATTTGATTTTTCTGGATATTAAGATGCCAGTTATCACTGGAGTTGAATTTCTTCGCTCTTTAAGAAAACCGCCATTAATCGTTCTGACTACTGCTTATTCAGAATATGCTGTGGAAGGATTTGAATTAAACTGTGTCGACTATTTATTAAAACCAATCACATTTGAACGCTTTTATCAGGCTACTCAAAAAGTATTGGAGCGAATGAGTGTTGCTAATCAGTTGATAGAAGAACCGGATTATCTGTTTATTAAACAAGACAACAGGTTAGTAAAGGTAAATTACGTTGATATTCAATATATTAGGGCAGAAAGAGACTATTGTATGGTTTATCTCACAGATAAAAAACTATTGGCAAGTATGCACTTGAGAATATTTGAGAATAGGTTACCTAAGCAACAGTTTGTACGTGTACATCGCTCTTTTATTATAAATATCAGCAAATTAAAAGCAATTCAGGGTAACATGATTGATATGGGGCAAGAAGAGATTCCTATCGGACTAAGCTATCGTGAAAACCTATTTAATAAGCTCAGAATATAAAATGCGTATTGCCAGAATATTTGTTACAAAAAAGTAGTGATTGATTGGAGATATACAAATGCTGGTAGAAAAGAATTGGGTGGTGCTAAATAATCTTTTCTATTTATATGAAAAAAGCATGAACTCTCTCAAGAATATCTTCCTAACACCCTGGGTTAAAGTTACCATCTATTTTATTATTATCTGGTCTGTTACCGCCATTGCCTGGGCTGTTCCTGAACTGGATGGTTTCTTTACTTATCTTGTCGCTTCGTTATTAGCAACCTGGCTATTATTAAGGTTATCTGGTCAAACCTGGGGAAATTTAGATCTACTCCTGAAAAGTAAGCTGCATTATTGGCAATTGTTTGTGGGTACTTTAATTGGCATAATTATGCTATTAATGGTGGCTGTTCCTGTTATTTTGTTAGTTGGTCAACACTGGCGATTCAATCATGATTTCAGTGTAATTAATCTACTGACCTTAGCAATCATCTTTTTAATATCCTCAATTATCCAGGAAGTTACCTATCGGGGTTATCCTTTCCAGATATTGATGAATCATTATGGAGATTGGGTAGCGCAGTTGGCAATTATTCTTCCGTTTGCATTTATGCATTTTCATATAGGTATGAGCCTGAATGAAATAGTATTGATGATACTCTCAACAGGTGTTGGTTCATTACTTTATGGCCAGGCATATATAAATACCCGTAATCTGGCTTTACCGATAGGTTTGCATTGGGGATGGAATTTTGCGCAGGTGCTATTTCCAAGACATGAGAGCCAGAATGGAAGTGGAATTTTTATTATTGAAGGAAAAGTAACAAATCCTATCGATAACCTACAGTTGGTTATTTATTTATTAATTACAGTGGGCGCTTATCTGATATTATTTTTCAGACAAAAAAGAAGAGAGTAGTAAATTAGCAGAACAGACTATATTTTGTGTTCCCGAAGGGATTCGAACCCCCATCATCAGAACCGGAATCTGACATTCTATCCATTGAACTACGGGAACTTATAATTTTTAATTTTACTAAAATATGCTTATCAAGTCCAAACCCCCATCATCAGAACCGGAATCTGACGGGGCGACCATTCGCATTCTATCCATTGAGCTACGGGAACTTATACTTTATTCTTTAATTTCAGAGCGCAAAACTACAAAAATCTTTCTTTAAATACTATTCACAGATTTAAATGATAACAACGACGGCAACGGGCTTCATACTTTTCAGACTCTCCGAGTAATACTTGTGGCCCATCGGCTGTTTTTCGATATGAATAGTGGGCAATATCGCCACATACTACGCATATTGCATGCACTTTAGTTACATACTCAGCAATAGACATCAGATTAGGCATCGGGCCGAAAGGTATTCCACGCGAATCCATATCCAGACCTGCTACGATTACTCTTTTACCTTGTTCGGCTAGTTTATTGACCACTTCAACAATGCCCATATCAAAGAATTGTGCCTCATCAACGCCAACCACATCACAGTCGCTGCACATCAGCAGAATTTCTTCTGATGCGTTTACTGGTGTAGAACGGATAGCTTTCTGGTTATGGGAAACTATATCGGCTTCATGGTAACGAACATCAATAGAAGGCTTAAAAATCTCCACTTTTTGTTGTGCAATCTTCGCACGGTTCAGTCTGCGAATCAACTCTTCTGTCTTACCCGAAAACATTGAGCCACAAATTACTTCAACCCAGCCTGTCTTATGTCCTTGTCCTCTACCTCTTTTTGGTTCAATAAACATTATTTTTGTAATTTTTTCGTTCTATGTAAAACTGGCAAAAAAGTTGTAGTAAATTTACTGTTGTTTAGCAGAAATGATGCTTCCACATGACGTGCTAACCTTAGCTTCCAGTCATAATTTAAAGCTATTTAACTTACAAAACAAATAAATTTCAGAATGTCGAACAAATTGAATTTGTCCGCCGTCGAACGGTACAGTAAGGCTTATGCAGCCCGTGTGTGTGATGAGTTTTTTGCCCAGAATAATACGATTTCGGGTAAGCAAATACTTTCTTTATGTAATGTGCAACAGGTTAACCTATTGACTATAAGGGCTTTGTTTGAGAAATGGCAGGGAGATACGCAGCGCCTACGTAGCCCATATTTTGATTTTACTGCACCGGAGGTACAACAAGCATTAAAGAATTTTATGAATATAGTTTCACAATTTATTTCTGTGAAACGTGAGCAATTTGAGTCTTTATTGGTCGATTCGGTAGGAGAAACCCTTGTATTAATTCTTGAACCACAGACTTTTTATAAAGAATTGATGCGCGACCTGCCTAATTTCAGATTTACGCAGGAAAACGTCGCTCCCCTTTCTAAATATATTCAAATTAATAAGCAAGTGATTCCCGGACTTGTTGAAAAACTGAACGGAAAGGAATTTGTATTTGCCAATCAAGCCATGGCATGGATTGATGAGATGCCGATTACTGCGGAAAATCCTGAGAAATATTTGGCGCTTTTTGGGCAGAAAGTAGCCATTCCTGACGAATTGGTACCCAGTAAAGCTGTTTCTGTTTCAGAGATAATCAGCAATCCGGCTTCTTCTTCTTTCTTTGATTTAGAATTGAGTAAGCCTGTGGCAGAAGAAAAACCATATACACCTCCTCCGGTAGTAATCCCTCCTCCAGTAGTGATTCCTGAACCTAAAGCGCCGGAATACAATACCTACGTGGAGCTACCGAAATATGTAGAGCCTCCAAAGCCGGAACCTCCCAAAGAGGTAGTAGTTGAAAGGCCTGTACCTGTATTCGAGCAGAAATTGAATACAGTAACATCGAAAGTAAATGAATTCCCTTATGATAAGTCGCCGTCAAAAGAGCAGGAAGAAATGAGATTGAATGAACGACTGGCAAGTGAACAAAAAAGCTTAAACGACCAGACTAAAGCCAACAGAACGATTCTTGACCACCATCAGAATAATCGTATTGAAGGTATCAATAGTGCTATATCTTTGAATCAAAGATTCCTTTTTACCAATAATCTATTTGGTGGAAATATACAGGCTTTTTCGAATGCATTGGATGAAATTGAATTGTGTAAGGATTTCAGCGAAGCCAAAGAGTTGATCTTGAAAAAATATGTGCCACGCTACCTATGGGATATTACAGGGGCAGAGGCCGAAGAATTTATAGAAATTGTAAAGCGCAGATTTAATTAATCAATTACGATTTGCCTTTTTCTTCTGAACCCCGTATTTTGCTTCAAAATCGTATGCTGCCTTGGCTAAGAAAGAAGTAAAATATGGGGTTTTATCGTTTCAGTGCAAAAGCCTGATTCTCGTTTGCTTCATTTCCTTTTTTTTTATTCCTCAATGTCAGGCTTCGGGTGAGCCATTTCCGATAGGAGCCAGAAGCTGGGGCATAGGTAATGCCACCGTAGCTATCGCCGACAAACAATCTATCTTTAATAATCCAGCCGGATTAGGCTTTCTGACTGATAATTTTATCAGTACGTCCTATCATAACCGCTACACTGTTGCCGGGCTCAATACTTTTTCTCTAGGAGGCAACTACAATACGAAATGGGTTAATGTAGGGCTAGCAGTAGAGCGTTTTGGTGATAAACTCTATCATGAAGAAAAACTGGGTCTGGCATTAGCCAAAAGCACCAACAGAGTTTCTTTGGGTGTAAAAGTATCTTACCTGCAAGCGGCTGTTGAGAATTTCTCTGTCAAAAATACCCTGTTGACTGAATTCGGCGTAATGGCCAAACTGAGTTCTACGATGTTTATAGGTTTTAATGCATATAACCTTACGGCGGCCAGACTTTATCTCTCACAACGTGTGCCTACTTTACTTCGTCTAGGTTTATCATATCAACCGACCAAACAATTGCTTTTGATAGGAGAAGCAGAAAAAGATATACTCCTACCAACTTTATTTAAAGTAGGATTGGAATATCAGATAGTCAAAAATTTTTATCTTCGTACAGGCATAACTTCTAAGTTGAGCAACGTGCATTTTGGGATTGGTTTTCAGGCAAAGCAGTTCATTTTTGATTACGCTGCCAGTAGTCACTCAATTTTAGGTTTTTCTCATCATCTTACATTAGCTTATCAATTAGGTAAAACACAACCGAAATCATCATGAAGATCGCATTTTTTAGTACAAAACCTTATGACAAAGAATTTTTTGAAAAGTATAATCAGGCACATCAGATTAGTTTCTATGAAGTTGCCTTAAACGAACAATCCGTTCGTCTGGCAGAAGGAGCCGACGCAGTTTGTGTCTTTGTGAATGACAAACTGAATGCTTCGGTGATAGACTCCTTGCAAAAGTCAGGGGTTCAGTTAATAGCTCTCCGATGTGCCGGATTTAATAATGTAGATTTAATAGCTGCCAGAAATGCCAATATCAATGTAGTGCGCGTACCTGCTTATTCTCCTTATGCCGTAGCAGAACATGCATTGGCTTTGGCTATGACCCTGAATCGAAAAACTCATAAAGCCTATAACCGTGTGCGCGAAGGCAATTTCTCCTTGGAAAAACTTACAGGCTTCGATTTATATCATAAAACCGTAGGCGTAGTAGGCACAGGTAAAATAGGTGGAGTTTTCTCGAGAATTATGTTAGGATTAGGCTGTAAGGTGATAGCCTATGATAAATTTCCGGATGAACATCTGGCTTCGGCGGGTGTAAATTATGTAAGTTTTGAAGAATTATTGGTACAGTCTGATATAGTTTCCTTGCATTGCCCATTAACAGAAAGTACCCGGCATCTGATAAATGCAGAGGCTTTGGCACAAGTGAAAAAAGGAGTAATGTTGATAAATACAAGCAGAGGTGCATTGATTGATACCCAGGCAGTGGTAGAAGCACTCAAAAACAAAATAGTGGGTTATCTGGGCATTGATGTTTATGAACAGGAAGAAAATATCTTCTTCAACGATTTATCAGAACAGATTTTACAGGATGATACCCTGGCTCGGTTGATGACTTTTCCGAATGTGCTGATTACTTCGCATCAGGGATTCCTGACTGAGGAAGCATTGACTCAAATTGCCATTACCACTTTGCAGAATATAAGCGACTTTGAGCATAAAATAGCCTTAATAAATGAAGTAAAGTAGTCGGGAACTTTTACTATTGATGAAATGATTCTGTAAATGAACTTAATACTACAAGCTATGATTCATCCACAAACATTACAATTTCTAGGAGATTTAAAGGCCAATAATAACAAACCCTGGTTTGATGCCAACCGCAAAACTTATGAAACCGCCAAAGCAAATTTTGGTGAAGTGGTAGGAGACCTCATCAAAGGCATTAGCACATTTGATAAAGGCATCGAAGAAAGCAATTTGCAGGTAAAAGATTGTATCTTCCGTATCAACCGCGATGTGCGCTTTTCAAAAGATAAATCGCCTTATAAAACTAATTTTGGTGCCTGGTTTAACGGAGGCGGTAAAAAAGCACATGGTGCAGGGTATTATTTCCATATCGATGCCAGTGAGTGTTTTTGTGCCGGTGGTGTATGGATGCCAGAGACTAACGACCTGAAGAAAATTCGTGACGAAATTGACTATAACTACGAAGAAATTAAGACCATCATCGACGCTGACAATTTTAGAAAATACTTCCCTAACGGGCTTGACAGAGAAGCCGCTACCATTCGGCCGCCGAAAGGATATGATGAAACTAATCCTGCCATAGAACTCTTAAAACTCAAGAGTTTCACTGTTTCCAATACCTTCGATGTATCAGAGGCACTCAAAAAAGACTTTGCCTCTACTATCTTATCAGGCTTCGAAGCCATGCACCCATTCGTTGAATTCTTGAATCGGGCAATAAAGGGGTGAGAAGGATTGAGTGATTTAGTGAATGAAAATGAACTAATTCGCAAATATATATGTATATACATTAATTGTAAATGTATAGAAAAAATGAAAACAATATATTATAAAGCGAGTGAAAGAGGGCATGCCAATCATGGGTGGTTAGATGCCTGGCATTCTTTCAGTTTTGCGGGGTTTCAGAATCCTGAAAAAGTGCATTTCGGTGCATTGAGGGTATTAAATGATGATATGATAATCGGTGGGAGAGGTTTTGGCATGCACCCACATGATAATATGGAGATTGTGACTATCCCGCTTTCGGGAGATTTGGAACATTCAGATAGTATGGGTAATACCGGAGCCATTGGCAAAGGAGAAGTGCAGGTGATGTCGGCTGGTACGGGAATTTATCACTCTGAACGAAATAAAAACATCGATAGGGCACTCAGGCTTTTGCAAATCTGGGTATTTCCTAAGTTGAAAGATATTAAACCACGTTATGACCAAAAGGCTTTTCCGGTTGAAGGTAGAAAAAACAAGTTTCAGACCTTGATATCACCTTTAGGTTCTAAAGACGGTGGCATGGGCATGAATCAGGATGCCTGGTTTTCATTGGCCAATCTTGAACAAGGAAAAGAGTTAAACTATGCTCCAAAATTAAGTACCAATGGGGTCTATGCCTTTGTGATTGAGGGAGAAGCTGAAATAAACGGACAAGTATTAAGTCGCAGAGATGCCTTAGGTATCAGCGAAACCAATGAAATTATAATTAAAGCCAATACAGAATCGGAAATTCTCTTGATAGATGTTCCGATGTCATTCTAAACCGATACATGAGCATTATGCTCCTTAAACCAGAGAAAAATGAGAATTGAAATTATTTCAGGAAGCCCAAGACAAGAAAGCCTTACGGCAAGAGTAGCCACTTACCTACAAAAACATTTAAGTACAATCACTGATGCTGAAGTAGGCATTATTGATGTGAGAGAGTATGAATTACCTTTTGTGCAAAAAGTATGGACTTCCATCGACGCAGCTCCTACAGACTGGAAATACTTAGCAGAACGTGTGTTTTCGGCAGATGCCTTTATTCTGGTAACACCCGAATATAACGGTAGTTATTCACCAGCCATGAAGAATTTACTAGACCATTTTCCAAAACAATTACATAAACCTTTTGGAATCGTAACTGCTTCACCGGGAGTGATGGGTGGTATGAGAGCAAGTCAGCAGGTAATAAGTCTGGTAGCTGCTTTATTTGGTATTGCTTCTCCACATATGTTAATTGTGCCTACCGTAGACAAGAAATTCGATGTCGAAGGAAACTTAACCGACCCGACATTCTTCAAATCTGTTGAATTATTTACCAACGAATTCATCTGGCTGGTAAATAAAGTGACAGCCAGACAAGAAGAACAAGTATTACAACCCCATGCTTAGTGTTAAGGAAACACTTAATAAATAACAATGAAAGCTCGTAATGTTCAGAACAGCAGTTTTGCAAATGAAGTCCAGATGGGACCCATGCGAGTAAAACAACCTTTGCCTACCACCAATATCAGGCAGGTGAGCCCATTTATTTTATTGCACCATGCAGGGCCAACTTATCATAGCCCTGATGCCAGCAAACCACGTTTAAGTCCTCACCCGCATCGCGGATTTGAGCCCGTTACTTTTTTGTTTCAGGGTAAAATCCATCACAAAGATTCTTTAGGTAACGAAGGATTCTTAAATGCCGGAGATGTGCAATGGATGACTTCAGGAAAGGGAATTATCCACTCAGAAGGCCCATCAGCAGAATTTATGCATGAAGGGGGTAATTTTGAGCTGATACAATTGTGGGTGAATTTGCCTCGGGCGCATAAAATGACTGAACCTAAATATCAGCACCTGACCACAGATATAATGCCTGTCATCAAAGAAGACGGATTAGCGTTACAACTGGTAGCAGGAAACTATAAAGGACAGACAGGAGCGGCTTCTACTTTCTCACCGATATTGGCAATGATGGTGCATTTTGAAGCAGGAGCCAAAACTTTCTTTGAATTACCGAGCTCTTATAATGCTTTGGTCTATGTACTTGATGGAGAGATAAAATCCAACGGCACTAATATAGAGAAACTGAATATGGCCACATTCGACCATGAAGGCGAGGGGATTGATTTTGAAGCCATCACCAAAGGTAAATTATTATTTCTGGCAGGTGAGCCTATCATGGAGCCACTATCTACTTATGGGCCTTTTGTAATGAATTATCCAGCCGAATTAAAACAGGCCATAGAAGATTATGAATTGGGATTAATGGGTGTATTAGAAGATTAAGCCCACTGTGTCATGGCTATACTCGTCCGAGTAAGGCCATGGCAGGGTTAGCAGAGCCCATTTTGAATAGAATTTGTCTCGGTTAACTATATTTCAATAGACTACAAAATTGATTATCACTCAAATCACATTTGGTATTTCTTCCTATTCGAAAACATATATTCTAACACAACCAACGCACTAACCGCAAACAAACAAGCCAATGCGAAGATAGGAAGAGAATTGATTTGTGTAATAATATGACCTGTAACCTGATTGATATGCGAAGCTAGAGGAGGCGATTGAACAGTAGTCTCAGAAGGCTTACCTAAAAAGCTAACTAAAGTTATAACCAAAGCGGCGGCTATCCCTACGCCATACCAGACCTTTTTTCTGATAATAGGCTCGTAAACTACCTTCTTATCAAGTCTCTCTATGCCTAGCATTACCTTTTGAGTAAAATCAACCGAAGGCGTTTCAATCAGATGCTTTTCCAATAAAGAGTCTAAAGCAGGATTAGTCACAAGCGATTCCTTTGCTTCAATCTTTTGCATGATTATAGCCGTAAAATCTATTTTTGGTTGGTCTAGTTCTACCGATTGAATCAGTTTTTTTAGCTTATCTTTTTTATCCTGCGCCATCTTCCTGAGTGTTTATAACAAAAAATGTAATTCTTGTTCTAGTTTTTTTCTTGCCCGAAACAACCTGATTTTGATATTGTTTACAGCCAACCCAGTTATCTCCTCAATCTCTTTCAGCGAGTTTTCGTTCAGATAATACAAGGTAATCAATAATGCCTCTATCTGAGGTAATCGCTGAATCACCTCTTTTACATATTGCTGTTCTTCCTTTGTTTCCAACAATACCGACGGCGGACTTGTTTCATCAATCGCATAATGCTGGTGGGCTTCATCATCAATCGTCAGCAATTCTACTTTGTTTCTGGGCAATTTATTAAGTGCTGTTCTATAAACAATCGTATACAACCAAGTTGAAAACTTCGATTTATTCTCAAATGTGTGAATCTGCTGGTAGGCTTTCAGAAAACTTTCCTGAAGAATATCCTCCGCATCCTCCCGGTTATTCAGAATCTTTAAGGCTACCGTAAAAGCCATATTCTTATATTTATTCACAAGAAATGCATAAGAAGCCGAATCTCCCTTTTTTACTCGCTCTATATAGGCTTGCTCTTCTGTATACATTAATTATAAGGTAGTCTTTGTTGTATAGTAAGACAAGAATCCATAGACGGTGGTTACAGATAATGCGTCTTTTTTAGAGAATTAATTTTTGGAAAATTCTGTAACCAAACTTCATCAGCTCATGTCTTATGGGTATTGGTTCAATAATTATTTAAAACTACTATAAAAATGGATGAAATATTAAGAGACGCACTGGTATCAATTGCTGCCTTTGCAGGAATCTTCGGTATAGTCTATGTTTATCTGACAGCTCGCAACCGTGAACGGATGTTGATGATAGAGCGTGGAGCAGATGCTTCAAAACTCTTTAACTCAAGAGGCCGTTTACAGCTACAAACGCTTAAATTCGGAATGTTGGCTGTAGGAGTTGCCATAGGTATTCTGATAGGTAATATTCTTAATGATAACCTTGATATAAACAGAGGAGTAGCCTTTTTCTCCATGATATTCCTATTCGGCGGCCTTAGCCTGATTGCTCACTTTCTTATTGACAGAAAGATTAAAGATTAATTTTTTAAAACACAAAATTATACAATGAAAAAGCACAGTACCTTATGGGCAGTAATCTGCCTGATGAATCTTCTTTTCCCTTCAGCACATCTACAAGCGCAAACAACCCCTAATAATCAAGCTGTTTTTAATGAATTAGCTAGAAAAGACAGCATGCTGTTCAAAGTCGTATATGATTGCGAGGTAGATAAACTCGACGGTATCTTAAGCAAAGATTTTATGTTTTATCATGATAACGGCCTCATGGGCGTTACAACAGGTCAGACATTTATTGAATTCAAATCGGGGATACAAAAAAACTTTTGTGAGAAGGGTATTAAACTCAAAAGACAATTAGTTCAAGGTAGTTTACAGGTAATCAGCGTCAGTAAAGAAAAGACTACACAAACAGGTGTACAACGCTTTTATATGGGGGAGAAACTGGTAGAAGAATCAAAATTTTCCAGAGTGTGGCAAAAGCAGAATGGTAAATGGAAAATGATACAGGAACTGGATTATCTGGTAAATACCAAATTCGCCTTAAGCCCTAAAGGTGATGTCCTCTACAATGAAATTGCTCATATGGATAGCGTCATGTTTAACGCGTTTAATGCACAGGACCAAGAGACTATAAAAAACACTTTTGATGAAAGCCTTGAATTTTATCATGACAAAGGCGGACTCACCAATTATACACAAAATATTGCTGCAACTAAGAATCTCTTTGCCAATAATAATGGATTAAACAGAAAATTGGTTGAGGGAAGTATGGAAGTCTATCCCATTAAAGATTACGGTGCTATTCAGATAGGTGAACATACTTTCTGCCACAAAGAAAATGGCAGAGACGATTGCGGAACTTTTAAATTCATGCATATCTGGCAAAAGAAAAATGGAGTCTGGAAGATTACACGTGTAGCAAGTTATGACCATTGATCTACCGTGCTACGCGTATACTCATCCGTAAAAGCTCCGGCCACCGCGTGGGTGGCACGGTTAAGCACTGAGAGGTCTTAAATTTTATAATACCAAAAGAAAGGGGTAGATAGTTCTTTCAGTGCCTAACCGTACTACACGCATATTCGTTCGAGGAGGATACACGTAGTACGGTGGCCTATGCATTATATATATTCTCAAACTTACTCGTAATATTCGCCTCCGGCAAAACCACTTTTAAATGATGCTTCAAATGCTCCACATAATCTTCCATAATAAAAGCTAAAGTAAAAGGTTTACTTCCTTCGATGCTTATCGTATTTTGCAGATGTGCCGGATTCACGGATTCGATGATGTGGGAAAGATGCAGATTATAAGCATACCAGAATCTGAGAATATCCTGCCAACTTCTACTATTATAATGCTGCTCTTCTACCCAGAAATCCTGTGCATAACCTACAAACTCTACGTGCGACTGCGCCATAGTCCGCACAAATTTATGATGGTTGTTTGTGGCAGAATCTATCAGATGGCCTAATATTTCCTTTTTTGACCATTTATGAGGTAGAGGCTTAATACTGGCATCTTCTTCTGAAATAGCTTGCAGGGCAGGTAAAACTTCTTGTAAAGTCTGGCGTAGATAGTCGGCAACGGCTTTCATTTTATTGATATATTTGTATTTAGGGTAAATATGCTAATAATAGGCTCGTTGTGCTAACATTTACCCACTATTTACGGTTCATACTCAATAAAATAAAAAACAAATGGATGCTTTGTTGAATGATGATTATTGGAGCCAGCGTTATACCGATGGAGAAACAGGCTGGGATATTGGCTATGTATCTACCCCATTAAAAGAGTACTTTGACCAGCTGACAGATAAGTCAGTTGCGATCCTGATTCCGGGTTGTGGAAACTCTTATGAGGCCGAATATCTGATTCGACATGGTTTCACGAATATTACGCTGATTGATATTTCGGCAGTTTTAGTAGAACGTTTGCAAAGAAATTTACAATTTTACATCGAAAATGGTAACTGTCGGGTAATTCATCAGGATTTCTTCTTCCATCAGGGGCAATACGACCTGATTATTGAACAAACCTTTTTATCGGCACTTGACCCTTCTTTAAGGCCAAGATACGCCGAACAAATGCATTATTTGCTAAAACCCGGTGGCAAACTGGTGGGTGTGATTTTTGATTTTCCGTTTGAAGGAGGCCCGCCTTTTGGTGGTTCAAAAGAAGAATATCTGGCTATGTTTGCACCCTATTTTCAACCTGTTATTTTAGAGAGATGCACTAACTCAATTCCTCCGCGAGCGGGAAACGAATTGTTTATCCGTGTCTATCGCCCTTAATAATCTGTAAACGCATATTAATCAACAAATCATATTAGAATAGTTTTATGCAAAAAGCCAGAAAAGCACAAGAGTCGCTTACAGTAATGACAGAGATGGTTTTTCCGAATGATACCAATACACTGGGAAATCTGATGGGAGGAAACCTGATGAGATTATTAGACATAGCAGGCGCTATTGCTGCTCAGAAACACTGTAATCGGATTGTTGTGACCGCATCGGTTGATAATGTTTCGTTCAAAGAAGCCATCCCATTAGGCTCAGTAGTTACCTTACAGGCCAAAGTAACCAGAGCATTCAATTCATCGCTCGAAGTAGGGATTGATGTGTGGGCAGAGAATATTCCGGCAGGAACAAAAGTCTACACCAATAAAGCCTTTATGACTTTTGTGGCTGTCGATCAGGTAGGTCGACCAATTGAAGTACCACCAGTTGAACCTGAAACCATCGAAGAAAAAGAATTATATGCGGGCGCACTTCGTCGCCGACAATTGAGATTAGTTCTGGCAGGCAGAATGAAGCCAGAAGAAGCTAAGGAACTGAAAGAGATTTTTAAAATAGACGCATAGGCCAAGCCTATGCGTTTTTTAATACCAGCTCAGGAAACAAATTGGATTGTTCTATTAACCACGAAGTGGTTTTGAAAGAAAACCCCTCACGCTGCAAAAAAGCCATCAACTCATTGAATCGCTTTTGCATTTTCTGCCCGTTGTTTCTCTTTAAATAAAAAGGATATTGAGCCCCGTTAGGTAAATCGGTATAATCTGTAAATTCCCAGGGGTGGAAATAGAGATGTACATACCCATCTGCTTCAGCTACTTTTTTACATAAATAGCAGAAATAGGCTAAAGGGTAATTATGAAAGGCTATCCAGAACAGAGGCAAACGCCATTTAGGCGATACTGAAGCCGGTACATGGACCAAGCCATTCTGCTGAAAAACTGTTCTCGGGATATGTCTGTAATCGTATCTGCCCGGCAAGTAAGTTGGGTTATAAGAAGCATTATAGGTGTAACCGGCCGCCAGCAAATCAGCATCTGAGACAGGTGCCATGCGCGGCATACGGAAACCCTTCACTTCTTTCTGCGTAATAATCTCTAAAACCTGCTTAGAAGCTCTTAAATCTTCGGTTTTATGACTCGAATGGTAATAATTATGCGAAGCCACTTCATGCTTCTTGCTCAATTCCTTGATACTCTCAGATTGTGCCTTGGCATATACCCCTGTACAATAAAAAGTGGCTGCCGCTTCGTATTTGTCTAAAATGGATGTTACACGCTCCAGACCCGTGCTTGAGGTAGTGATTTGCTCTTCCATGGCTGGCTTACCGCCATACTCAAAAGGCATATCAAATTCTTCTACATCAAAACTGAGAATAGCTGTTTTCATAAATATTATGTTCCTGAACAATGTATAATGGGCGCTCTTTATTCTGAATAAGGATTTTGCCGATATACAAACCAATAATTCCTAAAATAAATAAGTTTAATCCGCCAAAAAAAGCAATGGTCATCAATACTGAGCTCCAGCCATCAACTGCTTGTCCGCTAAGATAGCTATACAATACATAAGGCAGATATAAAAAAGACGCAAGGGCAATCGTAAGACCCAGATAAATAGCTCCATGAAGCGGTTTTACACTGAAAGAGGTAATACCCGCCATAGCCAGCCTAAACATCTTCTTGAAGGTATATTTACTTTCACCAGAAAAACGTTTATGCGGTTTATAAGGGATATTGATTTGCTTATAGCCAATCCACTGAATCATGCCACGTAAGAAAACATCCTGCTCTTTCGAGTTTTTCAGGGTTTGTGCAACCTGTCTGTCTATCAGTCGGAAATCTGCTTGTCCTGGTTCTAGAGATAAGTTACTCAGGTTATTTAATACTTTATAAAAATACTGGCTTGTCTTCTTCTTAAACCATGATAAATCACGGTCTTCTTCCCGAAGCGTATTCACAATGTTTACTCGCTTCTGTAACCATGTTTCAATCAACACCGGTATCATCGCAGGCGGGTGTTGCAAATCGCTATCCATCATGATGATGGCATCAGCATCAATCGAATCAATACCTGCTTTCAGGGCAACCTGTTGACCGAAGTTTCTTGAAAATGAGAGATACTTTACCGAACTATCTTCGCTTGCCAGATTTCTGATAATACGCAAAGTACCATCAGTACTACCATCGTTTACGAAGCAGAATTCAAAAGTGTAAGGCAGCCTGTCAATGACACTTTTAACGGCATTGTAAAAAACGAGAACGTTTTCGTTTTCGTTATAAGCTGCTGACAGAATACAGATTTTTAATCTTGAAATATCCATTTTTTGTCGGTTAGGGAGTGTTTGTCGGTTAGTAATTGGTAAATGCACGCAAACCATAAGATACAACAAGGAAATGCCTTGATTGAATAAATGATAAATAAGTGCCGTATATTGGAAGGAAAAAGGTCTGATGCTGAAAGCGAGGTAAAGACAAGCACAGTGCCAAACAATGCCCATACCCAACGCTTAATGGGGTAATCTTGTGTAATAAACCAGATGGCCACCCCCGAAACGGCTACGATATAAGTAGAGGATTCGGAAGAAGAAGAAAAGATAACTACGAAAATCAGGATAGTAGCCAGATAACGTAATTGGAAAACGAGATTAGTGTAATAATTAATCCGTAACAAAGGGGCTAATTGCAAAAGCAGACCCGGAACAATAAAAATCAGGTTAGAAAGGTTGAGTCCACCTACACGTCTGAATAAACCCATCATCGACACATCCTGATAACTGCCAATACCATGGCTTCCGGTTTGATTAGAGAGGTTTTTCTCAACCAGACTATTATACCAGTCTGCATAAGATTGAGTTACAAAAGCCGGAGAACTGATAACCATAGGCAATACAAAAAGTACTGCCGCCCAGAAGATTGACGAGTAAATATATTTGAATTTATGCTTTGAAAATAGCCAGAAAACCAGACCCACAATACCATAGAGTTTCACAAATAAGCCAATCATCACAAATAAAGGCGCCCAGAAATCTTTTTCTTCTTTCACAAAATACCATGAGAGAATAATCAATGCACCAATACTCGGATTCACCTGAACATTGTGCGAAGAGGTATTCAGGTCAACAATACAAATCATCAGCACTATCCACAAATTATTATCTTTAAGCGGAAGTGTCTTGAAAGCCATGTATAACACAAAAGCATGAAAGGTTGTCCAGAGAACAAGTGCAATATAATCCGGTAAAACAGCAAATGGCATCACAATCAAGCCAAATAAAGGCCCGTAATGGTTACTGTCAAAATATTCGTTTGGATAAAGGCTATAGAGGTTAGTTTGGGCAATAAGGTGATAGAATACACCCTTATAAATGGAGTAGTTGTTGTACGAAGGACGAAAATAGTGTATTAAACCTACAACAGCAGGCAAGATGAACCACGCAAGACGTGGAATGTCTTTTTTTCTGCTCATAAATAATAGAAATAAACTGAAATCTTCCGAAAGATAACGAAATGATTTTGAACTGCTTATATGATAAAGAAGAAATTGTTTTGAATTAATTTATTATTAATTATTGTCTGGATTTTATCACTTATATTGATACCCGAAACTAAAGTTTTCTATAAACCAATAATTGTGTCTAAAAAATGAAATTTCTACCCTTTGAAACAATTACCCTGCAAACAAAACTGACTCAAGAAGAGATAATGAGTAGATTGACAGATTTTATCGAACCGGAAGATATTTTCGGATTCAGGTTAATTTCTTATGAAAAAAGAGAAAGACCTTATGAAGGGACAATAGACAAGCTCAGGTTTAAAATAAGAAGAATTACTAATATCAGAACTAATATCCCAATGGTTATCGGCGAGGTTGAAAATGACCTTGATAAAAGGAGGATAAGTCTCAAAATGAGACTTCCCATTCTTCAAATGATAGCGCTAGGTATATGGAGTATACTCATTGGAATTCAATTGTTTAAAAACCTCTCAATAAACTCTTTTGATTTTATCACACTATTCCTCATAACCCTATTAATTTTTTCTTATATCTTCACTTTGTATAAATTTAATTCAGAAAGTTTGAAAGCAAAAATAGATTTGCAGCAATTATGGAAGGCAGAAGAGGTTTAGTTAAAGCTGTATAATTCTGGAATAAATTTACACAAACTTATTTCAGCATCTGACCAATATCATAACGACTTGCATCTCCAACTTGATAAAATCCCTGCTTTGCCATGAATCTTTTCCATGTTTTCCGCTCTCTGTTTTTGTTCCTCCTCCTATCTGGCATTTTGCCACAAGCAAGGCTGATAGCACAAGTGCCTGACGATTCGCCCGCAGCAAGGGAGGCAGCTATTGCAAGGCTGAGAAATGCTACGCCATGTATTGTATGCGATGATGCGGCTAAAATGAGTACTCCCTATGGCACAAGTTGCAATAGTCGGGCTTTTCAGGCGGCACCAATTTTGGGAGCACCACAAAAACAATGGGAAACAAATCCGGGATGGTGGGGTGTCTGGCCACCTTTTCTGGTAGGTAATCTGATATTGACAGGCAGCTGCAACAATGATGGCAATGCAGGATTATCGGCAATAGATAAAAACACAGGGAAAACAGTCTGGCGAATCAGCAATATTTGCACTACTGGCAATCGCAGAGGGTCTATGGGCTATATAACTTTTTACGAACTTCCTTCAGGAGAAGTACTCATGATATACCCACGCGAAGATGGAAAACCCACAGACTATTATGTCGTAGACGTAAAAGCAGGCCGTATTGTAAGAACACTTGTACCTGTAAAAATAGGACCTACAAGAGGTAGAGGCGGAGTCTTTACTGTACTCAATCAAAGTTCAAATGAAGGGTATAGTTATATCAGTGCCCTTAGTGCAGATTTGAACACTGTTCTCTGGCAAAACAAAGATTTCCGGCTGGCTATGCCAGATAAGCTCGATCCATTCTATACACCTACTTTCACCGCACCTGCCATCTCTGACGGCATCCTTTTTCAAACGGCCAGAAGCAAAGACCAGACTGAGCCACCAACCCGGCAATTGCACGCCATTGATTTAAAAACAGGTAAAACGCTTTGGAGACATACCGACCAGCCCGACATGGCCAAACGAGGCAGTAAAACCTATCGGTCAGACGATGGTATTCCTATGGTAGCAGATGACAAAGTAATAATCAGAATTAGAGCCGATAGAGGAGGAGTACAATACACCTCAGCTCTACGAGCCCTTGATATGCACACCGGCAAGATTTTGTGGACAACCAGTACAAATAAGTCTGGTTCGATGATGGAAGTAGCTGGTCGTGTAGTGGCTTGTAATAGGTTAATAGCCGAGCTAAAAACTGGTAATACACGTGAGTTGGTGAGTTTTAACCTTGCTGACGGAAATATTGTATGGCTTAGACCCTTACCACAAAACGCTCAGTTAATGGCCTCTTCCGGTGGAGTTTTTTATGTGGGCGAACGTCTGTTAAGTGACAATAATCAATGGAAAGATACCCGCTTGCAGGGTTTTGATGGCAAAACCGGAACGCTGCTCTGGACAGTGAGCCTGCCCGACTACTATCTAGGCTTAGGTACAAACAATCAATGGGATATTGAGAACCCAAACGCCATTACCCCAAGTTGGACTATTGACAGCGATGGCGCTATTTATGGTGTTACACTGAAAGGGGTATTTAAGTTGAAGTAAATGTTGGAAAACCCCACAAAAAAAGCGGCAGCCTCCTGAGAGACTGCCGCTTTTTATCTGAAAACCTGATTAATACTCATCTTCAACCAACTCTTCCGTTACGGTTTCTAATTCAGGTTTTTTATGCTCAACTATATTTTTCTTGTCTTTAAATTTTTTAATCTGGGATTTTAACACTTCTAATACTAAATCTGTAGCTTCTTCAAATGTATCTCCTTTTTCTTCTACAAAAATTGTCTGGCCTGGAACGTTTAGTTTAACTTCGATGTGCTTTTTATGAACTTTACTTTTTTCACCCTTTCCTAATTTCAAAAACACTTCGGCATTGGTTACACGGTCGTAAAAGGTGTCTAATTTATTTAACTTGTTTTGAATGAAACCAACCAATCGTGGGTCAGCATCAAAATGTACTGCATGCACATGAATCTTCATAACTTACTCATTTAAAGTTAAAAAATAAATTAACTGTCCAAATTCATCAATTCAGGCATCTAAGTTGTGTTTTGTCATAACTGAATCCATGAATCTGAGTTTTCAAAGAACTAATCTTTGAACTAACCTAGTGAAAAAAATAATACCAGTCAAGAAGAATCTAAAGAAATTTTCAGACGGATATATAACTCATTGAATCTCAAAGCATTGCCGTTTATATATGAACTACCGTATCTTATAAAGGTCCCTAATTGCTAAAAAAAGGACAGTTTAACCTGGTTTTGTTTAAAATATATCAGGATTTTAAGTAATTGACTTTCAGTTGTTTATCTGCTCTTTCTTAGGCTTCTTCTTTGCAAAACAGATGCAGAAATGACTATATGAATTATGCATACATTTTAATGATTATCAAGCAAATTCTAAACCAATTTTCTATTTTTGCTTCACACAAACGAATATTTATGAAACGTTGCCTTTTTGCCCTCTTATTGTTGGCTCAATTGCCCATTTTTGCCCAAAGTCCACTTATCGAGCAGGTTAGAAAATACCGCCAGGCCAACGAACACACTTTCTTGACTGAGTTCATGGGTTTGTTGTCAATTCCTAATGTAGTTTATGATACAGTAGGTATTCAGAAAACGGCTGCGTATATAGTAAAAATGATGGAGGAGAGGGGAATAAAAACAGAATTACTGGATGCCAAAACCAAAGGTGTGCCTCCGGCAGTATATGGTGAAGTAAAAGTGCCCGATGCTACTAAAACTGTGATATTCTACGCGCACTACGATGGGCAACCTGTCAATCCAAACCAATGGGCAGAAGGTATTGAACCGTTCAAATCAGTATTTCTGGATGCGCCCTTAGAAAAAGGAGGCAAGATTATCCCTACACCTAAATCCACAGAAGGCATTAACCCCGAATGGCGAATTTATGGCCGGAGTGCTTCTGACGATAAAGCAGGTGTTTTTGCCATTTTATCGGCATATCAGATATTGAAAAACCTGAATATCCAGCCTTCAGTCAATATTAAATTCTTTTTTGAGGGAGAAGAGGAGGCCGGTTCTACCCATCTGGCCGAAATATTAGAGAAACACACCGATAAACTCCGTTCAGACCTCTGGATTATCTGCGATGGCCCTGTGCATCAGTCAGGCCGCAAGCAGGTAGTATTTGGTGTGAGAGGAGATGTAAATATGGAGGTGAAAGTATATGCCTCTAAAAGACCTTTGCATAGTGGGCATTATGGTAACTGGGCGCCTAATCCGGCTATGATGCTGGTTAGGTTATTAGCCTCTATGAAAGATGATGAAGGAAAGGTATTGATTAAAGGATTTTATGAAGATGTAGTACCATTTACCGCAACCGAAAGGAATGCCATTTCCCGTGTTCCGTCTGTTGATGACCAAATGCGAAACGAATTAGGTTTTATGAAACCCGAAGGTGGAGGGAAATCGTTGGTAGAATTAATCAATTTGCCTTCCCTTAATATCAATGGCATTGCCAGTGCCAATGTGGGTAAGATGGCCGCTAATGTGATTCCTACTTCGGCTACTGCGGCTTTAGATTTGCGGTTGGTTTTAGGTAATGATGTGCAGAGACAGGTAAAGAAGGTAATAGAACATATAAAAGCACAAGGGTATTATGTAACACAGAATGAAAGTATCACTGACGAAGAGCGAATGAAATATCCGATGATTGCCCGTGTACAAGTAGGAAAAGGCTATAATGCTCAGCGCACTAAAATGGATTTACCGATTGCTCAGAATGTAATTAAGGCCATACAATCGACCGTAAAAGAAGAAATTGTACTCATGCCGAGTCTGGGCGGAAGTTTACCCTTATTTTTGTTTGAAAAGTACTTAGGAACACCTACTATTACGGTACCAATTGCCAACCACGACAATAACCAGCATGCCGAGAACGAAAATATCCGGATTCAGAATATCTGGAATGGTATTGAAACTTATATAGCGCTGATGAAAATGTAATAATTTGCCGACTAAAAAAGTTTATAATATACACACATTCAACCTGATGACTATGAAAAAACTACTGTCGATTTTTGCTGCTGCCGCCATGCTTTTTGCCTTTACCTTCAATGAAGATCTGGCTGAAAGCATCGTGAATCAATTTAACAAATATGCTGGGACGTATCCACAAGAAAAAGCCTATCTGCATCTCGACAAACCCTACTATACTGCCGGAGAAACCATCTGGCTGAAAGCATACCTGATAGAAGCAGCTACCAATGTGTTAGATACTGCAAGTATTCCACTCAATGTCGAATTGATTGATAATCAGTTAGGGATGGTAATCAGTAAGAAAATGCTGAAACTGGAAGGTGGAATGGCTGCAGGTGATTTTGATTTGCCTGATAGCCTACATTCAGGGTATTATAGCTTAAGAGCCTATACCAACTGGATGCGAAATTTTGACGAAAACCTGATGTTCAGCAAAGATTTTAAAGTACTTAAAATTGGTGAAGATATTCAGCCAACCAAATTCAATCCGCAGGATATAGAATTCCAGTTTTTCCCTGAAGGCGGACAGATTGTAGAGGGCATGGATAATAAAATGGCTTTCAAGGCCACCGATAGAGTAGGGAATGGGATAGACGTGAGTGGAATTATTGTATCAGGGAAAGGAGATACCGTAATGACTTTTGAAAGTGAGCATCTGGGAATGGGTGTTTTCAATTTCAAGGCTTTGCCGGAAGAAACCTATACAGCAAAAATCAAATACCGCAATATCTTCGAAAAAGAAGTGCCTATGCCGGCTGTTGAGAAACAAGGATATGTAATGGGTGTAGAAGCAGTGGTTGATAAAAGCACGATTCGGCTATATGTAGGAAACAATTATAATAAACCCAAAGGCAGTGGCGAGATTGTGGTAGTGGGGCAATCGCAGGGAAGAATCTGCTACGTAGCCCGGACTCCGGCAAGCAATAAGGCCATGTTGGTGAAGATTCCTAAAGACAAATTCCCGGAAGGAGTTGCACAATTTACTGTTTTTGATGAAACGGGTCGCCCAAGGTGTGAGCGATTGGTCTATGTCTATAAAGAAGACTTTATCAATGTGAGCATCACACCTAATAAACAGGTTTATTTACCTAAAGAAGAAGTAAAACTGGAAATAGAGGCCAAAGATATGGACGGGCAACCAGTGGCTGGTAACTTCTCGGTCGTTGTGTCAGATGGCAAGCAAGTATTAATGCCTCAACATGAAGAAAATATCCTTACTTATCTCTTATTAAGTTCAGATGTAAGAGGCAAGGTAGAACAGCCGGATTATTATTTCTCTCAGACCAAACCAGAGGTGCGTCGACACATGGATATTCTGCTGATGACCCAAGGCTGGAGACGTTTTAAATGGGACGATATTCTGAAACCAACTTTAGCCGAGCCACGTTTTGCTTTAGAGAACGGCCTGAGCATTTCTGGTGAAATTACAAGGCAAAATGGGAAGGTATTTGAAAAACCTGTGAACCTCACTTTCATGATGTGGCTAGAAGACGATAATCGTCAGTTTGGTATGGGTGAAGCGGCCGTTGACGGAACTTTTGGATTGCATAACCTTGATTTTAATGGCACAGGTAAAATACTGGTTCAGGCAGTGGCTGGAAAATTGAATCGTAATACCAAGATTTTTATCAATAAACCACAGCCACCCAAATTAGACAGAAATCCTATTCCGTTTAATCCGATTATGTTTGATGAAAACGATTTAGCTGATTATCTGAAAAGAACGAAAGAAGACCTGGAAATTAAAAAAATATTGAAAGATCGTAGAGAAAAAATGCTGCAAGAAGTGACTGTAAAAGCCAAAAGACAAGCCGAAAGAGAAGACAGAGTATTATACTCTCATGCGTCTAATACGTTGAAAGTTACTCCTGATATGGGAAATTATGGTAATGTAATAGACTTGTTGAGAGGAAGGATACCAGGCGTGCAGGTTACAGGTAGCGGAATGGACCCATCAGTCATTGTAAGAGGGGTTAGTTCATTTGTTGGCTCTTCTGAACCAACGTTTTTATTAGATGGAATGGCCGTTGATAAAATGACCTTGCTCAATATTCCGGTTTTTGATGTTGACAGGATTGATGTATTGAAAGGTGCCGATGCAGCTATTTATGGGTCAAGAGGAGGGAATGGGGTCATATCAGTTTTAACAAAACGAGGAAGCCCTAGTAGTAATGGCCCTTCGCTAGGCATAGAAGTGATTGAGATAAATGGCTATTCGGTAGCCAAAGAGTTTTATTCGCCTAATTATACCGAAGCTCGTATGGAGGATTTTCAGGCAAATGCCCGACCTGATTACAGGTCTACTATTTATTGGGCTCCAACCGTAAAAACCAGTGCAAACGGTAAAGCCACGCTTTCGTTTTTCAACACAAATGCAGAAACAACTGTTGATATAAGGCTGGAAGGTATGGCTTTGCTTGGGATGCCTGTGCGGGCAAAAAGTAGTTATTCAGTAAAAAAATAGTTATCTTAGCTATAAATATGGGCTTCATATGATTTTAATGAAGCTGAATAGGTAGATTTATTGCAAAACCAAGAAAAAATTTTACTTTTGTTTGATTCATCTGAGTATATATGTAAATATGTGCCGAAAAAGAATCAAGCAAAACTCACGTCAGCATACTAATAAATGATTTCTAAAAAAGCAAAATATGCACTAAAAGCTTTGAAACTCCTTTCGGAAAGGTTCGAATCAAAGCAACCGGTTCTTATTGCTGAAATAGCCGAAAAAGAAAATATTCCAAAGAAATTTTTGGAAGCCATATTGCTCGAACTGCGAAACAACGGCATATTGCATAGCCAGAAAGGAAAAGGAGGGGGGTACCAGTTAAGGCTTCCACCTGAGCAAGTAACAATAGCCAAAATAGTACGGATTGTAGACGGGCCTATCGCACCGATGTTGTGCGTTTCATTACACTTTTATGGTAAATGTGATGATTGTACAGATGAAGTAACCTGCCGCATCAGACCGATTATGGAGAAAGTAAGAGACGCCAACCTGGCAGTTTATGAACACACCACATTAAGGGACCTGATGGAAGAAACACCACTACTCGCGGTTTAAAATATCAGCAAAAGAATACTAGATAGCCCTCTTACCGAGGGCTATTTTTGTATGCGCGATTCCTGGTGTATTAAATATTTTCTACGGATTTAGAAGCAATGAAAAAGGACGATTGATTGAGAGAAAAAAGAGAGGTGAATGACCTCTCTCTTTCGAATGTTTGTTCATAAATGCAATTTAATGCATCACACAATATGTTAGACGCTGATTTTATGATTGGTCACGTTTCGGTTCAGAATCTATATAAATAAATTGTTCGATAGCTCCTTAGTACTTTTGATATTAGAGATTCCCGAAAGAACCTGAATCAATCCCCAGATGGCACCTACAATAACCAGATAGGAGAATTTATTGCCAATCTGGAAGAGAATGATTGAAGTGGCTAATCCGGCACCAAACCAGATACTACCTCTGATTATTTTGGTCCTAGCATTGCTTTGTAGAAATCTGATATACGCCTCTTTTGAGATTTTAGTAGCCATTTCTTTCTCAATCCCGCTCTCAATCAAAGCCCTGCGTACCTGTATGGGCGACTGACCTTTGGCAAGATAAGATTGTGCATTTTCTACTTCATATTTTATTTCAAAATCTTCCATTACAGGCGCCTCATAAGTTTTACGTTAACTAAGAACTAAACTCTCGAGCGTCTTTTTTTCTTCTCATTCTTAGAAGGAAAATATAAACGATCAACACTTGAACTACTTTCTTTGGATGCTAATTCATAGATAATTTTTGGAAAAACTTTAGCCTTCACCTTCATCGGTCTGATATTCCAATGATAAGCCAGCGGTTTTAAATCTGCGGCAATTCGAGGGTCGAGAAGAGTAGCGGCATTTTTTAGCCAACCATATGTATTAATAGGAGTTGGATTGCCCTCTTCATCGATTCTCAGGTAAGTCAAGTGCAGATGCGTGTCCGAACGTTTCATGGCTGCATTATAGCCTGTGCGACCAATGATAGAGATTTTTTGCCCTGCTTTCACCATGTCGCCTGTTTTTACGTAGATTTCTTTCTGGTGTGCGTAGTACCAGAGTCCGCCTGTAGTAGTATCATATACCCATATATAATTACCCCCTCTATATTCGCTTCCCGGTTGCCAGTTGTTTTCTGTACCTATCACAACACCATCGCTTACAGATAAAATACTTACATAATCTCCGGTTCTATCGTCTTTACAATCCTGATTTTTGTCTTTGATAAAAATATCATGTGCCGGATGGCTGCCTTTGGCATTCTGGTCGAATAAATCATAACCTGATGCATGGAAACCACTGCCGTTTTTTCCGCCAACAGCCCGGTAATCAAAGCCCATTAATGGGAAAAAGATACTCACCTGCGAAGAATCATAAGAAACTGCTGGGTTTGCCTGTTTAAAAATATGCATCATTTGCTGGAAACGACTGCGGGCTTCTTCAGGTGTTGCTCTATATTCACGAATATCAACCAAAAGCGGTTTAAAACCGTTAATCGCACTCTGATAGTTTTCATAAGTAATGCCGGAAGTATCCTTCTGAAATATCAGAAGGTTTAGACAAAAGGCAAGAATATTAATCATACTTTTCAATTATTGAATGGCCTATATATGGAGATTGAATGAACGAATCAACATTATTGTACAAATTACGCCATTTTTATCGAAAATATTGTAAGGAATTTATCATACGGCTTGATTGGTGTTTGAGTTGCCATTTATTATGTATCAGTAGTGAAAGAGTATTAAATGAAATATTGAATTTTAATCACGGAGATTAATTAGGAGTTGGTCACACAGTTAATCTCCGTGATTAAAAACATTTGCTTTACTCCAAATCCTTCAGCGTATGCACATTGTGGCGATAGAAGAATCGGTAGATAATCGGGAAAATAAGCAATGTTAAAATCGTTGCTGAAATCAATCCTCCGATAACTACAATTGCCAATGGTTTTTGCGTTTCTGAGCCAATACCCGTCGAAATAGCCGCAGGTAATAAACCAATAGCAGCCATCAAGGCTGTCATCACCACCGGACGTATTCTGGATTTCACTCCCTCCCGGATAGCATCATCCAACGACATTCGGGAAGAAAGATTCTTATTAAAGACCGAAATCAGAATTACCCCATTCTGAACACAGATCCCGAATAAAGCAATAAAACCTACTCCTGCCGAAATCCCAAAGATAGTCCCTGTTGTATGTAGCGCCAGAATACCCCCAATCAAAGCAAAAGGTACATTGACTAATACCAGCCCCGCATCTTTGGCATTGCCGAACATGATAAACAGAATCACGAAGATAGCTGCCAGACACAATGGCACTACCTGCCCCAGACGTTCACTGGCGCGTACCTGATTTTCAAACTCTCCTGTCCATTCAATGTTGGTATCTCTGTCAAGTTTTACTTTTTCTGCTACACGGGCACGTGCTTCGGCAATGGTACTGCCCAAATCACGTTCGCGAACAGAGAATTTTACGCCAATAAAGCGCTTGTTTTTATCACGGTATACAAAGGCTGGGCCGGTTACAGTTTCAATAGTGGCAATCTCTTTCAATGGCACTTTGGTACCTCTGGTAGTGGGTACCAGCAAACTGCTTAAATCGTTTTCGTCTTTGCGGTACTCTTGCAGGTAGCGGATTCTGATGTCGAATTTGCGTTCGCCTTCATACATAATCGAAGCGGTTTTGCCCCCAATGGCCATTTCTATTACCGCCTGTGCATCGCTGGTTTGTACACCATAGAAAGCCATACGCTTCATATTCAGGTTTACTTGCATTTCGGGTTGCCCGATATTTCGCAAAATACCAACATCTTTAATCCCTGGTACGTCCTTAATGGCATTCAGCACTTCATCGGCATACTTATTCAAATCTTCCAGATTATTCCCGAAAATCTTTACGGCATTAGAGGCATTGATACCTGCTACGGCTTCTGCTACGTTATCGATAATTGGCTGTGAATAATTATAATTGACACCCTGAAACTGTCTTAGTTCTTTATCCATTTCCTCAATCAATCCATCAAGGCTGATTTTCCTTGACCATTCTTTTTTTGGTTTCAGGTTTACCTGCATTTGAGCAAAATAGAATCCTGAGGGGTCTGTGCCATCATTCGAGCGACCTGTTTGTGACAATACCGCGTTTACTTCGGGGTATCTTTCTATCTTATCACGCAAAGTATGTACCATTTTTACCGTTTCGTTGAGCGACATACTCATGGGCATTTTGGCTGTTACCCACAAGGCTCCTTCATTCAATTGCGGCAAAAACTCTGTTCCTAACAAAACAGTAGATGCAAATGTAACTCCCATAAAAATAAAGGATATGAACACGCTTAAACGCTTATGGGCATAAGTCCAGTTAAACCACGAGGAAATACCTTTATCAAAGAAACGTACGATAGGATTATTCTTTTCTTTAACGTTCTTCTTCAATAAAATCGAACATAAAACAGGCACTAATGTGAGAGTAAATATTAAAGCACCTAAAAGCGCAAAACCCAATGTCCAGGCCAATGGACTAAACATTTTGCCTTCTACTTTCTGAAAACTGAAAATAGGCATCAGGGCGGTAATGATAATCAGTTTAGAAAAGAAAACGGCTTTCCCCATTTCGGCTCCGGTTTTTTTAATTAGCCCCATTTTAGAAAGCTTGTTAAACTTCTCCATACCCACTTTATGAGATAGATGGTCGAGCGCTACAAATATCCCCTCTACCATCACTACTGCTCCATCGATGATAATTCCGAAATCGACAGCGCCCATCGAAAGTAAGTTGGCAGACATACCCTTTAGCTGCAGACAGAAGAACGCAAACAGCAGCGCCAATGGAATAATTATAGATACGATCACAGTCGTTCGCCAGTCGGCCATAAATAACAATACAATGACTGTTACCAGAACTATCCCCTCTGCCAGATTGTGCAGAACGGTTTCAGTACAGAATTTCATCAGATTATCACGGTCGTAGAACGTAACCATTTTTACATCCGATGGCAGAGTCTTGTTATTCAGTTCATCAATCTTCTCTTTTACTCTGGCTAGCACCTCGCTGGCATTCTCTCCTTTGCGCATCACTACAATTCCTTCTACCACGTCATCATCATCACCTAGCCCTACCTGTCCTACCCTTGGAAAGTTCGATTCGGTTACCTGTGCGACATTTTTTACATAGATAGGCGTGCCATTTACCGTTTCGATGATGATATTCTCAATATCTTCTTCTTTAGTTAACAGACCCAGACCTCGCACCACATAAGCCTGCCCATTCTTTTCTATAATATCACCCCCTACGTTCACGTTGCTCTTTTCAACCGCATTGTATACTTCTAGAGGTGTAATATCATACTTATGCAATAAGAGTGGATTTACCATGATTTCGTAAATCTTTTCCCGACCGCCGAACGCTACTAAATCGGCAACACCCGGAACCGCTCTTAACTGACGGTCTATGATCCAGTTCTGGATTGTCAGCAAGTCTCTGGAATCTCTGTTTTTACTCTTCAGGGTATAGCGGAAAATCTCACCTGTAGGGCCATAAGGAGGCTGTATCTCAGGATCTACACCTTCTGGCAAACTGACTGTCCGGAGTTGGTTATTAACCTGCTGACGGGCAAAAAAATCATCTACATCATCTTCAAAGATGATTTTCATAACAGATATGCCAAACATCGTGATACTCCGCACATTGGTTTTCTTCTGTACAGAGTTCATGGCTACCTCAATCGGAATCGTAACAAAACGTTCAATTTCTCCAGCACTGCGGCCATTCCATTGAGTTACAACAATTATTTGTGTATTAGTGACATCGGGAAACGCTTCAATGGGGGTATTCAGGTAACTGACTAATCCGGCAATGGATAATACCCCCACAAAAAAGAATGTAAAAAAGCGGTTCTTTAAAGAAAACGCGATAATATTTTTAATGAATTTGTTCATGAGAAAATGGCTTAATGAGCTTGCTCAATATTCAGACTCTCTCATGGATTTCAACTATCAGAACTCTACATGTACCCTTACCGCAAAAACATTGGCAGGGCCTCTATCTTTATTATAAGCAGGATTCATGACGAACTGATAATCTGGCGAAATCCAGAAATGGTCTGCGTGTAAATAATAGCGATAGTAAAGCTCTATGGCGTTTTCGCTGCCATAGTTCAGTTTTCCATCGCCCACCATAAAGCCCAAGCCACCTGCATTCAGATAATTTCTATGGTCTTTTGAAATACCATTAGAGACAACGGCCAATCCGATTGTATCTTCTTCCCGATTCCATTTAGAACCGTGAAGTGCCACCCCAACACTCGCCGAGCGGTCAATCTCGGTAAATGCCCAGGTTTCGTTGTGGCCATCGTTATAACTATATCGGGCAAAAAGCCCTAAATCATCTGAAAATTCATGTTCGAAATTAATACCGAAGCCTGTTTTGGTACGGCTGTATTTTCGGGTGGCTGTAATGTCAGGCATCTGCATCTGAGCAGCCAATGCGTAATTACCCATATCGGCTTTGTTGATAAAGCCTAATACACGTATTTTAGATTTACCAAAAGGTTTTTCGATTTCTAACTGATGCGAAATTGCCTTGCCCAGATTTTTGTCCAGTTTGGCTCCATTGGCCTCCTGCGGTACTTGCGCAGCCGCATAACGGATTGACATGGATGGACTCACGTACTCGAGCATGATGCCTTGTGTATAGCCCCTAACGTTAGCGGCATAATCCCAGGCACCATTGCTCATCAACGACCAGTTCAGAAATTGGGTACGTGGATCGTGGCTATAAGAGTTGGCATCAAAGAAATCGGCTAAAGAGAACTTGCCAAATACAAATGATAAGTATTTGGTAGGATGCAGCCCTCTCAACTGATTGGGCGTATCTTCTACCTGCTCGGTCTCTTTGCTTAAAGGAATGTATTGTCTGATATATGCTCTACCTACATAAACCGTCGGTTTGGGATTGCCTACCCTGAATGTCTCACCATTTGGGAAACCCGCAATACCAGTTGCCCGGCTTAAACCACTACCACCTGCCAATTCTGGGTTAAAATACACTTCCGTATTTTTGCCTAAACGCACCCCGATAAAAAAGGTTGAGGTAACCGAAGTCTGCGCTTCCTCTTTGGCCGAAAAACTATTTGTACCCGAATAAGGAGACTTTACGCCCGGTTGATACTGAGTAACCACCGTTTGTTGAAAGTGAAAATTAAACCTTTGATTGACACGTTTTTGTTCTTGTGCAAAACCGCGGTAGCTTAATAATAGGATAGTGATAATCAAGAACTTTTTCATTCCGTTTATATATTTGATAAAATTAGCTTGGCTAATCGTTCAGGGCATCGTATACCAGCAATTGCTGGTTTGAGATGATTTTCTCCCCTGCATTCAGACCCGAATCTATATACGCGAAGTCTCCCACAGTTTTGAAAATTATGACCTGACGGGTTTCAATATGCTGCCGATCCTTGAATACCATTACCCACTGTTTGCTCTTATCAAAAATAACCGCTTTGGCAGGAATCGCCAGCATTGATTGCGGTTCTTCATGATACACTCTTACAATGGCAAACATCTGTGGTTTAAGGGTATATCCCGGATTTGGTAGGCGGATACGGACCTTCATTACCCGACTTTCAGGGTCTAGCACATTGAAGATTTTATCTATCTTGCCTTTTATTTTCTTATCAGGGTCGGCCAGTGTTGTAATGTCGCATGT
Source organism: Emticicia fontis (assembly GCF_054779675.1). Taxonomy (NCBI): domain Bacteria; kingdom Pseudomonadati; phylum Bacteroidota; class Cytophagia; order Cytophagales; family Leadbetterellaceae; genus Emticicia; species Emticicia fontis. The sequence goes on from NZ_BAAGXU010000037.1 coordinate 290,129, forward strand.
ATAACCGATTTTCACTTTGTTGATATCGGTTTCATAAACATCGGCTAGAATCCATATATCGCTCAAATCAGAGATAGTAAAGAAATTATCAATGTTTTCGATATTGAAATCCATGCCTTCTACGGCATTTTTCTCAATCAGAAAGCCTGAAATCGGTGATTTTATCTGATATGTGGCCTCTTTGCCTATATCATATATCTTCAGGGTTTCGTTGACGCGTTTCAGTTCAGATTCTGCTTTTTGTACTTCCTGACGAGCATTGACTACATTTCTTTCAGGCTCTAAACCCGATTTGAATAATTCTTCTTCCACACCAAGGTTCTTTCTCGCAATTTGTAGGTTCGATACTGCCATGCTCAACTGGTTATCCATCTCAGCTACCTGGCGGCTGCGGATAATGGCTAATACCTGGCCTTTTTGCACATAGTCGCCTAATTGCACATTCAGCTTTTCGATGTTTCCATCTACTCGCGGAAATACCTTTGCTACTTTGTCTTCATTGGCGGTTACTTTTCCACTTAGTTTTACTTCTGATAAAAGTACTTTGGTAGCTACTTCGTCAAAACCTAACTTTACCATCATGGTATCGGTCAGTACGAAACTCCCCTTGGCTGGTTCTTCCTGTTTATTATCACTCTTACAACTCTGGAAAACCAGTGTAATGATAGTCAACAAGCTGAATAAATGAATGATTACTTTTGTATTTTTCATGAAAATTTAATTTGGTCTTAAATTCGTTTCTGCCTTATGGTAAGCTGATTACTTCTTTGCCTACCATGAAATTTATTTCTTCGATGGCATTGATACGGTCGTTTTGCAGACGATTCATTTGCACTGCACTGCTTTTATACGATTCATAAAAATCAATGAAGTCGAGCATAGAGATAATCCGCTTGTCAAAACTGACCTTTACATTATCAAAAAGCTTGTCGAAGTCAATCATAAAGGCATTGTCGTAGCTTTTATACAATTGGTCGGCTTCAAGGGCTTTTCTGTAAGCTAATTGTATATCGCCAATCACCCGGTCTTCCTGGCTCAGCACTTGTTTCTGTGCTGATTGGATGCGGTACTCTGCCGCTTTGATATTGCCTTGGTTTTTATTGAAAATGGGCAGGCCTATCTGAAATGTAGCCGCAAAGTAATTGGGCACGCTACTACCTGCGCGGTCATAAGTAAGCCCCGCCTGCAAATCAGGTACTTTAAGTGCTTTCTGATAGACTAAATTCTGCTGCTCATACTTTAATGATGATTGTTGCAATCGTAAATCAGGGCGATTTTCCAGTGCTGTCGTAATCAGATTATCTAAGGTAAGTGTCTGAATACTCAAGGCATCAAGGGTATTTTTATCCGTTTGTGGAACAAAGAATACCTCATTACGAGTGCCTGTAATGGTGCGTAGCGTTACCTGACGCTCCAGCATCTGCACTTTTAAATCTTTTCGCTCAGTATCCAGCGAAAACTGTAAGGCTCTGATGCGGGTAATATCCTTAATAGGAATAATTCCCTTTTGCAGCAGTGTATTCATGCCTTCCAGCGTTTTGGCTAAAGACGCAAACTCTTCATCATAAATCCTTAAGATACCCTGCAAATAGTAGAGGTCGTAGAAACTGTTGCGCAATTCATACTTCAAGCCTCTTAGCGCATCATAATAGTTATCTTCTGCTATCTGGGTGCTTGTTTCGGCCAGAGCAGTACGTTTGATACGTTTGCCGGCGAGGTAAAATAGTTGTTGCAGTTGCACCGCCTGTTGGGTAGTTGGCGAGCCTTTTACATCGCTCAGACCTAAAATTGGTAGAATTCTCTGTGTGCTGTTATTATAAAGCATCTGCTCAAACGTCAGCGTGGGATTCTCCCATAATCTAGCCTGGATGATAGCAGCACGATTGGCTTCAATATCAAATTTGTGCGCCATTAATAAGGCATTTTTCTGTAAAAAAGTACCTTCTAATTCTCTTAAAGTGATTTTAAGAGAATCTCCGGCGGCTAAAGCCCTGGCACAGAAAAGCCATAGAAAAACAATATTTTGTATTCTTTTCACTGGTAATGCGATTATTGTAAATACGATTTAAAACACAGCGTCAAGCCCTCATTTGAAAATCAAATGAAAGTCTGTCTGATAGATTCAGATTTGTTTTGGATCAGAGAATAATTGTGAGAGAGAGAGTATCAGATAAGCCAGATACAGTTTAGCAAATAAATGCATTCACTCTTGAAAAAACTTAAGGTTTTTTGAACAAATAAGTCTAATAATGTATTCTCATTTAAGAAGAGGTACTTATCAGTGCTTATATAGCCATAATCGCCCTGTTTATCGTGCGCACCGCGCACTATGTAGTAATTGGTGTTAAAATCTATCGATATATAGTCGTCAGCACTCGGCGGAATATTTTTTTCTTTATTAGCCGTTGTTTTACGTATGCCCTTAGACGGTTTAAGCGAAGCTGCTTTTTGCTCATTGGCAAAGAGTAGCCCACTCAGACTTAAAAACAGTATAAGATATGTAAACCGCTTAAACATTATTAAAAGTTTGTAATTATAATAGGAAGTACTTTGTTTATAATAGTATCAAAAGGTTTTTAAGCCTCAACGAAAGGACTTGGCAGAAATTGTTTTAATACCATAATTTGTCCAAAGCTTTTCAAATTCAAAATTAAGGCATATCGAAGACTTAATCAGATAAATGCCCCTTAAGATTTTATTAAAAGTTGATTTTCAGTCCAAAAAATCATTGATATTGTCCTATTTGTTCGGCATCATACTTGCTTGTTTTTAAGTTTTATACTTGGAAAAGTACAAATATGAGGCTAACTTTGCATAGTGAAATAAGAACAGGAGTGTAAGCATTAAATGAGCAAAAAAACATCAGCAATGGAAACCATCTATGAGAAAAATCTGGGAACCAAGCAAAAGGCATTGCGTATCAATCTGAACAGTCAGATTTACGGATGTTTTGCTGAAATTGGAGCAGGTCAGGATGTGGCGGCTAATTTTTTCAAGGCAGGTGGGGCATCAAAAACAATTGCCAAAACCATGTCTGCCTATGATATGACCTTCTCTGATGCCATCTATGGAGTGATGGAGAATGGTCGATACGTATGTGAGCCCCGTTTGATGAGTATGCTTGATCATGAGTACGGCTTGCTGATTGAACGTTTAGGGGAAAAAAGGGGAGAAACCTCTACGTTTTTTGCATTTTCGGATACAGTAGCGGCGTTGAATTATCATAAAACCAATGATGCGCACGGTTGGATGGGTGTAAGATTTCAGTTGACACCTAAAGGCGGATACAACGATATTATTATCCATGTAAAAATGCTGGATAATGATAACGTTTTGCAGCATCAGGCATTGGGAGTTTTAGGCGTAAACCTGATGTATGGTTGCTACTATTATCACAAAGATCCTGAGGCTTTATTGCTATCGTTGATGGATGACTTATCGAAAGACCGTATCCAGATTGACATGATCCGCTTTGAAGGGCCAGACTTTGAACATGTCGATAATCGACTGATGAGTTTGCGTCTGGTAACCTACGGTTTCTCTGATATTGCTCTTTTCGGGCCAGATGGAGAGAATTTACAGCCATCAGAAGTACTTTTCAGAAAACACGCACTGGTACTGAGAGGAAGATTCCGCCCATTGGTGAACGTACATCTGGATATGCTCGAAACTGGCAGGAAACAGTTTATGCGTGAGGCTGACGTGGATAAAGACAAGGTTGTGGTACTCTCTGAGATTACCCTGCAAGGCTTGAAACAAGACGAGGCAGAGATTGACGAAAAAGACTTTTTAGATAGAGTAGATATTCTCTGTTCGCTGGGGCAGATGGTAATGATTTCCAACTATCAGGAATACTATAAACTGGTAGCTTATCTCTCAAAAATCACAAAGCTAAAGATGGGCCTGATTATCGGCTATCCGAATCTGGAATACATTTTTGAAGAAAAACACTATACGGATTTGCCTGGGGGGATTTTGGAGTCTTTTGCAACATTATTCAGTAGAAACCTGAAATTGTTTGTGTATCCAACCTATCAGAACAATAATATCATGAATAGTATGCGCTTTACACCGCCTATACATTTGCTTGATTTATACCGTTATCTGATAGCTAATAATAAGATTGAAGATATACACCATTACAATGAGAAAAACCTCAGTATTAACACCGATAAAACCCTCGAATTGATCAAACAAGGCGAGGAAGGTTGGGAAGAAAACGTACCTGATGAAGTAATAAAAATGATAAAAGACCGTTGTTTGTTTGGCTTCCCTTGCGTAGTTGTACCAGGTATGAGCAAGCAAGATATGGCTACAGAAGAGAAGTAATTGGTAGACTGTAAGGTTGGTTATTACTTTATGTACCAATTTTTTAATTATTTATGTATGATTAAAATGAGAACTAACATACTGATTTTTAGTTTATTAGTGTTTTTTCAGCAAGCATTCGCACAAGACTCACCAAAAATTATTTTACCTGCTGGCACCGATTGGACCCAATTGAAAGAGGGAGTGCCTGTTTCGTTTAATCTGAAAGTAGAGGGTAAAAATTGTGAAAGGTATCGATTTTCTATACCTCAGGGAAAACTGGATGGGATGGAACTGGATTCATTGGGAAGATTCTATTGGAATCCTTCTTTTGATATAGTTGACCGCCTGGCCGGATTCAAGTACCAACAGGTTATTTTTGAAGCAAAATGTGATACTTCAGATGCGATTTCTGCAAAAGTTGAATTCAGGATTCAGCATGTGAATCGTGCGCCTGTGGTAAGAGACCTGAAACCGTTTTACGTACAGTATAATACGACAAACATTTATAAGTTTGACCGTTACTCGGTTTTTGATGAAGATAATGACCCTATTGTAGTTGTACCGTCAATGGAAACTTTGCCTGAAGGTATGAAGATTTCGTCGCAAGGAGAGGTTTCGTGGACGCCGTCGTTGACGCAATTCAAGCAGATAAAAAATCAGCCTATTTATATAGAGTTTTATGTAGAAGACCAGCCCTCAAAGGCACAGGTAAAAGGTCGATTGAAAATAGAGGCTACACAGATAGACTTATCGCCTGAAATTGTGGTAGTGCCGCGTGAGAGTAATTTCTATCTGAGAGAAAATCAGACTGTTAGTTTGCGTTTTTATCTCTCCGACCCAAACGGCGATGATGATATACAGGTTTTTGATTTCCTGACAGACAATTCGCAAGTTACTAAAGATATGCTGGTGAAGAATACCCCAAATCAGTATGAGTTTATCTTTAAACCCAGTTATGATTTTGTAAGAGACCCATTAGATACACTGGCATTTACAATTGATTTTTTTGTATTGGACAAAACCAGAAAGAGAGATGTAAAGACCGTAAGATTTGTGGTGAAAAATGCCATTAATGAAGCCGAAACTGATCAGAAGTTGTATAATCTCTACAGAGGAACTTTGCTAAGAGGTTGGGAGCTAATGGAGCAGATGAAAGAAAAAGAGTCTGAGCTAAAGAAACTCTATACGCAGGCAAAAAAAGGTAAGAAGAATCGTTCGATTGTGAATGCTTCTTTAGGAGCTACAACCAGCTTATCATCTTTTTTGATTCCTAAAGAAAAGCCTGACCAGCAACGATTGGTATCAACCTTGGGTGGCACAACGGTGTTGACGATTGGTACACTGGAAGCCACAGAGGTAATTGGTAAATCGATGAAAGATCTGATAGACCGATTGAATTATATTATTGAAAAGAAAAATGAGATTCAGAGTAAAGGAGATATTTTTGCCCGCGATTTCTCTTTAAAATCATCTCGCAGAAGCCCTGATTTTATCAGAAAGGTTGATGATATGATGAATGCCATGAGTTTGAAAGGCTTGGTAGTGCTTGATTTAGATGCAGGATGGGAGCCTAAAAACAAACCAACTGACAACAATATTAAGAAAACTTTTAAAGATTTTAACCCGGAACAACCAACAGCGAACTAATCCTTAAATTATTCTTAAATAATTCTTAAAATTTTCTTAAAATAAATACAATACTGTTGAATCGCATACGTTTTTGAGGTATAATCAAAACCTTAAGAAACCTATGCGATTTTATTTTTTATCTAAAGCAGCGTTATTCGGAGCAATAGGCTGTTTCTTCATGGCTTGTTCAAGCAAAGTTGATTCTAATTTTAAATCAGACGAACCCTACATCACCGCAGATACGGTTGCGGTAGAGGAGCCTGGCACACCCAACGAGCCTGCTAAAACTGCTGCTGACCGTCAGAGAAAATTCCTTCGTACGGCCGATATGCAATTCAAGGTAAAAGATGTCCGGAAATCCTCTGAACAGATTGAAGACCTGACAACCAAATATGGCGGCTTTATTACCTATTCACACATGCACTCAGACGAACAGGAAAAGAAAACTGTAGTTATCAGCGAAGATTCATTGTTACAGGTGAGTACGGTGAGTGTTGAAAACGATATTATCATCAGAGTACCCAATCAGCATTTATCAAGCGTGTTGAAAGAACTCAATAGCATGATGCTTTACGTTGACCACCGGACTATCAAGGCTGAAGACGTAAGGCTGCAAATGTTATCAAACGATTTAGCCAATAAACGTCAAGAGAAGTTTGTAGACCGTAATCAGACTGTACATGAGAACAGAAAGGGAAATATAGGCACAGCTGTAGAAGCAGAAGAAGCCCTGTTAAACCATCAAATGCTAGCCGACGATCATAAAATACAAAATCTGAACCTGCAAGATCAGGTAGATTATAGTACACTCACCATTAAGTTATATCAGGCTACATTCTTAAATAAAGTAATGATTGAAAATCGTCAGGGTATTGATAATTATAGACCAAACGTTTTCCTCCGCATCTGGGACTCTGCTAAAATAGGGTGGATGTTTTTAGAAGATGTGCTTGTGATATTAATGAGGCTTTGGGTATTTATTTTATTAGGTGGGGTCGGCTTATGGTATTATTTATACAAGAAAAAGGGAAGTATAATAACCAAATAAATAGATTCTAAACACCAGGAGGAAATGGAAAAGAGCATTTTTATCGTGTTTGTTATACTGATTTGTACTTCCTGTAATTACAGTAATAAATTCTATTTCGATTTAGAAAACCAGACTATTAATGCTTGTAGTTCGAAAGGTCTGAAATATGTGAATTTCCGAAATGACATTAAAAAAATAAATTTTATACTTAAATGGGAAGACACTCTCAAAAGTATACCAAGAATTATAAAATTAGCCGATTTGCAAGAAGGATATATAATTGATAAAGGATGGGAAGAAGAAAGAATTAATTCTAAAAATATCCTGCTCGCGAAATCTACCACCTATATAATAGTCACGTATGGAGGAGATGTTGCTTCATATGATGTGATGATAACAACTGATGCAAAAGGTAAGGTAGTTAGTACTTCTCATGGCAGCTGTGATTAAATAAATATCGATGTATCCAGTAAGGGTTCAAAATTTTGAACCCTTACAATAAGAATCATTTTATAATAGGTCAGTTAATATTGTAAAGGCGGCCCAACTACCTGCATATCATGGTCGGCAAATATTTTAGCACCTTCCTGTGGAGATGGTTCACCTTTTAGTTTTCCCAGAGTACGAAAGAAATCTTCCATTTTACCTGAGGGTTGAAATAAAAAAAACATCTGCCCTTTTTCACTGGTCTGGGCAAAGGTATGAGGCACTTTGCGTGGGAGAAAGATCGTATCTCCGGCTTTTAGTTGATATTTTTCTTGTCCTACCTGAAATAGATATTCACCAGATACTACAAAAAATATCTCATCCTGATTCGGATGGACGTGTAAAGGCGGCCCACCTTTTTCGTTTCCTATATATTCAAAAACGCTTAATTGTCCATTGGTATCTTTGTTTGATACTTTGATATTGTTTGGATTTTTTCCACCAACCATTGTTTTCTCCTGAAAGCGGCTTTCGCTGGCTTTTATCACAAAGCCTTTATCGGTGCGTTCTTCAGTAGATTCAGATAGTTTGCCTACTGCCAGGGTAGGAGCAGCCAATGCGGATGTAAATAAAAAGTTTCTTCTTTGCATAGTTTTATATGATTATGATGCAAAGTTGAGCGATGCAGGTAAATGTCTGGTGGTAAAAACACGACATCTTTGGTAGAATACGGATGGTATTAAATGTGACTTAGTATGTATCAGCCTCGCCAAACGTTCTTTCCGGTGAAGATAAATCTATAAAATGAAATTCATTAGGCGTTTGGCGAGTAATGTTTTTATAGTCTTTTGCCAAGTGCTGATAATCATGATACCCACATTGCAGGGATATGCTCAACCAATCAAGCTTGGGAAATTGATTTCTTAATCGAAAAGCCTTTTCAAAGCGGATAATCTTCTGATAGTATTTGGGTGATACACCCATTCGTTCCATGAATTTACGCTCATATTGACGTACACTCAAACAAGACTCTTGTGCTAACCAATCAATATTCAGGTTTTTCTCGGTGTGCAACATCAGATTACAGACTTTATCTAAGGCGTGCATATCTCGATTGCTTTGCCTGATTTTCTTCAAAAAAAATAATTCTACACATTCAATCATGTAGCTAATACTGGAAGCTCCCGCTAATTTTTCATTGATTTCTTTTAAATCAGAAGGTAGAAAAATAGTTTCGGCATCAATATAGCCATTGGTTAATTCATAAGAAGGGATACCGGTGAGCCGATATAAAGCTCCCGGACGAAATACTGTCTGAAACAGCAGGAAATCTTTCCCAACATATCGTTTACTTACCTCACTTTGCTGTCCGAATAGAACCGATTTTAGATTATAAAATGTCTTTCTACTATCGGCATATTCAACGATTTCTGTATCTCTTGGGTAAAAACTCAGACAATGCTCAGGGCGTGGAGGGTAAGGTTTAGGAGGGATATTACTGATATCAGTAAATTTGAAATCAACCACACGATAAGTACGGATAATATCACTCAATGCCAGACTTGGTGGAAAAAAATAAAGTCCCATGAAGTTTTAATAACAGGTTTAAAATCCTTGCATCTTTGCCTGTAAACCAACCTTGCTAATTTACTGAATTAAATGAATAAGTAAAGAGATACGGGGAGATTTTGACTGAGTGGTTAATAGGCCTTTTTCGCTAAAAGCAGGTATATAAGATATAACCGCAAATAAATTTCAAAAGAGCATCATATATACTCAGTCATCCAAAGTACTATTCCAAGATTCTCTTGCACATTCAAGCGAATTTCTTGTAACTTCGTGGCTGAATTCAAAAAGCAACAAATATGGTCAATTCAAAAATAGCAGGTATAGGTTTTTATGTACCTGAGCAGGTAGTTACAAATGCAGATTTAATGAAGGTGATGGATACTTCTGACGAATGGATACAGGAGCGTTCGGGTATTAAAGAAAGAAGATACGGCAAAAAACACGAAGAGACTCCGACCACAATGGCAGCGAATGCGGCCAGAATTGCATGCGAAAGAGCAGGTATCAAACCAGAAGAGATAGATTTTATCGTATTTGCTACCCTTAGCCCTGACTATTATTTCCCGGGTTGTGGTGTGCTTTTACAACGTGAGTTAGGTATTACTCACAAAGAAATGGGTGCTATCGACATCAGAAACCAATGTTCGGGTTTCATTTACTCGCTTTCGGTAGCCGATCAGTTTATCAAAACCGGAATGTTTAAAAACATATTGGTAGTAGGTTCTGAAATGCACTCAATGGGTCTTGATTTCACCACTCGCGGGCGTAACGTAGCCGTTCTTTTTGGTGATGGTGCCGGCGCAGTCTTATTACAACCAACTACCGAAGAGGGCAAGGGTATTTTGACAACGCATTTACACTCAGATGGTACTTATGCAGAAGAACTGGCTTTGATTAGTCCGGGTAGTCATGGAGGTAAACATCTGGGCAAAGAACAATTCGGTTTCCCGGATGCTTTGTATGGAGAAATATTTGTATACGAAAACCTGATTGAAAATAAAACCTATTACCCGAATATGAACGGGCAACTGGTATTCAAAACAGCAGTAACGAAGTTCCCAGAGGTAATTATGGAAGCATTAAATAAAGTAGGTTTAACCCCTGCCGATATTGATATGTTAGTTCCTCATCAAGCCAACTTGCGTATTGCCCAGTTTGTACAAAAGACTTTGAGATTACCCGACGATAAAGTCTATAACAATATCATGAAATATGGTAATACTACAGCCGCGTCTATACCAATTGCACTATGTGAAGCTTGGGAAGCAGGAAAAGTAAAAGACGGAGATCTCGTTTGCTTAGCTGCCTTTGGTAGTGGCTTTACCTGGGGATCGGCGTTGATTAGGTGGTAAGAAGAATTGAGAAAATGAGTGATTGAGTGAATTAGTGATTAAAAAATGGAGAACAGTAATTTTAAACTAAAATCACTCATTCACACAATCACTAAATCACTCAATATATTTTCTACAAAAGTTATTTTAAAATCTTACTGCATAAGCATCATGGCATCGAGACTTACCTGAATGTCATCTCCTACCTTCTTAATGCTATAATTCATCGGGTAATACCCTGACTTCTCAAACTTGGTCGGTAACGGCAACAGCTTGTTTACATTCGGACTACCCTTCAAAAACTCATGGGCTATCATAGGCTCGATAAAGGTCATCTTCCCATCGTACGAACCATAGATTAATGTTTCAGTAAACTTGCCAGTACCGGCCAATTCAGGTGATTTTGGATCGGCCCAGTGAACACCCATCGCAGGTACACCAGCCGGAAGGCGGATATAGCCACTAGGGATATAACCTGCAGGGGGCAGATTGTCAAACTTAGCAGGTGCTACCGGATAAGCCGGAATCGCCTCACGTTCAGCCTGAGACTGAATGTAAAAATGCATGTCAAAATGTGCTACATCATAAGTGCCGGGAGGTTCATGACCTGTATGCAGATAATCAAGCATGATATGGCTAAAGGGTGTTTTCCCAACTGCCTGTGCAGGTAATGCTAATACTAAAGCTACACCCGTGTGAGGAATGTTGTCTAGTGCGCCTTTGGTTAGCGTAATACCGATAGATAGAGGCTTATTGTCGGCAGCAAAAGTTACCCAGGAGTAAGCTTTGCCATCTCCTAAATTTTGTTCCGGACCCTTGTAGGTCGGATTACCCGGGTCTTCGTTTTTTTCGCAACTCATCAATAATACAAACGCTACAAGCGTTACGGTAAACAGGTGTTTCATAATACGTAAAATAATTTAGTTGATTGGAAACTTATGTAAAAGGTAATAGGCAGATGACAAGATGGGGCAAAGTTGGTGAAATTTGTACGGTAAACGTTAGCTCAAATATAACAATCTTTAGCTCATTTTCGACATATTTATCGAGCGGTAGGTTTTTAAAGATATATGTGGCAATCTGAAGGAGCGATTTGAAAAATCGTGATACATAAAACAAAAAATAGCCCCGAAAACTCCGGGGCTATTGGGTTATATATATGGGTCTATTGTTATTCTATTTCAATAATCTTGAATTCTGTTCGGCGGTTAGTCTGATGTTCGTCTTCAGTTTTAGCATTTTTGATTAACAACTCACTTTCACCATATCCTCTGGCCGATATACGGGCTTTATCAATACCTTTCGAAACAATATAGTTTACGGCTGACTCTGCACGTCTCTGCGACAGACGTTGGTTATATACCTCAGTTGCACGGGAGTCAGTATGTGAACCTAACTCGATTTTGATTGTCGGGTTATCATTCAAAACCTGTACCAATTTATCAAGTTCGATAGCGGCATCAGGTCTGATATCCCATTTATCTAAATCATAATAGATATTCTCTACACGGAAAGTTTTCTCCAAAGCAATTTCTTCCAGATTCAAGCTTGTATAAAAAGTAGTATCTGTAATAGCCTTTGTCAGCAATATTTGAGGAATTGCCCGGCCATTCATTGAAAAGTCTTCACGTTTAGCCAGATAATTCTTTTTACTGCCCAGAATCACATAATCGCCGTCTTCCTGTAAGCCAATCGGGCCAAACTTACCATCTTTTCTCGTAACCACCTCTGTCATTGGTTCTTCTTGTCCACCTGCAAGAATCTTTACTCTTACTGAATCTAGTGGCACATTTTCATTATTGGCATTTTTGGTATAAACAGTACCCACCAGATAATACCTTACGGTTTTTATTTCCTTAGGCTTGCTCAAACTATCAGGTATTGAAACCGGAATCAACGGAGAACCTGACGATTTGTTCGGGTCATTAGTAGTTAAATCAGCTTGTGGGGCTTCATAATAATAAATATCATCATCGCCTGTTCCTCCAGCTCTGTTTGAGGTAAAGAAAATATCACCTTTTTTACTCATGGTCAGTCCAAAATCGTCCATATTTGAGTTGTAAGGCGCCCCCATATTCTCAACAGTAATTTTACCACCTGAACGAACTGCTATAAACAAATCTAATTTACCAAGGCCCGGATGCCCGTCAGAAGCGAAATAAAGTTTGCCATCTTCCGATACGTAAGGGAACATTTCATCACCTGCTGTATTTACTTCTTTCCCGAGATTCACAGGATTACCGAAACGGCCCGAGGCATCCATATTTACGCGATAAAGGTCAATGCCACCCATACCTCCCGGACGATTAGACGCAAAATAAATCGTTTTACCATCGCGTGAGAAAGCTGGGGAGCCATCCCAGCTAGCTGAATCAGAGGCACTCACGTAACTAGGCTCTGTCCAGCCGCTACCATCTACATAGCGTGAGATATACAAATCCATATCAGGTGATAAGTCTTTCCTTTTGCCTGTATTCCCTCTGGCATAAATCATTGTTTTTCCATCCGGCGAAAACGTAGGGGTACCCTCGTTCCGTTCTTCGTCAAAAATCGCTGCGCTGAATTTTTCAGGTTTGCCTAATTCAGCCATCGAGCGGGCTAAACGGGCTTTATACAAACCCACATAAGGTAAGCCGTTAGAGTAAGTTTTACTTTTGCGTGAAGCCGTGAAAACCAGTTCATCGCCATGAATCATTGGAGAAAATTCTGCACCAGCTGTATTGAGTGCTGAAAGATTTTTGAACGAAATTTCTGTTTGTTTTTTCTTTATCTCACCTATAATCTTCAAGGTATTTACCTCGCGATAGGCTTTCTCGTTATAGGCTTTAATAGTACTTTTAGAGTCAATAAACTGTTGTAGTTCTCTGAGCGCCATATCATATTTTTCAGCTGCTTTCAGGGCAAAGGCATAATGAAAATGCGCTTCCGGCACCAATAATTTGGCTTCAAATGCCTTTTCGTAATAAGGAATTGCCTCAACCCAACGATTTGATAGGCGATAGGCTTCTGCTATTTTGTAATTCAGATTCGCTTTTTCACTTTCGGCAATATTATTTACCTTTGCTAAGTCTTTGATAGCTAAATCGTACTGACCTTTATCGAAACTTGCCAGACCACGTTTATACATTTGGAGTTGCGCAAAAACACCATTCGAAAGGAGCAGAAATGTAAAGAGATAAGATATTTTTTTCATCGTATAAATGGGTAGGGCCATCATACACGCCCACAATTTTTATAGGTTGTAGCTATAAGTTAATCACCGACACTAAACAGAGGCTCGCTATGACGCCTTGAATTTTCCTCCAATTTATATGTTTGACCTAATAACTCAAACGATTTTAAATGAGAATTGTTGTATCCGAAAAAATATAAGTAAATATGGCAATAATTATTACTGAAATAACTATTTACCCGATTAAATCTTTGGGTGGAATTTCGCTCCAATCAGCACAAGTAGAAGACCGGGGGCTCCAGTATGACCGTCGATGGGTATTGGCTGATGGCGAAAATATGTTCAGAACACAGCGGGAAAATGAACAGATGGCCTTGATTGATGTTGCCATAGAACTTGATGGACTAAAAGTAAGCCACCGCAAGAAAGATATTGCCCCATTGAGAGTACCTTTCGAACCCGAGACTGACGATAATCGTATGATTACTATCTGGGATGATATAGTAAGAGGCATTAGAGTAAATGATGAAGCCGATGCCTGGTTTACAGAAGTTTTAGAAAAAGAAACTCATCTATATTATCAACCAGATGATTCTGTTCGGCTAACAGATCCTAAATATTCGATTACGCATGAAGAACATACCAGTTTCTCAGATGGTTATCCGATTCTGATTATCGGACAATCAAGTCTGGATTTTCTGAATGATAAACTGGACGAAAAAATGGAAATGAAGCGCTTCCGTCCTAACCTGGTTTTTTCAGGCGGACAAGCCCATGATGAAGACCAATTCAGGTATTTTCGGGTAGGAGAGGCCAAGCTGGTAGGTGTAAAACTCTGCGCCCGTTGTGTATTAACTACAATCAACCCCGAAACCGCCGTAAAAGGGAAAGAGCCGCTGAAAACCTTAGCTCAATACAGAAGAAACGGCAATAAAATCTTATTCGGGCAGAATCTGCTGGTCGTTGAGAAAGGACAGATTAAGATTGGGGATGAGATATTTTTAACAATTGAGTGATTTAGTGAATGAGTGATTGTGTGATTAAATAATTACTGGCACTAAATTAATCACTCAATCACTAAATCGCTCATTCACTAAATTATTTTATGAAAAACAAACCTACTCACATCCTGAAAACTCTCCACTACCTCAGCCTTGATGTGGTTACAGGAGCAGTATTGAGTAGCGTCATGTTCTGGAAAATGCCTGATGGACATAGCCAACCCCATGAACTGGTATTAATAGTCTTAGGCATCTGTACCTGGATTATCTATATTTTCGACAGATTTTTGGATAATATCAAATCAGAACCGCAGGATGTTCGGCATCAATTCCATTTTGATAATCAATACTATTTGCAGGTAGTTATTATTGTATTGGGGTTTCTGGCGCTCTTTCTGGTTTTTTTTCTGCCAAAACCTGTGGTTATTTTTGGCATCGCTTTTTCAGTTTTTCTTCTGCTTTATTTTCGTATTCTACAAAAGAAAACTACTGCATCAGCCTATCATTATTATAAAGAAATAGCCACGGCTTTGCTGTATAGTGTGCCGATTTTCGGGAGTGCTTTTGTGGTTAAGTCTTTAGGTTTCTGGCAGTATTTATCAGCTTTTAATTTTATTCTGCTCGTTCATCAAAGCATGCTGGTTTTTTCATGGTATGAAATGAAGGAAATGCCAGAAGTGAAAAACTTTGCACAGAAATTAGGGGAGAAGCAAGTCCGATTGGTGGTAATAGGCATTACTGCCTTTGTAGGTATAACCTTGCTTACAAGCATTGAAGGTTATATGAAAAAAGCATTTCTCATCGAATTCCTGATGGCGTGTGTTACCTTGGCAATTTTTCTTTTTCCTAAAAAACTGTCAACTACTCAGCATTATCGTTGGATAGGCGAGATGGTTTTCTGGTTACCAGGTCTGCTTATTTTCTTTTAAGGCGTTGCTCGATATTTTTAGGTTTCTCTTCCTTCTTAGCCTCCGCTTCTGCCTCCTGCTTTTCCTTAATTTTTCTTAAACCTCTACGATAAGTATAAAATAAGAACCCAGCCAGTGAGAACATCAGAAAGAAATAGCTATCGCTCAAAGGTACTTTCTTATAAAGCGCCTGATCGATAAACATAATTAAAAAAGCCAGACTGGCGAAAAGTATAATTGATTCGATGAGTTTCATAGTAAAAAATGTCTTGAACTTTGACTTACCTGATTTAATGATTGACTATGATTTAAGAATTAGAAAATGAACCTTTAATTTTTTGATTTAATCAGTGAAATCAAAGTTCAGACAACCTTTAAATCAATTTCCCTACCGCCTTAAACCGCTGAAAAACTCCTTCTGTATGTGGGGCATCTTTCAGTTCGTCAGTTAAATCCTGGCCGGCCCAGTGTTCGTAATGTTTGCCGTTTCGCCATAATCTTGAATGTGTGACATCGTAGATAATTGACTGATAGGCTACCCAGATTTCTTCCTTATCCTGACCATTGCGAAGCGCCAACTGATTTCGGGTGTACTCTTTCAATGCTTACAAAATATTTTTTGCAAAGGTCGTAAAGATTTATGAATGCTGACAATGAAAATTCAGATTAATTCGTTTTGCATAAGATTTAAACGCTGATTATTACAACCAATTAGTCAAAAAATACGTCAATATGATAAAGAAGATTTTTTTTTAGTTTATATTTAAGCCATATTTGTCGGGTGTTCTGATAAACAGCGATAATGTTGATTAAAAAAGATTGAACTTACATATTCAAAAAAAACATTCTATGAAAAAGATTGCCATTCTATTGTTTGCTTGTAGTTTTTTCATTTTTTCTTGCGGAAAAGAGAAAGTAGTACCAGTATCTGATAAAATCAAAAAGAACTGGGTAGCCAGTACCGTGAAAGAGGGAACAGCGATTGTGTATACAAAAGGTGCAGCCAACAATACTAAACCAGGTTATTCGAGCTTCCAATTAAGATTATCCGCTGCTCCATCAGCTACTTTAATAGAATTTGATGGTAATACATTTTCTGGACAATATGAATTGACTGGTGATACAAAATTGACTTTGAAAAATCTGAGCCCTGCACCAACAGGTACAGGTGGAACCATAGATTTTACGATTGATTCGATTACCGATACACAATTGATATTAACACGGACTACAGCAAGCCAGAAAACGGGTGGTACTATTAATACATATACCTTGGCTATTCAATAAGCTACAAAGATTTTGAGAGGAAGGGTGGGCTGAAAAGTCCACCTTTTTTTGTATATCTTTGCGAAAAAATAGATATTAGCTGATAGAACAGCAAACAGAAGGTATGGAAAGAACAGAACTGAATGCATTAGGAGAATTCGGCCTGATTGACCGGATAAAATCAAAATTTACAATACAAAACCCGGAGACAATAACGGCTATAGGAGATGATGCTGCCGTGATTGATATGGGTACTCAATATATGCTTGTTTCGACGGATATGCTACTGGAAGGCGTTCATTTCGACCTTGCTTATGCACCACTCCGTCATTTGGGGTATAAGGCAGTAGCTGTAAACGTATCAGACATTGCAGCCATGAACGGCATTGCCAAACAGATTACAGTAAGTATCGGCTTAAGCAATAGAATCTCGGTTGAAGCCGTTGATGAAATTTATGAGGGTATCAAATTTGCCTGCGAAGATTATAAAGTGGATTTAATTGGAGGTGACACTTCCGCCTCACGCTCAGGTTTGGTGCTTTCAATTACGGTTACAGGTATTGTTGATAAAGACAAGATTGCGTACAGAAATGGCGCAAAAGCCAATGATATTCTATGCGTAACTGGTGACTTGGGAGCAGCTTATTTTGGCTTACAGATTCTGGAAAGAGAGAAACAGGAATATCTGGCAAACCCATCCATGCAACCAGACCTGGAAGAGAAATCTTACCTGGTAGGCAAACAATTAAAACCTGAAGCCAGAGCCGACATTATACACGAATTGGCAGAAGCAGGCGTTGTGCCAACCGCAATGATTGATATTTCGGATGGCTTGGCTTCCGAAATCATCCATTTAAGTACGCAATCAGGTGTAGGTGCTTTGATTTTTGAAGATAAACTGCCGATTGAAGATATTACGATGCTGACGGCATCTGAATTTAATATTAGTCCAATTACAGCGGCATTGAATGGTGGAGAAGATTATCAGTTATTGTTTACCGTAAAACAAGCTGATTTTGATAAAATAAAGAATATCTCAGACATCACACCAATTGGATATATGACTGAAGATAAGGCAGTAGAATTGGTAATGAAAAGTGGTGGCAAGATAAGTATCAAAGCCCAGGGCTGGAATCATTTACAATAGTTATATACAGTGATAAACGCAATGTATTATTCCCT
The DNA here is from genome assembly GCF_054779675.1 of Emticicia fontis. NCBI lineage: Bacteria > Pseudomonadati > Bacteroidota > Cytophagia > Cytophagales > Leadbetterellaceae > Emticicia > Emticicia fontis. Next base: position 307,954 of record NZ_BAAGXU010000037.1, read on the forward strand.
AAACACTCGCAGCAAACTTCTTCTTTTAATCGTAATTACCTGCTTGAGCAATTCTCTGTTTGCTCAGGTAAATCAAAGCCCTGTTACACACCCTACAGTGCAAACCATTATTGAGCAGGTAAAGAAAAAATATGCACCCGACAAAAGGGTCGCGGTTTTTCAGGTAGATTTAGATAGCAATTTACTGGTAGGTAAAACTAATTTACCTCTAGCCAAAAAAGAATTATTAAGCCGTTTGCATAGCAATGGCTATAATCTGGCTGATGAAATAAGAGTTTTGCCGGAAGAAGAAGAATTAGAGGGGAAAATCTATGCCCTAGTGAATGTTTCGGTAGCGAATATCCGAACCATGCCTAAAGAATCAGCTGAACTGGCTACGCAATCATTGTTAGGTACAACGCTAAAAGTACTGGAAAAAGAGCGTAACTGGTATCTGGTACAAACACCTGACAATTATATTGGCTGGGTAGATGGCGGTACAATCAAGCGGAAACTAAAAAATGAAGTAGAAGCCTACCAAAGCCAGACAAAACTCATGTTTGCCAAGCCTTTTGGTTTTGCATATACTGAAGAAGACGAAAATACCCAGACGGTTTCTGACCTTACCTGGGGAGATTTATTGATAGTAAAAGATACGGTGGCTGATTTTTATGAAGTGGTCTACCCTGATACCCGCAAAGGTTTCATTCTAAAACGTGAAGCAATTTCTTATCAGGATTGGAAGAAAATGACTTCTCCAAGCCCGGAAGCATTAACTAAAACGGCTTTTCGTATGATAGGCTTACCGTATCTGTGGGGTGGTACCTCATGGAAAGGTGTTGATTGCAGTGGTTATATGCGTATGGTATATCAGACCAATGGGATTTTATTGCCAAGAGATGCGTCTCAACAGGCATTTATAGGTGAAGATGTGCCTTTTGAAAAACTAAGAGTAGGCGATTTACTATTCTTTGGCGAAAAAGCTACTCCCGAAAAACCAGAAAGAGTAGTGCACGTGGGTATGTGGCTGGGGAATAATGAATTTATCCACTCATCAGGTATGGTGCGAATCAGTAGTTTTGATAAAGATTGTGCAAATTATGATGCCGGAAATGTCAATCGTTACCTGAGAGCGAAACATATTTTAGGGTTAGGGACAGAAAAAGGAGTGGTTTCTTTGAAGAATTAAGTAGCTTGATTTTTATTTGTCAAATCAACACTTATTCTATACTTTTAGCGTATCTATTCAAAGCCTATAAATACAACCTATTTTTCATGAAAAAATCTATCATTTTTTCTCTCTCCGTTTTGTTGCTCGCCGGAGCCTGTAAGCAAGCGCCCAAAACACTTCCTGACGAAGAATATGCGAAACTATCAGACGACGACAAGCGTAAGCCCGAACACGCCGTTGATGGGGTACAATTAGAAGACCCTGATCTGGAGGTAACACTTTTTGCCTCTGAACCCATGATGATGAACCCTACCAATATGGATATTGATGCCAAGGGTAGAGTATGGATTTGTGAGGGGTACAACTATCGCAATAAACTGAATCCACAGAACCCTTATAATAAGAAAGGAGACAGGATTCTGATTTTGGAAGACACCGATAAAGACGGCAAAGCTGATAAAACTACCGTATTCTATCAAGGTGAAGAAATTAACTCTGCATTGGGTATCTCGGTATTAGGCAATAAAGTGGTTGTTTCTTGTAGCCCGAATGTATTTATGTTTACCGATGAAAACGGTGACGGTAAGTCGGATAAAAAAGAATTGATTTTTACCCACCTTACCGGAAATCAACACGACCACGCGATTCACGCCTTTAGTTTCGGGCCTGATGGTAAGTTATATTTCAATGGAGGAAATGAGGTAGAGACTCTACACGATAAAAATGGGGTTGAGTTAAAAGATGATTTAGGTAGACCATTCTCAACTTACAAGCAGGGGAAAGTATATAGATGTAATCCGGATGGCTCAAATGTTGAGATTCTGGCTCATAATTTCAGAAATAACTACGAAGTAGCGGTTGATTCTTATGGCAGAATGTGGCAGTCAGATAATGATGATGATGGCAACAAAGGCGTTCGTATCAACTATGTGATGGATTATGGTAACTATGGTTATAAAGACGAAATGACGGGTGCCAGCTGGCAGGAACGCCGTACCAACTGGGAAAGCGAAATACCGTTACGTCACTGGCATTTGAATGACCCGGGTGTAGTGCCAAATTTATTGCAAACAGGAGCAGGTTCACCAACTGGTATGATCGTATACGAAGGTGATTTATTGCCAGGAAAATATCGTAATCAGGTGATTCACTGCGATGCGGGACCAAACATTGTACGCTCGTATGCTGTAGAAAAAGATGGTGCAGGTTTTAAGGCAACTATCAACAATATTCTCGATGGCTCAAAACGTGACCAATGGTTTCGCCCGTCAGATGTAACACAAGCACCTGATGGTTCTATTTTCGTAGCTGATTGGTACGACCCAGGTGTAGGTGGTCATGCAATGGGCGATAGCCTACGTGGGCGTATCTACCGGATTGCCCCTAAAGGCGAAAACTATTCAGTACCGACTTTTGACTTTGAAACACCGGAAGGCTGTGTAAAAGCTTTACAGAATCCAAATATTGCTGTCCGTTATTTAGCCTGGACAAAACTCAATAGCTTACAGAAAAAAGCGGAAGGGTCTTTAGTGGATTTGTGGGAATCGGACAATTCAAGAATGCGTGCAAGAGCTTTGTGGTTGCTAGGCAATATCAAAGGTGAAGAAAAGAAATATATTGATGCCGCTTTGGCTGATAAAGATGAAGACATCAGAATAACAGGTATTCGTCTAGCCCGTGAGTTGAAAATGGCAGATATTGCGATGCTGAAAAAATTGGCAGAAGATCCATCTCCACAAATTCGTAGAGAGGTGGCTTTGGCGTTGCGTCATAATACTAACCCTGAAGCCGCTGATATCTGGACGACCTTAGCTACTCAATACGATGGCAAAGACCGTTGGTATTTAGAGGCACTTGGGATTGCTGCCGATAATCAATGGGATGCCTTTTTTGCTAAATATATAGCACGCGTTGCAGATAAATGGAAAGTAGATGCCAGCTCGAAAGATATTGTATGGAGAAGTCGCTCAACTGATAATATCTATCGTCTGGCTGAATTGGCTAAGACAGCAACAGGTGCTGATAAATTGCGTTATTTCAGAGCCTTTGATTTCCAGACAAGTCCAGATAAAACCAAGGTATTATTCAGTATGCTAGATGGAGGCAACGCCCCTGCCGATATTAAAACATTGGTATTTAAACACCTGGATATTGAAAGTGCCAAAAAAGATCCATTATATGCCAGTTTATTACCAAAAGTATTAGAGGGTATTCAAAACCCGGCTGATTACCTTGATTTGGTTAAACGTTATCAACTGAAAGACCAATCAGCACGTTTGGTGAACATGGCAATGACTGATAGTGTATATGGTGGAGAAGCTGCCAGAATGCAGGTGAGAATCAATGGTATAGGTGAGTTCCAGAAGTTGGCTAAGAGTAAGGATGAAAATGTGGCATTGAAAGCCATTAATATGTATGGAAGTGTTGACGATAAGCCTGTTACTGATTATCTCATAGCCTTATTTAGCAACAAAAATCTGAGCCAACCAATACGCGAAAGAGCAATGCAAGCCATGAATGGCTGGAATAGCGAAGAGATTCTATGGGATTTGGTAAAAGCCAAAAAAGTACCTGAAGATGTGATGCCGATTGCTAAAAAGCTTTTATTAGGCACCTGGCATGGAGATATCCGTACTGAAGCCATGAAAATGTTTGGAGCTGATGTGGATAAGTCAATTGGTAATATCAGTGATTTAGTGAAGCTGACAGGTGACGCCAATAAAGGGCACGAGGTATTTAAAACGTATTGTATTACCTGCCATATAGGCAAAGGTGAGGGTACCAACTTTGGTCCGGCCCTAACAGAAATCGGAAGCAAATTATCAAAAGAGGCTTTGTATTCAGCTATTATGAACCCAAGCCAGGGGATTAGTTTCGGCTTTGAAGGCTTTAAGGTAAAACTGAAAAATGGTACTGATATAGACTGTATGATTCTTACCAAAACTGAAAATGAGGTAACGGTAAAAACTTTGGGCAGTGCCACCCCAACTACATACAAACGTTCGGAAATTGCTTCAATGGAAACGCAAACAGAATCATTAATGCCTAAATTTCCATTGCAAAAACAGGAATTTGTGGATTTAGTAGAATATTTATCGACATTGAAAAAATAATCTTTGGTTCCGTGTCACGCTTATACTCGTCTGAGAAAGAGCGTGGCACGGTTAATTGGGGAGCAGATTATAAGTCGTTAAAGTTAAAAAAATAAGTACTTGGAATGCCTAACCGTGCCACCCTATTCTTCGGACGAATATAGGGGTGACACGGTAATTTAAAAATGAAACAGTAGTTGATATGAAACCAAAAATAACCTTAGAGTATTGCCCTAAATGCCATTGGCTGATGCGCTCAGCATGGATGGCACAGGAACTCCTGACAACTTTTGAAGAAGAGTTAGGAGAAGTAAGTCTACGCCCGAGTGAAATAGCAGGGAGGTTTCAAGTTATATTAAATGAAGAAGTAATCTTTGACCGTAAGCGTGAAGGACATTTTCCTGAAATCAAAGAACTTAAACAACTCGTAAGAGACCTGGTTGCACCGGAAAAATCTTTAGGACATAGTGATAGAAAAGCGGTTAAAGCAGAAGAATGATAAAGGTTGCCGCATTTAACAGTTTACATTTTTCTGTTTACACTGCTTTCCCTTTCCCATGTTCCTTTTTCCGACTTTAATAATAATCCGGAATATTTCTTCCAAGAATAATATCTCTTTTTCCAACCCAAACGCCTTTATCATTTTTAATAAGTTTGATAATACCACTACCGCCGCGGTTTTCGTCTTTGGCAATTTCTTCTTTGGTTAAGAATTGATCACCTTCGAAGCGATATTCATCAATATAATACTCAGTTTTACCAGGTTCTTTGATGACCGGATGAATATGCGCCGGAATAGTAGCATCCGGGTAAGAGGCAGGTCTGATACTGAGAAACTTGTATCTGCCCATCTTATCAGTTTCCATCCAGCCGCGTAGCTTGCCATGGCGTTTGGCACAGTCTTCCCCTGTTCCTCTCGAATATTTACCTTTTGCATCGGTATGGTAAACATAAAGAATTACATTTGGCGCAGGTGTCTTACCATTTTTCTGATAGATAATACCTGTAATCTCCATAAGTTCACCTTCTTCGTTTTTATCTGAAATCCGGGTTTCCCATGATAGGTTCGCAGGCATACGTTGATAAATTGCTTCACAGCATTCGCAAGGGCCGCCAACCTTTTTCTGGGCTGACAATGCCAATGGCAAAAACAGCAGTAAAACTAGCTTTTTCATGTTATAAATGATTTAGTGAGTGATTAAAATAATTTAGTGAATGAGCGATTGAGTGAATGAGTGATTAGTCTATGTTTTGTAATTGATAATGAGTTTTGAATTAACACTCGTCGTTGAGTTAAATCATTAAAATCACTCAATCGCTCATTCACTAAATCACTCAATTTCCAAATCAATTAATCAAATTCTCCTTATAATTCCTACTCATACGCAATACCTTAGTGTTTTTAAGTATTACCGAATAATCGCCATTAAAGTGAGACTGGATTTCCTTGATGAAATTGATATTGACAATCGTAGATCGATGAATACGTACAAAGGTCTTAGGATTGAGTTTCTGCTCAAAACTTGATAATGTCTCATACAGCAAATGCTTCGATTTCTCGGTTTGCAGGCTTATATAATTTCCTTCGGCTTCTATGTATATTAAGTCGGCAGTTTTCAATAATTGGATACGCCCACCATCTTTTACCGTGACAATTTCGGGGTAGCTTGGTTGCGAAAACTGCTGAAAAAACTGGCTGTATTTATCAAAGACATTGCTCAAATCCTCTTTATTGGTTAAATGCAATTGCTTTAATGCCTTCTGAAAAGTTTTATCAAAACGTTCTTTATCAAAGGGTTTCAGCAGGTAATCAATCGCATTGGCTTCGAAGGCTTGCAGAGCATAATTATCAAAAGCCGTGACGAAAATAATCAACGGTGGCTTTTCAGTAGTTAGGCTTTTAGCTAGTTCTATCCCATTCAATTCTGGCATCTGAATATCCAGAAACAGCAAATCCGGTTGATGTTTTTCGATGGCAGTTAAGGCTTCTTTCCCATTTTTACATACGTCTACTATCTCCACCTGTGGGTAGTCCTGCAATTGCTTTTGCAGAATCTCACGGGCTATTGATTCATCATCTGCTATCAGAACTTTATAAGTCATTTCAGAAGAGGTAAAGTGATCATAACTGTAATGCCATTATCAGGCTTGTTGCTTGTAATATCGAGTGTTGCTTCCTCGCCAAAAAGGTTCTTTAATCGTTCCTGCGTGTTCATCAATCCAATGCCAAAATTGAAATACTGAAAGGTCTCAATACCATTATCTTTTACTAGCAGCTTAAGTTTATCCTGTCCATTTTGTGCCGAAATCTCTATTCTCCCTTGCTTGGCAAATGGTTCAATCCCATATTTTACGGCATTTTCTACCAGAGGTTGCAGAAGCATAGGTGGCACAAAGGCTGTTTGCAATTCATGATTAATAGCTATCTCATAATCCAATCGCTCTTCGAACCGTACTTTCAGAATATCCAGATATAGCTGCAAGAGATGCACTTCGTTTTTAAGCGGAACCAAATCATCACTGTTCTCTTTCAGGCTCAGACGCAATAAATCACTTAGTTTCATCAGCATCCGGGTGGCTTTTTCAGTGTCTCCTTTTTGCATTAAGCCTATGATGTTGTGATGCGTATTGAACAGGAAATGCGGCTGCAACTGCATTTTCAAAAAGCCCAGCTTGGCATCAGATAATTGTTTCTCAAGATGCGCTTTGTCAACCTGTGCCTGTTGAAACTGACGGAAGATGGTATAAGCTTTATGAGCCGCCAGAATGATCCAATAATTGACAAACTCATTAAATAAGGAAACTGCCAGATTCCGTTTGAAAATAGCCCGGAATTGTGTTTGCCCGATAAACAGATTCCAGAACCAGGTTACAAGCAGAGAATAAACGATAACTGCCAGAAAACTGATAGCTAATGAAATAAACAGATTGAACAACAGATTCCTGACTAATTGAGGCGACTGCAAGGGCAGTTTTTCACCCAGCCAGAATACCACAAATGTAATAGGGATATACAGCAACCACTTGATTTTGAAAATCAACGTATCTGACCATACTACAGGATTGCCTTTTAATGCACTGAACAATAGGTCTTGCCCAATCATAAGCAGCGTAACTATAATCCAGAAAGCAGGAATCAGGTAGTATTTCAGTTGTTTGATTTTCATTCTACGGGTTTCTTCTGAACTCTGTTGAGTGTATAGTTAAAAAGGTCGTTACCTGTGAGTATTTCTTTGTTCTGATCCAGGAAAAACAAGACATTATCGTCTCCTTTCTGTAAATAAATAGTTTGCTGATTATCAGCTTCCAGGGCAATTACCAAATTATCGGGGTCTGTTTTAGTGCCTTTGCTTATGCTCCATGTGCCTTTCCGAATGGCCTGCCTGAAAAATGAACCCGCTAATACATAAGTGCTCGGTACTTGTGTATCTGGATTCTGGTAGAGTTCAAGCCCCCACTTGGTTTTGAAGCATTCGGGCGACACCTCTTTCTTTAGCACCTGAGCTAATTCCTGACAAGCGCATCTGCCTTCAAATACACCATAGACACCTTTACCTGATGGAAAAGGTTTGGAAGATGTAGTCGAATAAGGCTCGTTTTCTGCGCCACTTTTTTGGGCATAGGTTCCTGTTCCAACCAAAACTCCTATAAATATCAGCATAATATTTTTCATAATCTATCAGGGTTTGGCTTTGTTAAAAGTATAACTATGACCCGAATTCCCAACCATCAGACTCCGCTGACTATCCAGCAAATGAATGGAATTATCGCTTAATTTAACAAAAAGCAGATTCTTGTCAATTGTATGCAACGTAACCTGATAGACAATCGCATCAGGTTTGGCTTTCATGCCTTTCTCGATTGTCCAATGTCCTTCAAATTCTGCCCTTTTCTCATCCATAAAACCACTGGTATTAGGTTTACCTACCCCATATCTATAGACTAATTTTACTGCCGCAGGAGCATTCGCTTTTTGCGGATAGAGTGTCATTGTCCATTTAGTAAATTCACAGTCAGGCTCATTGGCAACTCCTAAAAATGGTTTCAGTATATTTCCACAAGGGCTTGTGCCTACGTAAGTGACAAAAGGTCTGGAATCCTGTGCAAAGGAGGCAAAAAAGATTCCATTAAGGAGAAGGAGTTTAATGAGGTTTTTCATCTTACAATTCTCTTTTTTTACCATCCTTATCTACCAATACGAGTGCCGTTTTTTCTTTCTTGGCTAAGATATGTAGTCCCACCTCAGTTTTTTCGTTAAGCAAAACCAATCCGGCGCCATTTTCTTCGGCACCTAATTTTACTCTGATCGTGCCTGTTTTATCCATCATTCTGAACATGACCGTACCATCATCTTCTGTCTTGAATGACATTCGTTTAACGCCATTCTTGTCAACCAGTTCAAATTCTTTTACCTTGATTTTATCGAAGTTTTCCTCTGCTGGCTTAGCTGCAATAAACAAGAGTAACAGTAAATTGAATGCGCTAAGCAAAATGGGCAACCGTTGATTTTTCATAGTTTTGTCTATTTAATTTGTAATATCAGAAATTCAATAGTGAACTGAAATTCTCATTGTCAGTATCAAAATTGACGATTTTTTTTGTGATAACCCGCCTTTTATAAGCAAAGATGGTGCTCTTTACCTTAGGGTTAATTTCATAAACTCCGGCTGTTTCGGCATCAGTAGGAGAAGAGATAAAAGTAAAGGCTACGTTTTTTAAATCCAGTTTTTTAGTGTACTCACTCAGTTTTTGTTTCAGCAAAGATTCATTCTCGTGTTTTGGGTTCATGAAAACAATAAAGGTTTTCCAGTTATTGGCGTTTCTTGTCAGATACTGTGCTTCCAGAAAACTCAGCATTCTTTCATAGTTCTTCAAATCATCATTTATCCAGACCATCAATCCATCGGTTTTTGCACCATACTTACACATCGGGCAGGTTTTGGTTCCTTTGTCTCTGCCTGATACATGATAGGGGTCGAAAGCAGGGGCATCTGCGCCAACTGCCAGGCCGGAGTTTTGTGCCCATGCGCTAAATGAGGCAAAGGCAAAAAGAAATGATACCTGAACAATCAATCTGAGTGATTTCATAAGAGTGAATTTATTGATAAAAAAAAAGAGCATGCTGCCATTTAGGATTTTACTTTGCCGTCTGCTGAAACCTCTTATACAAGAGCATATTCTGACAAACGATAATGAGCAATAGCCTTCATAACTCTTATTGATTTTGATGAACAAATCTACAAGAGTTATGAAAGCTATTTAATAAGATTATGATAAGGCGATGGAATAATGGGGTAGGGAGAGGGAAATGGCCCCCAGCCCCTGAAGGGGTGCTTTTTTGTAGAGACGACATCATGGCGTCTCTATGATTTTAAAAGTATACTCAAATCAAGGCTTTTTCATCTGTTTTATCCATTCTTTCATCAAGTCAATCCCTTCTTTATGAGTTGTTTTGCGGCCTACTTCGGGCATCATTTCGCCCGGGTCGGTTGATTCAACGCGGTAGACCAGAATAGACTCTTCTGGTTTGCCCGGTACAATATCAAATTTACGATTGCCCGAACCGCGACCTGCGGCCACCGGAGTTTTAAGAATACCCATCGCCAGAGGGTCTGTTTCATGAATGCTCAGATTTAAACCAGAGGTCTGCGCAGGGCCGCCCAGACGATGGCAATGCGCACAATTAATATCCAGCCAGATACGCGCTCGTTCGTCTATGCTTCCTGTTTCGGGCTTATTCCAGATAGGAGCTTTAGGCACTTGTTCAATGGCTGGCAAATCTTGCAGAATACCTGTTTTTTGCCACGCTAATAATTGATTTTCGGTACCCTCAGGTAATCCCCAGGCATGGTAAGTGCCATTGAGTTGTCGGGCAGATGGACCAATAGGCGACATTTGCTCATTACGGTTATGGCAACCTTTGCATTGATTCAGATTCGGAATACTGTATTCATGTTTTTTCTTCTTGCCATTCAGGTCAATATAACTTACTTCTTTGGTATCGCCAGCTACCTCCAGATATGCCTCAGTTTGTTCTTCATTCCAGACATAGACCAGAGCTTTCCAGCCTTCGGCTTCATGGGTCAGCAAACGGGTTTCCATGATTCTGCGGCCTTTGTCAGTATTTCTGAAATCTATGGGGTAATAGAATGTTTTAATCAGCGTAGTGCCTACCGGAAAATTCAAGACTTCCTTGTCGTTATAAGAGGCCTTAGCTCCTTCAGGTAGTTTCACAAAACGTAGCTTTTCTGCATAATCGCTGAATAAAGGCGTGTTGAGCGAAAAAGGCATAACCCCCTTCATCGGTTTTTGTTCGGCTATACTACCTTCAAAAAAGGCATATTCCGAAAGTTTCTCCTTAGGCATAGTTGCCCGTATTTCCTTTGATGAATCTTCTTGATTGAAGGAAGACAGACCAAAAATGCCCAAGGCTATCAATAATAATAAGAATCTTTGCATTGAAAATAAAAAACAGCAGAGCCCAGGCTTCTACTACCAGGCACCCCTGTACCATTTTGTTATACGTATTTAATCAATTTTTGCCATTTTCAGACTTTCCAGACTACAATCGTGTGTTGAAGCATCGCGGGAAACATTCTTGAAATTATTCGCTACATCTAAATTGGCAAAACTTACATTTTTATTGTTTTTGATGCATAAAACTTTGGTAGGATTCTTGGCATCCACAATTCCATCCCATTGGATATGCGGCACATTCTTGCCGAATCTCAGTTTAAATTTATACATCTGCCCGAAACGACCCTTTCCGGTAGCTTTCACGTGTTCACGCTCATAGACATTGTCGTGAATGTTAATAGCCTCAGGATATGGATAATAGGTCGGGTCTTTAATAGGATTTTCGGTAGTGAAATAAGAGATAATACCAGTGCTTGCCGATTTGTTATTCACAATCTGATTATCGAAGATTTCTACATGGTTAGCTGCCAGAATCAAAATTCCGGTGCCATCCGGCACTTTGCCAACGATATTCCCTTTAGGGGCAAAGTTTGGCAGGTTATTATGGTGAATATTGTTTTTATATACACGGGTATAGCCTCCTTTTTTCAGAATCAAATCTGGTAAATCGAAAACCAGAATACCACCCGTATTTTCAGTGGCTTCGTTTTCATAAACATCGGCGTTCAATGAGTTTTCAATTTCAATACCTGCTACGTTGTGGTAAGCACGAGATTTACGAACGATAATATCTTTTGACTGACCTACATAGATACCAGCATCAGAAGCCCCAATGGCCTCACAACCCTCAATTAAAACTTTTTCGCATTGCACCGGATATAGACCATACGAACCGTTTTCTTTTTTAGGCTCGCCTGTCCATTCAGTTTTTACATTTCTGAAAGTAATTCCTTTCACATTCATGGTTTTCACGGCATCACCTTTGCTATCCTGCACGGTCATATCTTCAATGATGATGTTCTCTGCATTAGAAACCCTGATTCCTTCGGCACCTTCGGTTTGGCCTTTAAACGATAGAATCGTTTTGTCTTTGCCTTTCCCTTTGATAGTAATATTCTTTTTCCCCTCCATCGAAAGACTGGCTGAGAAAGTAAAAGAACCTTCATCTAACTGAATGGTAGAGCCATTTTCAGCCATAATAAACTGAGTCTGAATGCGTTTTTGCACGTCTTTCTGTGCAAAAACAATGGTATTAATAAAGAGGAAGCTAAGCAAAAAAGTAATTTTTTTCATGAGTGTTACAGGATTGATTGAACAGATCTCAAAACTGTTATATTTTATTGAGATATGTGTTTGATAAATGTCAAATTATTCAATGAAATTGTTTAAATTTCTTATCCTTGCTCAAAAAGGTAGTCACCGTAGCGTCTACCTTTTCTGATACTCCTTGGGTGGCTGGTACTTTGACAGTACACTGCTTGCAACTCTTTTTGACTGGGCCTCCCCTTTTCTTGCATCATGATATATTTTGTTATGTGGATGGAACTAGACGTTTCCTAAATTTCCGACTTAAGATTGTGTTTTCAAAGTGTTTAAAGAGGTTTTTCGTAAAATCAGACTGTTACAAGATTTCCTTATTAGGATTCAAGAAATAAGCGTTCTATAAAAATTTTGGCTAAAGCCAAATGGAATTTTAACAATTTAGTAACCACCAGCGCGGCGTCCGCAGCTAAAGCTGGCGGCAATTGATTCAATAGCCCCCATTTTTAAATGGGGGTAAAAAGAAAAAATCATCTATATTGGCTTTAGCCAAACTTTTAGAGAACGCTTATTTCTTGAACACTGATTAGTCTGCACTTGAAAGATGACATTTCCCGCGGCGGCCGCTTTGTTATCTTAGACGGCGACGGCGGACCGTTTCCATTCGCTGTTACTTTCGATTCCAATACTATTTTGAAATCGTATATTTGCACCCTTTCCATATCTATCACGTTAGCAAATGAACAATTATCTGAGCAGAAGCCTTGCCCTGAGTATTATTATTATATTGAGTATTGCAAAACTTCAGGCACAATCAATCAGGGTTTTTGCCGATAGTATCCGAAAAGCCTATCAGATTCCCGAGCTGGCTTATGCGGTGGTATCTTCAGATAGTATTTTTGAGTCTCATACTTTAGGCGTTCAGAGAGCCAATTCGAATTTTCCTGCAAAACCAACAGATAGATTTCATATCGGATCAAATACCAAAGCTATTACAGCTTTTATAGCAGCACTATTGGTACAGCAAAAGAAAATCAGTTGGGATACAAAGTTTCTGACACTTTTCCCTGAATTGAAGAAAAACAGTAAAAAAGTCTATGCGAATGTGACCTTGCAAGACCTCATTACTTTCAGAGGTCTTTTGCCTTCTTATACTTATACTTTTGAGCAACCGACCAAAGAACATATTACCGGAGATAACCAGCAACAGCGATTTTTATTGGCGAAATATTTCCTGAGCCAGAAGCCGATGCCCATACAGGAGAATGGCTTGACACCCTCAAACACCGATTATATTGTGGCAGGCTTGATGCTGGAAAAAGCCAGTGGAAAATCTTTTAAAACTTTGGTACAAGACCTGGGAAACGTATTATCAATTGATTTTGGTTTCGATTATCCGAATCTGACGGATCCTCTACAAACATGGGGGCATGATGCCAGTCTGCAACCCTTGCCACCATCCGACAATTATAAATTGAACTGGCTATTATCTGCCGGCAATATCAATGTCAGTATGAATGATTATCTGAAATTTGCTCAATTGCAATTGAAAGGCTTAAAAGGGCAGACTGATGTATTGCCGCAACAAGTATTTCATCAATTATTATATGGTGCCCCTGTTTTTGCCTTTGGCTGGTTTAATGAAGTTGACCAGGCAACCGGACATACTATCGCTTATAATGAAGGTAATGCCGGAGCATTTATTACTCAGGTGCATATAATCAAAGAAGCAGACAGGGCTTATATGGTTTTTACCAATGCGGCCTCAAGTACTACGGCAGAGGGCATTCAGATTTTGATGAAACAATTGAAGAAACAATACGGAGAATAAAATTTGATCTTATTTCTGCCCTCTTACCCGGCTTAAAGTTTCGAGTTTGATACCCAGGAAAGAAGCCAGATATTTCAGCGGAATGCGTTTGACGAACTCGGGTTTGTTCTGGAGGAGATATTCATAACGCTGTTTGGCTGTGAGCGTTTGCAGGATAATCTTTATTTCTTCAATCTGTACCAGATATTGCTCGGCAAACAGGCGCCCCAAACGCTCTAATTCATGAAACTGATTGAAGAGTTTTTGAATATCCTCATGCCTGATAACAATGGTTTCGGTATCTTCTAATGCCTGAATATTGGTTAAGCTTGGTTTCTGAGAAAAGAAGCTATAGGTAGAAACTGCTATGGCATTTTCGAAACCAAACCAGGTATTGATTTCATTGGCATGGGCATCTTCAAAATATTCGCGCACGCAGCCTGAGATAATAAAAAACAATTCGTCGGAGACATTTCCCTGATGAACAAGAAATTCCTTTTTGCTGAAAGTTTTTTGCGATAGAAAAGGAATGAGCGCTTCAAGACACTCGGGTGAGAGTGGATAAGTTTGCTCAATAAAACGGAGGTAATTTTCTATCGGAGAGGGCATAAGGAAAAGAAATAACTACACAATATTAGTAGAAAAGTGTCAGAAACAATATTTTTTTTCAACTTTGTAAAATAACCATCCACGAGTATGTGTAAGCCTACTCTAATATTCAACCTCTCAAAAAATTACTGAATGAAAAAATTGTTTTTAATGCTATTCGCCATGACGCTTATGTCAGATTTGTATGCCCAAAACGAAACGATTCTGCTTTATACAGGTACTGCACCGGGATCGACAGGAAAGCAAGTACCGGAAGATTCTAAAACCTCAGATGGCATTACCCGTGTAAAAGATGTGACCCAACCGGCTTTGATTGTATACCCGGCCAAGAAAAAAACGACTGATGCCACCGTGATCATCTGTCCGGGTGGTGGTTATGGTATTCTGGCTATCGACCACGAAGGGTATGATATTGCCAAATGGTTTAATGAAAGAGGCATGACGGCCTTTGTATTAAAATACCGTTTACCACAGGAAGATTTGTTTGATAACGACGAAATCAGACCTCTACAAGATGCGCAACAAGCCATCAGACTGGTGCGTAAGAATGCAGCCAAATATGGCATTTCACCTGAGAAAGTAGGGATTATGGGTTTCTCGGCAGGTGGACACCTGGCCTCAACAGCCTCTACTCATTTTACTACACAAGTGGGCGAGATAACAGACCCATCAGTTAGCGTAAGACCAGATTTCTCTTTGTTGATTTATCCGGTTATTACCTTTAATGATAGATTTACACATTTTGGTTCAAGAGATAATCTGATTGGCAAAAATCCTTCGGTTGAGAAGATAGAGTGGTATTCAAACGATAAGCAGGTAACCAAAGATACCCCGCCTACATTTCTGGTGAGTACGACAGATGATGGCGTGCAACCTGAAAACAGCATTGCCTATTTTCTGGCCTGTAAGAAAAACAAAGTACCGGTAGAAATGCACATCTATGAAAAAGGTGGCCATGGCTATGGACTAAAGAAAAAAGGCAGAGGCCCGGTAGAAACCTGGGCAGCACGTATGGAAGATTGGTTGAAAGATAGGAAGTTGATGAAGTAGAGGGAGAGAATAAAAGATTCTTGTATCTAAGGATACAAGAATCTTTTATGGTTTATATGGACTAATTAATATGAAATTATTGCTTGAACATTTTTGTTTTGCTTATAGAATATTAAATTTGTTTATTAAATTTTTTAGCAATGTCTACATTAGTATTAGATGTAAATCAAGAGCAGGAGAAAGTATTGGAAGGATTACTTCAATACATGAATATTTCGTTTCAAAAAGTTTCTTCTTCAGAAGATTTTTGGGAATCCTTATCTCCTTCTGTCAAAAAACGTATTGAACAAGGTCTTGCTGATGTAGATGCAGGAAGATATTCTCCTGCTAAATCGGTAATCGATAGATTAATGTCAGAATGAGGGAAGTTGTAATTACAGATATTGCAACAGAAGACATCGAAAATGTTTCACGTTTTCTTCAAAATAATTATTCCAATAAGGTAAAACTTGATTTTCTTGTCAGACTTTCTGAAAAGTTACTGCTTATAGAAAGAATGCCTTTTATGTATCCTGTTTCCTTTAATAATCCAAGGGTGAGAAGATGTGTTATACATAAAAATGTGGTTTGTTTTTATGAAGTTGATGATGAGAAAATCTATATTCTTTCAATTACTGATACAAGAATAGATCCTAAAAGTAGCAGGTTTTAGATAATTTCCGTCTACCCCAGCCGCCTCATAATCAAACCTTTCACTACATCATAAAACAAATGCGGTTTCATGGTTCGCCAGTTGTCTATCATTTGTAGGGTGCCACCAAAATTGATATAAGAATCAAGGTGATACCGTCTGAATTCTTCCAGAAGAAAATTCGGAAAATTGACAGCCGCTATCCAGCCATCCTCAATATCCTCATACCATTCTTCATAATAATCTTCTTCGCCGCCGTGAAACTGGAAAAGGTTTTCTCCTATCAGTATGTATTGATTAATGCCCTCTTTGGTCAAGTGGTCAATCACAGTTCTTTTCAGGAACATCACGTCATTGTGTAAGGTATCATTCCATTCACCAAAAATCTCGATTACGGCATAGCGGAGGTCATAATCAACCATCAGTAGCTTACAATAGAGCGTTTCAGAGCCAATAAAATCCCAGTTTGGGTCTATATAATAGCCATAAATTGTATCTTCATAGGCTTCACCATAAGTATTGCCATAGAAAGGCGACCTTTCGTCGTCTTCTGCCAGATAATACCTTTGCCAGTTATAAAAGGGTTCAATTTCGTGCATGTGGAGTTGTGTTTTGAAACTAAACTGATTTATACATCAATAACGTTTTCCTCGTTCAACCAATTATGCTGAGTTGCATAGTTGTTCAATAACTGTTTTGCCGGTACTTCCTGAATATTACCCTCTTTATCAGCCATAATGAGACTTTTATCTTCCCTAGCTCTTTGCTCAATAAGCCGTTTAGTTGCCAAGCGCATACCGAGCATAAATTTTTCACTAAGTTCATAAGCATCCATCTTATTGAGCTTTAAAGTTTCCTACTTCAATTCCAAAACCGTCTTCATCCGACTAACAGCCTCCACCAGATTACTCATTTGCGTACCAAAATTCAAGCGGATAAACCCTTTGCCATCAAAGAACATTTCTCCTTCCGAAATCCCTACGCCGGCTTCTTCCAGTTTTTCTGCCAGATTTTCAATGCCTGCCTCACGCACATCTATCCAGGCCAGATAAGTAGCTTCTAAAGGCAACATCTTAAAACCTTTGAATGCATTCATTTCTTTCAGAATATAATCATGGTTTTTGCGCAGATAGGCCAGCAATTGCTGATGCCATTCTTCACTATCTTTATACGCTGCCAAAGCCGCATAATACCCATAGGCTGAAACCATTGGTTCCAGAATATAACGCAAACTCGCATATTTTGCCCGTAATTCATCATCAGGGATAACAGCAAACGAACAGCCCAGACCCGCAATATTAAAGGTTTTGCTTGGGGCTAACAGCGTCACTGTATGTTTTTCTGCTTCCGGGCTTAATGTCGCAATCGAAATATGCTTCTTTGTTTCGTCCAGAATCAAATCGCAATGGATTTCATCTGAACAAATGATAATATTATTTGCCACACAAATATCCACCAGTGTTTGTAGTTCTTCCCTCGTAAAAACTGTCCCTGCCGGATTATATGGATTACACAACATAAAGACCTTGGTACGAGGCGTAATGGCCGCCTTAATTGCTTCAAAATCCAAAGTCCAACGATTATTTTCTTCCTTCATTGGTATTTTCACCAATTTCTTTTTGGCAGCAATAGGGGCTTTCATAAATGGCCCGTAAACTGGTACGGTGGTTATCACTTCATCATCGTCTTCGCCTACGCACATACAAGTAAGGGTAAGTCCCGGAACCATGCCTGGTAGCCAAACCAACCATTCTTTGGGTACTTTCCAGTTGTGTTTTTCCTCCAGGCGTTTCAGTGTTACTTCTACCAGTTCGTCAGGCGTTTGCCAATAGCCGATTATTCCTTCTTTGGTTACTTTGTCTAATGCTTGCAATATGGCAGGAGAAGCTTTAAAATCCATATCAGCCACCCATAACGGAATCACATCTTTGCCTGCATATCTTTTCCATTTCACACTGTCTGTTTGTGTGCGGTCAATTACTTCGTCAAAATCGTAAGTCATTTAATCTATTTTTCTATAGTTTTTTGAGTATTTCTTTCACCAAAGTAGCTGAATTATCAGACGCAATTTTCTTGAATGTCTGAAAATCAACTGATGCTTTTTCGTTGGCCTTATCGCTGATGCTTCTGATAATCAGAAATGGGATATGTTGCTGGAAACATACCTGTGCCACTGCTGCTCCTTCCATTTCAGTAGCATTGGCGTGCAAGGTTTTTTCAAAATTACTTACAGCCGTGCTTGAAGTAACAAAGGTATCTCCAGTAACAATAGTTCCGGCACTTATGTTCGGTTGAGAAGCTTCTGCCGACATTTTTTGCAGCTTTACCTCTCTAGCAGCACTCAGGGCTTGCAAAACCAAAAGTGAATCAGAAGCAAAATAAAGCGGATTCAACTGTTTGGTAATGGGGTTTCGGGTGGCATTGGTACTTAAACCTTCATTGGTTAATCTGCCATAATCATGATACGTTAACTGCTTGCCAATCACAATATCTCCTTGTTTCAGTTCTTCACTGATACCCCCGGCAATGCCTGTGAAAATGACAGATTTTGGGTGGAATTCTTTAATAATCAGGGTTGTTACCACTGCCGCATTTACTTTGCCAATGCCCGTTTCGGTCAATACGATTTTCTTGCCATTCAGTTTGCCAGTTTTGAACTGAAAACCTAAGACATTTTTGGTTTTGATATGGCTCATTTGTGATTCCAGTAACTGAATTTCTTCGGGCATAGCGCCTAAAATCGCAATGCGTTGGGCAAATGTTGGGGTTAAGCTACTGAATAGAATGCATAATAAAAATATACGAATTGAGTGAAATAGATTTAAAGGCAATAATATATCGTCCCTACGGGACTTTGAATTGAGATTAGCCTTTTTGTCTACCGATATAACATCCCTAAGGGATATTTTTAGTCCTGTCAGGGACGATATATCTGTAGTAGGAATAACATTTTCTGAATATCTGTATCCCGTAGGGATGATATATTGTAATTTCATCCAAAGAGTGTATATCTGTTTCATGATGAAGATTTTAATGTCCTAAATACAAAGCCCAGAGTGCAAAAATATCAATTATGATAAGCATCCATGAGACTTCTTTTGATTGATTGGTAGCGATTTTGATGATAGTCCAGGACAGAAAACCCCAGATGATTCCCTGAGTGATAGAATAAGTAAAAGGAATCAGCACCATAGCCAGAAAAGCCGGAACCGCATCATCCAGTTTATCCCAGTTGATTTTGGTAATAGGTTTAATCATCAAAACTCCTACTACTATCAGTGCCGGAGCCGTAGCAATGGCAGGAATAATGCTCAATAGTGGAGACAGAAACATAAAAGGCAAAAACAATATTCCGCCTGTGATAGCGGTAATTCCCGTTCTCCCTCCCTGACTAATCCCTACCGCTGATTCAATATAAGCCGTACCCGGGCTAGTCCCTAATAAACCTGCCATTGTGGTAGCCACTGCATCAGTCAACAATGATTCTTTGATATTGCGGGGCTCTCCGTCTTTATCATACAAATTTGCTGCTTCGGCCACACCTACAAAGGTCGAAAGGCTATCGAATAAATCAGTAAAAACAAAGGCAAAAATGACAGGTATCAGACTTATTTTTAGTGAATTGATAATATCCAGTTGAAACAGCAAACTAAAATCAGGCGCTGAAAAAACACCTTGCCAGGTCACCAGCGTTTTTTGTCCGAAATTGACAGCGGAGGCATCTCCCCAATATCTTCCGATAGGAATAGCCAGTAAAGTAGTCAATAAAATACCGATGATGATACCCCCCTGCACACGTTTCACTAATAAAATCATGGTAATAGCCAAGCCCACCAGAAAGGTAATTACAATAGGGTCGTGCAGGCTAGTGACACCAATAATTGTGGCCGGATTACCTACAATAAATTTGGCATTAGCAAAGCCAATCAGGGTAATAAATAACCCAATTCCTGCTGAAATTGCATAGCGTAAGGGTTTAGGAATAGCCTTTACAATCTGCGAACGGATATTGAAGATAGAGAGCAACAAGAACAAAACACCCGCCCAGAAAACCGCCCCTAATGCTACCTGCCACGAAATACCCATGCCTTTTACAGCCGTAAAAGTAAAGAAAGCATTCATCCCCATGCCCGGCGCTACTACAATCGGGTTCTTGGCATAGATACCCATCATGAGGCTACAAAAAAATGATAGTAGCACAGTGGCAGTCAGCACGCCATTGAACGACATACCCGATTGGCTCAGAATAGCAGGGTTTACCACAATGATATACATCGTAGCCAGAAAAGTAGAGACACCCGCAAGGATTTCGGTTTTTAGTAGAGGTTTAGGTGGCATATGGCTAATCTTTTACAAATTGTTTTGCAAGATAAATGGATAAAACTTAATTTTCTGAAAATCTAAAGAAATGTTAGAGAAAGACATAACTGCTGAGCTAAAACTGCTATTAGAGAAAACAAAAAACGAAGAGAATGAGAATTTTATCGTTACTTTTGAAATCCCTGATACAATTAAACAACTACTTGAAGACCAAATTGACAAGGAGTTCGATAATTATAAATTTGCTATTGATGCCTATTCACTTAAGCATATTTTCAAAGCACATGGCAATCAATTAAAAGAAGAAAGTCGAGGGCAGATAGCGATAAAAGAGGAGAATATACTATTAATTCCAAAAGTTTTAGCTTCACCGGATTTATGCTTTTATGATGGGACAAATCGGGTAGGTCGTGAAGTTTTTCAATTTCAGAAAAAGATCGGAGACCTTTATATTGTTATTAAAGAGGTCCGTTCAGGAAAGAAACTTTTAGCTTTAAATTCGATGAGAATAATAAAAAAAGCCGATTAATGTCGGCTTTTTTAAAGAAATAACGAGCTGATGTTGCTTAAAAAGCCCCTCACTCCTACGTTCGAGACGTCTTTATTCCTATACAAAAATACAAAAAATAGTATAAAATTGTTCCACTGTATAATAATTATTCAACCCCAATAAATCATGAATCGTAAAGATTTTATTCGTACTTCTGCCTTAGCTACAGGGGCTTTAGTTTCCCGTCCGTTTATCACCTATGCCACACAAGCTAAATACAAAACTGCCCTGATTGGCGCTGGCTGGTGGGGTACAAACATTGTGAGAGAGGCTATCAAATCAGGCGAATGCCAGATTGTGGCTGTATGTGATGTGGACGACAGACAAATCAAACAATGTCTGGGAGAAATAGGCAAACTCACAAACGACCAACCGAAGATTTATAAAAATTATCAGGAATTACTCCAGAAAGAAAAGCCTGAAATCGTAATCAATGCTACGCCCGACCACTGGCATGCACTTATTGCCATTGATGCCATGAAAAGTGGTGCACACGTATATCTTGAAAAACCTATCGGCCATACCATCAATGAAGGCAAAGCCATCGTAAAAACTGCCCGTGATACGCAAAAAATCTGTATTACAGGTTTCCACCGCCGCTATTCGCCACATAATGTGAGTGGGCAGGAGTTTTTAAAATCTGGCAAAGTGGGTAAAATAAAAGAGGTTCGTGCCTTTGTAACCTATAATTTCGGACAAGGCCAGATGGTGGCCGATGAACCTACACCGGCAGAAATGGATTGGGATATGTGGTGCGGCCCGGGCCCATTGGTGCCTTATAACCGAACCATCCACCCAAGAAACTGGCGTAACCATTTAGAGTTTGCCAATGGTATGGTAGGCGACTGGGGCCCGCACTGGTTCGACCAGATTTTATGGTGGACAGACGAAATTGCGCCTAAAAAGGTATTTTCGATTGCTAGTTCTAAGTTTAATACCAACAATAATAACTCTCCCGAAAGTCAGGTAGTGGTATATGAATTTGAAGATTTTACCTGTACCTGGGAGCATAGCACACTAAATGGCAGACCCACTTCTAAAACCGAAGAAGTAGGCGTGTATTTCCATGGAACAGAAGGGACTTTCCACATGGGTTGGACAAAGGGCTGGACATTCTTCCCGAGAGACCAGAAGAAAGAAATCATTCATCAGGAGCCTGTCCTCAATTTACCTGATTTACAGAATATCAATCTGGTTTTTGCTGATTTATTAAAATCAATCAAATCAAAACAATTGCCATTTGCCGATATTCTGAAAGGCCATAAAGCTACCAATATGAGCTTATTGGGCATGGCAGCCCTGAAATCAGGCAAAAGCCTTGAATGGGATAGAGAAAAAGAGATTTTCCTTGACCCTACGGCTAATAAATACCTGAGCAGACAGTATAGAAAGGGTTTTGTGTATCCGAAGGCATGATGAATTTTACATAAAAAAGTGGATTTGCTGCTTTGAGACGAGCAAATCCACTTTTTTATGTAATCTCTCAACCATTAAATAACTTAAATCGCTTAATAGGCAGTCCTTTCCTCAATAAAACAGCATGATAAGCCGTAGGTATATCATGATCCCACTTCTTAAGTAGAATGTAAATAAGAACTCTATTGAAGTGTACTAAAAGCCCTATACTCAGCGCAATTGTAAAATGAATGCCCGATTGCTTCAGTAATAGTAACGAAAACTCTACCAGCAGATAAAGCGCCCAGAATTTTGAAACAATATCATGTGGAGAAGGTAATTTCTGAAAACGAATCAGGCTAATCAGATACATGGATGCTTCCAGGATTAATATCCCACTAATCAAGATCATATTATCAGCTATTGCATCCGGCTTGAATTGATAAATGAAATAGACGATTGACAGATAAAAACTAAGGTCAAAAAGTGTATCCTGTACCCGGAAATCTTGAGTGGATATATTCAGTTTTCTGGCAATAATTCCATCAAAAATATCCGAAATAACGCCCAGGTGCATTAATGAAAGAACAATGATATTGCTATAAGGTACATGAACGAATGATAGCAGGATAATCACGAAAGTAAACACCAGTCTACTATAGAGGAGAATAGTTGGAATATAGTTCATCGCGTCACAATAGGTTTTAAATATTAGTCACTCATCAGACAAATATAAATGATATTCCCCCCATTCCAACACCTCATCATTTATCGGTTTGCATTCTAGCAAAATATCGACTTAATTTATTCAAAAATTCGCCAATAGAAATGCCAACTTACGGACAAATCAAAAGACAGATAGATTTAAACCCATTTGCCCTATTAATGCTTCGGAATGAACTGAAAGCCCTGCCAAGCATTATTCAGGAAGAAGAATACATTGATGCCTCCGTGCATGGATACTGGAACAACCGCCATGTATTGCTGCTGGCTACTACCAAAAGAATCTTGTTAGTTGATAGCGACCAGTATGGCGATGTGGAAGTAATAGAATTCCCTTATGATAAAACCGTAACCGTACGCTGCCCAACACCCGATTCGGTGGTTTTTGGTACAGCCGAACGAAAAGTAAAAGTTGATAATACCATAGAAGAATATATTGCCGCTTTTTATAAAGTGGTAAACGATAGGTTGGCAGGTAAAGAACCTCAGATTTATCGTGAACGAGATATTTACTCAAAAAATGCAGAGCAGGAACAAGAAGAACAATCAGAACAAAACCAACCAGCCTATAGTAGCAATCCATTTCATGTATTATTGAAAGGTCTGGATGGATTGACCAAGATGATAAACCCCGATGTAAAAGTTAATCAGCAAGAAAAAACGACACCTGCCAAACCAACCGAGCAGGTGCCTGCCGTACCTGAACAAACGTTAGATGAATTATTGGCAGAACTGAATGCACTGATAGGCTTACAGAATGTAAAAGATGAGGTAAGCAGCCTAGTCAATGTATTGAAGATTGAGAAGATAAGAAAAGAGCAGGGCATTAAAGTGCCTGAGCGCTCGTTGCATATGGTTTTTCATGGCAATCCCGGTACTGGTAAAACGACTATCGCCCGTTTATTAGCCAAGATATTCAAAGCGCTGGGTGTTCTGAGCAAAGGGCATCTCTACGAAACTGACCGAAGCGGATTAGTGGCAGGTTATACCGGACAAACCTCCTTGAAAACCCGGGAGGTATGCGAAAAATCATCGGGAGGCATTCTGTTCATTGACGAAGCCTATGCCCTCAATACAGACGATACCTATGGCCCGGAAGCAGTAAATACGATTGTGAAATATATGGAAGACCACCGCGATGATTTTGTGGTGATTGTGGCGGGTTATGAAGAAAAAATGACTGAGTTTATCAACTCCAATCCGGGTTTACATTCGAGGTTTAATAAGTACATCGGCTTTAAAGATTATACGCCGGAAGAGATTCTGGAAATATATCTCATACAGGCCAGTAAAGTGCAATTGAAAGTAGATGAAGGGGCGAAAAAGAAGGTTTACAAGCTCTTTAAAAAACTCTATGAAGACCGTGATTCATCTTTCGGCAACGGACGTCTGGCGCGTAATATCTTTGAGAAAACTTATGAAAAACAGGCCAATCGCCTGGTAAAAGAAGGCATCGAAAAAGCAGATATCAGTCTGATAAAAGAAGCCGATATTCCGGTGATGGAAGATTAGGCTTTATCCTCAAAAACAGCCTGTTATCCTGTGGTTAATCCACCGTTATAAATGTTGAATAATAGTGTAATTGAAATCTTATCTTTGTAAATAGTAAATGAAAATGAGATGAGAAACACGTTCAACTATTTAAAAAAAGCACTCAACAATAAAATTGATATTTTAGAGAGAGATTCAGAGGTGGGGTATGTACAGTTTGAATCTTTCAGAACAGATGTAGCTGGGGTATTCAGACAAAAGAAATACTTGTTTAAAAAGAAGAGTTTCTGGAGCAGTAATTATAATATTTTCAGAGAAGATAACCAGCAATTAATCGGTGAAGTCATATTTTCAGTCTGGAGAAATAAAGCAGAAATCAGGTTGATAAACGGAGAGAAATTTGTGATGAAAGCGAAGAATTTCTGGAGTACCCAATGGAGCCTGGATGATACCAACAGAGAGGTGGTAGACTTTGAACAAACCAGACATTTCTGGACTGACGAAGGCACGATCACTGCCAATGTAAATGACATTGAAAAAATGGGCTTGTTAGTACTGCTAAGCGTTTTTGTGAACTTTATCTACCGCAGAAGAGCCGCCGCAGCGAGTTAGAAATTATTTAGTGATTGAATGATTTAGTGAATGAGTGATTAGTTAAGAACTAAATATTCATTCTTATATGCGATTATGTTATTAACAGAAGCGGTTGATAATCTCTATCAACCGCTTTTTCATTTAGAAACCGCCCAGTAAATTTTCAGATAGGCTTTAGTATAATGTTTTGGTTTTGTGTGCTTCAATGTAAATTTTTGTAAACACAATCCAACGTTTGTTTTATGAGAAATTATACTTTGCTTCTATTATGCACTTTATCGGGCTTTTACTCTTTAGCACAATCTTCTGCGGCTACTATTTTGCCCAATACAGCCACTTTCAAAACCAATATCAATAATGGGTATGCGGGTTATTTTGAGATCAATCATCCATCCAATCCCGCTCCTGCGATAGGCGTTTTTAGTAAGTCTATTGGCCCGGCAGGGTGGTTTTCTATAGATAATACCAATAATTTTTCAACGGCTGTCTATGCCACTACAGTAGGCTCAGGTACTGTTTTTCAGGGTATCAACACCGGCACAGGTATTGGGGCAGGTTTTCAGATTTCAAATCCCTCTAATACAAGTACTGTTTTGTATGCGGTTACAGATGGCACAGGCGGTAGTGCGTATTTTCAGCAGAATAATGCCAATGCCACGCCTTATGCATTAAATGTGACAACTATGGGCAAGAACTTTGCCATCAATGGGGTTACTACAGGTACTGGTGGCGCAGGCAGGTTTGAGATTAACTCAGGAGGTAATACATCACGTACACTTTATGCTACTAGCATAGGTAAAGGAAGAGTAGGATATTTTCAGACAAATAATGTCAATAGTGATTCTACTACTCTGGCAGCCGCTACTAATAGCAAAGGGAATGCCATTGACGGGATCACTACCGGAAGCGGCAGAGCGGGTTATTTCAGGATAAATAATTCTTCAAGTACAAGCAATGCACTCTATGCGCTTTCTAATGGGCAGGGTGCTGCGTTGTCAGCCTCGGCCGGGGGGACCGGGCGTGCATCAGAATTTTTTGTAAGTGGTGGGAACGCATCGCAGGCTGTCTTTGCTTTCGGTGGTGGTACGGGAAATACCATAGAATCGATGGCTGTTGGAACCGGTACGGCAATCAGAGGTCTTAGTCAGGGTTTTGGCATTGCAGGCTCTTTTCAAATTGATAATTCATCAAGTTCTGCTACCACTTTATGGTCGCTTAATAATGGCTTTGGTGGAGCCGGAAATTTCCAATCTACAAACCCCGCCAGCCAGTCGCCAACTTTATTTGCTAGCGGTAGTGGTACGGGCGGTACCCTTGTGGCGTGGAATGTTGGCGTGGGTCGGGCCGGATACTTTTTGATTGATAACAGTAGCAATACGGCAACGGCCATTCTGGCCAAAACGAATGGTAGTGGAATCGTTCTTGAAAGCCAGACCACAGGCACAGGTAAAGCGGGGCATTTTCAGATAGCTAATACAACTAATAATAGTTCGGGTATTTATGTTACTACCAATGGTACTGGCAAAGTAGGAGAATTTTATACCAGTAACCTAAGCAATGATAATACCACCCTCTATGCAAAAACGGTTGGACGAGGCATGGCAGGTTACTTTGAGGTGAACAACGACCAGTCTACAAATCCGGCTTTATATGTGCTTTCAAATGCCAGTAGTGGTGCTGCGCTAATGGCTCAAACCAAAACAGGTACAGGAGATATAGCCGTTTTTAAAGGACAAAGTGATAATTTTAATGTAGCGCGTATCAACTATCAGGGAACTGGATTTTTTAATGGAGGTATGCAGGGTAGTGGAGCCGATTTAGCTGAAGCCTTTGAAGTAGAAGGAGAGAAATCTGCCTATGAACCCGGTGATGTACTGGTGATTTCAGCAAATAATGACCGTACGGTTGAAAAATCAAGCCAGGCCTATTCTACTTTAGTGGCTGGTGTATACGCAACCAAGCCGGGTGTATTACTCAGAGAAGACGATATAGCCGATGATCTGGGCAAACAAGTACCTATGGGCGTTGTTGGGGTTATCCCAACTAAAGTTTGTAATGAAGGCGGAAAAATCAAAAGAGGTGATTTACTCGTAACATCCTCAAAAACGGGTTACGCCATGAAAGCAGACCTCACCAAACTAGGTTTCGGTCAGATTCTGGGAAAAGCATTACAGGATTTTGATGGAACCGAGGGTAGAATCAAGGTTTTAGTAAATGTCAGATAAACTTACAGCATACCGTCAGGATTAGGAACAAAATTCAGGAACGAGTCTGAATGTGTTCGGTACTTTTCGGTATCTAATTTATAGAGGAATGCGCCTTTCTTCGAAAATCCTTTTTGCTTCTCTTTTAACTTGATTAAAAGTCCGGTAGAAAGGATTTTTCGGCTGAAATTCCGTTTATCGAAATTACTGCCATAAATAGCTTCATATAAATTCTGTATCTGCGGAATCGTAAAGGTTTCGGGCATCAGTTCAAACCCAATCGGGTGAAAAGCTGCTTTATAGCGCAGGCGTTCAATTGCCATTTTAATCATATCCGAATGGTCGAAGAGCAATTCCGGCAAATCATGCATCGAAAACCAATGGGCATGATACGTATCCGAAATCCTGGTTTCATAATCTTTTACATTCACTAAGGCATAATAAGCTACTGCCACCGTTCTTTCAACGGGGTCACGGTTAGGATCACCGAAAGCGCTTAATTGCTCTAAGAATACACCTGTCAGGTTAGTTAATTCAAATAAAATTCTGTTAGCAGCTTCGTCAAGGCTTTCAGATGGTTTCAACCAACCACCCATCAACGACCATGTATCGTGATTGGTCTGAACGCCTCGTTTTACTAATAATAATTTTAATTCTTCTCCGTCGAACCCGAAAATAATCGAGTCGAGTGCTACCAGGCACTTGGTTTGTTGTTTATAAAGTTCTAACATCTCATCTATTGAACTTGCAGGTATTTTCTGATATTAGGTTAATACTGGTTAATAATTTAATAACAATATTAGGAAAGTGAATGCCCTTGCACAACAAAAATGCATATTTTCTATAAAAAAGCCCTAATTTTGTCGAAAAAACGGATGTCATTGCTCAAAATACAGAATCTTTCTAAGTCTTTCGAAGATAAAAAAGCGGTTAACAATATTTCATTTACTCTGGAGAAAGGAGAGATTCTGGCAATTCTGGGCGAAAGTGGTTCGGGTAAAACTACCTTATTACACCTGATTGGGGCATTTAAGGAGCCCGATGAAGGAAAATTATTACTGGATGATAAACGTATCACGCCACCCTCTCAGAAACTCATTGCAGGTCACCCCGATATTAAGCTTGTCAGACAGGATTACGGACTCTTTCCCAATATCTCTATCCGAGAAAACATTGCCTATGAGCTTCGTTATTATGAAGAAAACTATCGTAATAAACGGGTTGATAAATTGCTCAGAATCAGTGGGCTAGATCAAGTACAAACACACTTGCCACGCGAAGTATCCGGCGGTGAACAACAAAGGGCTGTCATTGTGAAAGCCATTGCCGAGCAGCCTAAACTCTTGTTATTAGACGAACCTTTCAGCCATCTGGATGCGGTCAATAAACGCAGACTGAAAGCAGAAATACTGAAACTGATTAAAGCCGAAGAGGTAAGCTGCATTTTTGTGACGCATGATGTGAGCGATGCCTATGGCATGGCTGATCATCTGGCTATTATGCGCAAAGGCAAAATGCTGCAACTGGATGCGCCACAAAAGGTCTACCAGAATCCGATGAATCAATACGTGGCAGAGATAACCGGTGAAGTGAATATTGTGAGCAAAGAATGGTTAGCCAGTATCGGTTTATCGAATCTACCCAATGGTTTTATTCGCCCTGAACAGATTTTTGTTTCGTCTTCATCCAATCTAAAAGCGAAAATATTGGCCCTTAAGTTTCTGGGTAGTTATTATGAAGTGCTTATCAAAATCGGAACACAGGAATTGAAGATGTTTAGTTTTGAGGCTTTGCCTGTGGGGGAGGAGATTGGGGTTGATATTAGACGGATGTGGTAATTTTAAGCCTCCAGCTTTAGCTGGAGATACTAAAAGATATCATCCGATTTGGCTTTAGCCAAAACTTTCTTAATTAATTTTGGCTAAAGCCAATAAGAGGACATCTTATATATTTACCCCCAGCTAAAGCTGGCGGACGCCGCGCGGAGGCAATTGAATAACACAGTACTACATCCGCTGTTTCATTCGGCAAAAAACAATATAGACAAAATAATTATCTATACTTTTCAAAATTTACTCCCTAAATTTGTTGTAAAAAAACACTATTCAAAAAGCAATGCAGAAAATTCTTTTTATCGACCGCGACGGTACTATTATTGATGAGCCCAAAACAGATTTTCAAATAGATTCTCTCGAAAAATTATTCTTTCTTCCTAAAGCCCTTTCCAATCTTCGTAAAATAGCCGAAGAAACTGATTATAAACTGGTAATGGTTACCAATCAGGATGGTTTAGGAACTGATGCTTTCCCGGAGGATACTTTCTGGCCTGCGCATAACAAAATGTTACAGGCTTTAGAGAATGAAAACGTTCACTTTGATGCCATTCATATAGACCGTAGCTTTCCGCATGAGAATCTGCCTACCCGCAAGCCGGGCACAGGTTTGCTGACTGAATACCTGAATGGAGACTATGATTTAGCCAATTCTTATGTGATTGGCGATAGAATAACCGATGTGCAGCTGGCAGTGAATCTAGGGGCCAAAGCCATTTTTATCGGCGAAAATCCGATTCTGAATATTGAACACGAACACGTAACCAAACTGGTAACAACCGATTGGGATAGTATTTATGAGTTTCTGAAATTGCCTGCAAGAACGGCTACCATAGAACGTAATACCAAAGAAACCCAGATTAAGATTGAACTGAACCTTGATGGAAAAGGGAAATCGGATATTCATACAGGACTTGGTTTCTACGACCATATGCTCGACCAGCTTGCCAAACACTCAGGTGCTGATTTAACCATTCACGTAAAAGGTGATTTGCATATTGATGAACACCATACGATTGAAGATACTGCTCTTGCCCTTGGTGAAGCTTATCTGAAAGCTTTGGGAGATAAAAAAGGCATTTCGCGCTATGGTTACTTATTGCCAATGGACGATGCTTTAGCACAAGTAGCCATCGATTTCTCTGGTCGCCCGTGGATTGTGTGGGATGCTGAATTCAAGCGTGAGAGAGTTGGGGAGATGCCAACTGAAATGTTCTACCACTTCTTCAAATCATTCTCCGAT
This sequence comes from Emticicia fontis, assembly GCF_054779675.1. Classification (NCBI taxonomy): domain Bacteria; kingdom Pseudomonadati; phylum Bacteroidota; class Cytophagia; order Cytophagales; family Leadbetterellaceae; genus Emticicia; species Emticicia fontis. Next base: position 338,325 of record NZ_BAAGXU010000037.1, read on the forward strand.
ACATCAAAATGTAACCTGAACATCAAATGTGAAGGGCAGAACGAACACCATAAGATTGAGGCTATCTTCAAAGCTTTTGCCAAATCTATCAAAATGGCAGTAAAACGCGATTTGAAAGAACTGGATAGCTTGCCTAGCACCAAAGGGGTATTGTAACACGTTTTGGCAAACCGTGAAATCGTTCCACGGTTTGCCAAAACGTGGCCAAGGACTCTCCTGAACTAAAACAGTCCAAAAAGATTTCTGAAATAATCTAAAATTCCTAACAATTTCCATGAAATCAACCTTTTCCATCTATCTCAAAACTTTGATGCTTGTATTAGCAAGCTTAACCAGCTTTGCTCAAACACAAACATTCAAATGGCCCAATGGAGCGCGCGTGGCTATTAGTCTTACTTTTGATGATGCCCGCGGTAGCAATGCTTCAAAAGGAGCACCTTTATTAGATGAATATGGAGTAAAGGGTACTTTTTATGTAGTTCCATCAGCGGTAAAAGGTCAATTAGAGGCTTGGAAAAAAGTGGTTGCTAATGGTCATGAAATTGGTAATCATTCCTTGAATCATTCATGTAGCGGGAATTTTGTATGGTCGAGAAATAGTGCATTGGAGAATTATACTATAGAGAAAATGCGTGCAGAATTGCTGGAAGCCAATAAGCAGATTGAAGCACTATTGGGCGTAAAAGCTGAATCATACGCCTATCCGTGCGGACAGACATTTGTAGGAAGAGGCAAAAATACCCAAAGTTTTGTACCTGTGATTGCTGACCTCTTTGCCTCAGGCAGAACCTGGCTCGATGAAGCACCAGTAGACCCCAGCTATTGCGACATGGCACAACTCACAGGCATGGAAATGGATGGCAAAGACTTTGAGCAGATTCTCCCGATTATTGAAGACGCCACAAAAAACGGCCAATGGCTGGTTTTGGCAGGTCATGAAACTAACGATTCCGGCTATCAGACAACCAGACTGGCTATGCTCCGAAAACTATGCGCCTACGCCAAAGACCCAGCCAACGGCATCTGGATTGCTCCGGTTGGCGAGGTGACTCGTTATGTAAAGGCTGAACGGAAAAGGCTGGGTTTGCCGGAATAGTCCCTTAAGTATTTCAGGAACTAAAAAACTGCTGAAACTCAAATAATAAGATTCCACTATTTTGTAGAAAACATCTTCTTCAATTTATTATATTTTTAACTCTCTTCTTAATAAAATCTTCAAGATTTTGAATCACTTTTTTAGCTCGAAAAGTATCCTTCTTACTCAATAAAAGTAAAATTTTATTGCCCGTATTAATACCTGATTTTGCACGAAATGGTACCGTGTGATAAAATTATCGACCCCTGCTGTTTCAAGAAAAAAATAATCTTTATAACATTGTACAAGTTTAGTAGAAGGGATTTTTTTACGCAAGTAAATACTCTTTTCTTAATAAAATAATAATAGTACAATTTTAATCTTTTGCTTTTTTAAAAAATGTAAACAATTGATAGGTAGTTGCTTATGGTTTTTGCTGTCATACGCGCTATCAAAAATAAAACAGGAAGACAGGTGCTAAATTGGTATGGATGATTCTTGGCGAAAGTAATCTGATGAGTACCTGAAACTGATGAATTTTTAACAATTAACCTAAACCTAATTTCTCTGAACCGTGCCCTTCAATGTAGAAATTTTATGTAGTGATTAAGATAATTGCGCCGACAAGATGATTCGGCAATTTATCTATGAGTTGATTAGTCGAAGTACTAATATATTCAATTTTTTTAAACTACTAAAACTTTATTATCATGAACATTACATTAGGGGCACTCGGAGCAGAAACTGGTTTGTATTTAAGCCACGCAAACGATGAGGTTTGGTTGCAAAACGGAGTTCAGGGAGAAGGGGAGGTTTTTATTTTACAACACCTTGCTAACGGATCCGTGGCCTTAGCCTGCGCAGGCGCTGAACAAGGTAAATACCTGAGCCATGCCAATGGTTCAGTATGGCTTCAAACGGGAATTCAAGGAGAAGGTGAAGAATGGAGTTGGCTACCACAAGGCGGCGCAAATGCTTCATTAGTTGCACGTGGAGCCGAATTAGGAAAATACTTAAGCCATGCCAACGGAAAAGTCTGGCTTCAGAATGGTTATCAAGGTGAAGGTGAGTTATGGGCTGTAGGTAACGCCTGATAGATGATGTTTCGTCCTGAAAAAACGATACAGGATTAAATAATCAAGGTACATTTTAAGCAGTAGTAATCAGGAGATTGCTACTGCTTTTCTTTACCCATTCACTAACAAAGCTTTTGCGCTTCTTCATAACTGATTGGCAATAATTTGAATAGTTGTTTTATCGAGAATCTTTGTCAAATTCTAAAATCGAAACTCTAATAATATATTTAGAGTTTAATCGATAAAGTTTTTAAATATAATATCCTTCCTCATCATTAAGAATAATGATAGCCATCTCCATAAGGACCAGAGCCCGCTTCACCTCTCCCCAAGTAACCAAGCCTTTGGGCTGCCTCGTATGAGATAGGAACTAATTCATATGGTTTTGATGTCAATAAATTAATTAATTGAATCAAGTCAGAGCTATTACGCTTAATCCAATAATCTTTTATTTCTATCCTCTTGTCGGCTGAGTTATACATCAAATCTTTAGAGTTCTCCAGAAGTTCTTTTAGCTCGAGGGGTTTTTGAGATAATTCTTCTAATGTCCCACAAAGGCCATATATGTTTTTTGAATATTCACCTAACCAGTATTTGAGAATCTTTGGAGTATTTAAAGTAGCATCTTCTTCCGAGTCGAAAAAAGCATAGCCTTTATATTCTATTTCAAAAATATTGGGCTTACACAAATCCATAAAGCTTTTTCCCCAGAATGATTCATTCATTATAGGTTTATAGAAAATAATATCTACCTTAAATTCAATTAATTTATAAAAATCAACATTTAATATCGCTTTGATTGCTAAAGCCTGAGCCTTACTTGCAGAACGAGGGATTTTGAATTCTTTTCTTTCCGAATCATCTACTATCAGGTTAAATTCTTTTAATAAATATTCATCTACTTGCTTTTTAGTAGCTTCATATTTATTATATCCATGTAATTCAAAAAACAAAAATGGTTCGTATTCTCGCATTGCCTTAACCTCTAATTCTTCTTTTGCTTTTATCGCCGATTCAAGATTGTCATATTTAGAATGAATTCTCCAATGGGTGTATTTGGGATCGAAAGTATAATGGTCGTCATAAAAGAAGTTAGTCGCTCGCAAAACATAGTTACTCATTTCAATATGTGAGTTTTAATTATTAAATAGTTTTTTTTGATGTCAAACACAATCACTTCACCCGATCCGGATTCTCACTGGCAAAGGCAGCCCAGCCTTTTTTCTTCGAAGCATTCCCTGTCAAAGCCTTGGTTTTGCCGTGCATATAATGGCACACAGCTACGCCAACGGCATCGGTCGCATCATAAAACTGGGTATCCAGTTTCATTTTTAAGGTATGTTCAAGCATATAGGCTACCTGCTCTTTGGTGGCATTTCCATTACCCGTTACCGATTGCTTCACTGTCTTGGGCATATACTCTACAATTGGCACGTCACGGTTGAGTGCGGCCGCAATGGCTACGCCTTGTGCACGCCCGAGTTTAAGCATTGATTGAGCATTTACGCCATAAAAGGGAGCTTCAATCGCCATTTCATCAGGTAGATACTCCTCAATGATCTGGGTCATTCTTTCATAAATCTTCTTTAGTTTCAGCTCGTGTGTAGTATATTTGTCGAGTTTTAAAACACCATATTGAATCAGGGTCAGGGTATTTCCATCAACAGAAATAATCCCATAGCCCATGATTCTCGTACCCGGGTCGACACCCAAAATGATTTTCTCTTTATTCATAGATGCAAATTAACTCAAAAATCTTAGCGCATGGTCTCCGGCTATCAAAAAATATCCTCTTCGCTGGGGTATTGTATGCCGTGTATCGCGTGCTGAAAGAAAAAGGCGAAAGCATCGACGAAGTAATGAGTTATTTCAAGCAAATACCCTTTAATGCCTATATATATATAGTCCTTTTACTGATTCCGGTCAATTGGGCTTTTGAAGCCTGGAAATGGCAACGACTGGCAATAAAAGTAGAACCCATCAATTTTCGCGAAGCTTACCAAGGTGTATTAGCTGGCTTGGCACTAGCCAATTTTACCCCACTCATGCTCGGCGATTATGCCGGAAAAATCCTGATGCTCAAAACTCAAAAGCGCACCGCAAGCATTGGCGCTATTCTATTAGGCAATGGGATGCAATTGTATGTATCCTTGTTATTTGGCACTATCAGCTATGGCTATTTTGTATGGATAGCTCAACCAAAGCCTTTCTTCTTACATGTATGTATTATAGGATTATTATTGACCCTTCTGCTATTTGGCATCTGGGTGGCCTTCAACCTTCAAAAGATTAATTTCAATGCACAGAATAAACTCTTTCAATATATCAGCCAATACCTTATTATATTAAAGGAATATACATTGGCCGAAATCAGAGATATATTTCTGATAGCCACAGGGCGGTACATAATCTTTAGTATTCAGTTCTTATTGGTTTTACAACTGTTCAGCATCAATCTACCCTTAGATATATTAATGGCTGGTGTCGGACTCATCTTCCTGACTAAAACATTGGGAGCCGCTTTTAATTTTCTGGGCGATTTAAGCGTGCGCGCCATTACTGCCGTTTATTACTTTGGCTATTTTGGTGCAAAACTTTCATTGATTACCACTGCCACTTTTACTATCTGGCTCATGAATGTACTCGTCCCTGTTATTGTCGGAAGTTTATTTATCTTATCTTTAAAGTTTTCAACCAGAAACCTGAAGGCTTCTGCCGAATAAGTCTTTATAAAATCCTCAATCCTATTGCTTGCCACCATTCTCATATTGATTGTTCTGCTTTATTTCTGCATGAATATAGCTCTGATTATTATCTGGCTAAGCAATAGACCTTATCAGAAACAGGCAGATTCAGATTCCCTGCCATTTATCTCAGTTATTATTCCTGTTCGTAACGAAGCCAGCAATATCATCAGGCTATTAAAGGATTTAGAAAGACAGACTTATCCGAAAGATCGATTTGAGGTAATTGTGGCAGATGATGATTCGACAGATAATACTTTTGCCTTGCTAAAGAGTTTTGAGAAAATAACTTCTTTAAAACTTATTATTAATTCACTGTCACCAGAAGAAAACAATGCTTCACCAAAGAAACGAGCTATTAATTCTTCTATTAAACTGGCTCTTGGAGAGTTGATTGTAACCACCGATGGAGATTGCCGGGTAGGGGAGAAATGGCTCGAAACAATCGCGCATTTTCAGGCACAGAAACAGGCGTATCTCATTAGTGCACCTGTTACTTTTATGAATGATTCGGATAGCTTTCTCAAACGTCTCTGGCAGCAGATACAAACCATTGAGTTTAGCAGCCTGATAGGCTCAGGCGCTTGTGCCATGCTGATACGCAAGCCAAATATGTGCAATGGGGCCAATCTGGCTTATCTGAAATCGGTGTTTCATGAAGTAGGAGGTTTTGCAGGCAACGAAAATCTGGCATCTGGCGATGATGAATTTCTGATGCATAAGATTGCTGCACGCTTCCCTGATAAAGTGCATTTTCTGAAAAATCAGGAAGCAATTGTGGAAACACAGGCCCATGATTCGCTCAAATCCTTTTATTACCAACGCAAACGCTGGGCGAGTAAATGGAAACACTATAACAATCCAGTTACTACAGCTCTGGCAGTTTTTATCTTCTCAGCTAATTTTTCGTTAATTGCGGCCGGAATCCTATACTCGTTTCATCAATTAGATTGGGTGAATCTGCTACTCATCTTTTCTTTGAAGTTTTCAGCCGAGCTTCTTTTTTTAATCCTGATTCTTAGCTTTTTGCACAAAAAAAGTTTAATTTGGCTCATTCCTTTTGTACAACTCGCTTATCCTTTATACGTCACATTCTTCGGATTAACCGCACAAGGAAAAAACGAGTACATCTGGAAAGGGAGAAAACTCCGGTAAACTAAACACCTAACGTCAACAAACTAAACTGAATGAAACGATTATTCCTGCTCCTCCTTTTGCCTGCCCTGGTTTTTGCACAAAGCAAAAAAGAACAACGCCTCCTCAAAAAAGCTGATAAAATCCATGCCCGTGCTTATACGGTTGATACCCACGCCGATGTACCAATCAATATGATGGAAATGGCAGGCTTTGATATTGGCACTAAACATACCTATGCCGAAGACGGTACGCAGATAGATTTTCCGCGCATGAAAGAAGGCGGCATGGATGCCATGTTTTTTGCCGTCTATCTGGCACAAGGCAAGCGTACACCCGAAGGAGACGCAGAAGCCAAAGAAAAAGCACTGAAGATTTTTCAGTCTATACACGATGCCGTGAAGAAATACCCTGATATGGCCGAACTGGTCACGACCCCAAAGGAAGGCTTTGCCGCACACAAAAAAGGAAAGCTGGGCGTATTTATAGGCATGGAAAACGGCTGGCCTGTGGGGCATGACCTGGCCAATCTGAAATTGTATTATGATTTAGGCTTGCGTTATATCACCCTCTCACATTCCTATAATAATGATTTGAGTGATTCATCGGGCGACCCGGAGGGCGGTGAGCATGGTGGTATAAGTAAACTGGGAGAAGCCTGCATAGCCGAAATGAATAGGCTAGGCATTATTGTAGATGTATCGCACATCTCCGATTCGGCTTTTTATGATGTCATGCGTTTGAGCAAAGCTCCGGTGTTTGCCTCACACTCATCCTGCCGCGCCATTAGTGATGTGAAAAGAAACATGACAGACGATATGATTAAGCTGATGGCTTCGAAAGGAGGCGTTATCCAGATTAATTTTGTATCTGACTTTTTGAAGAAACCATCAGAGGAAGTGGCAATCTCTATCAGAACCCTTCGTATGCAAGCGATGAAAGCCGATGCTACGCCCGAAGATAAAAAGCGAATCAGTGCCGAATTACGTCAGTTAAAATATAAATATCCCGGTGAAGCCCCAAGTGTGAAAACAGTGGTAGACCATATTGACCACGTAGTACAGATAGCGGGTATAGACCATGTAGGGATTGGAATGGATATGGATGGCGGGAGCGACGTTGTAGGCTGCGAAGATGTAAGTAAAATCAAGAATGTAACCATTGAGCTTTTACGCCGAGGCTATTCGGAGAAGGATATACGTAAGATATGGGGCGAGAATACGATGCGGGTTTTGGCCGCAGCCGGAAAAGTGGCAGAGGATATGAAAAAAAACAGATAGTTTAGAAGCCTACGTTTTATAAAATTTGCAAAAGCGGTTTAGTATAGTACAATTTTAACTTTGAGTAGTACAATCTGATATTATTAAATTAAAAAGAATTCAATATTTGACTTATATCATCTAAAATTTTTATATTTGTCAAATTATAACATTTTTAATAATGTTTATAATAAATCGGACTTCCGAACAGTTAATATATAAAAATACTAAGAAAAATTTGGAAGCATTATTCAAACTGTTTAATATTGTATCTGATTGATACAATATTGCTTATAGACTAACTAAATGACTATTATCCTTACATGATTATTAATGAGTAGACCTCAGTTATTGACCTGATTTTTGGCTTTAAAAGCTCAACGTACTTCATCAAACAATTAATTCAAATTTTAGCGCTTCCACAGCAACCACTATAAAAACTGATTTTGTTGCGCTTTTCAGCGTAACAGATCTGACAGTAAAAATGGTAAGATAGAGACATAATGTAACCTAATTTTAAAGCAAGCGTCTTGATTCCGAACATTCTTTTTTACACAGCTTCATAAATAAGCAGTAGATTTTTCACAAAATAGGTTTTTTTTGACTTTGCAGAATTTTATTTGGTACAAATAAAAGGAAAGTTTATTGTGTGTTTGAGAGTTTATAAAAAAAACGAGAAAAATTTGGAAAATTTGTAGGATGCTTTTATAATTGTGCCCAATACACTTATTGATATATCTCAAGAAATTCTTGATATAATATAAGAACTTTAATTACAATTTATTTTTTACTTTTTTTTTAACTAAAACAAAACTATGAAACAAAACTACTTTGTGCCCATACGGGGTGCTCTGTTTTGTGGACTACTATGGATGATGTCTATAGTAGCTTTTGCACAAAAGTCTGTCAGTGGTAAAGTACGTGATTCAAAAGGAGAAGGCGTTCCGGGAGCCAGCGTTTCGGTGAAAGGAACTACGACGGGAACAATCTCTGACGCTGAGGGTAACTACAAAATCAGCGTTCCAAATGCAGGTGGTACATTAGTAATCAGTTCAATTGGCTACAAAACTGCAGAAATCAAAGTAACAACGCAAAGTACATTGGATGTAACACTTGAAGACGATGCGGCAAGTCTTGATGAGGTAGTTGTAACAGGTTACTCAGTTGATAAAAGACGTGAGTCAACTGGTGCCATTTCAACTGTAAAAACCAAAGACCTTACAACAGTTCCTTCTGCCAGTGTTGAACAACAGTTACAAGGACGTGTAGCAGGTTTGACAGTTGTAACAACCAGCCAGCCAGGTTCTGGTAGCCAGATCCGTGTGCGTGGTTTTGGTGCATTTGGTGGTAACGAGCCTTTAACTATCGTAGATGGTTTGCCTAGTGATGCAAGTTTCCTGAATCCGGAAGATATTGAGTCTACTACCGTATTGAAAGATGCTTCTGCTGCTTCTATCTATGGAGCCAGAGCTGCCAATGGTGTGATTATCTATACTACCAAGAAAGGTAAGAAAAACGCCAAAAAATTGAATATCACTTATGATGGTGTATTTGGTTTCACAGATCCGGGTAAAGGTCAGAAAATGATGAACCCACAAGATCAGGCTGATTGGACATGGACTGCACTTAAAAACTCAGGTGCTCCATTAACTCACCCACAATATGGTTCGGGCGCAACACCTGTACTTCCTGATTACCTGAAAGTAGGAAACAGAAGTGGTGTAATCGGTACTATCGATTTAGCTGCAGAGAAATTGAAATACAATATCACTGGCCCAACAATCGGTGATTACTATCAGGTAATTAAAGCGAATAAAGCAGGTACAGACTGGTATAAAGAATTAACTCAAACCGGTACAATCCAAAGACACTCATTAGGTTTCGAAGGTGGTGGCGATGCTTCTCGTTTCTATGTTGGTTTATCATTACAAGATCAACAAGGTATCTTACCTAGCCAGAGAGCAAAACGTATTGCAATGCGTGTAAACTCAGAGTTTGATCTTTTCAAAAATGTAAGAATCGGTGAAAATATCCAGTTGACATACCTTCAGATCTTAGGTCGTCAGGGTGGTAACAATGGTTTGCAGTCATCACAAGATGAAAACGACATCCTTGGTGCATTCAGATCTCCAACCATTATCCCTGTTTATGATGAATTCGGTGGATACGCTGGTACAACTGCACTTGGTTTCGGACAAGGTTCAAACCCTGTTGCTAACCAGATGGCAGGAAAACTAAACAGAAACTATAATGCTATCGGATCAGGTAACTTCTATATTGAAATTGACCCGATCAAAGATTTAACCCTACGCTCTTCTATTGGTGGTACTTTCAATAACTTCTACGGCTGGGGATATGGTCGCCCAATCTATGAAACCCTTGAAAACAAAGGTACAGTTTGGTCTTATAACGAAAGCGGTGGTTTCAGATTAGGCTGGACTTTCACAAATACCATCACTTATAAAAAGAAATTTGGTGCTCATAGCGTAGATCTATTGGCTGGCCAAGAGGCCCTAAATACAGGACATGGTAAAAACCTTTCAGCTGACGGTCGTGCACCATTCTCTGGTGACATGAACTATATCACTATCTCTACTTTGGATATCAGAAATCCTGCCAATAGTGTGAAAGATAATGGTGTTAACTTTAACTCTTACTTTGGTAGATTGATCTATGGCTTCAAAGATAAATACATCCTTACAGGGGTTATCAGACGTGACGGTTCATCTAGATTTGGTTCAAACAACAGATACGGGGTATTCCCTGCGGTATCTGCTGCCTGGAGACTTTCGGATGAGTCATTCATGAAAGGTCTTACCTGGATTACTGATTTGAAAATCAGAGGGGGTTACGGTACAATGGGTAACTCAAACAACGTTGCACCTGCCAACCAGTTCAACCTATATGAACAAAACGTAGGAACTTCTGGCTATGACATCAACGGTACAAACGCCGGAATCGTAGGTGGTTTCAGACAATCAAGAATTGGTAACCCTAATGCTAAATGGGAAACCAGTATCACCAAAAACATTGGTTTTGATGGTTCATTCCTGAAAGGTAAATTGGATGTGATCTTAGACTTGTGGCAAAAAGATACTAAAGACTTATTGTACACATTGCCTATTACACAAACAGTTGGTGGTGCTACTGCTCCTTCAGTGAACGTAGGTACAATGGTAAACAAAGGTATTGATGTTCAGGTGATCACAAGAGGTAAATGGGGTAGCGAAGTAGGTTACGAATTTGATGTAACTGGTAGTTTCCTTCATAACGAAATCACTGAAATCGGTGGTGGCCTTAAATACTTATTGGATGTTAACCCTGGTTTCAGAGGTGTAAACCCTATCCGTAACCAATTGGGCTATTCATTATCTTCTTTCTATGGATACAAAGTACAAGGTTTGTTCCAGACACAAGCAGAAGTTGATCAGGCTTTGAAAACAACACCAACTCCTGGTAATGGTGCTGCTATTCAAACAGGTGCAGGTCTTGGCCGTTTCCGTTATACTGACCTTAATAACGATGGTATAATCAATGATCAGGATCGTACTTATTTAGGTAGCCCGGTTCCTAAATTTACAGGTGGTTTGAATTTCAGAATCACTTACAAAAACTTTGAAGTACTTTCTTACTTCTATACTTCGATTGGTAACAAAATCTTTAACATCTCTAAAAGATTTACAGATTTCTATCCATTATTTGCTGGTTCTGCTATCTCTGAGCGTGTTAAAGACTCTTGGAGCCCAACCAATACAGATACTGATATTCCGCGTTTCGAACAAAATGATGGTTTCAGTACTGGTTCTCAATCGAGTAGCTTCTATGTTGAAGATGGTTCATACCTAAGATTCCAAAACCTTTCAATTGCTTACAATTTCCCAACGGCTATTGCAAACAAAATGAAACTAGGTAGAGTTCGCGTGAATGCTGCAGTTAATAACTTGTTCACTGTCACTAAATATGGTGGTCTTGATCCTCAAGTTGCGGGTGCTGCAGATACCAATTTTGGTGTAGACTTGGGTAACTTCCCAATGACTCGTCAGGTAACATTTGGTTTAAGTGTTGGATTCTAATCTAAGTTAAATTACAATTAAGAAAATGAAAAAAATCAAAATATTAATTTCCAGCTGCGTCTTATTTGCGGGGATGTATGCTTGTAAAGATAGCTTTTTGGAGGTTCCCCCAACAGGGTCGCTTTCTAAAGATCAGTTAACTAGTACAGCTGGTCTGGAAGGCTCACTAATCGCTGCTTATGCGCAGTTAAGTGCCTTAAGCCAAACACACTCTGGTCCGTCAAACTGGTTGATCGGTAGTATCAGAGGTGGAGACGCTAATAAAGGAACTGACCCGGGTGATGGTACGGAGATGATCCCTGTTCAGAGATATGAGTATGTTTCTACCGACCAGGTAGCCGGTAACGTTTACCAAAGTTATTTTGATGGTGTGGCAAGAGCTAACTCTGTTTTATCTTTGTTGAAAGAAGCACAACCAAGTGTGAAAGACGCAGATAAAGCCAGAATCACTGCTGAAGCGCGTTTCATCAGAGGTCACTTCTACTTCCAGTTGAAAAGAAACTTCAATATGGTTCCTTATGTTGATGAAAACATCGGTGTAGCAAACGGAATCGAGAAAGTAAAAAATGACGTAGACTTATGGCCAAAAATTGAGGCTGATTTCAAAGCTGCTTATGATGCGCTACCAGAAACGTCTTCTTCGGTTGGTCGTGCCAATAAATGGGCAGCAGCAGTTTATTTAGCAAAAACATACTTGTATCAGAAGAAATACTCAGAAGCAAAAGCACTTTTTGATCTGGTAATTGCAAATGGTAAAACAACTGGTGGTACTAAATACGCCTTGTTACCGAAATATTCTGACCTTTACAGAGTAGCTAATGATAATAATTCAGAATCAGTTTTCGCTGTACAGGCAACTGTAAAATCTGGTAACGGAAACAATGCCAACGGTGATTTACAATTGAACTATATTCAAGGCGTTGACCCAGGTACTTGTTGCGGATTCTTCCAACCATCATTTGAGTTCGTAAACTCATTCCGTACTGATGCAAATGGTTTACCTTTATTAGATAATTCTTATAACGCTCCAGGTAATGCTGTTAAGAATGATATGGGTATTAAATCTGATGAGCCTTTCACACTAGATGCAGGTCCGTTAGATCCACGCTTAGACCATTCAATCGGTCGTAGAGGTATTCCTTTCATGGATTGGGGTCTACACACTGGTGCTAGTATGATTCGTAACCAGCCAAATGGCGGTCCTTACTCTCCTAAAAAATACTTGTTCACTAAAGCAGAAAAAGCTGCTGGTTTGACAGAAACAGGTGGTTGGGGACACCAGACTTACAATGCGTATAACGTAACAATTATCAGATTTGCAGACGTTTTATTGATGGCTGCAGAATGTGAAATTGAGGTTGGTTCATTAGCAAAAGCACTTGAATATACAAACATGGTAAGAGGTAGAGCTACCAACGCTTCTGACTTCGTAATGTTGAATGGCAAGCCTGCTGCTAATTACAAAATCGGATTGTACCCTTCTTTTGACACAAAAGAATATGCAAGATCAGCCGTTCGTTTTGAAAGAAGAATTGAACTAGGTATGGAAGGATACCGTTTCTATGATTTAGTTCGTTGGGGTCAGGATGTTGAAGCCCTTAACCGTTACTTGAAATATGACCAGGCGTTATTACCAGGTGCATTTGGCGGAGCGGTTTATACAGCTAATAAAGCTTTATTCCCTATCCCACAAGGTCAGATTGACTTAGTAGGTGCTTCTATATTAAAACAAAATCCTGGATATTAATATTCAGATTGTCTAATATTTCTATCAGAAGAGATGGCTCAATGCCATCTTTTCTGATTTATAACCCCCCTGATTCCTCATGAAAAAGGTATTATTCCTCATTTTTATCAATGTTCTCCTTTTATCCTGCAAAAAAGAACAAAAACTCTTTACTCAACTAACTGCCGAAAAAACCAATATTCAGTTCTCTAACCGGATTGCCGAAAATGACTCATTAAATATTTTTACTTTCGAATATATCTATAATGGCGGAGGCGTAGCACTAGGCGATTTCAATAACGATAAACTCGTAGACGTATATTTTACCGGTAATACCACACCCAATAAATTATATCTCAACAAGGGAGATATGAAATTTGAAGAGGTTACCAAACAGGCAGGTGTAGATGGAGCCGGACGCTGGACATCGGGCGTGGCAATAGTAGACATCAATAACGATGGCTTATTAGATATGTATGTAACGGCCACAGCAAAAAAAGTGGCCAGCCAAAGGGCTAATTTATTATATGTGAATCAGGGCGTTGGACAGAATGGTATTCCGTCGTTCAAGGAAATGGCCTCCGACTATGGCATTGCCGACACTACGCATACGACAACCGCAGCTTTTTTTGATTATGACAATGACGGTGACTTAGATTTATATGTTTTGGTAAACGAAATGGATGATACCCGTTTCCCTAACCAGTTTCATGAAAAAGTAGTAGACGGTTCATCTAAACGCAACGACCGCCTGTACAGAAATGATTTTGACAAAACCAAGAACCACCCGGTTTTTACAGATGTAACCACACAAGCAAAGATTTTTGATGAAGGCTTTGGCCTGGGCATCAATATTACTGATATTAATCAGGATGGCTGGAAAGATATCTATATCACCAACGATTTCCTGACCAACGATTTGCTCTACATCAACAACCACGATGGCACATTCACCGATCAGGCGGGTAAATACTTCAAACATACCTCTTACTCGGCAATGGGTAACGATGTGGCTGACATCAATAACGATGGGCTGGTAGATATGGTCGCATTAGATATGATGCCTGCGAGCAACAATCGTAAAAAGATGATGACACCGGCCAATAGCTATACTACCTATCAGAACAACGATAAATATAATTATACCTATCAATATGCCCGCAATACCTTGCAGGTAAATCAGGGTAAAGATCCGGCAACGGGCGAACCCATGTTTAGTGAAGTAGGCTTACTGGCAGGCATTGCCCAAACCGACTGGAGCTGGGCACCGATGGTAACCGATTTTGATAATGATGGACTGCGGGATATTATCATTACTAATGGTTTCCCGAGAGACATTAACGACCATGATTTTCTGGCCTATCGGGAGGAAGTATATAGCCTGATGTCTAAAACAATGCTTTTGCAGTACGTACCCGTAATCAAACTCACCAATTACGCATACCGCAACAAAGGAAACTTCCAGTTTGAAGACGTGACCAGCAAATGGGGCATTACTGACCTTACCTCATCAAACGGTGCTGCCTATGCTGATCTGGATAACGACGGAGACCTTGACTATATAGTCAATAATATCAACGATTCTGCCTCGGTCTATCGTAACAACGCTATCCAGATCAAGCCTCAGGAAAGCAACTATCTGCGCGTAAATATTCAGGGCACAGGCAATAACCGGATGGGTATTGGTACCTGGCTTGAAATCCAATACGATAACGGACAAAAGCAGGTATATGAGCATACACCTTATCGCGGCTACCTGTCTTCCGTTGAGCCTGTCGCACATTTTGGTTTAGGCAAAACGCAGAAGGTTGACCAGGTGAAGATTGTCTGGCAAAGTGGAAAATCTCAGGTATTGAAAGATGTGAAAACCAATCAGGTAATAACGGTCAAAGAAACAGAGGCAACACTAGAAGCACCTAAGGCAAATCCAACGGCCCCAACAACCTTATTTACAGATATTAGTACACAATTGAATGTACCTTATAAACACGAAGAACCCGACTTCATTGATTTCAATGTGCAGAAACTGCTGCCTCATAAACTCTCCCAATTTGGCCCCGCTATGGCCGTAGGAGATGTAAATGGTGATGGCCTGGAAGATATGTTTGTAGGTGGCTCAGCCCAGCATAAGGGGAAATTCATGATACAAAGTAAAGACGGGAAATTCAGCATACAGGATTTACTGGATGGTCAGGATGGCCCGGCTAAAACTACCGAAGATATGGGCGTTTTGCTATTTGATGCCGAAAACGATGGAGATTTAGACCTGTATATTGTAAGCGGTAGCTACGAGATGAACCCCGGTTCGCCTGAATTGCAGGATAAATTTTATCTGAACGATGGCAAAGGACACTTTACTTTAAGCCCACAGGCAATTCCTCAATTCCTGAAAAGTGGTTCCTGTATCAAAGCCGCCGATTTTGACCATGATGGAGACCTGGATTTATTTATAGGCGGTAGAGTAGAGCCCAATAAATACCCTTCGCCGGTATCAAGCTATATCCTAAGAAATGATTCTTCGAAAGGGCAGGTGAAATTTACAGACATTACTGCGAAGGTAGCACCAAAACTACAGAATATCGGCTTGATATGCGACGCACTCTGGAGTGATTATGACAACGATGGCTGGCAGGATTTAATTGTGGTAGGTGAATGGATGCCGATTACGATCTTCAAAAATAATAAAGGCAAACTGGAGCCAGCTTTACAAACCGGAGCATTAAGCGGAAAAATAGGTTGGTGGACAAGCATCACTCCAGGAGATTTTGACAACGACGGAGACATAGACTACATAGCCGGAAATGTGGGCTTAAACACATTGATGCAAGCCAACGAGGGCCAGCCAGTAAGTGTTTACGCCAAAGACTTCAACAACGATGGTTTCTTTGATGCTATTCCGACAGTCTATTTCCCTGATAAAGACGGCAACAGAAAAGAATTCCCGTATAATACCCGTGATGACCTGGCGAAACAATTTATCCAGACCCGCCAGCGATTCCAGAATTACGCGAAATTTTCAGAAGCCACTATCAATGAAATATTGAAGCCCGAAGAAATGAACAATGCCTTGATATTAAAAGCCAACTGGATGAAAAGCAGCTATATCGAAAACAAAGGCGGAGGTATTTTTGAAGTAAAAGAACTACCGATACACGCCCAGTTTGCCCCGATATTTGGTATGGTGGCAGAAGATTTTGACCAGGATGGGAATCTGGATGTACTTATATCTGGCAATGATTTCGGAACTGAGCTGGCAGTAGGACGCCAGGATGCCATGAATGGCCTATTGCTGAAAGGAGATGGCAAAGGAAATTTTGCTCCGGTTTTACCCGAAAATAGTGGCTATTGTGTGGGCGGTGATGCCAAGAGCCTGGTAAGGCTGGCCGATGCCAGAGGTGGAATGCTTTTGGTGGCTTCACAAAATAGAAATACCCTGAAATTCTTCTCCTATAAAAATCCGGTAAAACGCGTGGCTTTGTCTCCTGACGAAACCACAGCCCTGGTGCAACTCAAAGACGGAAAAAAACGCAAAGAAGAAATAGGCTATGGTTCTTCATTCTTATCTCAATCGTCGCACAGTCTGGTATTGCCTGCTGATGCACAAGGCGTAGAGATTATCAGCAACTCAGGTAAGAAAAGGCAGATAAAACCATAATAATCTAAGCAGATTGAATCCGTAAAAAGGGGAAAAGTGTCAAAAATACACTTCTCCCCTTTTTACGTATAGTGCAATAGTGATTGATTTTTTTACTTATTTTTAAAAAAAATTATAAACTCCTGATAGAAAGATTAAAAAAGTATAAGTGGAGATTAAAATTTATAAAAAAAATAGAAAAATTTGGAAAAATTAAAGAATTGCTCTAATTTGTGTCGGTTATAGTTAGTAAAACAGAATTTCTTCTGTTTTTATTAACAAAATATACAGAAATCTATGAAATATATCTGCTTTTTGCTTTTAATAGCATTATAACAAAAACTGATATAATTCTGACTTATACTAAACCTATTTAAAACTAATACTATAAAAAGCCTATGTGAGACATTTCCTTAAATTGTTCTACTGCCCTTAACAAATCTCACACATCTTGCCTCAGAATACCTCGGTTATTCTGTTACTATATAACCTAATTTTAAACTAGATACTATAAAAAGCGTATGAAAGAAATTTTCCAATTATCCTTATTGGCACGCACCTCACTCTGATATAATTCAGAACGAACGGAATGCTATGTGCTTATTGATGCTTATCGGCATACCTCTCGCTCTGCTCTTGTTCAGAATGAATCAAATGCTCATATCTATGTTTTGCTGTTGCCTATTTTACAAAAGCGTATGAAGGATTATCTCATCAGTATTGCATTGCGCGGTTGTTAGCAGTACGAGCTGATTTATTACAATCCATTTTTTTACAAAAGCGTATGAAAGATTAATTTCTTTCCCATCAGTATTGCACTGCACGGTTCTTAACAGTGTAAGCTGGTTTTACAAATCAATTTTTTACAAAAGCGTATGAAAGATTAATTTCTTTCTTATCGGTATCGCCGTATACGGTTCTTAACGGTGTATGCTGATTTTTTACAATCAATTTTTTTAAAACCAATTAAAACAAAGCGTATGAAAGAAAACTACTTTGTACCTATAAGGGGTACTCTGATTTGTGGTATGCTATGGCTGATGTCCATTGTAGCGTTTGCACAAAAATCTGTTAGTGGTAAAGTTAATGATGCAAAAGGTGAGGCTATTCCTGGTGCGAGTATTACCATAAAAGGTACTACAACCGGAACAATCACAGATGCCGAAGGAAACTACAAAATCAATGTTCCGAATTCCGGTGGTGTTTTGGTAGTGAGTTCAATTGGTTACAAAACTCAGGAAGTAGCAGTCGGTAATCAATCTACGTTAAATTTAGTTCTGGAATCAGACGAAGCAGCTTTGGATGAAGTAGTTGTAACCGGTTACGGTACGCAATCAAAAAGAGACATTACCGGAGCCGTAACAACCGTAAACGCCAAAGATTTACAGTCGGTGCCTGCCACTACCTTTGCGCAACAGCTACAAGGACGTGCCTCAGGTTTGAGTATCGTAAATGACGCTACTCCCGGCGGTAATGCAACCGTGCGTATCCGTGGTTTTGGTACAATCGGTAATAACGACCCTCTATTCATTATTGATGGTGTTCCTACAGAGAACCAGGGAAACCTTAACCCGAATGACATTGAAACCATCCAGATCCTGAAAGATGCTTCGGCTTCTTCAATCTATGGTTCACGCGCGGCTAATGGTGTGGTAATCATCACCACCAAAAAAGGAAAAATCGGTCCGGCTAAAATCAGCTTTTCAGCTTACTATGGCGTACAGAAAGTTTCAGAAAACGTACAATCATTGAATGCAAAAGAATTAGGTGAGTACTTATATCTGGCCGATAAATATGCAGGAAAAACACCATCACACGGGCAATATACCTTTGGCCCTAACGGTGAGGTTTCTATCCCTGATTATGTATTCCCAAGTGCTGGTAAATCTGGTGCAGCTAATACAAATCCTGCCTTATATTCATTGACACCTGATAATATCTATCCTATTACCAAATCGGCAGATACTTACTGGTGGGGAGAGTTAACACAAGCGGCTCCTATTCAAAACTACCAGTTAACAGCTAGTGGTGGTTCAGAGAATAGTCGCTATGCACTATCGGTAGGTTATTTCTCACAAGATGGGGTAGTGAAGTTTATCGGTTACGATCGTTATACTTTACGTTCAAACACTGAGTTCTCGGCTATTAAAAAGAAATTGAGAATCGGTGAAAACTTTACCGTATCATTTGATAACCGTAAAGGTGGGTTCAATAACAACGAAGAGCAAAATGCGGTTTCGGGTTCTTACAAACACCACCCATTGCTACCAATCTATGATATCAACGGGTTTTTCGCAGGTTCGCGTGGCGCTAACTTAGGCAATAACTCAAACCCTTATGCTACATTGGCACGTGCTGCTGATAACAGAAGATACCGTTTGAGAGGTTTTGGTAATGTTTACGGCGAATATGACATTCTTCCGTTCCTGACCTTCAAAACCAGCTTAGGTATCGACATCACGACTGAAAACGGTAAGTATATCGGTCGTGCTAACCCTGAGTATATCGAAGGTAGCTTCAATAACGGCTCTGAGTCAAACACCAGCTACGATTACCAATGGGTATGGCAAAATACGCTATCGTTCAGCAAAGTATTCAACAATGTTCATAAAGTTGATGCCTATATCGGTACTGAGGCTATCAAACAATTCGGTGAGTATTTTGGTGCTACCCGTAATGGCTATGCTTTCGAAACGCTCCCAATCATCAGCTACCTTGACTTAGGAGACCCAACCAGAGTAGGTAACTATGGTAGAGTAGGTAATGACTACACCTTATCTTCTCAATTCGGTAAGTTCAACTATGCTTACAACGATAAATATCTGGTACAGGCTATCATCAGAAATGACGCCTCTTCTCGCTTCTTGTCCGCTTCCCGTAATGCACTTTTCCCTGCGTTTAGCTTAGGCTGGCGTTTATCAGAAGAGAAATTCATTTCAGGTAATCTATCATTTATCAGCGATTTGAAACTTCGTTTCGGTTGGGGTAAAACAGGTAACCAGAAAATCGGTAACTATAACGCTTATACTACTTATCGTTCTGATATTTACCATGCAGGTTATCCGATTGATGGTAGCCAGACTACACCAACCATTGGTTATGATACGCAGGCATTTGGTAACCCTAAAGCGAAATGGGAATCTACTACTTCAACCAACGTTGGTTTAGATGCATCGTTGTTTAAAGGTAAATTAGGCTTCGAAATCGATATCTGGAAACGTGTAACATCCGATATGTTATTCACTACACCATTAACCTTTTCTGTGGGTGATGCCAACGCACCAGCCTTCAACGTAGGCCAGATGACTAATAAAGGTATTGATTTAGGTATCAACTATAAAGGCAATATCAATAACTTCCGTTATAGCATTGCCGGTAACTTATCAAGCTATAAAAATAATGTTGATAAGCTGGATGCCAGCCCTAATACCCGTTATTTCGGATATGGCTCTCGTGTACCTGCTGTTACTTTAACTCAAGCCGGCTTACCAGTATCTTCATTCTATGGTTATCAGGTAGTAGGTATCTTCCAGACTCAGGCAGAAGCTGACGGATGGCCTAAATATGAAGACTATAACAAACCAGGTAAATTCAAAATTGCTGATATCAATGGCGA
Organism: Emticicia fontis; assembly: GCF_054779675.1. Lineage (NCBI taxonomy): Bacteria > Pseudomonadati > Bacteroidota > Cytophagia > Cytophagales > Leadbetterellaceae > Emticicia > Emticicia fontis. The sequence goes on from NZ_BAAGXU010000037.1 coordinate 358,662, forward strand.
TGGCAAAATCACAGATGCTGACCGTACCATCATCGGTAATCCTCACCCAGATTTCGTTTATGGTCTGAATCTTAACCTTGGCTATAAAGCATTTGATTTAACAATCTTCTGTAACGGAACACAAGGAAATGATGTATTTAACTATACCCGTTATTTCTCTGATTTCAACACCTTCCAGGGTAACCGTTCAAAACGTGCTTTGTATGATGCATGGCAGCCAAACCATACCTCAGGTACTGTGCCTATCATGGATGCCAACGACCAGGTATCTAGCCGCCCTTCAAGTTATTTCATCGAAGATGGTTCATATTTCCGTATCAAAAATGTTCAGTTGACCTACAATCTGCCAGCAAAAATCGCAAGCAAAACAGCTTTAGACCATGCGCAGATTTATATGCAAGTACAAAACTTGGCTACGTTTACAAAGTATACAGGTCTTAACCCTGAAATTCAGACAGGAACCGACAATACTTTAGGCTTTGATGGTGGGTATATGCCAGTATCAAGAACATTTATTTTAGGAGTTAACCTTGGTTTCTGATAATTGAACCAACGACTCAATTACTTTTAAACAAATACAATTCAAATATGAAACGTAACAATATTGTTAAAATACTTTTGGCTTCAGGACTCACCATTGGCTTTGCAATTGGATGTAGTGACGAATTCCTGACTCGCGAGCCACAAGCCCAATATAGCCCTACTTCCTTGAAAACTGCCAAAGGGGTAGAAGGGGTATTATTGGGAGCCTATGCGATGATTGACGGAACCGGTCTGGATGGACAAGATGCCTGGAATAATGATATTCATAACTGGGTTTTTGGTGGAATTCCTTCTGACGACGCCTATAAGGGTACTGATGCGGGTGACCAACCAGAACAATCTTTCTTAGAAAAATGGGATTTTCAGCCTACTAATAACCACATCAAAAACAAATGGAGAGGTTTATTTAAAGGCGTAGCGCGCTCAAACGACGTTATCAATACATTGAAAGATGTAAAAGATATTACCGAGGCAAGAAAAACACAGATTCTGGCTGAAGCTAAGTTCCTGAGAGGCTTGTTCCACTTTGAAGCTAAAAAAATGTGGAAAAACATTCCTTACATTGATGATGCCACCTTTAATCTGAATGATCTTGAAAGTACCAAGATTCCGGTAGATGCCAATGCATGGGCAAAGATCGAAAAAGATTTTGCAGATGCAGCCGCAGCCTTGCCTGCAACTCAGGCACAGGTAGGCCGCCCAACCAAATGGGCTGCTAAGGCTTTCCAGGCAAAAGCATTGATGTTTCAGGGTTTTGATATGAGCACAGGTGCTGCCAATGCTGCCAAGTTAACAGCAGCCAAAGCCATTCTTGACGAAATCGTAAATAGCGGTAAATACCGTCTGGTTGATTTATATCGTGATAACTTTGATGCCAGCACACGTAATAACGCCGAGTCTATCTTTGAAGTGCAGTTTGCTTCGTCGAGTGCTACTGGCGATGCTGCCAATCAAGGGGTAGGTCTGGCTCACCCTTATGCTTCTCCTTGGGGATGTTGTGGTTTCTACCAGCCATCACAAAACCTGGTGAATGCCTTTAGAACAGGTGCTGATGGTTTGCCATTATTGGATACTTTCAATGATGTTGATGTGAAAAACGACCAGGGCTTGAAACTGGAAGACTCTTACACGCCAGATACTACTCCATTAGACCCTCGCTTAGACCATACCGTTGGTCGTCGTGGTATTTTGTTTATTGATTACAAAATTCATAATGTAGACTTTATCCGTGATCAGACTTATGCCGGTCCATACTCGCCAAAGAAACATATTCCGTCTAAAGCATTTACCGGAGTAAACGGTTGGGGTAACTTAACCAGCAACAACTATCGTATCATTCGTTATGACATGATTCTGCTTTGGTTGGCTGAGTGTGAAGTTGAAATCGGAAGCCTTGAAAGAGCACGAGAATTAGTGAATATGATCAGAACCCGTGCGGCAAATCCGGCTGGTTTTGTACAAAAAGCTACACAAGGTGCTACCCGTGATGCTTATACGCTGGTATTTGATGCCCAGGGAGCTCCTGTTCCGGCGGCTAACTACGTGATTAAAAACTATACTGCTCCTTGGACAGACAAAGCGCTGGCTCGTAAAGCCGTACGTTTCGAAAATCGTCTGGAGTTTGGTATGGAAGGCCACCGATTCTTCGACCTGGCCAGATGGGGTGTAGCGGCTGACGTATTGAACAAATACAACGCAGTAGAATCGACCAAACGTGTGTATAAAAAAGGTGCCGTGTTTACCAAAGGTAAAAACGAATTCTACCCTATACCACAGGAGGCCATAGATCGCTCTGAGAAGGATGGTAAGGCTACTTTACAGCAGGATCCATCTTATAAATAATATAGTGAGTTATTGTTTTAGAAAAAAAAGTTAACTTTACAGAGATGGTAGCTTTACCATCTCTGTTTTTTTCAGAACACTACCTGTTTTTTACGAATGAGACCTAATTCTTTGTATTCTTTATCTCAGAAGCTCTCGCTTCTATTGCTAATTCCTACACTTTTTTCGTGCAGCAAAAAATCAGATACTGTATTTACTAAATTATCTTCCGACGAAACAGGCATTCAGTTTTCTAACCGGATCACCGAAAATGATACCATGAACATCATAGCCTTTGAGTATGTCTACAACGGCGGAGGTGTGGCGATGGGTGATTTTAATAATGATAATAAAGTAGATGTCTACTTTACCGGAAATCAGGTTTCAAACAGGCTTTACCTCAACGAAGGTGTTGATAAAAATAACGAACTCAAATTCAAAGATGTAACGGCTGATGCCCATGTAAGCGGCGAAGGTCGCTGGTGTAATGGGGTGTCAGTTGTGGATATTAACAATGATAATCTGCTGGATATTTATATATCGGCATCAGTAAAAAAAGTGGCTGGCCAACGGGCTAATCTATTATATGTCAATCAGGGCGTTGGACGGAATGGTATTCCATCGTTCAAAGAAATGGCGGCCGTCTATGGCATTGCCGATACCACACATACAACCAACTCAGTCTTTTTTGATTATGATAACGACGGAGACCTAGACCTCTACGTGCTCGTCAATCAGATGGAAGATGTTAATATTCCGAATATGTACCGCCAGGCTTTAAAAGACGGTACTTCTAAACGCACACACAGGCTTTATCGCAACGATTGGGATGAAACAAAAAAGCATCCTTATTTCACCAATGTATCTAAAGAAGAAGGAATTCTGGTAGAAGGCTTCGGCCTGGGCGTAAACATCACCGATATTAATCAGGATGGCTGGAAAGATATTTATGTAACCAACGATTTCCTGACCAATGACCTCCTCTATATTAATCAGCATAGAGATGGTAAACATATTGGTTTTGTAGAGCAAGCCCACGATTATTTCAAACATACCTCATACTCGGCTATGGGGAATGATGTGGCAGATATTAATAATGATGGTCTGGCTGATATTATTGCTGTCGACATGATGCCGTTTACCAACAAGCGGAAAAAGATGATGACCATGGCCAACAATTATCAGACCTTCCAGAATAATGATAAATTTAACTATACTTACCAGTATGCACGTAATACGCTGCAAATCAATCAGGGCAAAAACCCACTGACAGGCAAGCCGATTTTCAGCGAAATTGGCTTATTGGCAGGTGTAGCGCAAACCGACTGGAGCTGGACACCAATGGTAGTTGATTTTGACAATGACGGTATGCGGGATATTATCATCACCAATGGTTTTCCGAAAGATATTACTGACCTCGATTTCATGGCTTACCGGGCAGAAGTAGCCAATCTGGCCACTTCTACTTATCTGTCAGAGTTTATCCCGTCTGTAAGAATCAAAAACTTTGCGTTTCATAATAAAGGCAACTTTGCGTTTGAAGATGTCACCGAAAAATGGGGTATGGCCGAGCCATCCTTCTCTAACGGTGCTGCCTATGCTGACCTTGATAATGATGGCGATCTCGATTATATCGTTAATAATATCAACGATTCAGCCTCTGTTTACCGTAACAATTCCATGCAACTCAAACCACAGGAAAGCAACTACCTGCGCGTGAAATTTAAAGGTAACCAGACAAACATCATGGGGCTGGGAGCAATAGTTGAGATTCAGTATAACAACGGGCAAAAACAGGTATATGAGCACACACCCTACCGGGGTTATATCTCGTCAGTTGAACCGGTAGGGCACTTCGGTTTGGGTAAAATTCAGAAAATAGACCAGCTGAAAATAGTCTGGCAAAGTGGCAAAACTCAGGTAATAAAAAACATCAAATCCAATCAGGTATTAAACCTGAAAGAAAGCGATGCCATAACACAAGATACTATTGCAGAGCCTAAGCCCGCAACGCTTTTCACGGATATAAGCGACCAACTGAAAGTGCCTTATATACATGAAGAAGAAGACTATATCGATTTTAATGTACAGAAACTCTTACCTCATAAAATGTCTCAATATGGTCCGGCCATTGCGGTAGGAGACGTAAATGGCGATGGCATAGAAGATATATTTGTAGGCGGAGCTAAATTCAGAAAAGGTAAATTCCTGATTCAGGATAAGGAAGGGAAATTCGGTGTACAGGACTTACTGTCTGGTGAAGATGGTTTCAAAAAAATCGGAGAAGATATGGGCGTATTGCTCTTTGATGCCGATAATGACAAAGATTTAGACCTCTATATTGTAAGCGGCAGTAGTGAATTCAGTGTAGGTTCGCCAGCTTTGCAGGATAAGTTTTATCTGAATGATGGTAAAGGGCATTTTATTTTAAATGAGCAGGCGATACCTTCTTTTCTGAAAAGTGGTTCCTGCGTAAAAGCCGCCGATTATGACCATGACAGTGATCTGGATTTATTCATTGGCGGCCGTGTAGAACCCAATGCCTATCCTAAACCAGTATCGAGCTATATTCTCAGAAATGATACAGCAAACGGACAAGTGAAATTTACAGATGTTACTGCGCAGGTAGCGCCTAAATTACAGAATATAGGGCTGGTATGTGATGTTACCTGGAGTGATTATGACAACGATGGCTGGCAGGATTTAGTAATGGTAGGGGAGTGGATGCCTGTTACTATCCTGAAAAACAATAAGGGTAAACTTGAGCCAATGGCCCAAAGTGGGGCATTGGCAGGCAAAATTGGCTGGTGGACAAGCATTACCTCCGGCGATTTTGATAATGATGGTGATATAGACTATATAGCGGGTAATCTGGGTACAAATACATTATTGCAAGCCAGCGATACGCAACCTGTAAGTATTTATGCCAAGGATTTCAACAACGATGGTTTCTTTGATGCCATTCCGACAGTGTATTTTCTGGATGAAGAAGGCAAACGAAAAGAATTCCCTTTCAATACCCGCGATGATCTGGCTAAACAGTTTATCCAGACCCGCCAGCGGTTCCAGAATTATGCCAAGTTTTCAGAAGCAACAATAGACAAAATTCTGAAACCGGAAGAAATGAAAGACGCTCTTGTTTTAAGAGCCAACTGGATGAAAAGCAGCTATTTTGAAAACAAAGGCAACGGACAGTTTGAAGTAAGAGAACTGCCGATACAAGCCCAGTTTGCCCCAATATATGGTATGGTAACAGAAGATTATGACCAGGATGGAAACCTGGATGTATTGCTCACCGGTAACGACTTCGGTACAGAACTATTAGTAGGCAAACACGATGCCTTAAATGGCTTATTATTGAAAGGAGACGGCAAAGGCAACTTTAGCCCGATACTCCCGCAAGCAAGTGGCTATTGTGTAGCAGGCGATGCTAAAAGTTTAGTAAGACTTAAAAATGCAAAGGGAGGGATAACGGTAGTAACTTCGCAAAACAGAGGTGATTTAAGATTTTTCTCTTATAAAAATCCTGTGAGGAGCATTGACGTTTTACCTAATGAAACAACTGCTATACTAAAGCTAAAAGGCGGTAAAAGTAGAAAGGAAGAATTAACCTACGGTACGTCTTTCCTGTCCCAATCCTCACGTAGCTTGGCTTTACCTTTTGATGTGGAGAGTGTAGAGTTGATGGATAATACAGGTAAAAAGAGAGTGGTGAAGCCTTAAATAGTACTCTGCAATACTCTGTGGTAAAATAACCATTAAATAAGTAAACCAGCCAGTAAACATCATTTACTGGCTGGTTTGGTATCAAAGCAATATAAATAAGGTGCTTTATGCGCACCACCTGTAATCTTCTTATCCAGTCTCTTCAATATATCCATTCCCAAAACTTTTCGCTGAAAATTTGAGCGGGCAATTTTTTCTCCCAGAATCGTCTCATACAGATTCTGAAACTCATTCATGGTAAAAGTTTCTGGCAGAAGATTAAGCCCTATCAACTTTTCATCCAGACTCGACCTGAGTATACCAAGCGCTTTTTGCAGAATGGCATCATGGTCAAAAATAAGCGAGGGGATGCTTTCTAAATCATACCACTCGCAAGATTCTGAAAAGGCATCGGGCATTGGATTAGCTTTCGAGAAATCAATCAAAGCATAATACCCTACAGAGATAAAACGGTTTAGCAAAAAATGATTTGCCTGAAGAGTAATTCCACTTACACCCATGAGTTTGTGGTGAGTCTCATCAAAGCGTCTGTTTTTGTCGCCAAACACATAAAACTGTTCAAGGTAAATGTTTTCAAGCCCCGTTCTTTCCTCCAGAACCCTCGCCGCGGCATCTTCTAAGTTTTCGTCTTGGTTAATAAATCCCCCCGGTAAAGCATAAAAGTCAGTATTGTTATACTTTAGCAGCAGTATTTTCAATTGATTGTCATGGTATCCGAAAATAACGCAATCAATCGAAACACCAGGAAGCATCATAGGCCTTGCCTCCCAAAACTCTTTCAAGTCGGGATTCTCCATCATAAATGGTTAAAGAGAAATGTATAAAATTAGGTTTTTACAAAAATAAAGAAAAATTTGTAATATACCAAGAATGTTTGTATTATTGTCACGGTTTGATACAATGGCTGTGTTTGGTATAATTTAATATTAGAAAATTTATAAAATAGCCAATACCTTTATCAAAATATTCAAAAAATCGCCACAAAAAAGCCTTAGATAGGCTAATTTGAGCAATAAGTCGACTCTTAAAAAAGTAAAGCCCTATGTGGTTGTAGATTTAGTGGTGATTTTTTGAATAGGCCATTTCAAGTTGCCCCGCTCGTGTTTTCGACTTCACACGGGCGAGGGTCGCCTACTAACCAGCTGAGAAATAGAACCATAAGTTCAGCACATTCCTGTGAATAGGAATAAAGGCTTTATAATCAAAACTTTAATCACTCATTCACTAAATCACACAATCACTAAATTTCCCATGTCTTTCAACCTTATATAAATATACTTAGTATGAAATCTAACAGACGTAACTTTATTCAGACATTGGGCCTTGGTGCGGCCGGAGCCGGCTTAAGCAGCGCCATGCCTTTGACTGCCAATGCACACGATTTTGGTTCAAAAGAAAAAGACGAAGAGCAGATACTATTTGTAGGAGACAATATTGCTGTAGCCAACACAAGCTATGGGAAGGTTCGTGGATATATTCTGAGAGGTATCAACACCTTTTTGGGTATTCCGTACGGTGCCGACACCGGAGGCGCGAATCGTTTTATGCCTCCACAAAAACCTCAATCATGGTCGGAAGTTAAACCAACAGTATGGTGGGGAAACAGTGCACCACAAATCATGGAGAAACGCTATGCCGACCAGTATTCATCGTTTGTAGACCATTGGAACTATGACGATGTAAGCGAAGATTGCCTAAAAATCAACGTCTGGACACCGGCAATAGATAATAAAAAACGTCCGGTAATTGTATGGCTACACGGTGGTGGATTTGTGAATGGGAATGGAATAGAGCAGGATGGTTATAATGGCGAAAACCTGAGTCGCCTTGGCGATGTAGTGTATTGCTCATTAAACCACAGATTAGGTACTTTAGGTTTTACCAACCTGGCAGGTGTAGGAGGAGATAAATTTGCTGCTTCGGGCAATGTGGGTATGTTGGATATTGTCGCGGCTTTGGAGTGGGTAAAAGAGAATATTGCCAATTTCGGTGGTGATGCTAATAATGTAACCATCATCGGTCAATCGGGTGGGGGAGCCAAAGTGACTACCCTTATGGCTATGCCATCGGCTAAAGGATTATTCCATAAAGCTGTAGCACTGAGCGGTACTTCACTGACAGGTGTACCAAAAGAATACTCTGAAAAATTGGGCGCGGCTGTATTGAAAGAAGCTGGCTTAGGCCCGAACGATATTGATAAATTACAGCAGATTCCGTGGAGACAATACATTGATATTGCCAATAAAGCGGTAGCTGCCGTAGCAGATGAAGCTAAAAGAATGAACCTGCAACGCGGCGGATACGCTCCGGTAGCCGATGGTAAATTCCTGAGCGATAAGCCTTTCTTTTCTGATGCCAATCATTTTTCTGCGGATATACCACTAATTATCAGTACTACATTTAATGAAATGTCGCCAAGCCGAACAAGTGCTACTCTTGAAAAGGTAACGTTAGATGAGGTAAAAGAAAAACTCAAACCAAGATTCGGTGAGAAATCAGGCGAAATTGCAGATGCCTATGCCAAGGTATTCCCTAATAAAAAGCCTGTCGAAATCTGGTCGATGATTATGAGTAACCGCAAAAATGCCATTGCTGCGGCTGATGCCAAAGCGAAACAAAAAGCACCAATCTATCTTGCATGGTTCGGTTGGCAACCACCACTATTTGATGGTAGAATGAGAGCATTTCATTGTGATGATATTTGTTTCTGGTTCTATAATACCGATCTGATGCTTACTCATACAGGCGGAGGCGCAAGACCACGCCGTTTGTCAGAAAAAATGGCCAAATCATTCCTTAATTTCGCACGCACAGGCAATCCGAATGGCGGTGGTTTACCTAACTGGGCACCATATACCACAGCCAACGGCGAAACCATGATTCTGGATGATGTATGTGTGATGAAGAATGACCCGGATCGTGAGGCAAGGAAGGCGATTGTTTAATTTTAAGAATTGTTAACCGATGTTTTTTTGGTAGAGACGACATACTTGGCGTCTGTAGAAGGATTTTTGAAAAAATAGAGATTACCCCGAACCCTACAATAGAGCCCGCGTGTCACCGCGCAATGTCCGCCCCTATACTCGAAAGAGAAAGGGGCGGACGCCGCGCGGCGGCACGCTTAAGCGCTCGAAGAACTGTCAATTAAGACATCAATCAATTATATTTCTTTAGTATTCTCTTTGATAAGTTCCACCATTGTTGAGTTAAAGGCTTCTAGTTCTGTTCCCAACGTTTGGAAGAAGTCTAAATCGGCATTTTCAACAGATATAATCGCTTTTTGAAGCACTATTTCTCCATCCTCTGTCAGTTTTATAGTCTTCGCTCTGGTATCTGTCGGGTGCTCCTGGCGGGTAATGAATTTCTTCTCCTCCAATGTTCGCAACACCTTCGAAACCATCATCGTGTCTGCATTACCCTGATTGGCAATATCAACCTGTGTAACCTTATCACTTTCTCTAGATAACCAGGCTAATGCGCAAAGTAGTGCGAACTGGGTATGTGTCAGATCTAAAGGATCTAAGACTCGCTTGAGTTTCCGCTGCCATATCATGGTCAGCTGCCCCAGAAGATAACCCGGACTGTCTTCGGGCTTTTTAAAATGAAATTCAATTTTATTAGACATAGGCTTTTTTTAACATTTGTGAAGAAATCATGTCAAAATCATGCTGGTTGATTTCAAAGAAACCAAATCGGAATGGATATCCCCAGCTTTTGTTGTTCTGAATAAAATCCAGACCCGAAATTAATGGTAAAATGGAAACATCCGCACTTGGCAAGAATTCAATATTACGCCTTGACGGACAAAAATCCTCCGACATCTGAACCTGATATGTTTCATCGTCTACTACCTTGCCTATCGCAGTAAATTCCTGGCAAGGTTCAGGTTTTCCCAATGTTTGTTTGCCCGAATAATAAATAATGAAATCATTCTTACGCATCCTTTTTAAAGGCGATGATTTTCCATGACAGGCCTGGGCAATCCCTTCTGCAATTCCGGTTTTAACGTGGTCTTTCGATGCCACGATAATCCAGTATTTTGTATCTCTGTTCATAACAAGATGAACCTATTTAAACTTTTTATTTAATGCCGAGACTGAGCTATTTTTTGTTCAGATAAGGCTATTTATAGAGTGCGTAGCAGCGCTACGAACGAAATAAATAGCGGCCGCCGCGCGGACGAAATATGAATAAAAAAGAGCCAGTCGTAAGCAAAATAAATAAGTTTAAATAGGTTCTATGATTAGTCTGCTTTCAGAAAGGTGATATTATATCCATCAGGGTCTTTAGCAATAATGATTTTCCCGAATGGAGTTGTCTGGATTGGCCCCAGCAATGTTACATTTCTGGCTAATAAAACTGTCTGCAAATCTTCTATTTCTTCATCAATGGCAAACCAAAGTGAAGCACCGATACCCAACTCTTTTCCGTCTATATTACCGATGGGCGTTCTGATGGCAAAACTAGCCTCACCCTTGTTGTATTTAAAAACACAGGCATTCGGGTTAGGAATTCCTGCTTCTTCAAACCCTAGTTTTGTTGTATAAAATTCTTTCGAAGCTTCAAGATCCCTGACTTGAAGAGAGGCAAATGCTAAATTTCTCATGGTTTGTGTTTTTTTTGTTGTCACAAATATAATATACATAACTATTATATGCAAGTATATTATCTGTTTTTGATAAATGCTCCTACCTGATAGTGTCTAGGTATCTGTTTTAGCTACGTTTTGACAGAATTATATTTTAAATTCTTGTGGCAAGCCCTCTTTAAATTTGGATTTAAAGACTTTATGATTGTATATTTACTACTTATTCACCTTTAACCTCTACATCCGCAATGAAACGCATTTTGTATGTGCTGTTTTTATTGGTAACGTCTGCTACGTTCGCTCAACAAGGCATTGTAAAAGAAAGTCTTACTATCAAAAGCACGCTGATGGGCAAAGATATGAAGTACAATATCTATCTACCTGCCGACTATACCACCTCCAATCGCTCGTATCCGATTCTCTATTTATTACATGGCTTTGGCGATGATGAAACAGGCTGGGTTCAGTTTGGTGAAGCCCATGTGATTGCTGATAAACTATCGAATAGCGGCGAAATCGCTCCCATGATTATTGTTATGCCTGACGGCGGTGTAAGTGGCTATGTCAATAGCTACGATGGCAAAGTGCCTTACGAAGATTTCTTTATCAAAGAGTTTATTCCTTATATCGAAAAAACTTATAGAGTGCGCGCCCAGAAACGTTACAGAGCCATTGCCGGCCTTTCGATGGGAGGCTATGGAACGCTTGTCATGTCAACCAAGCATCCTGATTTATTTGCGGCTTCGGCACCACTAAGTGCGGGCGTTCGTACAGACGAAGAAGTAATTGCGATGCCCGATGCACAATGGGCTACCTCTTATGCTCAACGCTATGGTAAAGATTTAGTAGGCAACGCCCGTCTGAATGAGCATTATAATAAAAACTCTATCCTGAAAATCATTGAAACGGCTAATCCCGACGAGATTAAGAAAGTAAGATATTATATTGATTGCGGCGATGATGATTTCTTGATTAAAGGCAATATGGCTTTGCACGCCTTGATGATAGACAAGAAAATCCCGCATGAATTCCGTGTTCGTCAGGGAGGTCATACCTGGACATACTGGCGCACCGCTTTGCCAGAAGTGCTGAAATTTATAAGTGAAAGTTTCCATCAAAAATAAATCCTAACGATTCTCTAATGAAAAAAATATCTGTATTAGTTCTGCTACTTATTTCAAGCCTAAGTTTTGCCCAACAAGGCATTGTAAAAGAAAGTCTGACCATCAAAAGTAGTACTTTAGGCAAGGAAGTAAAGTATAATATTTATCTCCCGGCCGACTATGAAAAAACCAATCGTCAGTATCCTGTTTTATACTTATTACATGGTTATACCGACAATGAAACAGGCTGGACACAATTCGGGCAAGCGCCGGAAATTGCTGATAAAGTAATTAACAGCGGTGAGGCCCCACCCATGATTATTGTGATGCCGGATGCAGGCGTAACGTGGTATATGAATACATTCGACGGAAAGACAAAATTTGAAGATTTCTTCATAAAAGAGTTCATTCCCTATATCGAAACCACCTACCGCATTCGTTCTAAGAAGGAATTCAGAGCCGTGGCAGGTTTATCAATGGGAGGCCTTGGAACGCTTCTTTACGCAACAAAGCACCCGGATATGTTTACCGCAGCAGCACCTTTAAGTGCAGCGGTTTGGACAGATGAAGAAGTAGTAACAGGAAATCAGGATCAGGCGCGTTATGATTATGTTTTCGGAGATTTATATGGTAAAAATCTGAAAGGGAAAGAGCGTTTGACCGACCATTATTATAAAAATGCCCCGATCAAGATTGTAGAGACTGGTAATGCCGAAGAACTGAAAAAAGTAAAGTTTTATATTGATTGTGGGGATGATGATTTTCTGATTAAAGGCAATATGGCACTACACGCCATGATGATTGACAAGAAAATCCCACACGAATTCAGAGTAAGAGACGGCGGCCACACCTGGACATACTGGCGCACAGCTCTACCGGAAGTATTGAAATTTGTGGGAGAGAGCTTTCATAGATGAGCCATTGAACGGTCCGCCGCTGCGGTGATTTAGTGAATGAGTGATTGTGTGATTAATAATTGCAAATTAGTGAAATAAGAATATTCGCTAATTCGCCATTCATAATTCACAATTAAAAATAATCACTCAATCACACATTCACTCAATCACTAAATACATTTTTAACAACATTATCCATTTATTAACCTTATCAAGAATGAATCGTAGAGAAGCTGTTCAGAGACTGTCCCTGTTAGTAGGAGGGGTATTGTCTCCACCGGTACTTGCTGGTGTAATGGGACAAGTATTGAACACAGGCGAAAGCGTAATGACTACCGCCGGACAAGAGGCATTGTTAGCTGAAGTGGCCGATGTCATCATTCCAACAACTGATACACCGGGTGCAAAAGCTGCCGGAGCAGAGAAGTTTATCGTGAGAGTGATGCGTGATTGCTATGTGAAAGAAGACCAGGATAAATTCTATGCAGGTCTGGCGAAACTGGATGCCGATAGCAAAACCAGATTTGGCAAAGACTTTACTAGCTTGAGCCCGGCCGACAAAATCGAAATGGTGAAACAAACCATGTCGACCGACAAGGCTTTCTTCCTGAGAATGAAGGAACTCACAACCGTAGGTTATTTTACTTCTGAAATAGGTGCTACACAAGCATTGGAATATCTGCCAATTCCGGGCAGATTCGATGGTTCTGCGCCATACAAACCAGGTCAAAAAGCCTGGGCTATTTAATTGTTAACCTATTCACAGATTAAATTTACAGACAAAAATGAACTTAAATATAGATGCTATTAAAGCGCAGACCTACGATGCCATCATTATCGGCTCGGGTGTAACCGGAGGTTGGGCTGCTAAAGAATTAACCGAAAAAGGTCTACGTGTAATTATGCTTGAAAAAGGTAAGCAATTAGAGCACGTAACAGGATATGAAAATGCCATGAAAGACCCTTGGCAAATGCAATATAACGGACGCTTGACAATAGAACAAAAAGAAACGCATCCGAAATTATCGCGCGATTATCCGTACAATGAAATGACAGAGAAATACTGGATGAACGATTCAGATTCGATGTATAAAGAAGATAAAAGATTCGACTGGTTCCGTCCGGGTATTGTGGGTGGTAAATCAATCATGTGGGGACGTCAGTCGTATCGTTTGAGTGATATAGATTTTGAAGCAAACCTGAAAGACGGTATCGCCGTTGACTGGCCTATCCGTTATAAAGATATAGCTCCCTGGTATTCTTACGTTGAGAAATTCGTAGGTATTTCAGGTGAGAAACTGAACCTGCCTCAATTACCAGATAGCGAGTTCTTACCGCCGATGGAAATGTATGCCGTTGAGAAAGAAGTTCGTAAGCGCATTGAGAAAAGCTTCCCGGGTCGCCATATGACTATTGGTCGTGTAGCTAACCTTTCTGAGGCTGCTAAGGCTCAGTTGGGTGTAGGTCGTGCGTCTTGTCAGTATCGTAACAAATGTTCGTTGGGTTGTCCGTTCGGGGCTTATTTCAGTACACAATCCTGTACGTTACCTCCGGCGGCTAAAACAGGTCGTTTGACACTTCGTCCTGATTCGGTAGTAACTGAAATTACTTACGACGAAAACAAAAAACGCGCAACAGGTGTAAAAGTAACCGATGCAGTTACGCTGAAACAAACTGAATACTTTGCCAAAGTTATCTTCGTTTGTGGTAGTGCCTTAGGTTCTACGGCTATCTTGTTGAACTCAAAATCAAACCGTTTCCCGAATGGTTTTGGTAATGATTCTGGCGAATTAGGACATAACCTGATGGACCATCACTTCAAGATAGGTGCTTCGGGCGTTTGGGATGGCGATCTGGATAAATATACGTATGGCCGCCGTGCGAATGGTATCTATGTGCCACGCTACCGTAACATCGGTAACGACAAACGTGATTATATTCGTGGATTCGGTTATCAGGGTGGTGCAGGTTCTGGTCGCCAGGGCTGGCAACGTAATGTGGCAGAACTAAGCTTCGGTGCTGACTACAAAAACGAAGTAACCAAACCAGGTTTATGGACGATGGGCCTAAGTGGCTTTGGTGAAACATTGCCATATCATGAAAACCGTATGTATTTACATGCCACCGAAAAAGATAAATGGGGTATGCCATTGGTGGTTTTCGATGCAGAGTTCAAAGAAAACGAGAGAAAAATGCGTATCGATATGATGAACGATGCTAAAGAAATGTTGGAAACCGCAGGTGTAAAAAATGTTCGTGCCTACGACAACGGTTCTTACTTAGGTATGGCAATTCATGAAATGGGTACTGCCCGTATGGGACGTGATCCTAAAACTTCGGTATTGAACGGTAACAATCAGGTTTGGGGTGTGCCGAATGTATTTGTAACTGATGGCGCATCGATGGTTTCGGCCTCTTGCGTAAACCCATCGTTGACTTATATGGCATTGACCGCTCGTGCAGCTGACTTTGCCGTGAAAGAAATGAAGAAGAAGAATATATAGTTCTATAGATTATTTAATAGAGATTGACCCCATCCCCAACCCTTCCCCAACAATGGGGAAGGGGGTTAAAGTCCCTCTCCCCACTGTTGGGGCGGCCGCCGCGCGGAGAGGGATTTAGGGAGTGGGGTCATTTAGTATCAAAACCTTTGAATAGTCTTTTATTTTATTAATAAACTCAACCTATGACAATGAGATTATTTCGGATAATAAGCTTCGTTTCGTTTATAAGTTTATTATTCATTGTCAGCTGCCAGTATAAACAAGAAACCACCAACCAGACCGGTGAAGAGCTAGCCAAAGTTCATTGCGCCTCTTGTCACCTTTTCCCAGAACCCGAGTTATTAGATAAATCTTCATGGGCGAATAATGTATTGCCCGATATGGCTTTGCAGCTAGGTTTTCAGATAAATGGAGATGCGGTATATCCTGATATTCAACAGGAGAAACGTGGGGATTCGACCTATTGGGTTAGCAAATCAGCCATTAGTATCGAAGACTGGAATAAGATTGTGGCTTATTATACCGAAAAAGCACCTGAGAAAATTGCCCCGCAAAATCGTCCACCTATTAAAGAACTTACTACTTTATTTGATATTTCAGCCAGTTCTGTGCAAAAGAATGGTTTTCCGGCTGTCTCTTATCTGAAAATTGACGAGGGCAATCAACTGATATACGAAGCCAGCCATTTTGATAGCTCTTTGAATGTATTTGATAAAAACCTGAAACCTGTTTCATCAAGAAAACTGAAAGCAAATATTGTAGATATTGATTTTGGAGAAGATTTGAAAAAGGCTGGTGCAAGAAGTGGTTTTATGACAAGCATTGGCATTATGCACCCGAATGATTTAAGGAAGGGTAAACTATTGAATTTTAACGCCACAGATAAAAGCAAAGCATTGATAGATAGTTTGCAAAGACCTGTGCAGAGCATCGCAGTTGACTTAGATAATGATGGCTATAAAGATCAGTTGATTTGCAGTTTTGGAAATAAAAACGGCGTGTTGGCATGGTATAAAAACCTACAGAATAAGGGTTATTCCAAAAAAATAATCAGAGAATTGCCGGGGGCTATTAAAGCCTATATAAGCGATGAAAACAAGGATGGCTTACCAGATATCTGGGTACTGTTTGCCCAGGCACAGGAAGGAATCTTTCTGTTTATGAATAAAGGCAACGGAGAATTTGATACGAAGGAGATTTTACGTTTTCCATCTGTTTATGGCTCATGTTATTTTGAAATGATAGATTTGAATCAGGATGGATATAAGGATATTTTATATGTAAACGGAGATAATGCAGATTTGACAAGGCATGTGCTGAAAAATTATCATGGGGTTTATGCTTATCTTAACAATGGTAAGAACCAATTCAAACGGGCGTTTTTCTTTCCGATTAATGGTTGCTATAAAGCCATTGCAAGAGATTTTGATAAAGATGGCGACATAGACATTGCTACCATTTCGTATTTCCCGGATAAGAAAAACCAACCCCAGGAGGGCTTTGTCTATCTGGAAGGTCAGGGAAAATTAAACTTCAAACCTTATACTATTAAAGAAGCAAATGCAGGCAAGTGGCTATTAATGGACTCAGGCGATATTGATGGTGACGGTGACGAAGACCTGATTATCGGTAGTCTTGACTTCACTAATCAGTATAATCCGGAGGCAGCCCGAAAAGACACCGCCTTTTTATTGCTAAAGAATCGTACAATCAAACCTTAATATAAGCGATGAAGAAAATTTTATTTCTGTGCATCATTACCTTTTTGGCTAAGGCGCAGTCAAAAGCACCTTTCGAGACTGTCCGTACACAAAATGGTCTGGTATCTGGTATCTCTGGCAATGGTGTCAACGTTTTCAAAGGGATTCCGGCCACCTGTGGGCCAGTAAAGAAGAGTTGAAAAATATATCAAGGTGTGCCACGCCCTTTTTCTGATAAATATAGGCGTGGCACACTTTTACTAATTACACCGGGTAGCATGTTCCCACAAATGCTCATCAAATTTTGCCCAACGGCGGTCGTTTTTTGATTTTGTCAGCATAGCCGGGCAATCTTTATATAAGGCTGTATAAGCATCATCGTAGTCCTTCTTTTTGAGCTTTATGGCCGTTGCTTCGCCAACTTTAACAAAATAAGATTTGTTTTCATCAAATGCCAGGGTTACGCCTCCAATTTCTGTACTTACTGTTTCTTTAGAAAGCGGAATATCATAAACCTTGATTTTATTACTAAACGAAGGATTAACCAATTGTAATAATAATTCTTCCACTTCATTAGTCTTCACTACTTTGGTTTTCTCAAAATAAGCATATCCATTGTCGAGTATTGCCGTGTTGATACCCTTTATATGTTTATCAAAGGCATGCTTAGCCGCATTGTCGAATTTATTAAAACTACTGATAGGCAGATACATATTTGAGATAATACCCGATTTCAGGCTGATTTTTTTCTTCTCTCCGGTAGGAGTAAGTGAGATTGATTTAATTAATCCGTTCGTACGATTAATTGAGTGGATAATACCTTCGATCTGAGTGCCGTCTTCCAGAGTAATATAGGCTACTTCCTTAACTGAAAAAAGATCAAAAGCGGGAGTAAATAATTGGGCTGAAGCCGAAATGGTTGTGTAGGTAAACAGGCATAAAAGCAATGCGATTTTTTTCATAATTGTATTAAAATTTTATTTGTAAATAATAGCTTGTCTGTTGAAACGAAATTAGCAGAAACGAATTGTCTTAAAGGAATTTCTTCTACTGTTAATATTTGTTAAACCTTTTATACGATTTTATGTATGACAATCCTAGCATTGAATACCCCTATATAAAAAGCGTGCCGGAGTTTAGAACCCCGGCACGCTTAATGAGTTAAACCAAAAAAGGCTTTTTATCCTTTCTCCATTTTCCTTTCCCTATTCTCCGATGCTTTTTAATTACATTCAGTGGTATAAGCCCATAGATGCTCGTCGAATTTCACCCAACGGTGATCATCTTTAATTTTTTTCAATAAAGCAGGACAATCTTTGTATAAGCCTAGATAAGCCTGATCGTAGTCGGCTTTTTTGATTTTTACAGCGGCCGCGTCACCTACTTTTACATAGTACGATTTATCGTCACCACCAGCCATGGTAATACCTGCTACACCAAAACGCATACTTTCCTGCGCACGTGGGTCATGGTATACTTTGATTTTCTGGCTGAATGCCGGATTCACCATCTGCATCAATAAGGTTTCGATGTCTTTTTTAATACCCACGGTCGATTTCTCAAAATAAGCATATCCCTTGTTGATGATTTCCATGTTTACGTTATTGTCTTTCCATTTCTGTGCATTGAAAGCCTGCTCAGATTGATTCACAAATTTGTTATAACCACTAGCCGGCAGATACATAGTTTTGATGTCTTCGGCCTTTATAGTGCGTTTTTTCTTTTCGCCTGTTGGCTTAATAACGATTTCTTCAATCAAGCCTTTTTTACGGTCAATATCATCAATGGTGCCTTCAACCTTGGTACCATCTTCCAGATTAATGTAGGCGATTTCTTTGCCCGAAAAACGATCAAAAGCAGGAATAAACGATTGCGCAAAAGCAGTAGTACTCATAGACAAACAGCAGAACAATACAATTTTTTTCATAAGAAGCATTCAGGTTTTAAATTATTATTTTTGTTGGTAAAAGCAAGATGGAAAACGGAGAAAGTATTTAGGAATACCTATCCCGTTTCCAGAATTCATTTCTTATAGGTTTAGTACTTTGTTTTATTTATTCCAGTGCAACAAACTGATGAAACACCACGCCCAGGTTCGATTTAAATTTTCCTTTTTTTTCTTCTCCTTGTTCCTTTCTCCAAAATAATTAAAGATTTCCTCTTTTCAATTCCGCCACTGCATAATCAGCTGCTCGGGCAGAGAGTGCCATATAAGTAAGCGATGGATTCTGGCATGGTGACGAGGTCATGCAAGCGCCATCGGTACAGAAAACGTTCTTTACTATATGATGTTGATTGTATTTGTTTAAAACAGAGTTTTGGGCATCTGTACCCATACGGGCAGTGCCCATTTCGTGGATACTCAGACCGGGATGGGCTTGTTGGTCAAAGGCTTCAATATTAGCGAAACCTGCTTTTTCCATCATAGCCACAGCTTGCTCTTTAGCATCTTTGCGCATCAGCGATTCGTTTTCGCGGTAATGCACATCCATTTTTAGCACAGGCTGTCCCCATTTATCTTTTTTCTCATGGGTCAATGTTACTTTATTATCATAATAAGGCATACATTCTCCAAAAGCATCCAGTATCATCTTCCAGTCGCCAAAGGTAGCTACTTTTTCTTTAAATTCTGCACCCATGCCGTCCATATCCATCGAATGTTGCCAGCCATCACGCCAGGTATATACTTCAAATCCATAACCCCGATTAAAAACCTGTTTTTCTCCACCGGGTAAATTTCTGAAACGAGGCACATATAAACCCGCTGGATGCCGGCCATAATAAACCTTATCCAGATCTTTCTGATAATCGGCCGTGGCTCCTACATGAAAATGATGATCCATCAGGTTATGTCCCAGTTGCCCGCTATCATCCATTCCGTTCGGGAAACGGTTCGAAGTAGAATTCATCAGAATAAAAGTAGAACCCAAAGCAGAAGCATTCAGGAAAATGATTTTTGCCGAAAACTCCAGCCATTCATTCGTCTGCTCATCAATCACTTTTACTCCAGTAGCCTTACCCGATTTTTCATCATAAATAATCGAATTTACAATCGAGTGCGGTCTTAAAGTCAGGTTGCCCGTACGTCTGGCAGCGGGCAGAGTAGCCGATTGTGTACTGAAATAAGCCCCAAAAGGACAACCCCTCATACAGCGATTACGATACTGACAACTCGCACGGCCTAATGCCAATTGCTCTTCAGTCGGGGCTGTCAGGTGAGCCGCGCGGGCAGATATAACCCTTCGGTCTTTAAAATTAGTATTAACTGTATTTCTGAAATGCGTTTCAATACAATTATCAGGCATGGCGGGCTGAAACTGACCATCGGGTAAGTGGGGTAGCCCATCACGGTCTCCAGCGATGCCTGCAAATTTCTCTACGTAATCATACCACGGAGCTATGTCTTTATAACGGATAGGCCAGTCAGTAGCGATACCTTCTTTAGCATTGGCCTCAAAATCAAGGTCTGAAAAACGGAATGAATAGCGCCCCCACATCAACGAACGCCCGCCTACATGATAGCCACGAATCCAGTCGAAAGGTTTTTCTTCCACATAAGGGTTCTCTAAATCATTCACAAAATGATGATGGGTTGACTCCATGATGGCAAAGCCTGTCCGGTTTTGTACCGGATAGTTTTTTAGTAAATCATTGGGCATTTGTAAATCATGGTGCGGAAAATCCCAGGGGTCTTTATTGGCAGTAATATAATCTGTTACGTGCTCAATCATCCGTCCACGTTCAAGCAGCAATACTTTCAAACCTTTCTCGCAGAGTTCTTTAGCCGACCATCCGCCCGAAATACCCGAGCCTACCACAATCGCATCGTATTGCGTGTTTTGTTTTGTTTTTCCTTGAAAATTCATCGTATAGGTTAAAATAGAATAGAAGCTAAAGGTAGAAAAAATATAAATAGCAGCCAATTAAAGTTGAGGACCAATATCATTGGTCAAGTGTGTCACGCCCGCGCGGGCGTGACACACTAGATGATTTACTTCACTTGATGGCTTATTTGAGCTTATTATACTTCTTACTCAACTCTAATACCTTATCTACAGGCAAAGCCTGAATTACGCCATTGGCCCCTTTAGTAGTCTGGGCGGCGAACATTGAATTGATAATGGCTTCTTCGGTAGCTTCAATAACAGCTAAGAATAGGGGGGAAACATCATCGTTACGAAGCTCTGTTACTTCATAAAATTTGGTTGGATTGCTATGTGGCACACGCAACTGTTTTGCCGTTGAAAACGCAATCACATAATCACCACTACCATTAGAGGCTATCCCACCTGTTTTTGCTAAGCCGAAAATGGCTCTTTTGGCTAATCTTTCTAAGTTGCGGGAGGTTAAAGGGGCATCAGTAGCCACTACTATCATGCACGAGCCATCGGCAGGATCATTCAATTGATCGTTCAGGAAATACTGTTTGAGTTCTTCACCTACCGGAACACCATTTACCTGTAATACTCCTCCGAAATTGGTTTGCACAATCACCCCAACTGTATACCCGCCTGATTTGGAGGGTAGTACTCTCGATGCCGTTCCGATGCCACCTTTCCAGGCAAAACAGATAGTACCCGTTCCTGCGCCTACATTGCCTTCTTCTACTTTACCCGGAACGGCTATTTCTATGGCTCTCAATACATCTTCTTTCTTTACGTGTCTGCCCGTAATATCATTCAGATAGCTATCATTGGTTTCACCCACAACCGGATTCACTGAACGGACTTTCTCATTACCTTTTTGCGCTAATGTATAATCAATCACGGCGTCAGCAGCGGTGGGCACTGAAAGCGTATTGGTGAGAATAATAGGTGTTTCGATATTGCCTAATTCCTGCACCTGACTGATGCCTGCCAATTTGCCAAAACCATTGGCAATAAAAATAGCCGCAGGTACTTTTTCCTGAAACAGATTGCCCTCGTGCGGAATAATAGCAGTAACACCCGTACGGATTTTCTCTCCCTCAATCAGGCTCATTTGCCCCACTTTTACCCCTCCAACATCTGTAATGGCATTGTTTTGTCCGGTTTTCATGACACCAATCTTAATGCCTAATTCACGTGGACGTTTATTTTGTGCATGTGCCATAATGCTGAGAAATGTGAGGAAACAAAGGAGAAATTTCATGTGTGTTTTTATTGATGAATTTGATTGTTAGTTGTTTCTATCTCGAAAATGTATCCTCATAAACCACTTTCCCATCTCCCTTCGATAATTTCACATCATCCACAAAGCCAGACCCCTGAAAACGGTAGGTAATGCCCATAATTTTGCTGACAGGGCTCTTATATGGGAGTTCGTAGGCTAATTTACCATCGACAAATATCTTTACCTGTCCATTCACTGATTCACAGCGGACTTTTACGAAATCCTTGAAATCATTGCCAAATGCCGATAAATCATGTTCTTTACCTGAGATATTCCGGTCGATAAAAAAGAGATTGTTATCAGAAATGCACCCTTTGGCTGAAAGCCGAATCATGATTGCAGTGCCTTCACAACGCAAACCTATTTCGGTGAACTGACAAACAGAAGCTCCTTCACGGAAGGTATTTTTAATGGAGGTTTCAAAGATAAAATTATCGGTGCGTATATCTCCGAAATCTTTCAGATTGGCGTATTCTACCGTAGGAGCAGCCGGTTTCAGCGGAATATTCTGTGCCTGAATGGTTTCTACTGATAAGCCTAGTTTTCCATCTTTAATCGCATCTTCCTGATTGAAATAGACCGGAATGGGGTTTTGGTCAATCAGAGGTAACCAACCATCGGTCTGAATAAACAAATTATGTTCTTTTACTACCTGATTGCCTATCACCAGTTTTGCCAGAAATGAACCCGGGCGATAGTAAACAGAGGTATATTGATGCTGATCTTTTGCTACTTTTGTTCGTCTGGAAGGATCCCAGTCCTGCTGAATATAAACAGAGTCATTAGATGCTTTGGTGGCGTCATAATCAAAGATAACCGAATTGGGAACACCTACTGAAACTACCTTTTTACTACTGAATGAGAAATCAGCAGGGTTAATCTGCACAGGCACTTCTTGTTTTTGAGAAAGAAAATACCAACTCACCGCACCTAAAACCAATAGAATCGGCAGGATATAAGAGAATAAGTAAGGCCGCTTAGCCGTTTGTGTTGGTTCTGCATTAGGTACTTCATCATTTGCAGGAATAACAGGCTCTTCAACTTCGGTATGTCCATTTTTAGGGAAATGATTCTGACGGAAAGTCCGCCAATGCTCAAAGCCAATAAATTGGGCAAGAGTATTTAAGGTTGTGACCGTTGGAGCAGAATCATACTTTACTTTTCCCCAGATTCTTTTCAAGGTTGTGGGGCTAAGGGTAATAGCCGTTGCTTCAAAAATACGTTGAGAAAGGTCTTCAAAATCCTGATTTGTCCATTTCTCACTGTTTCCCCAGCCTAATTTCTCTTCAATCAGTTTTTTGCAATGCGCCAATAATATTTCTTCCGATTCTATAATCACTTGGTAACTAATGAGTTATAACGATGAATAAATTTGCATGAACTTGGAAAGGTCATGACTAAACTTGACCAGAACGTTTGGCTTAGCTTTGCTTCATCGATTCGATAAAATTAAATTTTAATCTAAAAACGTCTAACAAAGCTATGCAAAAGAACACAAAAAAAACGGGTCTGCTGGCGATTTTTTTCGCCTTAACAATCATTTCATTAAGCGTTTCGGCACAGGATGATAAAGCGAAACGTCCATCGCCTCCGGCTACTGCTACTGGTGAGATTAATGGCAAAAAAGTAACGGTTAATTACGGGCAACCATCCGTAAAAGGCCGGGAAGTTTGGGGCAAATTAGTGCCTTATGGCGAAGTATGGCGCGCAGGTGCCAACGAGGCAACCACCATAGAGTTTTCGAAAGATGTAACCATAGAAGGCAAAGCACTGCCGGCCGGTAAATATGGTTTCTTTACGATTCCGAATACCAACGAGTGGACGATTATTTTCAACAAAGTGCCGAACCAATGGGGAGCATTCAAGTATGATGCTTCGCAGGATGCCCTTCGTGTAACAGTTAAGCCTAAGAAATCGAAGACATTTAACGAAAAACTAGGATATGCCGTTAATAAAAATTCGGTGAGTCTGGCCTGGGAAAATGCAGAAGTAGCGTTTGCTGTAAAATAACGTTTCATGAAAAAGCTATTCATGCTATTATCATAAAATTCATCATAGGTCTGATAAATACCTGCCGCTGGCGGGTATTTATTTTAACTCTTGACAGTGCGATGCACCGCCCTAAAGAGGGACCAATTTTGGTACTTATTTATTTTATTCCTCTTCTCGATTGATTTATTCCCTTGTTGCGGCCTTCGACCGCGCCACTTCCACAGCCAAGGAAAATCACAGATACCCCAAGCTCCCTGCTCTACACCCAAAAACACCCTTTTGGGCATGGACAAAATATGGACAATTGGGTTTTGACGCACGTATAGTATTGGCGTTACCTGATTAAGGTGTATAATTTTACCATCGCAAGTAAAGTGTCTCCCTCTAAAATTATACATTAAGCGCTGATGAAACAGATTTTTACTCTTAAACATTGCCTCCTTTTTAGTTTATTTTTCTGCCTTGTAAGGCAAGGTTCGGCACAGTTGCCTTATATGGTAAAAGACCTGGATCGTGGTGGTTTCTCTTCACCCAATAATCTTACTGGTGTAAACGGAATTTTGTTCTTTACAGCGTATGATGTAGATTATGTACATGGCGAAGAGTTATGGAGAAGTGATGGTACGGCCGCAGGAACCTATATGGTAAAAGATATTAATCCGGGCGGATCAAGTTCTGATATAACGGAGTTGGTAAATGTAAACGGAACGCTGTATTTCGCAGCTAGGGATGCCAGCAATATTACCAGATTATGGAAAAGTGATGGTACTGAATCAGGCACAGTTATGGTAAGTACAGATGTTTCATCGGTCGGGTTTTTAACCCATGTGAATGGAACTGTCTACTTTGTAGGTAGTTCCTCTGGTTATGGTTCTGAATTATGGAAAAGTGATGGTACAAGTGCTGGTACTGAACTGGTGAAAGATATTAACCCTGGATCAGGAAGCCCTTTTATCTTCTACCTAACCAATGTAAATGGTGCATTATATTTCAGAACGGCTTATAATAGTACGCAGTCAATATGGAAAAGTGATGGTACAGAGCAAGGGACTGTATTAGTAAAGCAATTTAACACCCCCTACGCTGACATAGGTAATCTGACTAATGTAAATGGCACTTTGTTTCTTACAATAGATGACCAGGTACACGGAAGAGAATTATGGAAAAGTGATGGTACAGAGTCGGGAACAGTCATGGTGAAAGATATTAATCCCGGTGCAGAATGGGCGAACGTAGGAAATTTGGTGGTGATGGGAAATCTATTATATTTTTCAGCTTATAATAATACCTATGGACAGGAAATGTGGCAGAGTGATGGCACAGAAGAAGGCACAAAGCTGGTAAAAGATATTAATCAGAGTGAGGATCTGCCTTCTTATATACAACTGTTTTTAAATAGTAATGGTACTTTGTATTTTACTATAGATGATGGAGTTAATGGCAGAGAGTTTTGGAAAAGTGATGGAACATCAGAAGGAACTGTGTTAGTAAAAGATATTAATCCAGGAAGTTTGGGTTCCTCGATCAGTAATTTTGTGAATGTAAACGGAACATTTTATTTTACGGCCAACAGTGGTTCATACATACCTGAAATATGGAAAAGTGATGGCACAGCAGAAGGAACAGTGATGGTAAAAAGAATACCCACGGGTTCTGATTACCAGCAGATCGATTATATGACCAATGTAGACGGAAAGGTATATTTTATAGCAAGCACTACAATAGATAACGCCTCTTATAACCCGACAGTATGGAGCTTGGGTACCTGTACGCCTGCCAATACTTTTATCAATACAAACGAGAAAACCATACCGTTTAATAGTCAGGTGCAGGGTTCATCCAATACTACCTGTTATTGTAATGTCTTTAACGAGTTAATCACAACCGTTGAGGCAACTGGTGAGGCACCTGTCAGCGGTAATATTGCTGTCAGAGAATGGCCTTATGAGCCGGTTAATAGTTATTATGTGCCACGTCAATATCAACTTTATCCTGAAAATAATCCTGATGATGCTACGGCTAAAGTAACTTTCTATTATACCCAGGGTGATTTTGATGTATACAATGCATACCCTATAAGTGCACTCAAACTACCAGTTGACAGTAGCGATAGAGTGGGTATTAGCAGTATACTAATTGAGAAACGTGGAGGGACGAGTTTCAACGATTCAGGCTGGCCGACTACTTATTCCGGTAGCCTGACTGAGATTAATCCTGAAGATACCGATATTATCTGGAATAGTGCCGCCAGGCGATGGGAAGTCAGTTTCGAAACCACAGGCATGGGTGGGTATATTTTAAAAAGCATGACATTGACCGAACCTACGACTGTGTCAGTAAGTAATGCCGCTATTTGCAGTAATGAGACAGTTTCGCTATCAGCCACCTGTGCCCAGGGAACTTTAAACTGGTATACAAGTGCTTCGGGTGGTAGTAGTATCGGTACAAGCTCACCTTTGATTCTTTCTCCTACTGTCACTACCACTTATTATGCCGCTTGTGAATATGGCCTGAATAGCACCAATAGAGTGGCTACCGAAGAAGTAGTCGTTACGACTATGCCCACAATTCCGGAAAGCGTAATGGTAGACAATGCTAATATTTGCAGCGGGTATAGTGTTTATTTAACAGCCACCTGCCCTATCGGAACAGTTGTCTGGTATAATGCAGCTACCGGCGGAGATTACATTGGTACAGGAAACAATGTAGCTCCGACTCCGACTTCAAACACTACTTATTATGCTGCCTGTGAAAATGGTCATTGCAAGAGTGAAAGAGTAGCTACCAGTGAAGTAATCATCACTGAACAAGCACTCAAACCAACCGGCGTTGCCGTAGATAAAACAGCTATTTGCAGTGGTACAAGTATTAACTTAACAGGCAACTGTGCCGTAGGAACTCTTACCTGGTATGATCAGGAATATGATGGTACAACCATTGGTACCGGCAATAATCTGAGCCTGACACCAGAGTATAGTTATACTTATTATGCCGCCTGTGAAAATGGCATTTGTATAAGCCAGAGAATTGCTACCGGTTATGTATATGTGACTACACAGCCTACCATTCCAACTAATGTGTCAATGAGCGAAACGGCTATTTGTAGTGGTACTTCTGTTAGTTTATCTGCTTTTTGCGAGGTTGGTGACCCAATATGGTATACACAGGCTACAGGTGGCACAAGCATTAATTCAGACTATCCATTCAGCCAGACTCCATTGTCTACCACCACTTATTATGTGGCTTGTGAAAATGGTTCTTGTGTTAGCGATAGAATAAACGCAGGTGAGGTGGTAGTAACTACTCAACCGACCAATCCAACCGGAGTTGCAGTTGATAAGACAGCTATTTGCAGTGGTACAAGTATTACCCTGACAGCAACCTGTGCCATTGGTACGCTTACCTGGTATAATGATTCAATTGCCGATACAAGCATCGGAACGGGCAGTGGGCTGAGTCTTACACCAACAGATACATACACCTATTATGCTGTATGTATCAATGGCGATTGTAAGAGCGAAATGGTCAATACCGATATGGTTACTGTTACTACTCAACCAACTAATCCGATTAATGTGGCATCTTATAACGCTGCTGTTTGTAGTGGCGAACCGGCTAACTTGTCAGCCGACTGTGCTGTTGGAGAAGTAGTATGGTATAACTCGGCCACAGCCACCACTGCTTTAGGTACAGGAGAATACTTTGACCCTATTCCTGCATCAAATACAACCTATTATGTAGCCTGTGAAAATGGCAGTTGCAAAAGCGAAAGAATAGCCACGGAAGAAGTAATTGTAAGACCAACCCCTGCTAAACCTCATGACCTTGATCAGGGATCCACAACCATATGTACTGGTGGAGCTGGTCTTTTTCTGACGGGGTTCTGCACCAGTGGAACTATAAAATGGTATGCGTCTGCCACTGCTACTACTGCTGCAGCCACAGGGTCATATACGCTTTTGTTTCCGACTGAAAACACTACTTATTATGCTGCCTGCGAAACAGATTTCTGCCAAAGCGAAAGAGTAGCGATGACACCCGTAGTAGTTTATACCACACCTGTAAATCCTACGGGGTTATCTGTCAGTAAAACAGCCATCTGTATTGGAGATAGTGTTACTTTATCGGCTACTTGCTCTGTAGGAGAGGTAAAATGGATAAGAGCCTATACAGCCGGAGGAGTGGAACAATATGATCTTGTGCCTACGCATGCACCTACCGAAAATAGTGTTTATTATGCTTATTGCATGAATGGAACGTGTTTTAGTGATTATTTACCTACCGCTCAGGTAGTAGTAAGTGAGCAACCAAGTAACCCGACTGATTTGTTTCAGGGCGGCACACAGCTTTGTGATAATACAGGTGTTTATTTAAATGCTTCGTGCGCTACAGGGACCATTACCTGGTATAACTCAGCAACCGGAGGAACGGCCATAGGAACGGGAGAGTTTTTTATTGCTCGACCAACCACAACGACGACCTACTATGTTGCCTGTGAGAATGGCAATTGCAAAAGCGCAAGAGTGGCTTTGAATGAGATAGTGGTTTATCAGCAACCAGTCAATCCAACAGGAGTTTCTGTAAGCAAAACAGCTATTTGTAACGGTGAAACTATTACTTTATCAGGCTCATGTTTAATCGGAACCTTACACTGGTATAAAACCAGTATGGACCCCGATACGGCTTTTACCTATAAGCCAAAGGTAAACACGGTTTATCATGCTACTTGCGGGAATGTGCAATGCTTTAGTGAAAGCGTGGCAACGGCTGAGGTAGTAGTAACTCAACAGCCGACTAATCCAACCAATGTATCAGTCAGTAGTACAGAAATCTGTAAAGACGAAGAAATTACCTTAACAGCTACTTGTCCGATAGGTACGATTACCTGGTACAATTCTGCTACCGGCACAACCAGTATCGGAACGGGTAATAATTTCAAACATAGTCCAACGGTCGCTACAAAGTATTATGCAGCCTGTATCAATGGTATTTGTAATAGTGGAAGAGTCGTAACAGATGAGGTTATTGTAAAGGTTAAACCTGTCGCTCCTGTTATTGCCGGTAGAAATGCGATTTGTGCGGGCGAGGCGGTCATATTATCAGCAACTGCATTGGCTAACGACCCGTCTTCTACCTTTAGCTGGTCTACTGGTTCTACCAATATATCAATAACTGAGTCTCCAACAACTACCACTAATTATAGAGCAGTGGCCAATTTTAATGGTTGTAATAGCGACTCATCAGCCATATTTACTGTTACTGTAAACAGAGTACCAGCCCAGCCAGCCATCACTGCCGATAATGCAACTATCTGTAAAGGAAACACAGTGATACTTACAGGTCAATGCCCAAGTGCAACCGATAGTTTTTATTGGAGCAATGCCACTGTAACCAATGGAGATACTCCTGTGGGATATTATAAAAGCACCAGACAAATAACCGAACCGGGTACTTATAAAGGCTGGTGCGAGTCTAATACCGGTTGTAAAGGCGCTGAGAAAAGCATTACGATTACCGCAGGAACCAACTGCGGCGGCAAAAATTTCATTACTATTACCCCTGCTAAACCAATCGTTTGTCCTGGCTCATCAGTTACACTGACTGCCGCTGGCTGTACCGGAACGGTCAGCTGGCTAGGAGGCGTAAGTACCCTAACCGGAACATCTATTACGATAAGTCCTACTGTCAATAGTACTTATTTTGTACAATGTAGTGCGGGTGGTTCTGCTACAGTTGATATAACAGTGGTGAGTTCTGCGGTAGTGATGAGTACCCATATTACAACGGGCACAGAGCAAGTAAAAGCAGTTAACAGCATAGAATCTGATAAGAAAGTGGGTAACCCTAATTTTAGTCCTGCACCTGTGGTGACTTTCGAAGCAGGTAAGTCAATCCTATTAAAACCGGGCTTCGTAGCTGATTCTAAAAGTGTATTTACGGCGCAGATAAAGGGGTGTAATTAAATAGCATGGGGCTTGGGGCAGAGGGCATGGGGATAAAATGTGCTGAGGGCAAAGGGCATAGGGTAAAGAAAAGAAGTTTTTTACTACCCCATGCTCCAAGCCCTCTGCCCTTTGCGAAAAAGTTTTTGTGGCATTCAGTTTTCTTCTTTACTTTGCTTTTTTAATGAAAACACGCTATGAAGAAAACATATTTATTAGTTATCTGTGTCTTATTAACTCAATTTACTTTCGCTCAGGGCATTGTCTGGGAAACAGATATTGAAACGGCTTTCAAAAAAGCCAAAGCGGCTAATAAACTGGTTTTTGTAGAGTGTTATCTGCCTACTTGTCCGGTTTGTATGAGTTTTGAACCTGTGATGAAATCGGCGAAGGTTGGTGAGTTTTTTAATAATAATTTTATTAACTATAAACTGAACGGAGAAAAAGCAGATCAGGTAAAATTTCTGAACTCAAAGGGAATCAATCTCCCTAATTTTCCTATGTTTCTATTCTTCCAGCCAGACTCTACACTTGTGCACCAGGCAGAAGGGGGAGAACCAAAAGATGACGGAGTAATTAATATAGGAAGAACGGCCCTTGACCCTGAAAAAAGAGCATCAAGCTATAAAAAGCGTTACGAAGCCGGAGAAAGAGACCTGAATTTCTTAATCAACTATGCTTATTATAGTAGGGTTGTGAGAGATACAACCACTAATTTAGCTGTTGCCAAAACAGTGTTTGAGGTTTTCCCAAAAGAAGACTTGAACAGTCCTATTAGTTGGGCGGTTACTAAAAAGGTCGTAGAAGATATTGATAATGGTTTTGCGCTATATTGGTTTGACCATCTGGCGGAGGCCAAAAACTTTGAAGCTGCCGGAGGACACCCGGGTGGAGAACAGAACATCTTCGGCGTAATTATCCAGAGTTCTTTGTATAGCCTGAGAGGACAGTCCTACTCTTCTGCCAAAATCAATAAAATTAAAGAGTATATGACCAAAGTAGGCTTCGGGCAATATGCCGAAGGAGCTACGTGGCAATTTGAAGCCAAGGCGCTGGTTCGCGAAGGACAAACCGGAAAAGCAATGGTTGTGATAGATAATTTTGCTAAGAAACTAGCCACCAATGGCGCCGCCCAGACCTTTATTGCTTCTTATGTGCTGGATATCACTACCGATAAAACCTACGTTCCACAAGCCGAAAAGTATTTAGCCTTAGCAAAGCCTTTATTAAAAGATAACGGCCAACTAACAGAATACTATTACCAATCTGCCCGCGCGAAACAGAGAAAAGGAGATTTAGTAAATGCTAAAAAAGAATTAGTCGAAGCGAAAAAATATGCCGCTTTGGGTAAAGTTGATATGAAGAAGATTAATGACTTGGAGGCAACATTAAAATAATGTGCCGAAATTCATTTGTTTCGTGGAGAAGACATGATTAAGCCAGATTTGACTAAAGCCAATAGGGATGTTTTTTCTTGTTACCCCATTTAAAAATGGGGCTATTGAATCAATTGCCTCCAGCTTTAGCTGGAGACTACTAAATTGCTAGAGTCTATTTTGGCTTTAGCCAAAACTAACCACGTATCTGCGCTTATTTGCGAAAAATTTTAATGAATTCTTACTTCTTGAATCCTAATCAAGATTCATCTACAAACACAATTCCATCAAAACCTCCGCAACCCACTCAGATACGCCGGGCCACCTAATGCCCTCATCTGGCGGGCAATTTGCCCTGTGCGTCGCACCACATAAGGCCCTGGCTTGGAGATAGACCATTTTCTGGGATTAGGTAGTACAGAGGCTATGCGGGCAGCCTGATCACGTGTCAGGTCTTCGGCGGGTTTTTTGAAATATCGCTTTGAGGCTTCTTCTACGCCAAAGGTCATATCACCCATTTCGGCTACATTCAGGTATACTTCCAGAATCCTTTGTTTACCCCATATCAATTCTATCAGCGCAGTAAAATAGACCTCAATGGCTTTTCTGATATAGCTACGGGTTTGCCACAAAAACACATTTTTGGCTACCTGCTGAGAAATCGTGCTGGCCCCCCGTATCTTCTTACCTTTCATATTCCGGTTAAAGGCATTATTCATCGATTTAAAATCGAATCCCCAGTGTTCAGGAAAAAGTTGATCTTCGGCGGCTACAACAGCCAACGGCGCTTCTTTTGATATTTTATCGTAAGAAGTCCAGTCATAATAAATCTCGCTGTCTTTTCCGTCGGCAATAGCTTCAATCTTTCTGGTAAGCATGGTGGCTGTAAAAGGCACAGGTACAAATTTGAACAGGATAACGGCTCCAATACTTGAAGTAAAGAAAAATATAATAAGCCTGATAAGCGTTCGCTTAAGCCTGACCCACACAGAGGCTAATCTCGACTTGGATGGCGCAGGCGCTGGTTTGGCAGGTATGGGTGTTTTGCTTCTGAATGTATTTTTAGCCATTGATCAGGTTAAATTGTTAAGAGTGTTTAGGCAATGCAAAAATCGTAAAATTTTGTGTTTACACAAACCATTTACCTTGCGCAACCATTTGTACCTTGCCACCCACCTGTAATCGATAATTACCTTCCTGATTCAATTCTCCTTTGATACTGATTAAAGACGGGCGTTTCATTTCATAACCCTGCTCTACCAGTTTATGAATCATCGGCATTTCGTATTTGAGCAGATACGCCAATAAACAGGAATTGGCGCTACCCGTAGCTGCATCTTCCACAATCTTATCGTTTTCCATACAAAACATACGGGCGTGCAGATGATTGGCATGGGCATGGGTTTCATCAGTAAAAACAAAGAAAGCCGCCGTCAGTCCATCCGGCGCATTAGTTTTATAGAGTTTATTTTCTGTCAGCCATTCTTTTACGGCCACATCTTCCAGTTTGAGTTCCTGAACGGCTCTCAGTGTTTTCAGCGGGATGATAATATAGGGTAATCCGGTTGATACCCATTGTATCGGGGTGGTTTCGTCTATATCTTCCGGTTTGATCCCTAATAATGGCGCTATTTCAGAAGTAAAAGTCTCACCAAAAGCCGGATTACTGATTTCTAGCCAGAGGTTTTCATTTTCTACTTTTACAGGCACTTTGCCTACTTTCAGATTCAGCGATATTTCTGTGTCTGAATCCTTCATCAACACGAAAGCTGTTCCTAAGGTCGGGTGTCCGGCAAAAGGTACTTCATATTCGGGCGTAAAGATTTTAACATCATAAGCCCCGTCCACTTCTTTATCAGAAAGAATAAAGGTTGATTCCTGGAAAGCAATTTCACGGGCAATCCGGAGCATCTGTTCGTCAGTTAAATCCTGTGCATTGTGAAAAACGGCTAGCTGATTGCCTTGATATTTTTGCTCGGCAAATACATCAACAATTGAAAAATCTAATACCATGACTGCATTGTTTAAGATTCGCAAAAATAGAATTTTTCTATGGGAATTAGGTTTTTGAGGAGTATTTGGAAGGTAGAAAAGGTGTATAATCTGATTAACGACGAAATATCCCCAAAAATGGGTGATAGCAAGCGTATTTTTTTTTAGTTATTTGCCATGCTTCTCAAAAGCCTCATCAGGATTTATCACTATTATTTAATCAACATTCTCTAAAATTATGAAAAAGACTCTTTTACTCATTATTACCTTGTTCGCGGCAAGTCTGATGACCTTTGCCCAAGGAGACCTCACATCTGCCCCTGACGGTGGAAACAAAAAAGCATCAGTATCAGAACAAATCGGAATCACAGACGTAACGATTAATTATGGCCGTCCGGGTGTGAAAGGTCGTGAGGGCAAAATCTGGGGTACACCCGTAGCGCATTATGGCCTGGTTGATTTAGGATTCGGTACCAGCAAAGCGGCTCCCTGGCGGGCAGGTGCTAACGAAAACACCACCATCAGTTTCTCAAACGACGTAAAAATAGAAGGCAAAGACCTGGCGGCAGGTACTTATGGCTTCCATATTATTCTGGGTGAAGCTGATAATACGCTGATTTTCTCAAAAGCCAATAATTCATGGGGAAGTTTTTATTATGACCCTGCGCAGGATGCCCTACGCGTAAACGTAAAAAGCCAACCTTTAGATAAAAGTGTTGAATGGCTGAAATATGAGTTTATGAATCAGACAGATAACTCGGCTACAATTGCGCTGCTCTGGGAAAAACGCATGATACCTTTTAAAATAGAAGTAGATGAGCATAAAATTCAGTTAGCCTCTTTCCGAAACGAATTGCATACCAAGCCTGGCTTTAAATGGCAGTCTTTTGTGCAGGCGGCTAACTACTGTTTACAGAATAATATAGAATTGGAACAGGCATTGGCGTGGGCTGATGAAGCCATTAATGCGCGTTTTGTAGGGCAAAAGAATTTTCAGACACTCAGCACAAAGGCAGCGGTATTAGCCAAACTAAACCGAATGGCAGAAGCTAAAACATTAATGGACGAAGCCGTTCCAATGGGCAATATGATTGAATTGCACCAGTATGGTCGTCGCCTTTTGGGTATGAAACAACCACAGGAAGCCCTGAAAGTTTTCAAGACCAATTATGATAAAAATCCAAATCAATTTACAACCAATGTTGGTTTAGGTAGAGGATACTCGGCTAATGGTGATTATAAAAAAGCCCTTGAACACCTGAAAGTAGCCCTGACCCAAGCCCCTGATGATTTGAATAAAAACAGTGTAGAGGCCATGGTAAAAAAACTGGAAGACGGGAAAGATGTTAATTGATGTTAAAATGGAAAATAACACCTTTTTGAACACACAGAGAATAGAATTCGCTGTCTAAAATAACAAAGGTCTTTTTGCATATATAAGCCGACTTAAGTCGGCTTTGACAACTAAAATTAATCCTTTGTTGGCTTAGACGGCGAATTTTATTCGCTGTCGTTATCGACGAAGAAAGTGTTTTGGTGTCCTTTGTTCCGCGGTCTATTTCGTAGTCTCATACGAATTGGTAACTTTGCACGTTTTTATGACCTAAGTGAGTTTTATTTTTAACAAACTAATATTTATCTATGAAAAAAATAGCGTATATGCTTCTGACTATGGCCGTGATGTCGGCTTGTACCAGAAAAGCATCTGTGAGTAGTAGCTCGTCCACACAAACACAAAAAGATAACCTCTATCAATTCTCTGTTGATTTAACCAAAGTTGAAAACGATAAACTGGAGGTTACACTTATAGCTCCGAAAATCAATTCAGACCAGATTACTTATTTCCTGCCTAAAATCGTACCGGGTACTTATGCCAATTATGATTTCGGCCGTTTCGTATCAGACTTCAAAGCCTATAATGCCAAAGGAGAGGCATTGCCGGTAGATAAAGCAGATGTAAATAGCTGGACTATCAGAAATGCGCAAAGCCTGAGCAAAATCACTTATAAAGTAGATGATACCTGGGATTCGCCGGAGATTAAAGGAGAGAAAATTTTCGAGCCAGCCGGAAGTGATATTGATGCCAACAAGAAATATGCAGTCAATACTTTCTGTTTCTTTGGTTATTTCGATGGTATGAAAAAAGTACCTTATCAGGTATCTTTCACCAAGCCAACGGGTTTCTACGGAGCTACCTCTATGACATTTGCGTCTACCTCTGCTACCAAAGATGTATTCGAAGCTGCCAATTACATGGATTTGTCTGATGCGCCAATTCTTTATACACAACCTGATACAACCGTTCTGAAAATCGGTGGTGCTGATATTCTGGTATCTGTATTCTCGCCAAACAAAGAAGCTAATTCGAAAGAAATTGCTGCTAATATCAATTCTTTATTGAATGCACAAAAAGAATATTTAGGTGGTAAACTACCGATTCAGAAATATGCTTTCCTGATTGTATTGTCAGATAATCCTAATCTGATGAGCTATGGCGCTTTAGAACACTCTTATTCATCGTTCTACTATCTGCCAGAGGGTACTTCTAAAGAATTGTCACAAACCGTAAAAGATGTGGCTTCACATGAGTTCTTCCATATCGTTACGCCTTTGAGCATTCACTCCGAAGAAATCGGTGATTTTGATTACAATACACCAAAGATGTCGAAACACTTGTGGATGTATGAAGGAGCTACCGAATATGCTGCCGGACATATGCAGATTAAGTATGGTTTGATCGAAATGCCGCAATACCTGGATATGTTGCGCCAGAAAATGACAACCATGAAAATGATGAACGATAAAGTGCCATTTACTGAAATGAGTAAAGAAGTATTGGACAAATACAAAAACCAATACATGAATGTATATAATAAAGGCGCTTTGATTGCTTTGTGTCTGGATATTAAACTACGCCAGCTATCAGATGGTAAATATGGTACACAAACGTTGATGCGTGATTTGGCCAAAACTTATGGTAAAACGCAATCATTCAAAGATGATGAATTATTCGATAAAATCACTTCTTTGACTTATCCGGAAATCCGTCAGTTCTTTGCGAAATACGTAGAAGGCCCAGAGCCATTGCCATTGACAGAAACACTGCAACTGGTAGGTATTGAATATTTGCCGGAAGCTACTATCAAGAAAATCAGCCTTGGAGGTATCAGCTTAGGATTCAACGCACAAACCAAACGTATCAAAATTGGTAACGTAAGCAAAATCAATGATTTTGGTAAGAAAATGGGCTATCAATTGAACGACGAAATCGTGTCTTTGAACGGACAGCCATTTGATATTCAGAAAGCACAACACTTGTTGGATGAATATAACAACAATACCAAAGAGGGAGATATAGTAACGATGGAAGTTGCCCGTAAAAACAGCGATGGTAAAGAGGAAATCGTTAAATTATCATCTCCGGCTATGGTAGTGGATGTAACCGAGAAAAACGTGCTGAAACTGGTTGATAACCCGACTCCGGCACAATTAAAATTAAGAAAAGACTGGTTGAGCACTGAAAAATAATCCGGGCGTTCCAACCTTTTTATCAAATAGTCAGTCAAGGGTGTAAAAGCGATTTTTACACCCTTGTTTGTTTATAGGAGAATCTGACCGAAAGTTTGGATTATCAAAAGAACTTCATAGGAGTGTAAAATTAAAATCGTCAGATGCCGTTAATCATTTTTGTATTTTGCCTTTACACCCCCGGAAATTGTGAGTAAAAGTTTTAAGAAAAGCCTTTTGTATTCCCTGATAGGAATCACTGCTGTAGCCTGTACCAACACCTTGCCAGCACCCGTTGCCTACGAGGCAATCAACGAACAACAAGCCGCCAGAGGAGGAGCGAATAAGCCCTCTGTCAAACCAACGCCTGATAATGAAGATATACTGGTAGTTCAGCCAGATACACTAACGACCGAGGTAATGAAAAATTCACCAGTAATGATTGGTGATTCAGGCGTGCATATCTTCAATTTTAATGCGATTACTCCACCAGATATTAATTTTGATTTCCCTTCGCATAGTATCGTTATGATGCCTGTTACTTATGTCGGTGTCGATAAGGGGGTAGCCA
Source organism: Emticicia fontis (assembly GCF_054779675.1). Taxonomy (NCBI): domain Bacteria; kingdom Pseudomonadati; phylum Bacteroidota; class Cytophagia; order Cytophagales; family Leadbetterellaceae; genus Emticicia; species Emticicia fontis. The sequence goes on from NZ_BAAGXU010000037.1 coordinate 396,074, forward strand.
ATAGTTTCTGTGAGTACTGGCTTTACACCAAATCGGGCGAACTAGTTTGCTATTGCAAAAATACCGTGAGCGGCCTGCATCCGGTTTATGGAAATAGCTTCAACGCCAATAACCACTTGCCAGAATTTACCAGAAAAATTGGTTATGGCGAGTATCGATTGGTGTATAAGAATATCTCGAAAGTGCCCGTAAAACAGGATTTGATTTTTGGCTTAATTGCCAACAACGGAAAAGACCAGATTGACACCAAAGTATTAAGCGGAGAAACCAAAGAATATTGGATTAGTATCTATCCTTCTACCAGTGAGTTTAAGCTGAATAATAATAATAAGGAGCCTATGTGAGATGGGGACAAATTATAATGACGAATATGTATCCCGTAGAGACGATATATTAATATACCGTCTCTACGGGACTCAGCTCTTAAACCTTTCTTATTTTCTACCGATATATCATCCCTACGGGATACCTCTCTATGGACTAGAATGCTTTCAACGCCTCCACCAATGTAGTATTCTCAGCATCAGTACCAATAGAAATACGGATACAACCTTCGCACAATTGCACGCTTGAACGGTCTCTAGTAATGATTTTTTTATCAATCAGGTATTTGAAAACGGCTTTGGCGTCTTCAAATTTAACTAATAGTTGATTAGAATCTGTTGGGTAAATATGCTTCACAACTGCTAAATCTTCCAGAAGCGTAACGAGATTGGCACGGGCTTTCAGAATCTCCTGCACATAGTTATTTTTCTTCTCTTCATTATCCAATGCCTCCAGAATCAAAGCCTGCGTAACAGCATTAAGATTATAAGGATATTTGATTTTATTCAGAATCCTGATTAATTCTTCTGAGGCAAAGGCCATCCCGAAACGGAGTGCAGCTAAGCCCCAGGCTTTAGAGAAGGTCTGTAAAACCACCAGATTCGGATAAGTATCTAATAACTTAGTGAAAGATTCTGCCTCTGTAAAATCAATATAGGCTTCATCAACAATGACCAGACCTGTTTTGAAATTGTCGAGAATCTCAATGACCGACTCGCGTTTGGCTAAATTTCCTGACGGATTGTTAGGTGAACATATCCATATCAATTTAGTATGCGCATTCACAGCGGCCAAAACATCTGCAACGCGTATCTGAAAATCAGGTGTGAGCGATACCTGTACCACAGGTGTATTCTGAATATCAGCACAAACCTTATACATACCATAGGTAGGCGGCATCGTGATGATATTGTCTTCTTTGGGCTCGCAGGTAGCTCGGATCAATAAGTCAATGGCTTCGTCAGAACCATTTCCCAGAAAAATCTGACTGGGGCGAACGCCTTTAATTACAGCCAGTTTTTCCTTGATTTCTGCCTGATAAGGGTCTGGATAACGGTTATAATTACCTGAGATAACCGCTCCGAAAGGATTTTCGTTGGCATCCAGAAAAATACCCTCTTTTCCGGTATACTCGTCACGTGCCGAAGCATAAGGCGTTAATGTCAGGATATGAGGACGAATAATATTTTGTAATGAGAACATATATATTGAGTGATTGAGCGAATGAGTGATTATGTCTTGAACTTTGATTTACCTGATTATTTTGATTTATATGATTCAAAATGATTAAGTTGTTTAATTTATGATAATAAAAACAATTAATTAAACGAAATCAGTGTAATCATTGAATCAGGTAAATCAAAGTTCAAGACTAATCACTAAATCACTCATTCACTAAATCACTAAATTTCCCTACTTCGGTGCCATGCGAATTGCGCCATCCAAACGGATTACTTCGCCATTCAGCATAACATTTTCGACAATGCTTTGGGCTAACTGGGCATATTCATCAGGGCGACCTAAACGTGGTGGGAATGGTACTTGCTGACCTAAAGATTGCTGTGCTTCTTCTGGTAATGAGGCCATTAACGGCGTTTTAAAAATACCCGGTGCTATGGTCATTACTCTGATCCCATTTCTGGATAAATCGCGGGCAATTGGCAGGGTCATGGCTACAATACCACCTTTAGATGCAGAATAAGCCGCTTGCCCGATTTGTCCGTCGTAGGCCGCTACTGAGGCTGTATTAATGATAACGCCTCTTTCTCCTTCTTCGTTCGGTGTGTTGTTCGACATCTCGAAAGCCGCCAGGCGAATCATATTAAAAGAGCCTACCAGATTGATATTGATAATCTTTTGAAAATGAGCCAGTGAATGTGGGCCTTCTTTGCCTACTGTGCGGGCAGGTGGTGCAATTCCGGCACAATTTACCAGAATATGAATTGCCTGAAATCTGGCTATTGCCTGACTCATCACGGTTTGTGCATCCTGTTCGGAGGAAACATCGCATTTGACGAACTCGGCTACAGAGCCTAATTCTTCAGCCAGAGCCTTACCTTTCTCCTCATTCAAATCTACAATAACGGCATTGGCTCCTGCTTTTACGAATCTTCTGACTACGGCTTCTCCTAATCCTGATGCGCCTCCGGTTACTATAGCGGTTTGTCCTTTTAATTGCATATAAGTATATTGAGTGAATGAGCGATTGAGTGATTGTGTGATTAGCATTCATACTAATGTACCAATCGTTTCCAACCCCACTTAATTACATAAAAAAGAAAATTATTATTGCTGACTCTTTATTGTCGCTAAATTTGTCACAAAATTTGAAAAGAATCTTATGTTATCCAAAGAAAATATTGCCGAATACTTCAAGACTCTCCAGAATAATATCTGTCAGGCCATAGAAAATACAGATGGCAAAGGAAAATTCCGTGAAGACCTATGGCAACACCATAGCGGCGGCGGCGGCCGGACACGTGTCATAACAGATGGAAACATCATTGCCAAAGGGGGGGTAAACTTCTCGGCGGTTTCGGGTGAAGTATCAGATGCCCTGCAAAAGCAATTAAATCTCACCGAAAAGTCGGATTATTTTGCTACCGGAGTATCAATTGTACAGCATCCTGTGAGCCCGATGGTGCCGATTATCCACATGAACGTACGTTATTTTGAATTATCTAATGGCACTTGCTGGTTTGGTGGAGGCATTGATTTAACGCCTCATTATGTGGTAGAAGAAGATGCCCGTTGGTTTCATCAGCAATTAAAAGCGGCTTGTGATACCCAATCGACAGAGTATTATCCGAAATATAAAGAATGGGCAGATAATTACTTCTTTATTCCGCATAGAAACGAAACCCGTGGTGTAGGTGGCATATTTTTCGATTATCTGAAACCAAAAGACGAGACCCCCAAAGAAGAGATTTTTGCCTTTGTGCAATCGGTAGGCGAAAGCTTTGCACCAATTTATACGCATCTGATGGCGAAGAACAGCGCATTGCCATATGGCGAACGTGAAACCAATTGGCAAATGCTCCGTCGCGGTCGCTATGTCGAGTTTAATCTAGCCTGGGACAGAGGTACCAAATTCGGTTTAGAGACCAACGGTCGCACAGAATCGATTTTAATGAGTTTACCCCCAGTTGCTAATTGGGTATATGATTATCAACCAGAAGCAGGGAGCGAAGAGGAAAAGACTTTGGGTTTATTGCAAAAAGGAATTGATTGGGTGTAGAACAGCAAAGCCCACCGTGTCACGGCTAGTACTCGTCCGAAAATGAGCGTGTCGCGCATAGCATTGGAATAATCAGTCGATTTAAAAGTAACTGATTCAACTTAGCCTAAAACAATTTTATAGCGATGAAATATAAGTTTATCAGGAAAAATCTGAACACCATCAGATGGGTAAAACGTATAATTGAACCAATCAAAGCATATCTGAAAAACAGGTTTGATTCTATCAATAATGCTAAACTTAAGCAAAATCTGCTCAATGCCATACCTTTTTGGTTGGGTGCTTTGATAACAGGCGTAGTGGCTGTAATCTATGCCAAACTATTCCTGATAGCCGAAGAAGGTACCCTCTACCTTTTTCATCTGAACAAATGGCTGTTTTTTGCGGTCACTCCCTTGTGTTTCATAGTTTCGTGGTGGCTGGTTAATAAATATGCTCCTTATTCGAGAGGAAGCGGGATACCACAGGTAAGTGCTGCGATTGAACTGGCTAACCCAAAGAAGTATTATCTGGTTGATCAATTGTTAAGTATCAGGGTGTTATTAATCAAGATTATTTCAAGTCTGATAATGGTTTTCGGTGGGGGAGTAGTTGGTAGAGAAGGCCCGACGATTCAGATAGCTGGCTCAATCTTCAAGAAGATTAACGACTGGCTACCTGAATGGTACCCGAAAGTATCAAAGAAAAATATGCTTATTACAGGAGCTGCCTCTGGCCTGGCTGCGGCTTTTAATACGCCTTTAGGTGGAATTGTCTTTGCAATTGAAGAATTAACCAAAACACATTTCAGCTATTTTAAATCAGCTTTATTGACCGGCGTAATCATTGCCGGACTTACGGCTTTGAATATCCTGGGCCCTTATCTCTATCTCGGTTATCCGAAAGTAAACCATCTTTCGTGGTGGATTATCTTTCCTGTGATTATCTCGGCCATCATTTCAGGTTATCTTGGCTGTACCATGACGCGCATTATTTTATATGTGCTGAAGAAAAAAAGTGTTTTGCAGACCAATACCAAAAAAATCATCTATTGTATAGTGGCAGGTTTATTAGTAGCAGCACTAGGGATTTTGATTAATGAAGAGGCTTTTGGTACAGGTAAAGAACTGATGCAAACGGCACTATTAACCGAAAATAAGTATGTAGAATGGTATATGCCGCTTTTAAGATTCTTCGGCCCGATTATCTCATTTACAAATGGCGGGGCAGGTGGAGTTTTTGCACCTGCCTTAAGTGCCGGAGCCAGTATCGGTTCTGCTGTTGCTGAGTGGTTTAGCTTAATAGACTCAAATGCCAATCTGATTATTTTATGCGGAATGGTGAGTTTCCTGACGGGTGTTACCCGCAGTCCGTTTACCTCTGCTATTCTGGTATTAGAAATGACTACCGCCGAAAGCATTATATTCTACCTCATGATAGCAGGCTTGATGGCTAATTTAGTTTCAGCATTGGTCAGTAAACATTCTTTCTACGACCAGATGAAAGACCAGTATTTAAAGGAGCTTGAAAGCGAAACAAAATAGCCTACCGTGCCACGGCTAGTACTCGTCCGAATAAGGCCCGGACGCCGCCGCGGGTGGCACGGTTAGCCTGAGATATTTAAACCTTAATGATTATCAATTTTAAGTCTAGGTTAGGTCCTTAATAAATTTAGAAAGTTCTCTAAGTGCCTAAGCGTGACACGGCCGTTTGAGAACGAGTATATCCGTGCCACGCAAGTACTATGGTTTTTTATTCAACTCCTCTTCAATATACTTATCCACCATCTTCTCCAGAATAGACATCGTTACTGTTCCTTGCGATAGTACCAGATCATGAAAAGCCCTCACATCAAATTTATCCTTTAAAAGCGTTTCTGCCTTTTTGCGTTGATTCTTGATAGTTATTTCTCCGATTTTATAGGCTAGCGCTTGCCCCGGCCATGAAATATAGCGATTGATTTCTGTATTTACTTCGTGTAACGAAAGAGCGGTATTATCAGCAAGAAAACTAACAGCCTGGTCTCTGGTCCAGTCTTTATCATGGATACCTACATCAATCACCAATCGGCAGGCACGCCACATTTCGTAAGTCAGGCGGCCGAACAGGCTATAAGGGTCTTTGTATAAACCTAGTTCATAGCCCAGAAATTCACCATATAAACCCCAGCCTTCGCCATAAGCATTTACATAAAGATTCCTTCTGAACTCAGGCAGATTTTCTAATTCCTGTGTCAGGGCTATTTGTAAATGATGCCCCGGCACCGCTTCATGCAAGGTCAAAGCTTCAAGCGTATAAAGCGTGCGGCTAGGCAGATTGTAGAGATTTACCCAATAATTTCCAGCGCTTTTAGATTTAATATTGGCCCCACTGTATCGTCCTGCGGTATAAGTAGGGGCAAGGTAATCAGGTACGGGTACTACGCCATAAGGTTGGCGGGGTAATTTACCGAATAGGAGTGGAAGCTTGCCATCAATCTTTTTAGCGATAAAAGAAGCTTCTTTTAACAATTGCTCACCAGTAGTCGGATAAAACTTAGGGTCATTGCGCAGATAATTAATGAAGTCTTTAATAGAACCCTTAAACTTCACATCATCCAGCACCTGTTGCATTTCTTTTTTAATACGTTCTACTTCTTTTATCCCGATGTTGTATACTTCATCAGGCGTCATATTGGTAGTGGTGTAATGCTTTACCTTTTCGGCATAGAATTTCTTGCCATTCGGAAAATGTGAAGCTCCCAAAGTAGTTCGGGTTTTAGGATGATATTCTTTCTCAAAGAAAACACTGATTTTCTTATAAGCCGGAATCACACTTTCTTCAATCTGCTTCTTGCCCTCAGCCTGTAATTGTTTCCAGTCTGCCTCTGTAATAGCGGCTGGTTTTTGTTTAAAAGGTTGCCAGAAAGCCGATTTTTCATAGCTATCCACAATCTGACTATTATAAGTAGCCTCATAGCCTTTCAGTGCAACGCTCGGTTGCGAGATACCTAAAGATAACCCCTTTCTCATCAAGGCCAGGTTTTCATCAACAAATAAAGGAATTCCTTTCAATGAGGTAAGATAGCGTTCTATCTCTTTTTTGGTTGAATAATTCCGCGAACCCATACCCGGCAAACCCGTATGAAAACCTGCATCAGCCAGAATCGGATTCAGGTATTCTTTGTATTCGTAAGAGATTAATTCATCATTGAGGCTGTATTTTAGCAACGCCAAATTTATCTGATCGTCAAACGATAAACTATTCACATCAAGCCTATTGAGTTTATCATATTCCTTTTTATGAAACTGATACCTGCGCAGAAAATCTTCTTCACGGTTTCTGCCAAAAGGATAAAGAGAGTCAGCCGCGGATTCTTGTTTATTAAATGCCTTAGTATCTTCTAGTACAGCCTTGATAACAGTATTTGTCTGAGAGAAAGCCAATGAAGCATTCAAGCATACCCATAGCAGGAGTAAACATTTTTTCATGGTTAGTTTGTTAAGGTAGTTTTTAGAATCCGAAGATAAGGAAAAATATATTGCTGATAGAAATCGGGGTGGTTTTTCTGAATTTTTCAACCTGAAATTATCTCCATAAAATAACAAAATGACCGTAAAATCAGTATTGAGAGCTCATACAGGTTTATAGATTTAAAAAGGTTTTACATTTGCTTTCTACTAACAACCGTGTTGTGACCCATGAAAAAAATACTTCACTTTTTTAGTCTGCTTTTTATTGTGGTAGGCTGCCAGCATAAAAAGAATGAAATCCCACCTATTCCCGATGCTTCTTTTACGGTAAGCATAGATACTGATAACATTGCCACTTTTAGATTTACTGTTAACACGAATGATGTTTATACTTTTGATTTTGGTGATGGCGAGCGAGTAAACTTTGTGGAAAATTATACAGCTGACAAGGAGTTAATAGAGTATAATCATATATACAGAAAAAATGGAAATTTTACGGCTTCGCTAACCCTCTATACTAAGGATGGGAAAAACCAGAGCCAAAAAGTTGTGGAAGCAAAGTATGGAAATGTGGCAGATTTCAGCTATGAGGTTTTAGCGAATGGCAGGTTAAAATTGAAGAATTTATCTCAGAATGCCAGACAAGGGCATAAATGGTACATCAAAGACGCTTCTTTTAGTGGCAGTGAATATTTTTATTCTACAGAGCAAGATCCTATTGTAGATATAGATTTGAATGGAAAATATCAGATAATATTGGAGGTGCCGGGGCAATACAACAACAGTATAAAACAAGATACAGTACATATAAAAAATGCCGGACAACAGATGACATTTTCAGGTCTTTATCAAGGAAAAATGTTAGATGTGCCATTGGACGAATCACCGTTTCGTTATACGGGGAGAATCGGAGGAGGAATAATGGAGTCTTTAGGTTTGCATCAACGATTGTGGGATAATACCGGCTCCAGAGAGATTTTGGTATTATTAAAACTTTCTACTTTTCCTAATCAGAATAGTATGTTTACCGAAGAAACGAAGAAAGAGGGAGTCTATGCAACGGTTAAAAAGCTTCTTACGAAAGAAAACGACCCAGATATTATTGAAGTAACCGAAGAAAATCTGAATCTTGATTTTTATAATTTCAATCATCAATTTTTTCAGAAAGCCTTTTGGGTCAGGTATAAAATTAAAAACGAACAATTAAATGGAGAACTGAAAGTCAGAATTTTAATTCAGAGTTTATGGTTTAAGGGAGAATATTAATGTCTATCTAAAACTCGTATAGGTTGATAGAATTCGAATCTTTTGTAAGTCATAATATTCATCTACTCGTATGAGAATATAAAATTCAATCCCTCTTCCGAAAAGCCGTAGGTGTGCTGCCTGTAAATTTCTTAAACTGCTTGCAGAAGTGACTTTCATCCGTGTAACCAAACTCATCGGCAATTTCTGAGATTGTTAACTGGCTGAATAGCAACCGTGCTTCAATAAGTTTCATCTTATGTTTGGTAATATATTGCTTAAGCGATTCTCCTGTATGCTTTTTAAAAAAGATACTGATATAGTCAGGGGCATAATTGAAAACATCGGCCAGATGCTCAATCGTCAGTTCTGCTGGCTGATAGATATGTTGTTTGATGTACATCAGTATGGCTTCTACCGAATCTTTCTGAACCGGACTGGTGTAAGACTGACCAAACAGATTCCGGGCCAGAATAATCATCATACTTCGCATAATACTGTTCCTGACAGTTTCAAAATATTGCGATTGCGGATTCTCACATTCTTCTTCCAACACCCATAGCATATTATGCAGTTTTTTCCGCTCATGCTTATCATGCACTATCGTTCCACGGCTTTGCGAAGAAGTATACAATAAAGTTTTCATTATCTGCTGCCAGTTAGGGTCTTTATCCTCAATCTGATTGGTATAAATCGTCTCATTGAAACGAATAAAGCAAAACTCGGTTTTATCATTAATCTCAAAATGATGGTAATCTTCAGGCCCTAAAAGAAAAACATCTCCCTCTGTATAGCTGAATCTGTTTCCGTTGATATTATGAATGCCATTGCCTTTTAAGATAAATATAATCTCAAAGTAAGTATGCTTATGCACAGAGTGTATCCATTCGGTAGCCTCAAAGTGGTAGATACTAAAGGGCGTATGGAGGATATATCGTCTCATAATAGATTATTACTAAAAAAGCACTAATATATATTGGATTTTTACAATAAGCAAGCAATGCCTTCAAAGTAGTTTTGCATCGTTAACCTGATGTAATATTTAAACAAACACACGTATGAAACAACTGATTCTGCCATTTATGATGGTGTTTTCTATTATTTTGCTTCCTTCAATGAAAAATAATGATGAATGGACACTGCTTCTGGACAAAAATTTAAGCCAATGGGAAAATTACCTGAGCTATGCTCATAAGAATGATTATAATGGAAATATACCGAAAGATGTTTCTGGTAATCCTATTCAGCCTGTGGGTTATAATAATGATAGATCAGGCGTATTTTCAGTTTTGAATGAACCGGACGGCCCTGTATTGCGCGTAAGTGGAGAAATATATGGGTGCCTGTTTACGAAAAAAACGTATGAAAATTACCATTTGAAATTGCAGGTAAAGTGGGGCAAACAGAAATACGAACCCAGAATAAATAAACTACGTGATTCGGGCATACTCTATCATTCCATCGGAGAAGCGGGTGTAGAATACTGGCGGTCGTGGATGCTGTCGCAGGAGTTTCAGGTAATGGAGGGACACATGGGTGATTTCTGGTGCCAGGCCAACTCGGCTATTGATATACGCTCTTTTCCGGCAGAAGGAGTAATGAATAGAATTGCTGACGAGAAACAACCATTCGGAACATTCAAAAGTAAAGGTGATTACTATTGTATGCGCTCAGGAAACTACGAAAGCCCTGCCGGAGAATGGACTACGCTTGAGCTCATTTGCTTCAACGGCAAAAGCCTGCATATTGTCAATGGGCATGTAGTGATGGTTCTTCAAAACAGCCGATACATACAAGCCGATGGAAAAGAAATTCCGATGAAAAGCGGTAAAATACAATTGCAGAGTGAAGCAGCCGAAGTATTCTATCGTGATATTAGAATTAAACCGCTTACAGCCATGCCCAAAGTTTATGAGGGCTTGTTTCTCTAATCAATCAATACAGATTTAAATAATTTAGTCAATGAGAAAGACAACACGTAGAAAATTCCTGGAAACAACTGCATTAGCTGCGGTCGCAACTACTCCGGTTCTTGCTTCAGAAAAAATAAAATCGAAAGAACTCTTCGTTCATCATGTATACTTCTGGTTGAAAAATCCGGGTAATGAAGCTGATAAAGCTAAATTATTGGAAGGGCTAGAAGTATTATCAAAAGTACCGGAAATCAGAATGGTGCATATTGGTACTCCTGCCAGCACTAATCGGAGCGTAATTGAGCGAGGATATGCGGTTTCGTGGTTATTGTTTTTTGATAACCTTGAAGAAGAAGAAATTTATCAGAAGCATCCAGTTCATCTGAAATTTATTGAAGACTACTCACACCTTTGGGAGAAAGTAATTGTATATGATTCGGTAGGAGCGAAGAGGGTTTAGGTTTGTTAATAATAAAAATCTCCTGGATAAATCGATTTATGCAGGAGATTTTTAGAAGTGCTTACTTAAATCAATGAGACCCTTTCCCCCCTAAATGAGGATTATCCAACAATTTCTGAAAACCCTCAAACTTTACCGGAGTTTTCTGGTATAAATAAGTGCTTCTTAGCGATTGCGTGCGGTTATTATCGCCCATGGCCACGTCTACATCGTCCATCATAAACTGGCATGGGTGTTCGTATCCGCAGGCATGGCTTATCTCCAATATCTCTTTCGTAAGCGTCTTCATATAATTATAAAGCCTTTCGCTCTTTAAAGTAGGGTCAAGACCAGATTGCAGCCATTTGTTCTGGGTTGCTACTCCCGTCGGACAAGTATTATTATGGCATACCTGTGCCTGAATACAACCGATAGAAAGCATGGCCTCACGGGCTACATTAATCACATCTACCCCCATCGAAAAAGCCATGACAGCCGTATCTGGTAAGCCCAGTTTTCCGGCGCCTATAAAAGTAAGCTTATCAGTTAAATCTCTCTTCTGGAAAATTCTATAAACCGACGAAAACGCATAGACAAAAGGCAATGCCACGTGGTCGGCAAAACTTGGCGGCGCTGCGCCTGTGCCACCCTCTCCGCCATCGATATTGATAAAGTCAGGGCCTTTTCCGGTTTTTTTCATCAGGTCGGCTAATTCTTCCCACATTTCCAGTTTTCCAACGGCTGATTTGATGCCCACGGGTAATCCGGTAGCAGCGGCCATTTTCTCTATGAAATCAACCATTTCGGGGATATTAGAAAAAGCACTATGGCTGGCCGGAGAAATCACGTCTTTGCCCATAGGCACATGGCGAATATCGGCCAGCTCCTGTGTTAGTTTAGAGGCTGGCAATACGCCTCCTTTGCCCGGCTTGGCTCCTTGTGAGAGTTTCAGCTCAATCATCTTGATGCAAGGGTTATCCTGACAAAGTTTTACCAGTTTTTCCATCACAAAATTGCCGTTGTCGTCTCGCATACCAAAATAGGCCGTACCGATATTTACCACCACATCAGCCCCTTTTTTATGATAGGCCGATACACCACCTTCGCCCGTATTATGATAACAGCCAAATTTATTAGCCCCAACATTCAGAGCCTCAATGGCTGGTGCTGATAGCGAGCCAAAGCTCATGCCAGATACATTGATGACCGACTTAGGCAGATATGGATGCTTGCGCTTATGGTATTCGCCGATAACCTTGGCTGATGGACAAAGATACGGGTTGGCTATATTTGGGTGTCCTGCTGGAAGTTTATAAGGCAATAAAGCAGGTTTTATAAAGTTATAGCCTGCACTATTAATGTCCTGATCGGTACCAAAGCCCTGAAAATTGTTTTCTTTCTTTGAAGAGGCATATACCCACGAGCGTTGACGACGGTTAAATGGAAGTTCTTCGCGGTTATTGGCTACAATATACTGGCGGAATTCGGGGCCGACACTCTCGATGAAATAACGCAGATGCCCGACAACCGGGAAATTATGAACAATGGTATGTTTTTTCTGTAAAATGTCTTTCAGGGCTATTAAAACCAATACCAGAAGAAGGTATGCCCACCAGGGAATATTGCCTAAAAAATCTAACACGGCCTCCATAAATCAAGATTTCTAGTGATGAATTTAAGTGATTGTTTGCTAATAAAACGGGTGAATGTATAAGTTTTTGTCAGATGAATAGTAATATATCGTATTAAATTCGTATTAATCTCTGATATTTGGGAAATAATTGGTTTTTATTTATTGAGCGTGCTGATGCAGCACCGTTCCCCTTTATACTATTCACTCAAAACTATTGTATCCAATGAAACTTCAACACCTATTCATTCTAATTTGTTTATTGTGCTTTAAAAATAGTTTTTCCCAGAGCCCTATCCTGAAAAAGGAGAATATTTTCGATGTTCCTCCTACACCCGAGTGCCATGCGTCTACTATTGTTGAGGTATCGAAAGGCAAAATGCTGGCTGCCTGGTTTGCTGGTACGCGCGAGTCGAACCCTGATGTATGTATCTGGTTGGCGAGATATGAAGATGGCAAATGGTCGCAACCAGAAAAAATTGCTGATGGCATTATTGACGAGAAACTGAGATACCCAACGTGGAACCCGGTATTGTTTAAAACTAATGAGGGCAAACTATTTATTTTCTATAAAGTAGGTAAAAACCCTAGAGAATGGTGGGGAGAAATGAAAACTTCGGCTGATAATGGCCTTACGTGGTCGAAAGCTGAAAAACTGCCTGAAGGTATGTTAGGACCCATCAAGAATAAACCGATACAATTGGCTAATGGCGATATTCTGTATCCAACAAGTACTGAAAGCGTAAAAGGTAATATCTGGCATGTTCACTTAGAGAAATCGGATAAGGATGCCAAAAACTGGACAAAGATTCCGATAGATAACGACACCTTTAGTGTAATTCAACCAAGTATTCTGCAATATGCTGATGGACGTATGCAATTGCTTTGCCGCAGTAAGCAGAATCATGTGGTACAAACCTGGTCTAAAGACGGCGGCAAAACCTGGGGGCCTTTAAGCAGCACCAGTCTTTTGAATCCAAACTCAGGTACTGATGCCGTGACCTTGAAGAATGGCAAACAGGTGATTGTGTATAACCCATTGACGAGAGGCAAACAGTGGTCAAATGGCCGTCAGAAACTGAATGTAGCCGTTTCAACCGATGGTGAAAACTGGAAAGACATCTGTGTGTTGGAAGACGAGCCTAAAGGCGAATTCAGCTATCCAGCCATCATTCAATCGAGTGACGGGTTAGTACATATCACCTATACCAACGACCGTAAAAAAGTGAGATATGTGGTGTTGGATGTGAAGTGATAGAAGTGTTTTTTTTCTTGATAAAAAGCAGATATAAGGACTTATATCTGCTTTTTATTTGCTCCACATTCTACCAAAAAACAAAAAATAATGCCACTTATCTGAAATTTTATACCACTTAACCGAATAATGCCGCCAATTATCTGGAAAATGCTCCCAAACAGGGGGTGTTTTTTGCAGTTCATCGAAAAAGACCATCCTGATCTCTGAAAGGAATATAAATTTGTATCAACAAAACGGAACAAGTCGAAAAAAAACCGTAGAGTTAAGTGTTTAAGCTATTAGAGTACAAAAGTTTTTATTTTGCTATTGAGTGGCCGCCATGCGGTGAAAAAATTACAAAGAGTACCATTGCTATTAATTGAAAAGTGAACGAGGAGGTTGGTAGTGATCATTACGATTAAAAGGAGAAAAGCCCCAAAGAGTAAAATTTAACACTGCTGTTTATCTTGAATTGAGGAATTTTAATTTGACAGTTGCTATTGAAAAAAAACAGTTTCAGAATTGTCAAACTGCTGTTTTTATAAAGAAATGGTTAATTTGAGGTTGAATAGAAAAACAATTGCTATTGAGAGAATTTAACACTAAAACCAAACTGCTGTTATTTAAGTAACAAATGAGTTTAAGAGAAGAATTGAGTAGAGCACGTTGAGGAAAGCACCCAAAGAGTAAAACTTACTAAAAAAGAAAAGTGGAGTTGAAAATCGACTCCACTTTTACTGACAATTGCTATTGAGTGAATATTCTTAATACATATTGATTATATATAAATCGATTTGTAAGTCTTAAACAAAAAAAGGAAATAGGATTTTTCTAATAACATCAGAAAAATATATTACCGACACCGAAGAGATTTGATACGCAAGTTTTATACCTTACGAACCGTCCCCCTAGATTATTTAATCACTTCCAACACCTCCCTACAATGAGCATCTTTACGCATTACTAGGAGAGCAAAAATGCTCATTCACGGGAGGGTTGGAGTGACCATTACGATGTCCCAATTATATCTAAGAAATAATCATACCAAAACCTTGCTTATAAAGTGAATAGTATTTATTTTTGTTTATAGGTACTTCAGGATGAGCCGAAAATTGTTGTATTTTTTGCTGATTTTATGCCGCTTAATAACAAAGACAAACTTTTGCTACCTTTTGATAGTTTTTTGAAAACTGAAAAAAAATCTGTTTTCATCTTATCAAAATATTATAACCAAATTAAAAAATTATCTAACGGTATCAAAAGTAAAATTCGAAAAAAATGGTATGAAATTTGTTAACGTGCTGCGCCATTTTTTTACGTTTGATTTGTACTTTTTTACGTGACATAAACTTCATAAACCCAACATACAGATGAAAACATCTACCAAGAATACTTTGAATACTATTGAGGAAGTTCTAAGTGAAATTAACAATTTAATTGCCCAAAAAGAGAAAGAAGACTACGCGCAGATTTTTATTAAACGCAGTAATCTATCAAGCACCTATCAGTCAAATGAGTATCTGACTATTATGGATACAAGTTCGACACTTTTCAACAAAAGTATCGTATGGCAAGCCGACTTTAGCTTGTAACGGAAAGCATACCAAGCTAGTATTAAACGATCAAAGACTATACCAGAATAGGATAAAACACAGTTTTATTTTTTCTATTTTACTAATTTCCGGTAAAGTTCGGTTTTTGAGGGGTCTATTGAAGATAGCACCTGAAATGCTTTTTGTTTTTCGTCCTTTGTTGCTTCTGAGAAAATATTCACCAGCTCCTGTCCTTTAGCATCTAAAAAACTATTCATTAATACCGAGTTAGTTCTCGACTGCTGTAAAGTTTTAATTGAGTTCATGAACTCAAGTACTTGTCTGCGCCCATTACCCGGGTCGCTGGTAAAATTATCTAAAGCCAGTCGGTGATAAGTATAAAAACCCTCACGGAATGGCAATAACTGCTGATTCTGTAAATTTTCTATTAGCCAATATCGGTTACGCACATCACCATTTTGTTCCCAGCCTGGTACATTCGCACTGAATGCCATATTAGCCACATTGTAGGCGCGTGTAAGATAGGCCGCTCCACCTGTTTTAGAAAAACTATCATAATCAAGTGTCAGCGCAATCAACGAATAAAAACCTAAGATAGAAGTCAGGTTATTACTAAAAGTCTGCTCATTGAAATTCATCTGGCGGTCTTCCGGCGAAAACGAGATATTGAAGTTCCTGTCAACATATTGCAGCATGATAGTCTCATAGGTAGTATTATACACTGGTCTGATTACCTGGAACTGTGCATTCCCCTGAAATACATTCTGCTGTGGCGACTTCGTGAAGGTAATAATCAGATTACACTTAATCCGCTCTTCCTGCGAGTAAATATCGTTTGTCCAGCGCTTATTATTCATAAAATCGCTGATGGCAATCTTCATATCCACAAACACCTGCTTTTCAGCAGCCTGCTGGGCATTAATCTGGTCAGAGATAATGGTTACATTACAATTCAGCTCCTGCGCATTTACTGCCGCCGAGCAACAAACAAACGATAGTATACCTAAGATTTTTTTCATATATGATTTAATCACGGATAGTCCTTGAACCCCACCGTGCGACGGTCGCCCTAACCCTCCCCAACAGTGGAGAGGGAATTTGAAGCCCCTCTCCACATTGTTGGGAGAGGGACGGTCGGCCGCTGCGTTGGGGTATGGGGTTTTAGTTAAAAACCTCTTAATTATATTTTCTCAACAATTATATTCAATATATCCTCTGCCACTTCCTGTTTTGATTTCAGGTCAAAATCATATTGATTCCCAGCTCTGTCCAGAATTTTGATTTTGTTGGTATCATAACGAAAACCAGCCCCTTTATCTTGTAAGGAATTGAGTACGATTAAATCAAAATTTTTGCGTTCCAGTTTTCCTTTGGCATTTTCCAGCTCGTTGTCGGTCTCTAAGGCAAAACCTACAATAAATTGACCTTCTTTTTTCTGTTTGCCCAGGGTAGCCGCAATGTCAATAGTTTTGGTGAGTTCTATATTAAAAACATCTTCTTTCTTCTTGATTTTTTTATCGGCTACATGCATGGGTGTGTAGTCGGCTACGGCGGCAGCCAGAATCACAATGTCACTTTCGGCAAATTGTCTGGCTACGGCCTCATACATTTGCTGAGCCGAGAAAACTTTTTCAACTTTTATGCCAATTGGTGTCGGGATAGAAACAGGCCCACTCACCACATGCACTTCAGCACCTGCCATCCGGAAGGCTTCGGCAATAGCAAAACCCATTTTGCCTGATGAGTGATTACTAATAAACCGCACAGGGTCGATAGGCTCTTGTGTTGGCCCGGCAGTTATCAATACTTTTTTGCCTTGCAAAGCAGGATTTTTCAAGAAATGTCGATGCAATTCGCGCACGATATGCTCAGGCTCAGCTAATCGTCCTTCGCCAACTAATCCACTGGCTAGTTCTCCATGTTCGGCACTGATCAGGTGATTGCCGTAGGAGAGGAGCTTTTCTAAATTACCGAGTGTACTCGGGTGTTTGTACATATCCAGATCCATCGCCGGAGCAAAAAAGACCGGGCATCTGGCTGAGAGATACGCGGCCACTAATAAATTATCTGCAATGCCATTGGCACATTTGGCAAGGGTATGCGCAGATGCTGGCGCAATGAGCATCACATCGGCCCATAAGCCCAATTCTACATGGTTGTTCCATTCGCCTGTTTCGTTTTTGGTGAATGCAGACAAAACCGGATTCTTGGATAGCGTGGCTAAAGTAAGCGGCGTAATAAATTCTTTGGCTGCCTCAGTCATGATTACTTTTACCTCTGCGCCTTCTTTTATCAGCAAACGTATAAGCATGGCAGACTTGTAAGCAGCAATGCTACCGCTCACGCCCAACAGGATTTTTTTATCTTTTAAACTCAAGGCCTTAAACTTTGGTATGATTTTTTTTACTCTAAAAGAATATTGCACAACAAAAATAGAAAACATCAGATTAAGTCTTTGATATTTTCGTTAAAAGTATATAGTTTTAGAAATCGAGACGTCCAAATAGATATTGATGAAACGACTTGCACGCATCTTTTTATGGTTTATTGTGGGAATCTTGGCACTGGTGGGGCTGGTCATTGTCTTTGTGCAATCACCTACCGGACAAGATTATCTGACGAAGCAGGCCGTAACTTATCTCCGAAAAAAATTAGGTACAAACGTAATTGTTGATAAAGTACGCTTTCGTATTCCCGACTGGGTTACTTTGGAAGGCGTATATGTACCAGACCTCAAAAAAGATACTCTGTTGGCAGGTAAGCGCCTGCATGTCGATTTAGATATGCTGGGGCTGTTGAGCAACAAGGTAAAACTCAACCAGATTGAGCTGGAAGGCATACGTGTAAAAGTTAACCGTACATTACCGGATACTACTTTCAATTTCAATTATATATTGGATGCCTTCATGTCAAAGGAAATAGATACGACTTCTTCATCCGACCCTTTTGACATTAGTCTGCAAAAAGTGAAATTGAACAACGTAAAAATTACGTATAATGATGCGATTATAGGTACCGATGCCGATATGTATGTGAAAGACTTAAACACTGAGTTTAAGGAGTTTAACATCGCCAAGTCGCAATATCACTTCGCCAATGTAAATGCCAATGGAGGCTCAGCCAAGCTGAGATTATATAAATCGGTGAAGCCTAGTCCGATTGCTCCACCAACTACTGTTCCGGCCGATGTAGCCGCTGCCGATACGCTCGATTTGAACGTAGGAACAGTTACCTTAGCTAATTTCAACTGGTTATTGGAAAGTGAAGAAGATGGCTTACGAAATGGTCTAAAACTAGGCAAGCTTGAACTGGAAGGAGACAAGATTTATGTGAACGGACAAAAGGTGATTTTCAAAAAAGTAGCCTTAGAAAATACCGAAGCCTTTGTTGAAATGGCTAATAAACCGCAGCCGAAATCGCCTGCCAAGAAACCGGAAGAAGAGAAGAAAAATGCGGATAGTGGCCCGGGCTGGTCGGCTATGATCAGCAACATTGAGGTAAATAAAGTCAGGCTCAGATACGACGATAAGTATGCACCACGCCAGTTGAAAGGGCTGGATTATGGGCATCTGGATGTGAATAACCTGGCGGTAGTCTTAAGAAAATTCGTTTATAGTTCTTCTAGTATCTCTGGTCAATTAGAGAAAAGTACCTTTACTGAACAGAGTGGCTTGAACCTGCAAAGCCTGACTACCAACTTCACTTATGGCAATAAAGAACTTGGGTTGAGGAATTTATTCCTCAAAACTCCCCAAACTGTGATTCGTGACGAAGTGGTAATGCAATATGATACCATTGCCGACCTGAGTAATAATCTGGGAAATGTGCGGGTAAAAATGAACATCAAACAAAGCCAGGTGGCCATGAAAGATGTATTGCTATTAGTGCCTGATTTAGCCAAGAATCCGACTTTTAAAGAAAACCAGAATGATATTATCAAAGCCGATGGAATCATTACCGGAAGGGTGAATAACCTGGCTATTCCGAAACTCTCTATTACCGGATTTGGTGCAACCAGAGTGATAGCTAAAGGCAATATCACAGGCTTGCCAGATGCCAATAAGATGGGCTTCAATGTAGATATTGATGAGGTTTCAACCACCAAACAGGATATTGTCAAACTGGCAGGTGCCGAAAACATACCGGAGTCAATTGAGCTTCCTGAAAAGATAACCGTAAGGGGAAAACTAAGAGGCAAAGCCAATGATTTGAATGTAGATGCCTCGCTCAACTCTGATTTAGGCGCAGCTATATTTACAGGGAATCTCAAAAACTTTGTCACGGGTAAAAATCAGGCTTACGAGGGCAAACTGACTTTAGATGATTTTGATGCAGGCAAACTGATAAAGCAACCCGAAAACGTAGGTAAACTGACTTTAGAAGTCAATGCCAAAGGCACAGGCATTGACCCTAAAACCATGAACGCTACCATTGACGGCACCGCTAAAAAAGCAGTATTGAAAGGCTATGAATACAACAATCTGATTTTGAAAGGAGATATTCATAACCAGATTGCCAATATCAATGCCAATCTGGATGACCCGAATGCTGACTTTAAGCTAGTGGCACATGCTGATTTATCACAAGCTTATCCGACAGTGCAGGGGAATGTATCTATCAATAATGTGGATTTGAAAAAGCTGAATCTCTATGCCGAAGATTTGAAGATAAAAGGAGATATTAAGGTAGATATGTCATCGACTGACCCTAAAAATCCGGTTGGAAAAGTGTCAATCAATCAGGCAGTGATTGAAATGGGAGGCAAGGTGATTCCGATAGATACCACTAATCTTTCGATACAGAATCTGGCAGATGGGCATCATATCGTATTGACCTCTCCGGTTGCCAATGCTCAGGTAGAAGGCAATTTTGACTATACACGCATACTGGATATGGTTCTGACGGAAGTCAATAAATACTTCAAGATTCCTGATATGCCGTTCACACCAGTCACCGAGACATTCGATATACATATTGATGCCAAAGTGAACCAGCACCCGATTATCCAGAGCTTCGTGCCTGAACTAACCAAACTGGGAACCGTAACGCTGAAAGCAGAGATAGATAATAAAAAAGATACGACTTTACAGGCTACCGTAATTCTGCCTTTAGTTGAATACGATTCTTCTGTGGTTAGAAATGCCAATCTGAAACTCTATGCCTTAGGCAATAAGGCTACTTATAATGGGAGTATCAGCGAAATCAATACGTCTGGATTTAGCATTAAACGTACCACGCTCAATGGCGAAATCGCTAATAATGCATTAACTGCCAATATAGCTCTGAAAGATTCGGTGAATAAAGACCGCTTTGCGTTTAATACCCGCGTGCAATCGATAGAAGATAAATACCGCATCAACCTGAGCAATAACGGGACACTCATTGATTATAAAGAGTGGCGTTCTGACTCAACAGGTTATATCGAATACGGTAAACAAGGGCTTTTGGTAAAACAGTTTTTATTAGAGCAGAACGGACAAAAATTATTAGTGAACAGTACGACCGACGAGCCGAATTCGCCAATTACAGTACAAATAGACAGTCTGGATATTAAGCCTTTCGTGACCATTGCTACTATGGACTCAACATTGGCGGGTGGTAAGCTGAATGGTAATTTCAAGCTCGCTAATTATATGGGTGATTCGCCAGCCTTTACGGGTGATCTGGTGATTAATAATTTTACGCTGACACAGATACCAGTCGGGAATGTAACAGTGAATGCCAATAATGAAACCGCCGATAGAATTGCTGCCAAAGCTTCAATCACCAGCAATAAGAATGATATTCAGCTTACAGGGAATTACATTCTGAAACCAAAAGGTACGCTTGATTTTAATGTAGACATCAAGAAACTGGGTGCCGAAACCGTACAGGCTTTCAGCTTCGGACAGTTGAAAAACGCCAAAGGTAATCTGAGTGGCGCATTAACACTGAAAGGTGAACCCACCAAACCATTGATAAATGGCTCACTTAAATTTGATGATGTATCATTGAGCCTCACACAATTGGGGTCTAAATATATTTTTAACAATCAGACACTTACATTTGATAATAGCGATATCAAGTTCAATAATTTTGTCATTGCCGATACTTTAGGGCAAAAACTGACCGTTACCGGAAATCTGAATATTCAGAATATCCCGAATTTTAGCTATAAACTGGATGTGAATGCCCGCAACTTTATGGTATTGAATGGCAGCCGGAAAGACAACGATTTCTTCTATGGAACAGGCTTTATCGATGCCGATCTGAATGTAACCGGAGTAGGAGCCAAGCCCTCTATAGACGGAAATGTGAAACTGAAAGAGAAAAGTGATATTACGGTGATTCTGCCAGATGATTCAGTAGGTGAAACGGAAACTGACGGCATAGTTGAGTTTATCAACATGAACAATCCTGTGGCAGCTGATTCATCGGCCAAAGATAGCACAGCAATCGTAACCAATTATAGCGATGTAGCTTCTGAAATGACCTTGAATATTGAGGTTGACGACAAATCTCAGCTAAGCATTGTGATTGATGAGGTAAATGGTGATGCACTGAAAATCAAAGGGAATGCCCAGTTGAACACGGGTATTACGCCAAGTGGAGAGTTCTATATTTTTGGTTTATATGAATTAACCTCAGGACAATATGATTTGACTTTTGAGGTCTTGAAAAGACAGTTTATAATAGAGAAAGGTAGTAATCTTTTATGGACAGGCGATCCTATGAAGGCGCAGATAGATATAACGGCAGCCTATCCTATTAGTGTTGATTTAACCTCTTTGAGTGATGCCGCCAGATTATACGGTAAAGTGCCTGTAAAAGTATTATTGAAAATGCAAGGCAATCTGTCAAGCCCTGATATTAGCTTTGAGATTGCTTTGGACGAAACCCTGGCCTCGAGCGATGTGAAGAATTTTGTTGAAACCAATTCACTATTCGCCAATTTCAAAAATGATCAGGTAGCCATGAATAAAGAGGTGTTCTCTTTATTGATATTAAACCGTTTTTCTGGTCAGCAGTCTTCTGATTTCTTCTCGGGTGCCAATGCCGAGGCTATTGCCCGCCAGAGTGTAAGTAAGCTGTTAACTGACCAGTTGAATGTATTAGCTGGAGATTTGATTAAAGGTGTGAAACTGAACTTTAATGTGAACTCCGATTTCCGACCATCACAATCTGGTACAGGAACCAGAACTGACCTGAATGTAGGCTTAAGCAAGGCATTTCTGAACGACCGTTTAACGGTATCGGTAGGTCGTAATTTCCAGCTCGAAAACACGACGGGTATACAAAAAAACTCAACCGAAATTTTTGATAACATTGCCTTAAACTATAACCTGACCAAAGACGGACGCTATATGTTCAGAGCGTATCGTAAGAACGAATTCTTTATTCTTGACGGTTACGTACAGGAAACGGGGGTGAGTTTTGCACTCACTTTAAATTACGAAACATTTAAGGAATTATTTAACAAGAAAAAATGAGAACAGCCAGATACGTTTTATTATTGAGTATGGTAGGCTTATGGAGCTGTTCGGTGACAAAGCATATACCGGCAGGAGAAAGCCTGTATACAGGAGCGGAGATAAAAATAAAGACAGATTCCTCAGTAAAAATCAGTAAAATTGAAGCAAAAGCTTTAGAAGGGCAGATTGATGATATTATCCGCCCAAAGCCTAACAGCACTATTTTTGGCTGGCCTTATAAAGTCTCTTTTTACTATTTATTTGGCGAACCTAAGAAAGAAAAAGGATTCAAGAATTTTTTCAGAAAACGATTCGGAGAAGCCCCTGTTCTGGCTAATAAAAGAGCCGTTACAACCAGCTCGGCTATTATCGCCAATACATTGCAGAACGAAGGTTATTTCCGTTCAACAGCTACTGGAGAGTTGGTAGTGAAAGGCAAAAAAGCCAAAGGAGTTTATACGGCTTACATTAAACCGCGCTATACCATCAACGAGACGCAGTTTGTGATAAAAGACAGTAGCCTGTTTCAGAAGAGCTTTAAACTTTCGCAAAGAAGAACCCTATTGCGCGAAAATGACCCCTATCGTTTTGAAGTAATCAAGCTCGAACGCGAACGCATCGACCAGTTTCTGAAACGCCGGGGCTTTTATTTTTTCCGGCCTGATTATCTGATTATTCGGGCAGATACTAATCTGGCAACTTATAAGGTAAACCTCTACGTAGATTTAAAGCCTAATGTAAATCAGACGGCCATCAAGCAATACAGTATTCATGAAATATATGTGAATACCGATGCTACCGATACCACCACCACAAACTATTTGCAGGAGGAGTTTCTGAAAATCTCAGACCTTAACCGCTCTTATAGGCCGAGTGTCTTTAATGATGCCATCGGTTTCCGTACAGGCATGATATACAGTAGTACCGTGCACGATGCTTCCTTGTCGAGAATCATCAACTTACGCAATTTTAAATTTGTCAGGAATCGTTTTGAAATGGTGCCGCGTTCAGACTCCGCGCTGATTGATGTGCATTATGATATGACCCCGATGAAAAAGAAAGCACTCCGTTCGGATATTACAGGTTCGTCTAAATCTAATGGCTTGGTTGGTGTTCAGTTCGGACTCAACTGGTCGAATAGAAATATGTTCAGAGGCGCAGAAATGCTGAACATCGGTTTCAATATCGGAACAGACGTGCAGATAAGCGGCAGAAAGCAAACCAATCTGAATAACTATTATAGATATAGCGGAACGATCGATTTAAGTTTCCCCAGGTTTGTGTTTCCGTTTTATAGGATAAATCCTGCCAAAAATCAGGCACTTCCGAAAACCAATCTGAGTATTGCTTATTCAAGATTACTCCAGAGAGGCGTAGCGTATAACGATGACAGTACGACTTATTCTTATACCCAATATAAACTGACTTCTTTAACGGGGTCATGGGGGTATGAATGGCGGTCGAATCCTAAGGTATTGCATACCTTGACACCACTCTCTATTACACTCATAAAACCAAAGGACATCAGTGAGGAGTTTGTTAAGCAGATAGAAACAAGCTCTAATGTGCAGGATTTACTCAGATATTTAAGAATATTAGAAACCCGTCTGATTTTAGGAGGACAATATAACTTTACTTATACTCCTCAGCAAAGAAATAATAACCGACATTTCTTCTATTTTTCGGGTGGGGTAGATGTGGCCGGAAACCTGGCTGGGCTTTTCTCTAAATTGAAAAAAACAACAGAGACTTCTAAACAATTCTTTGGGGTTTACTACGAGCAATATGTACGTTTTGATGCCGAAGTAAGATACTATTTCGATATTACCAAAAGTATTCGTTTGGCTAATAGATTAGTGCTTGGATACGGTATTCCTTATGGAAACTCTATCACATTGCCACAAATCAAGCAATATTTTGTTGGAGGTAGCAATAGTATGCGGGCATTCAGAGCGAGAGCACTCGGCCCTGGCGGGTATAATGCCGATTCAACAGCGGTAGCAATTTTTGGGTATAGCTCTTATGGTGATATGAAGCTGGAAGGCAATACCGAGCTGAGAATTAAAGCAACCAATATTTTTAATCTGGCACTATTTGTAGATGCAGGGAATGTCTGGATAACCAAATATGACCCTAATACCTCTTTCTACTCAAAAGAGGCACAATTTGGCAAAGACTTCTATAAACAGATAGCAATGGGTGGAGGTGTCGGATTGCGTCTGGATTTCAATTATATCAAACTGCGTTTCGATTTAGCTACGCCATTCAGAAAACCGTGGTTGCCCGAAGGTGAGCGATGGGTATTTAAAGACATCTCTCTATCCAAAAAAGCCTGGCGGCAAGAAAACCTGATTCTAAGCATTGCAGTAGATTATCCGTTTTAAGTTTACCTGCTTAGTAAAGAAAATTCTATTTGTCGAAAACGATTTGAAAAATCTTTATACCAAAAAAGCGTTGCACTCATCAGAGTACAACGCTTTTATATATGGCTTCAAGAAGACTATTCTTCGTCTTTCCAACGGTATTCTACTTTCTCTTCAGTAAACTCGTCGAGTGCAATAGAAGTTGGTTTTGGTTGACGCTCATAGAAACGTGAGATTTCGATTTGCTCACGGTTTTCAAAAATTTCTTCTAAATTGTCGATATTCGAAGCAAATTCTGCCAGTTTTTGCGTTAATTCTTCTTTGGTCTTAACAGCCACCTGTTTCGCACGTTGCGAAACAATAAATACAGACTCATAAACATTGCCTGTTTTAGCGGCAAGTTTATCTACGTCTCTTGTTACTATTGAAGGATTTACTGCCATGATATAAAAACCCCGGCCTCTGGAGGGGCATTGTGTTTATGTGTAATGATAGCAGATAAGCAAGTCTTATTAGAGGCTTCAGACTATACTTACCCTTTGGTTGCAGTCTCAGCTTTTTGAGCTTCGGCTGCCTGTTTTGCTTTTAATTCTTTTTGTTCCTGCTCTACTTTTGCCAGATGTTCAAGGCCTTTGTTGGCACCATCATAGGCTCTTTGAGCTTGTTTGATATACTTACTCTTAGGATAAGTATCTATAAATTCTTCGTAGAATTTCAATACATCCAGGAAGCGCTCTCTCTGTTTGTTTTCAAAACTTACCATCGCATAATCGTATTGCGATTGTACTTTCAGATAAGCTAATTCTTCGTTGTATTGCGAATCCGGAAAATCTTTCTGGAAATTATCAATGGTTACTACTGCCGCCTTAAAGTTGGCAATGGTTACGCCACTGGTTTTGAAATATAATTTAGCCTTTTCGTAGGCTTTTTCCTCAAGTCTATGTCTTAAATCAACCAGATGCTCAGTACAACTTGCTGCATACTTGCTATCCGGAAAACTATTGATAAAAGTCTGCAAGGCATCAATAGCTGTCAGCGTATTGGTCTGGTCGAGGTTATAGTTCGGAGAATCTTTATATGTTGAGTAAGCATACATATAAAAAGCTTCTTCGGCCATCGGGCTATTGGCATAAGTAGCATAAAAGCTCTTAAACAGATAAGAACTCATGCTATATTGCTTTTGCTGAAACTGGGCATAAGCATTATAAAACTGCGCATGTTCCGCCAATGAATCTCCCTTCAATAGTGGTACAATCTCTTCAAAAAGCAGACCAGCTTTGTAATAGTCTCCCTTTTTGTAGTATTCGTTAGCCGCTTTGTATTTTTCTTCAGTTGTACCTTTTTTCTGCAATCGGGAAAATTTCGCCGAGCAAGCCGAAGCCAATACAATTACTACAAATAAAAGGGCGGTATATGGTCTTTTCAAAAACATGGGTGCAAAGATAATAAAAAATATATGCTTTCAGAACGAAATATTTTGCATAATTATTTTTAATGTGCTATGAATGGGGCTGATATTATTTTATACGATACGAAATACCGCATTAATTAACTTATTTTAACAAAATTCCATTAAATAAGTATCTCGCCTTAAAGGCCAGATTATCAATGATTCCATATTTGTTCTGATTTTCGCTCCGGATGAAAACGACGATATGTTTGAGCCTGCAACCTGGTACAAAGGAAATCCGAATTTAGGTGTAACTATCCCAGTAAAAGATTTCAAAGAGGACTTGAAGCGGCCAGAAAGAGATTTGAGTCAGAAAAGGGGCTGCAAGCGCCATATTCTGATCATGAATCTTATAATATAAACAGAAAAATAAATATTAGACCTCACTTAAGGTAATCAGAATTTGATTGTCATACTTCTGGACTTCAAAACGTAATTCAAAATCCTCTGTAATTTTTCTGATATCATTGAGGATACTATCGCTTGTCAATCTCGATGGAATATAATCATGTGAAATACGCAAAAATGCGACTATTTTATTATCAAATTTCTGTTCATTTAGATCACATTCTAATCTTTGTAGGCCTCTGAACACACTGAATTCATTTATTATCACTAACAAACTCCAAATAAATTTTTCATGAAGAATGATTTTTTCATCATTGGGAATACTACTTCTAAAAACATTTTTTTTGTTTTTATCTCCCAAGTTAAGTGTTTTGAATACATTATTGATTGCGGGAGTGATTGCTGAGAAACTATTGATTTGCGTAGATTCAAATACTGAAAAGTTTAGATTTTCATAGACTCTAGCCTTGTAGGTCATTAATCTTACAAAAGCCTCTTTGTTTAGTGAAGAAAGTGAAAAATTTATGTATTTCAAAAACAATGTTTGAGTAGACGGAAGATGATGCTCATCATTATGAAATATAGTTTCATTAACTATATTTTTGACTACTTCATCTGAAAACAAGGGTTTCAAAAACTTGATATTAGTGCGTAAGTAACGATAATCTAATACTCTTGTTCTAAAATATATGAATACGCCGACACAAATTACTAAAACAATCAAAACCCAAAGCAGAAGCAGTGATTCAGAGGATGATTGCTTTTCTGTTTCTAAAATTATCTCCGTTGGATTGTTTTCTAAATAAATTGAGTCATACTTTGCATGGAATGCAATTTCTCTAAGCGAATCTTCAAGCCTCTCTTTTATCATTTTTTTATGAAACAAAGAGTCATCCAGCGTTTTTTTTAGAGAATTCTTATTATAAGGGCTATCAACTTTTTGAGGTTTGTATGTTGTCGCGTAATTATGCTCTGTACTATCATTGATTCCTTTGATATCCCGTTTCGCTTCTGGAACAGATGAATGACGCGGAAATCTAGATTCTTTTTTTTTAAATGATGTTTTTTTTCTAGTTTTTTTGGGAACAAATAAACTGTCTTTATAAACTTTGAAAAGACTATCTTCTTTGGCTTCTACGTACTTGTTAATTTCCTTTAACCTCCTGAGATTTTCGTTTGAAGTATTTTTCAAGTCTCTGATCCTGGATTGAAAGTAAAGCAAGGGTAGAAGAGCAGCCAGCCCAATCAACAACATAAATACCAAATATTTCAGTATTAAATTTTTCACTTTTTAGAATGGGTGGTTTGAATATTTTTGATTTGTTCCTGTTGGAGTGTCAATTGAATTTTAACATTATATATCTCTTCTTTGATTTTTGGTATTTCTTTTATGTAGTTCAAATTCTCTTGATAAGAATGATGTGTCCCCTCTATTTCTTCAACATCTTCTTGCATTTTCAAAAAAACGTGACCTATACCTATCATAGTACCAAGGAAGCCAAGAAATAATGTTATGTAGCCTAAAATATCTCCTGTCGAAAGGCCTTTGAAATAATTTATCAAAGCTTTCCTTATAGATGGTCTAGGGGTTCTGCGCTGGGCCATAGTAGTTTTTTTGAGTGAATAGGTTCAAATTTATTCAATAAGATCCTCAAAATAAAATTTACTTATTATTCGGTCATAAAAAAATAAAAAAACGAAGAAAGGTTCGCCAGTATAGTAGCGAACCTTTCCTCATTTTATGCCTGAATTATACTGATTGTAATCTTATTATATCCCTGCAACCTCTTTCAAACTTTCTTCATTTGCCTGTAGAATAGCCTGAATATGTTCGTCAGTCAGGGCAGTTGATAAGAACAATGCTTCATATTGCGACGGTGCCAGATAGATACCTCTGTTCAGCATGGCATGGAAATACTTGCCGAATCTCGGAATATCAGAAGTCTTGGCTGTTTCAAAATCAACTACTGGTGTTTCGGTAAAGAACAAACTATACATCGACCCGATATGGTTAATCTGATAGTTTAAATTCAGCTTCTTCAACGTTTCTCTGATGCCCCCAACAATCTTCTCTCCGGTAGCTTCCAGTTGCGTATATACTTCCGGGTGTTCATTCAGATAAGTCAGCATCGTATAACCAGCTGCCATCGCTATCGGATTCCCTGATAATGTACCTGCCTGATAAACCGGGCCTTGCGGAGACACACAATCCATGATTTCCTTACGTCCGCCATAAGCACCTACGGGCATTCCACCACCGATAATTTTACCTAATGTGGTCAGATCAGGCATGATATTGAAACGTTCCTGAGCACCCCCTCTTGATAAGCGGAAGCCTGTCATTACCTCATCAAAAATCAATACAATACCTTCTTTGGTACACAATTCTCGAAGGCTCTCCAGAAAACCCTCTTGTGGTAATACTGTACCCATGTTTCCAACAACTGGCTCTAAGATCAAAGCGGCAATCTGGTTTTTATTGGCATCAACCAATTGTTGTACGGCTGCCAGATTGTTGAAAGGTGCGGTAAGTGTATCGTT
Source organism: Emticicia fontis (assembly GCF_054779675.1). NCBI lineage: Bacteria > Pseudomonadati > Bacteroidota > Cytophagia > Cytophagales > Leadbetterellaceae > Emticicia > Emticicia fontis. The sequence continues at coordinate 425,237 of NZ_BAAGXU010000037.1, forward strand.
AGCCACTCCCTTAGTTACTCCTGGACTATCCGGCACACCCATCGTGACGGCTCCGCTACCTGCGGCAATCAGAAACGAATCGCCGTGTCCGTGATAACAACCTTCAAACTTGATAATCTTATCTCTTCCTGTGAACCCACGGGCTACTCTGATAGCCGCCATAGTAGCCTCTGTGCCTGAGTTTACCATTCTCACTTTTTCGATAGATGGCACCATGTCGATAATCAACTCAGCCATTTCAACTTCTTTGCGGGTTGGTGCGCCGAAAGAGAAAGAGTTTTGAATAGCTGCCCTTACGGCTTCCTCCACAGGTGCATACGCATGCCCCAGAATCATTGGCCCCCATGAGTTGATGAGCTCAATGTATTGGTTATCGTCTTCGTCGTAAATATAGGCACCTTTTGCTTTTTTGATAAAGATAGGATTCCCACCTACCGATTTAAACGCTCTTACAGGAGAATTTACCCCACCCGGAATAAAGTTTTTGGCTTTAGCAAAAAGGGCTTCGCTGGTTGTATGTATCATTGACTTTTGTAGTTTTTATTTCAAATAGGCCGTAAAGGTCGTGAAGAAATGGGAACGATGCAATGAGAATATGGGAATGATAAGTTCTTTATCTTGAGAGATTTTTATAGAAAATAAGATTCACAGTATTTGATTTAAGGTTTTTTTATAGATTTACACCGTGTGTGGCTAAGAGACATGGTAATCTAATTTCCTGAAATCAGTTTATGCTACAAAAGTGTGGACACATTTTTGTTAGTATTTAACCAAAGACAAACCCTAAACTGGTCTTCTCTGCTCGTTGTGAACTTTAAAATCAAAATATATGAACCCAAACATCTACCAGCCAAGTGGTAAAGTATCTCCTTTGTTCTATGTTATCGGTGCACTATTTTTATTTATAGGCCTGCCTATTTTAAGTGCCATATACACATTACTACATTGGTATGTACCGTTTATTATTCTGCATTCTCTTTTTACAATCGGGTATGCTGTAGTTCTGGCCAATATTATTGAAAAAGTGATTGATATTGGTAAAGTCCGTAATAAAAAAATTGCCAATTATTTTGCTTTTTTTGCGGGTGTATTTGCAATGTATTTCATCTGGGCAAGCTATGTTACTAAGATTGTAGATGAAAGAGTAGGTGCGGGAATCTTTAATATAAATGATTATTTACATTCAATTTTAAATCCGGGTGCAATTCCGCAAGTAATGTCGTTTTTGTATAGTGTTGGCGCATGGAGCATAAAATCACTTACAGTTAAAGGTTTCTTCTTAGCGGCTATCTGGTTTTTAGAAGCCTTAATTATCATTGTTCTTCCATGGATAACTGGAACATATCAGGCAGAAGAACCATTTTCAGAGGAGAGTAACTCGTGGTTTGAAAAACACAAAACTACTTCACGTATCAGCCGTCCGGAAAACCTTGAAGGGTTTTTAGAAGCATTAAAAAACGGAGATTCATCAGTATTAAAATCATTAGAATATGATAGCTCCGGTAGTTTGGAGTATTATCAGATTACCAGCTTTACCCATGCAGGTGAAACGACGGGCTATATTAATTTTTCAAATGTTAAAGCATCTTATGATGATAAAGGCAAAGAATCTTTGCATGCTACAGATTTGATAAAAAATGTAAGAGTTTCATTGGCTGATCTGAAAAGCATAGTGTCTGTTTAGATGTTGCCCACAAACACAACACTGTCATTTTCTGGCAACCCAATAAAGAGTTTCATTTTCTTTACGAACTTTCAAAGTCAAACCTATATGAACCCAAACCTCTACCAACCAAGTGGTAAAATATCACCTTTGTTTTATCCTATCGGTGCGTTATTTTTATGTATTGTCCCTGTTTTAAGTAATGTTTACTCGCAGTTACACTGGAGTCTGCCTTTTATTTTCTTACATTTCTTTTTTACGATTGGATACGGCATAGCACTGGGTTGGATTCTAAACCAGGCGCTTAAATTCGGTAAGGTTCGTAATAAAAAATTTGCCAGCTATTTTGCCCTGATTACGGGTCTGGTTGCCATATACTTTATCTGGACAAGCTATATTGACTTGCTTTTTAAAGAAGATTCGGTTATGAGGAGTTTCTATAAAGAGAATCATTCAAGTTTTACTGTATCGCCGTCTGTTATCTGGGAGACGATGTCGTATCTATATAAAAATGGTTCATGGAATATAGAGTCATACGTAGTGAAAGGTTTTCTTCTGGCTTTAATATGGTTTTTGGAGGCTTTTATTATAGTGGGAATGACTATGATGACCGGTACAACGCAAGTAGAGGAGCCATTTTCAGAACAAACCAATACCTGGTTTGAAAAAACCAAGCTAACTTCCAGAATCAGACGACCTGTGAATCTTGAAGCGTTTTTAGCAGCCTTGGGAAACGGACAGACCTCTGTATTGGGTTCGTTGTCTTATTTTGAATTTGAAGAAGAGAGCGCTGATTATTATCAGATAACTATCTTTACGCATGAAGAGGAAACGATGAGCTATATTAATTTTTCTTATGTAGTAATAAAAACCGATAGAAAAGGGAGAGAATCAACTGACGTTACAGATTTGATAAAGAACGTGAAAGTTTCAAAAGCTGATTTACATAGTATTGAATATGTTTAAGCACTGAAAAGATGTATTGAATAATAATTGCAGGCAACCAGTTAAAAGAGGTTGCCTTTTATTTTTCTGGATAAACCGAAGAAATAGTTTATAAATTAAATCGGCAAAACCGTAGTACTCTTCACCTCCGACATCACAAAAAAACTATGAATTAACGATACACTGGGTAGAACAGAGAGTTTTTGCTGGTGAAACTGATGATAACTATCCACATCAGGCACTACAATTTTGAGTAGATAATCGAAACTACCGGAAACAAAATCACAACTGATGACCTCTGGCAGGTCTAAAATATTCTGGTTAAAATCTTCAGACGTATCATGGGTTTGCTTGATGAGTGTTACCTGACAGTAAACAGTCAGATTTTTGCCTAATTTCTTTTTATTCAGAATCGAGACATACTTTTCTATGATACCGTCCTGCTCCATACGTTTGATGCGGTCGTGAACGGGTGTGAGCGAGAGATTAATCTGTTGGGCAATCTCTTTGAAGGTAAGATGTGCATTGCTCTGCAACAGTCGCAGAATTTTTCTGTCAGTTTCGTCTATCATTTTTATACAGTTTAGGGCATGAAGCCAGGTGTCATTATAAATGTGAGAAGTGTAGGCAGAAAAATTTTCTTTAGTGCCTGATAAATAAGGGTGGCAAAAGAAATACTTTCTGCAAATATATTGATTAAAGAAAATAATTTCTTATTTTTTTAGAGATAGAAAAAATATTTTCTTTATATACTAATTTTGTTGTGCAATTATACTTCATCAATAAACTATAACAATTTCAATCTTTAAGCGCTTATGCTTCATTGTATTGAAACACTTCATCAACAAACCTTTCAGAGAGAATGATTATCGGAGTACCTAAGGAAATCAAGAACAACGAAAATAGAGTAGCCCTTACACCTGCAGGGGTAGCTGAATTCAAAAAACACGGACATACAGTTTATGTACAGTCAACAGCCGGAGAAGGCAGTGGTTTTAAAGACGAAGAATATGCCAAAGCAGGCGCTACCCTATTGGCAACGATAGAAGAGATATATGGCATTGCCGAGATGATTGTGAAAGTAAAAGAGCCTATCGCTTCTGAATACAATCTCATCAAAAAAGACCAGTTATTATTCACTTATTTCCACTTTGCCTCATCAGAAGAACTCACGCATGCCATGATTAAGCAAGGCGCGGTATGTCTGGCCTATGAAACCGTAGAGAAAGCTGACCGTAGCTTGCCACTATTGGTACCGATGTCGGAAGTAGCCGGACGTATGGCGATTCAGGAAGGTGCGAAATATCTGGAGAAACCATTGAAAGGAAAAGGTATTCTGTTAGGTGGTATACCGGGTGTACCTCCGGCAAAAGTATTAGTATTAGGTGGTGGAATCGTGGGTACGCAAGCGGCTAAAATGGCTGCCGGATTAGGTGCAAGAGTAGTTATTATGGATGTAAGCTTACCACGTTTGAGATATTTGTCGGATATTATGCCGCAGAACGTAGTAACGATTATGTCGAACGAATATAATATCCGTGAAGCTATTACAGAGGCAGATTTGATTGTAGGCGCGGTATTAATTCCGGGAGCGAAAGCCCCTCATCTGATTACGAGAGATATGTTGAAAACGATGCGTCCGGGCACAGTAGTGGTTGACGTAGCCGTTGACCAAGGCGGTTGTATTGAAACCTGTACACCAACTACACACGAAAACCCAACTTTTATTATAGACGATGTAGTGCATTATTGCGTAGCCAATATGCCGGGTGCAGTACCTTATACTTCTACTTTGGGTTTAACCAATGCTACCTTACCATATGCGATTCAATTAGCCAACAAAGGCTGGAAGAAAGCCTGTGCAGAGAACGAAGAGTTGAAAAAAGGCTTGAATGTGGTTGATGGAAAAGTGGTATATAAAGGCGTAGCAGAAGCCTGGAATCTGGCTTTTGAAAGTGTAGAATCTGTATTGTAACAAACAGTTTTGTAACAAACGTCATTGCTTTTTATATATGACCTCTTCCTGAATGGGAAGAGGTTTTTTTGTTGCCAGATAAATACTAATTGGATGATAGGTTTTACTTTTGCACATAAAATTTGCAATTTGCGGCATGGAAAAGAAACCAAAATTTTATACCGTATGGGAAGGTCGTAAAGCTGGCGTTTACGACTCGTGGGATGAGTGTAAAAAACAGGTAGAGGGTGTTGCAGGAGCCAAGTATAAATCATTCGACAGCAGGAAGGAAGCCGAAGCGGCATTGAAAGAAAATTACTGGAAATTTACCCAGACCCAGAGTGCCGCACAAAAGCAGACCAAAATTCCAAAGTCGGCATTTCCACCACCTATTCTGGAGTCAATTGTAGTAGATGCCGCCTGGAACTCGGTGAATAAAGACATGGAGTATCAGGGTTTTTATCTGAAAACCAAAGACCGGATTTTCCATAAAGGGCCTTTCCCGAAAGCTACTAACAATATCGGGGAATTTCTGGCCATCGTACACGCATTAGCCTATCTGAAAAAGAATAATTCTACGCTGCCTATCTACTCAGATTCCCGCACAGCTATTAGTTGGGTACGCAACAAAAAAGCGAACACCAAACTGGAGGAAGAAAATGGAAATCCTGAAGTTTTTGAACTTCTGGACAGAGCAGAAGCCTGGCTGAAAACCAACAGCTATCCCAACAAAGTTCTGAAATGGGAGACAGATTATTGGGGAGAAAATCCTGCGGATTTTGGGCGGAAATAGGATAAAAATAATTATTGGGGTAGGGGTTCAAAATGTTGAACCCCTATTTTTATGAAAGAAAAGAGTGTTTTATCTACCCAACGAATTAATCTTCCTCATCGCAAATCCAGGTGCAATCCGTGATAACCAATAAAGGATCTTCACGCCTCCAATTCTGATTTCAAGACTATTGCCTTTTTCCAGTTTCCTAAATACTTCTGCAACTGCTTTTTCAGCCGGAATAGCGATTTTAGGTGGATTGCCCTTGTGCCAAGGGGTATCAACAACAGGTAATAATACTTCTATGATTTTGATGGGCTGGTTCATCAATTGTAATCTGAGTGTTTGAGTAAAAGAGTGTAAAGCGGCTTTGGTGGCATTATAGAAAGGATAGGCTGCCCGTGGCGCATAGATTAATCCGGTAGAAATGTTGATGATTTTTGCATCAGGATTATTTAATAGTAAAGGCAAAAACAATTTACTTAAGCGGATAGGAGCCAGAATATTGGTCTGAAATTCGTCATTTGCTTTTTCTATGGCCTGGTCGTCAATCAGCAAAGAAGTATTATACACAATGGCGGCATTGTTGACTAATATATTACAACTGGGGTAATGGTTTTTTACCCAGTCATATAATAAGACACATTCGTTCTCAGAAGATATGTCACAGCTAAAGATTTGTACTTGTGGGAGTAATCGTTTGGCTTCTTCCAGTTTCTCTTTTGAGCGGCCGCAAATGAGAACCTTATTGCCTTTTTCTATGAGTCTTCTGGCCAATTCAAGCCCTACGCCTGAGCTTCCGCCTGTAATGAGGATGGTGTTGTTTGTGAGCATCTTCTTGTTGTTTTTAGTGTGATGCAAAACAACAGGGTGCGCCATCTAAAAACATTAACATAGGTTAATGCGCCAGTTTATTTCTGATTCGGCTCAATGAAATCGGAGAAATGCCCAGATAAGAAGCTATCAGGTGTTGTTTAATGCGGTTTTCGAGTGTCGGAAATTCTTTCTTAAAAATATCGTAGCGTTCCTGTGCTTCCAGCAGCAATAAATCTCGTTCCCGGATTTCTTTGGTTGAAAAGGCTTTTTCCAGTATCACCACCAGAAACTCATTCCAACATGGATGCCCCTTTTTCAGTTCAAGCCAATCATGATAGCTGATGTCGTAGACATAACTATCTTCTAAGGCTTCGATAAACATTCGGGAGGGTTGCTGGCTGATCATAGCCGAATACGCTGAAATGAAGTTATTCTCCAGAATGAAATTCTTGGTAAATTCAGTGCCTTTGGTATTGATATATGAATATCTGAAAAGCCCCTTTTCGACAAAGGCAAACTTTTTAGGGACTTGTCCTTCTCGGATATAGTATTCTCCCCTGGCAATTTTGACAGGTCTCAGCAAGAGCAAAACCTTGGCTTCTTCGGCTTCGGGTAAATCGACGATTCGCTTGACAAATGAGATGAATGGATGGGGCATTGATATGTTTTATTTATCACTTGTGCAAATAATGATAATTGTGACAATGTTTCATAAATAAAAACAAAAAAAGCCAGGCCATTACAGCCTGACTTCGGGGAATCGTACTACAATATTCTTAATTCAATTCGAAACTTGCTAGTTTCTTGAATTCATTCACACGACCTTTAATCTCCTCTTCGGTAAGATTCTGGATTCTGTCAGAACCAAATTTCTCTACGCAGAACGAAGCCATAGCAGAACCGTGGATAATGGCGCGTTTCATATTTTCAAAACTTAAATCATCTGTTTGCGCCAGATATCCGATAAAACCACCGGCAAAAGTATCACCTGCTCCGGTTGGGTCAAATACTTCTTCTAATGGCAGGGCAGGGCAGAAGAAAATATTTTCGTCCTGGAATAACAAAGCACCATGTTCACCTTTTTTGATAATCAGGGTTTTAGGTCCCATGGCCATAATGGTTTTGGCTGCTCTGCGAATCGAGTAGTCTCCTGAAAGCATACGCGCTTCTTCGTCGTTGATCGTAATACAATCTACTTGTTTCAATAAGGCTTTCAAATCAACATTAGCAATATCAATCCATAGATTCATGGTATCAACCATGACAAATTTTGGTCGGTTATGCAAACGGGTTAATACACGCATCTGGATTTCAGGTGAGGTATTGCCCAACATCAGGTATTGGCAATCTTGAAAAGATTCAGGGATTTTAGGGTCAAAATCACCCATTACGTTCAACTGCGTTTCGAGGCTATCGCGTGAATTCATATCGTTATGATAGCGACCATGCCAGAAAAAAGTTTTTCCACCTTCCACAACTTCCAGTCCTTCTGTATTTACTCCATGAGATTCAAGCACATCAATCATGCTTTGCGGGAAATCTTCGCCAACTACGGCTACAAGATTGTTTTCTTTTACAAAATAAGAGGCAGTAAGGGTAATAAAAGTAGCGGCACCGCCAATAATTTTATCCGTTTTTCCGAAAGGTGTTTCAAGTTTATCGAATGCCACCGAACCAACTGTAAGTAAAGACATAAGTGCTGGATCCTATCATCAACGACAGGTAATTTTATTGTTTAGAATGAAAAATTTGAAATCTGGTAATGTTTTGTAGCAAAAACGGTACAAAATTAATAAAAATGTTGAGATATGTTATTGAGTGAGTTAGTGAATTAGTGATTATCAGTGAGCAATTTAGTGAATGAGTGATTTAGTGAATGAGTGATTATGAATTGGTAATTGAGTGAATGAGCGATTGAGTGATTAGAAATTTACTTTATAAATAAACTATAAAAACAAATACTAATACTAATCACTCAATCACTAATTCACTAAATCACTCAATGTTAAATCACCGGATGCCGTTTAAACTCTCGGGTATGATCAAACAGATACCTGTAAGTAATATAGGTTTTGAATTTCTTTGCGCCTAGCAATTCTGTAACTTTAAGCATTTTGGGATTGAAATCGGCAATCCAGTTTAGTTCCAGAGTGGTATATTGATAGCCAGGTTTCCAGCAAGCCCTTGAAAAAGCCAGCGTAATAGCCGATTCTATGCCTCGACCCTGATATTCGGGAATTACACCAAAAATCACTCCGCGGGCTTTATGATTGGTTTTCCTTAATTGATAATATAACCATTTCAACTTACCAATCCAGTTGAGCTTTCCGTTCAGGTGCTTGATAATCTGATTCAACTCAGGAATCATAATTGAAAAGGCAATGGGTTTGTCGTTATGATACCCAAACCACATCAGTTCTTCTTCCAGAATAGGCTTCATCATCTGCATAATGGCTTCCGCACGTTCGGCAGTCATTTCTCCGGCAGCCATATTTTTAGCCCATGCTTTGTTATAGATGGTTCTGAAATCCTGTGCAAATCTGGATAATTGTTTCTTATCAACGTGCCTGAAATCATAACCGGGCGTATGATAAATCCGGTTAGCGATTTCAAAAAGAGCGGGACGTACCACCTTTCGGGCTTCTTTCTCGGCAAGGGGAAGCAGAAAAGTATATTGCTGAAAATAATCCTGAAAACCATAATCCTCGAAGAATTTGCGGTAATAGGCATGATGATAGAGCATCGACCACGTAGGCTCTGCATCATAAGGGTCAATTAAAAGCCCCCACCAGTTATCGCGCTCACCGAAATTCACAGGGCCATCCATGGCTTCCATACCTCTTGCTTTCAACCAGGCTTTACACTGATCGAACATCGCAAAAGCTACTTTTTCATCATTAATACATTCAAAAAAGCCCATGCCGCCTGTGGGTTGGTCGTTGCTATGAATAACTGTGAGCGGATTGATAAAAGCAGCTACACGTGCAACGGTTTGTCCCTGGTCATTAATAGCCAGCCATCTGATGCAATTATCAGCTTGCAGAAGCGGATTTTTCTTAGGGTTAAATACCTTTTCAATATCATCATCTAGCGGACGAATCCAATACGGATTTCCTTTATAAAGCGACGCCGGAAATTCTAAAAATTCTCTTTGTAGCTTCCGGTCGTTTCCAACTTCAATTATCTGCATAAAGGTTTTCTCATCTTTTATTCCGGCAAAAAATCAGGCGTTCACCTGATGTGTTAAATAGATATAGATGGTTCAGAAATTTAAAATACGCCCGCCGTTCAATAAATTTTTTGCCTTTTTTCATCTTGTGAATACAACTTCTCGTAGTTAAAATAAGTCATTTAGTCAGTATTAAGCAATTGTTAATTGAACGTTACGTATCTTTTTTTGAAAATTTACGTCTTAGTATTAGTTATACACAATCTTTTAGTAAAAAAGTAAAAAATGAAAAAACACCTATTTAAAGGGTTTGTTACCCTATTTTTGCTTGTCGTGACACGTGACTCTTTTGCACAAAAAGTAAATTTGGAAAGTTTGTTGGCACAGGCTGTAAATCTTTCAGAAAATGGAAAGGATACAGAATTAGTGGATGCACTAAAATCGGGAAGTTTTGCATTGGAAAGCGAGGCGAATACCAGAGGCAATGACATGAAAGACAAGTTGTTGGGTCAGGCCGGAGCTTTAAAAAACCTTATCCCCATGGCTACTGCGGGTACTTTGAAAACAGATGTTTTAAGCAAAGTAGTCAATACTATCAGATTATTGGTAGGGGCCAATCGGATTAATAATATTCTGAGCGAAGGTAAGGATGGGTTGCTGGGTAATGGGCAGGAACTTACTGCCAGTATTCAAATGATGCAATCGGGTAAGGCAGTGTTAGATAGTAAGCAACAAGACAAATTAGGAACTTTGTTAGATGCTGCTGCTGAGCCAGTTAAAAAATTAGATGACGAAGACGCAGGTGCTAAGGTCGCTGCTTCGGCTGTTAAGAAAACTCTGGGAAAAATAGTCGATTTAGTAAAAGACGCTATTTAATTCACTTCACTAACCCCTCACAACATGTGCCATCTTCTGTAAAGTCGGTGGCTTTTTTTGTAAAAAAAAGGCTATATTGCACAAAAAACTGTAGTAAGTATGAAAATTCGTTGCCCCAAATGCTCCTGGGAACCAGATGGAGGTGAATATTGGCAATGTCATTGTGGCCATATCTGGAATACTTTCGAAACCATTGGCCGTTGCCCTTCATGCCACCACCAGCATGAATATACCCAATGTGTGCCTCACGCCGGAGGTTGCGATAAAAATTCTCCTCATCTGGATTGGTATGAAGGTCTTGATAAAATTATTGAGGAATTGGTTGAGGAAGTATTTGCGGGGGAAGAGGTATACTCACCTGGAATATAAATCATTTGCTTCCTTATTGAATAGATCAGCATAAAAATATCGCGTGGATAGTGAATGAATTATCTAGGTAATAAATACCTTTGTAATCTAATCAACCTCATCTATGAAAACATTATTCAGCCTGTTTATTACCTTATTTCTTACTATGGCCGCTTTCGCCAAAGATCAGGATACCCGTTATTACGAAATGCGTATCTACTATTGCCACCCGGATAAATTACCCGATTTATTGACCCGTTTCCGTAATCACACCACCAAGATTTTCGAACGTCATGGGATGACAAACGTAGGTTACTGGATACCTACCGAAAATACAGAGAATGCGTTGTATTATGTCTTATCATACCCAAGCAAAGAAGCCAGAGATGCTTCATGGAAAGCTTTTGGTGCAGACCCTGAATGGAAAACAGTAGCAGCAGAATCGGAGAAAAACGGTAAAATCGTAGCCAAAGTAGTATCGGTATTCATGACTCTGACAGATTTCTCTCCCGCAGTAAAAGAGCAAAAGAAAAATCCTGAACGTGTTTTCGAATTAAGAACCTACACGGCAGCTCCTGGCAAGTTGGAAGATTTGAAGACCCGTTTCCGTGACCATACCCTGAAACTTTTCAAAAAACACGGCATGGAAAACATCGCTTACTGGACAACCATCGAAAAAGATACAACTCAACCTAAATTGGTATATATCTTAGCTCATAAAAGCGAAGAAGCCGGCAAAAAATCTTTTGATGATTTCAGAAAAGATTTGAAATGGGTAAAAGCCCGTGACGAATCGGAGAAAAATGGTAAATTGACTTCAGAAGTAAAATCAATGTATATGAAGCCTACTGATTTTTCGGAAATCAAGTAAGTATTACAGAAATTTCTGTGCGATGATGAATGATAAGGTAGAAGTAAGCCCTGTCAGAAATGCACCCCAGAGTATATCAATAATGACGATTTCGTAAGGCCAGTTTTTAAGGGTTGCCATATTGGTCAGGTCATAGGTACCATAGCATAATATACCTAATATAGCGCCTTTCAGTAGAGCCGTTTGCCAGTTGCCGTTGTTCAGACTCGGAAAAATGACAAAGTAAAGTATACCGCCTACATACATCAGATAGAAAATCAGTGCTGCCACCCAGTTAAACTTGTCGGCCATGATAAAGCCGAGTTTTTGTTGATAAAGATTTTTGGCTATCAAGCCTAACCAAAGGAAATCTATCGCACCAAAAATCAGCAATGTAATAACAAAGGTGAGCAGTATTTTCATGTAAGCAGAGAGTTTACGATATAACTAAAAAAGTGTACTATGGGTTAGATTTATAGTACACTTTTTTTATTGTAGATTATCGAACAGTTCGCCGTTGCGCTGCAGATTGTCGAATGACCAAACAATTCGACAATCTGCAATCGAAACTAAAAAACTATTTCTTCGCCTCCTCCCTCACCGTTGGATATTTAATCCCCAATTGCTCCAGATACGTTTTGTATTTGGTTGGGTCATAATAATACTTGCTCATCTCCGGGCGGAATTTCTCCATAATTTCTTTATTCAACTGAATAGCCGGTTTATCATCTTTAGAAATCAATGGAGTGTATTTTATTTCTTTCGTTTGCTCTTTGTTATAATACTCCCATGCCTTCTGGATAATTTCTGGTTTGAAAAGCATATCCAATACCGTTAAGGCTTCTACTTTTGCTCCGGCTGTACAACCTTTGTGAGCAATTGGGGTAGCCATTGTAATGGCATTGGCCCAATGATGCCCCGGCATCCCCGGCATATTAGATGGATAACGAAGCACAACCGTAGGCAATGACCACGAAATATCAGCAATATCATCAGAACCTGCCTGACGGATAATATTTGGTGAATATACAGGCTCAGACATGGTATCTAATTTGATAGCTAAGCCTTCTGTCTTTGGTGATTGTAGTTCTTTCTGACTAGCTTTGGCTAATAACTGATCTTCGTCTGACCATTTCGGTAAACCTACGCGTTTGATATTTGTATACATGGTTTCGGCAATAGGTTTATTAAAATGCCCCGGCCATGCGCTACCCAATATTTCGTAAGTATACTTGGTATCGGTCATAATAGCGGCACCCTGTGCCATTTTGAGTCCATTCTCAAACAGATTTTTGATTCTTGGATAAGTACGTTCACGGAAATAATACCATACGGTGGCTTTAGAAGGCACTACGTTTGGCTGGTCGCCACCGTCTGAAATGACGTAGTGTGAGCGTTGTGTAGTTTCCAGGTGTTCGCGCTTATAGTTCCAGGCGATATTCATGAGTTCTACGGCATCCAGCGCACTTCTGCCACGCCAGGGTGCTGCGGCAGCATGGGCTGCTGAACCCTCAAAATGGAATTTGACTGAGACTAATCCGGTATTTCCGGCATCTCCCCATGATACCCCCAGATTATCGCCTACGTGTGTGAAAATACAAGCATCTACATCTTTAAAATAGCCCTCACGCACATAAATGGCTTTGGCTCCGACCTGTTCTTCAGCGATACCTGGCCATAGCATGAGTGTGCCTGAGATTTTCTCACGTTCCATAATCTCTTTTAGGGCAAGCATAGCTGTGATATTAAGTGCTTGGCCTGAGTTATGGCCTTCGCCATGCCCTGGTGCGCCTTCTACAATCGGATCTTTATAAGCAACCCCGGGTTTTTGTGAGGCCTTAGGGATACAGTCTACATCAGAACCAATGGCAATCACAGGTTTGCCCGAGCCCCATTTAGCAATCCATGCAGTTGGCATTCCGGCTACACCTCTTTCGATGGTGAAACCGTTTTTCTCTAATAGGTTGGTGAGGTATTTGGTAGTTTCAAATTCCTGAAAGCCTAATTCACCAAAGCTGAAAATCTGGTCATTGACTTCCTGCGTGAATTTCTGGCGGTCATCAATTTTTTTGATGACTTCCTGCTTGAGCAATTCGAGTTTGTCGGGGGCAGGGTTGGCTACTGTTTTCTTTTTTTGAGAAAAAGCAATCCCACTGCTCAAAAGTAATGTAAGAGCGAAGATGAAGTGTTTCTTCATGATACTGTATTATGTTTAGTTTAGTTTTACTTGGGGAACTGGCTCTTGTCGAGACCCGGTACGATTTTCAGTGCGTTTTTATAATACACTTTCTTCAATACTTCATCTGAAAGTCCCAGACCATACATTCTCCAATACGCGTGGTATTTTTTGTGGTAAGGGAAATATTCATCTTCTGATTCTAATACACGGAAATAAGTCTGGTATTCATCAGGCACCCATGAGTCTTTACCGAAAAGGATTCTATCCTGACGTTTTTCGAAGAATTTCTTAGCTGTGCGAGGCTGACGACCCAACTCGGCGATTACGGCTCCGATTTCGGCATACATATTCGGGAATGCATCCATCAGGCTATCCAGTTTTGCCAGATTGTTCGGATACCAACCCATGTGAGCATTGATGAAGATTGTTTTAGGGTTTTTTCTGAACACATTGTGTTGTTGTTCAATCAATTGTTCCCAGGTATATTCTTTACCGCCCGAAGCATCACGTTTACGACCCGGGTGGGTTTTCAACTCCAGCCAACGTTCGTTTTGTGCATTCAACGGATCCCAGAAAGAAGAAGGGTCTGCCGTATGAATCAATACCGGAATACCCAGTTCACCTGCTTTTTTCCAGACAGGGTCAATACGTGGATCATCTACAGCTACTATTTTGCCATTATCTTTTACATTAAATCCTAAGCTTTTATAGATTTTCAAGCCTTTGGCACCGCGCACCTTTACGTCTTCTTCTAGTGTTTTTACGGCTTTTTCCGTCCAGCCGGGTTCACCGATATTGTTGAAGTCAATATTAGTGAAGATAGCAAATCGTGTCGGATAATAGCTTTTCACACTTTCAATCTGCTTCACCAAACCTGCTGTACTTTTCGCCTCATCCTGATTAAATCCGCGTCCGCTCAGATTGACCATGAGACCCATGTTCAGTTTATCCATCTCTTTAACCAACTTCGTTAAATCTTCTTTGCCATTCATTTCCCATTGATGGTTGTGAATATCTATAAAGGGAAATTTAGCGCGTGTAATCGCCTTGCCCGGAACAACCAAGGTAGATTTTGGTTCGTATTCTTCAAAAGTAACCGCTCCGGCATTATCGCCGATTTTAATTTGTTGAGCGTATAGCTGGCTGGTAGTGAGCAGAACAGTGGCGGCCAATGCAAACTTTTTCATTAATTTATCTTAGGGAGTTTTATAAATGTTTTATGCAATATACTCAAAAAGATAAAACTCCGATACAATAATGGCATCTTTCAGGATAAGACGCTGCAAATTGATGATAAAGTTCAATAAAAACTTTTTAATCTACTAATGTAGTAGACTATTTAGAGGAATAATTATTGAATCCATTGTTATTGACTGTCGTTTTTCTTCGCTTTAGTCAATTGAGTTGGTGCATGTCCGAAGAGCTTTCGGAAGGCAAAAGAGAAATGAGAAAGGTCTTCAAACCCAAGGTCGAGATAAATGTCAGATGGTCTTTTGTGTTCTTTATCAATCAGATAATAGGCTTCTTCTAATCTTTTCTGAACCAGCCAATGGCTCGGACTCGCGTGAAATATCTTTTCAAAATCGCGTTTAAAGGCAGATAAACTTCGTCCTGTGAGATAGGAAAAGTGTTCTAAACTGACATTGAATCTGAAATTGGTATTCATGAATTTTTCAAGGTCTATTTTTTCAGGATTACTGAAATCAAAGAAGACATTGGCTAACTCAGGATTTGATTTGAGCAATATCAAAAGCAATTCAGTTCTTTTAATGGGTAAATATGCTTCATCAATGAGCCCGTTTTCATTGAAATAGGGGAGTAGTGACTGGATGAAATTCTCAACCAGTTTGTCTTTCTCTAATGGTAGAATAGCATCGGCTGGTTTTTTATCTCCAACCGGAAATTTGTACTTTTCCTGAAACTCTTTTAAAAAGGCCTGGTCAAACACCATAAAGATTTTTCTGAAAGCTCCTTTATCAGGCTGTTTGGTATATTTTGCCAGATAATTTCGTCTGCCCAGTCCATAATCGCCAGACTTAATTGAGTACTCCCTGATGCCGTCATATATAACCATTGTACCCTCTACCAGATACATAAAAGTATGATTGGATATAAACTGCTCGTTAGAAAGCGATGGGCTTACGTAACAATTGGCTATGGGTGTTTCTTTCATTCTATAATTCTGTATAATGTTTTGTTAAGGAAATATTTCCTCATCTCAGTAGTTTGGCTAAAGCCAAATAAGGATAGTTATTTTCAGTTTGCCCCATTTGAAAATGGGGTCTATTGAATAAATTACACGTGTTTACCCATTTGAATTGATTCAATTGCCTCCTGCTTTAGCTGGAGGATTATTAATAGAATACCATCCGAATTGGCTTTAGCCAAAATAATTTGACGAACATGAGGAACCCCCAAATCTATTATTTCTTAATAACCCCTAATCTAAGCAAACTCTCAGCTGTATCAATAATGGCTTGTTCATTACTTCTTGGCGACCAGCCTAATAGGTCCTTCGCTTTGTCGCCACTGGCATCCATGTATTTGCCCAGCATCGGAATCAATACTTTTATGGTCGGATTAAATAAGCCAACTATTCTCAATACCCAGTTAGGAATCTCTTTAGTTGGTACTTTCCGGGAGGCTTCGCCGAAATTGTTTTTTAAAACTTTGGCTATATCCAGCATAGTAAGATTTTCACCGGAAGTTGCCAGAAATCTTTCTCCTTTGGCTACCGGGTTTGTCATGGCACGAATATGCAAGTCGGCTACATCACGCACATCAATATAGCAAGAAGATACTTTTGGGCAAGCAGCAATTTCACCTGCTAAACATTGCTTAATCAACTGGATTGAGTGAGAAAAGTCATCACTTAATACCGGCCCTAACACCCCAACCGGATTTACGGTTGTTAGTTCGAGACTGCCCCCCTCTTTATCAATAAAATCCCAGGCTGCTTTTTCAGCCAATGTTTTTGATTTCTGATACGTTGGCGTATCACCGTCTACAATTGTCCAATCTTTTTCGGTAAAAGGTGTTCTTCGTGATTTGTCGTGACCAAAGCCAATGGCACCGAAAGACGAAGTTAATACCACACGCTTCACAGAAGCTTTTTTTGCGGCACGAAGCACTCTCAAAACTCCCTCACGGGCAGGAATAATCATTTCGTCTTCGTGTTTATAGTCTTTTAAAGGCGTTGGGGAAGCAATATGCAAAATATATTCACATCCTTTTACGGCATCTGCCCAGCCATCGTCTTTAGAAAGGTCTGCGGCTACAAAAGTTAAGTTATAGTCAGATGGAGCACCGCCTTCTTTCAACATCGCCCGCACTTCTGCTTCACGACTCAGTGAGCGCACAGTTGTTCTTACCGGATAACCTGCATTAAGTAATTGAATTATACAATGGGTAGCAATAAATCCTGAACCGCCTGTTACCAATACCAGTTTATTTTTGTTTGAATCTGTCATTTCTTTTGTTTTTAGTGTTGCAAAGGTACTAGCTAAAAACAACTCCCTGTTTTGTTGAAAAGCCCAGATTTATGTGTTGAAAAGTCCAGGCCATTATAAGTGGTTTATAAAATTCATATTATTTAATGAGCAGATATTTAGTTTGTATCGAGTTTATCGTTATTTTTATACGCTTGATTAATCATGTCTTAACCTAAATTATGAAAAAGAAAAAGCTTATCATTATCTCTTTACTGGTATTACTCGTGCTAACAGTAATCTCCATCTTTGTCTGCGATGCCATTATTAAAAACAATGCCAAAGGGAAAGTTTATTCAAGCGTGAACGATATTCCGTATAGAAAGGTGGGTTTGCTCTTGGGTACGGGCAAATACACTAAAAAGCCGGGGAAGTTTAATCCTTATTATGTCAGAAGAATAAAAGCTGCTACTGATTTAATGAAAGCAGGTAAAATAAAGTATCTGGTTATCAGTGGTGACAACGGGCGGGAAGAATACAACGAGCCCGAAATGATGCGTGAAGATTTAATAAAGAATGGCATTGATTCTACCCGCCTTTATCTGGATTATGCTGGATTCAGAACCTTTGATTCGATGGTAAGGCTGAAAGAAGTTTTCGGACAGGATTCTGTGACCATTATTTCCCAATTATTTCATAATGAACGCGCACTCTATATTGCCTCAAAAGAAGGTATTGAGGCCAATGGCTTTAATGCCAGAGATGCGTATACTACCGATGGAGTAATGCTACGCGAAAAACTAGCCAGAGTGAAAGTATTTGTTGATTACCTGACTTTTACCAAACCCAAATTTTTGGGGAAGAAGATACAATTACCAGATTGATATGTATCACGATTTTTCAAATCGTCCAAACTGACGATTTGAAAAATCGTGATACATTAGTTCTTATAAATCAATGCAATGGCGTGTGCCTCCAGACCTTCTTTTCTGCCGACAAAGCCCATTTCCTCAGTAGTAGTAGCTTTGATAGAAAGGCAGTTTTCGGGTAATTTGGTTACTTCGGCAATAGCCTTAATCATTTCCGGAATATATTTGCCGATTTTAGGCTCTTGTAAACAAACCGTTGAATCGATATTGCCAATTTTATACCCTTCTTTTTCCAACATTTCTACCACAATCTTCAACAGGATTTTGCTATCGATGCCTTTCCAGCGTGGGTCGGTATTTTTGAAGTGTTTACCAATATCGCCCATGGCGGCAGCACCCAGCAGGGCATCGCACATGGCGTGCAGAAGTACGTCGGCATCAGAATGACCTACTGAACCTACTGTGTGAGGAATCTTAACGCCGCCTAACCATAATTCATAACCCTCACCTAACTGGTGTACATCATATCCTTGTCCGACTCTGATATTCATAAATGTGCTGTTGTTTTACCTGTTCTTAGAAAATCGGGTAAAACTAAGTAATTTTTATGAGATTCCCAGTTTGAGAAGAATCCAATAGAAACAATTCGGCTGTGGGATGCAAGCAGGGGATAGGCTCTTAACGTATATTGGTACCGTAAGCGCGTGTTTATAAGGAGCAGTTCGAAAAGATTGCTTGAGAGTAAATATAAAATCAGAATAAAATAGCGGGAAAGGCCGTGCCTCTATGAGCTAAATCAGAACACTTTTCCCCAGAAAAGTTGCCAGTGAATTTTGGTGATTTCCCAGGTAGAGAAAGGTCTGCCGGTATCTTCCCATTTCACTTCGTCGAAAACTTTTTCAGCATTTTTCGCTTCTCCGGCTTGCAGATAGGCTACTACCAGCATCCATTTAGCTTCGTTCTGATAATTTTTACTTACGTTTTCGTCAGCTTTCAGGCGTTCTAAAATTTTGATAGCTTCAGTCGGATTCTCGTTTTGCTCTACCAGACGTGTGGCTTTTTCGTAGTCGCTGGCACGTGACTGTGTTTCAGCACTTAAAGAAACACCATCGCCCCGATAGTTAAACTCTTTAGGAGAGAACGTGATAGAGGTAGACAGGAGGAAAAGTACCATGGCGGCAGCAGCTCCAAATGAGCCAAGCACGTAGGTGAGTCCTCTCTTAGGTTTGTGAATATAAGCACGAGCGTTAGCAACATTGGCACGAACTTTGGCGCGCATCATGGCCTCACGAACCCGCTTAAGATCTTCTATTTGTTGTTGTAGATTCAGATCATTTTTAACTTGTTTTTCAAATTCCAGTTTAGTCAGTTCAGGCATTACCCCGGCCACATAGTCTTCAATCTGATTTTGCAGAATATCATCCATAGTGTTAAGTGTATTTATTGATGATTAGAGGTGATCAATTCCATTATTCGTTTCAGGCACTTACTTTTGGCATTTCTCACAGTCTGGTCGTTTTCAAAAGTACCATTTGCAATCAGTTTCTGTGATATTTCCTGCATCGATAAGCCCTCTACCAGCCGCATATCTAAAATCTGGCGGCAATTTTTACCCAGTTTATTCACCAGATTTATATAATGCTCCCAATTTTCTTTTTCAATCAGCATATCGCTCACATCGTCTTCCAGCTTGTCCCACTCTGCCATATACTTGTTCTGACGCTCCTCACGAGAAGCCTCTTGCGATATATATCTAAACCATAAATTTTTACAAATACTTTTCAGGTAAGTTTCTAAAGTAGCCTCTTTGAGAGTAAAAGTGCCTTTTTTTACATTTACAACAAAAGCTTCTATGGCTTCCCAAATAATATCCTCCGGTTGTTTTGCATAATCCCTTCCAGTGCTTCGATGGATAATAAACCTCTCCAGCGAAACATGAAATTTCTTATACAAAGCTACTAACGCCTCATGTTCTTTACGTCCACCTGCCAGAATCCCCTCAACTATTGATTCATCTGACGGGTGTTTTGATAAGCCAAGGATCATATTACGGTTATTAATATCAATAGCCCCCTTTTATGTAACCTTATCTACTAATTTTTTTTTCGCGGGCTGTTGCTTAGTAAGGATATCACTCAGGGTAATTTAAATTATTGCCTCCAATGGATTAGATTTGAATATGTTATTATGCAAAAACTATGCAAAACAACCCACTATTTTGATAAGAAAAAAAAAAAATAAAAAAAATAAAAAATCGAGGTTACAAAAGTTATACCGGGTGATATTAATGTTCGAAGTTTGTTGCTAACTAAATCTACACAAAGCCTATACTTTATTTTCACTGAAAAAGGCCATCGATGTCCTGACGAAAAAAAAATATACGCTTTGTGGTTACAAATGACTACTCAGAAGATATTAATACACACAATTTGACTCTATAGCCATAAAACAAACCCCTCACCCAAAATTTTACTAGGGTTAGGGTTAATTAGCTCAAGATTCCCCCTCATTTTTGAATAAAAAATAGGGGGATATTGACTTTGTTCAAAGTTAAATGTAAAAAAATTGGCAACAAAGTTTTTCTTACAACAAAAATTTGGAGATATTTGTTAGCTTACGTAAGTTTTTGCCAAAATCTATACTCTATTTAATCAATAAAGTTGTAATGAAAAATATTTACTTTACGTTAATCTTACTATTTACTTTTACTGTCGGCGCTTTTGCTCAATCAACAACTATTACTGCTGGACAGACTGCTAACGTTCAACTGCCTGTATTGACTAATGAAGCCATCAGAGCGCTTCCTTCTCCACAGGTGGGTATGATGGTATTCGATCAGACATTCAATCTGGTCAGAGTATTTAATGGTTCAACCTGGTCAAGTATCAGCGGTGCTGCCGAAACCTCTTATTCAGGTGTACAACTAGCAAGTATTGAATCGTTCACATTGGGTAACTCAAAAGTAGGTACCAGTACGGTTTACACTGCCAGTAATGTGAGTGCATTTAAAATAAGCGACAACGGCATTGGTAATGTGAAAACTGTTTTAACCAATGGGGATACACAACCGAATGGCTTTCTGATGGATAATCAGGATGTGATTGTCTTTGAATCTACACTTCCATGGCAATTGCAGATTCTGCCACAATACGATTTGTTGAATATTATCAACAAATGCCAGTGGGTAAATCCTTATACGTATACCCAACCCGTTGATGTGGTAACCAATGCAGATGATGCAAATCTTACCTATACAGTAAGAGAAGCCGGAAGCTTTGAACGAAGAGAAGGAAATATCTTTGGTATGAAAGCCTACCGATTCAAAAATAAATTATTTACAGAGAAATATGCACCATTCATAAGCTTTTTTGATAAGTTGATTACGGCTAATACATCGGTTGACTTATACAAAGCTATGGGTATTAGTCCGCAGGCTTATAATATCATCAGTACTTCACCCTGGTTTGCTGTAAATGATGGGGTGCTGACATTTCCGAGAGCTGCCAATAAACCGCAGAGCAATTACGGACTCATCTATTTTGTAGCCAAGTCTAATAATCTGCCGAGTTTCCGTATGCGGATTTTCACACACCGCCCTAGTCAGGAGAGCGTTAATCAATATTTTGATGCGAACGGAAACGTGCGTAACCGCGCCGACTATATAGATAAGTATTTTTATAATGCCATGAATACTGATATGCCTGCTGCGTTGAATTTCTCAACGTCGAGTCCTAATTTAAGACTAGCAACTGATCCTCCATCAAAAAGAGAAGTACCTCCACCAACTGCCGGTACTGAGGGTGGTTGATTCGCCAATCAAGGATTTAAGGTATTTAGTCATAAAGCTAAAGTTTAATATGAGAAAAAGTCTTCTTATAGCTGTATTTGCTGTATGCATGCTGAATGGATGGGCGCAGTCGAAAGATCATGCATCTGAGATTCAACAAGTAAGAGATGAGGTATATACAAGCCTGAGCAATCACCAGATCACGACCGAGCAAGCATTGAAAAGACTCAAGAGTCTTCAGAAGAAACTTTTTGACCAAAAGGATTATGAAAACTATATACAGATTTTCTTGCTGATAACGGTTGATATCTATGTGCCTAACGATGACTATGAAAGTGCAACAAAAGTGATTGAAGAAAGCCTTGGCGCATTGAAATACCTGAGTGGAGAGAAAAAAGATTTGACATTCTTTAAATTAAATTCAGAGCTATCAGAATATTACAGACGGATACCAAGCAAACTGAACCTGGCTGAAAAGCATTTCAAAAAAGGCTACGATTTTTTATTACAACATAAAGAAGTTCAAAAGAAATTACCCGAGTTTGTGATTGCTTTTCTGAGTAATTATGGCCGTCTGATTGATGATTTAGGCGATACAGAGCAAAGTTTCTATTATTTTCAGCAAGCCAGACAAATAGCCAAACAAGAGAAAATTACGCTTAACCAATACGCGGTTCTGAGTAATATGGCTAAGTATTATAGAGAAAAGAAGCAATATCAGGATGCTCTGGGTTTTCTGAAAGAAGCATTGCCATTGGCTGAAAGTGATGATAGAACAGCTATCATTTATTTGTCGATGGGTCGTTGTTATAATCAGATGAAACAGCCTGCCGATGCACTGAAAGCCTTTGCAGAAGCTGAGAAGTTTTATCGGAAATCAAAAGAGCCACAACCACGTCTTTGGGTAAATATCCAAACTATACGCGCTGAATCTTATTTGCAATTGAACGATTTGTCAAAGGCTGAGAGTATCTACAAAAGTGCGTTAAAAGATTTTTTCAGAAGTTTTCATCATTCACAAGGCATGCACGTGGCCAAGATAGAAAACGGGTTAAGCGAGATTTACGAGAAAAAAGGCAATTTTAAAGAAGCGCTCGTACATAGCCAAAAGGCTATGATGGCGGCCGACACTTCTTATGCAGAGATTAGTTTACGTTCTAATCCTACTTTTGAAGCAGTAAATGCACCGCAGGAGTTATTCATTGCCTTGAATCAAAAAGCTGATTTACTTTCAAGTTCAGACCCTGCGCTATCAGCAGATACCTATATAACTGCCATCAAGTTTGCTACACATCTTCGCAAAACTTTCGATATGCCTGAATCGAAACTGTTTTATAGCGAAAAGGTGTATCCTGTGTATGAAAAGGCGATGTCGAAAATATTCGAGCAATGGAAGGCAACCCAATCGCAAGCATGGGCAGAGAAATTCTTCTATGCTTTGGAAGCCAGTAAGTCGGCAGCTTTGTGGGATGCAGTGAAAGAGCAAAAAATACGTCCTAAAATACTGGATGAAGGATTACTGGACCAGGAAATTTCGTTGCGCCAGAAGATTGTAAAGCTACAAATCAGACTATTAGAGGCGGGTAATGAAAAGACGCTCTCTGATTTATCAGATGCCAAAATACAATTAAATCATCTAACCAAAAAGATTGAGCAGGAATCAAAGAATTATTATAAACTTAAGTATGATAATTACCTGATTTCGCTGAAAGAAACCCAACAAAAAATGGGTAGCGGTGCGGCTTTCGTGAGCTATTTCTTAGGCGAAAATGCTTTGTATTACCTGGTAGCAGATAAAGAATCTTATAATATTATCAAAAAAGACAATGCCCCGGCTATACATAGTATGGCGCTTGAGCTTTATGCTAAAATCAATACACCGCCGAGTATTGATGCGTATAAGGGACATACTCTGGCAAAAGAGACTTACGATGTATTGCTGGCACCTGTTGAAGGCATGCTGAAAAAATCGAAGAAACTGATTATTGCCCGTCATGATATTTTAGGCTTCCTGCCGTTTGAGATATTAGAGAAAAAAGGAAAATCAGACTATCTCTTGTTTGATTATACGATTTCTTATGCCAACTCGGCTTCCTTACAGTTCGATTACGACGTTACCAAGCCACAGAGTGATATTATTGCCTATGCGCCATTTAGCAATGGCAAGCAATCGGGTGTGTTCAGAGATAAGGGCTTCAAAACTTTGCCTGCCTCTATCAATGAAATGGGCGAGATTAACGGCCAGATTTTTCAGGATGATAAAGCTACAAAACTGAATTTTCAGGAAACTTATCGCAATAAAGGAATCATTCACTTTGCTACGCATGCACAGGTAAATGATGCCGAGCCATTGAAATCGTTCATCGCCTTATATCCTGAAGGAAAAGATTTTAAACTATATACCCCCGAACTCTATAACCTCTCTTTAGAAAATACCCAACTGGTAGTACTAAGTGCCTGCGAAACGGGTAAAGGGCAAATCAGAAAAGGGGAGGGAATTATCAGCCTGGCAAGAGCATTTCAGTTTGCAGGCTGTCCGTCGGTTATTACAACCCTTTGGAACGCGCACGACGAAAGTATTGCCAAGCTATCAGAGAAGTTCTACTATTATCTGAAAAAAGGTTATGCTACTGACGAAGCTATCCGCTTATCGAAAATAGATTTGATTCAGACTGAATCAGACCACCCATTCTATTGGTCGAACTTTGTATTGATTGGTAAATCTGCTGTTATTCCGATTTCATCTTTCAATATTATTTATCTTTGGTTGGGCTTGTTTTCGGTAGTAATGGTTTGCATGTATCTATTCAGAGCCAGAATCGCTGCTTTTTTTACTAATCTTTCGAGATAAAATTGTCTCTTACATTTTTGGAATCCCATCGAAACCTTACATTTGTGATTGGTGTTATATCAGAATATGCTTAATCGTGCGTTAAGGATAGACTAAAAAACAAAATCACAACCTGATGATTAGCTACGAGCATTTTACTCTACAAAACGGACTGGAGGTGTATGTACATGAAGACCATACTACTCCGATGGCAGCCGTGAATATATTATACAATGTAGGTTCGAGAGACGAAGACGAAAAGAAAACAGGCTTTGCCCATCTTTTTGAACACCTGATGTTTGGTGGCTCAAAAAATATCCCAAGCTACGACGAACCTCTCCAGAAAGTAGGCGGTGAAAACAATGCCTTTACCTCGCCCGATATTACCAATTATTATATTACGCTTCCTTCTAAAAACATTGAAACGGCATTCTGGTTGGAATCAGACCGGATGATGAGCTTATCTTTTGATGATAAGGTATTGGAAGTGCAACGAAAAGTGGTAATTGAAGAGTTTAAACAGCGTTATCTGAATCAGCCTTATGGTGATGTTTGGTTGAAGCTACGCCCGTTAGTATATGAAAAACATCCCTATCGCTGGGCAACTATCGGCAAGGAAATCAGCCATATTGAAGAGGCTACAATGGATGATGTAAAGGGCTTTTTCTTTAAATATTACCTGCCGAATAATGCGATATTAGTTGTAGCCGGAGATGTAACCGTGGCGCAGGTAAAATATTTATGCGAGAAATGGTTTGAACCGATTCCGGCAGGGGAGAAGTATGTGCGAAATCTGCCTCAGGAAACCATCCAGACAGAACCGAAGTTTCTGGAAGTTTCGGCCAAAGTGCCTCTCAATGGTATCTATAAAGCCTATCATATGCCAGGTCGTTTTGATCCTGATTTCTATAATGCAGACCTTCTGAGTGACTTATTAGGCAGAGGCAAATCATCAAGATTATATAACAAACTGGTAAAAGAAAAGCAATTATTTAATAATGTTTCTGCCTATATCACGGCTTCGCTTGACCCAGGTTTATTGATGGTTCAAGGCAATCTGAATGAAGGGGTAACCCTTGAAGAGGCTGATGCTGCTCTTGAAGAAATACTCAGTGAATTGATTACTACAAAAGTCGAAGAATCGGAACTGCAAAAAGTAAAAAACCAGAGCGAATCTACCATAGCTTTCGCTGAAGTTGAATTATTGAACAGAGCTATGAATCTGGCTTTTGCTGCCAACGCAGGCAATGCCGACTGGTGTAATCAGGATGCTGAGAAAATTGCGGCTGTAACGCCCGAATCATTACAGATAATGGCAAAGCATATCTTAAGAAAAGAAAATAGCTCAACGATGTATTATAGAGCAAACTAGGGTCTTGATGGCATATTTTCGGAGAGGTTTTGATAACGGGGCAGATAAAACAGTAAAGAGTTAAATAATCGATAATTCTCTAAGCGCTTAAGCGTGACACGCATAGCATTGGAAATATAAACGCAAAATTTATAAACCGATTGACATTCACTAAGCACCTAAGCGTGAAACGGCCGCTATAGTCCGAATATAGCCGTGCCACGCGGGCCAATAAAAAAGAGCCACGCTTTTATAACAAAAGCGTGGCTCTTTACATTTATTTTAAGAGTATCAGACTGCGAAACTTTCTCCGCAACCACAAGTGCGTGTGGCATTTGGATTTTTGAATTGGAATCCTTTTCCGTTCAAGCCATCTGAAAAGTCTAATTCAGTACCAATCAGATATAAAAGGCTTTTCTTGTCTACAAATACCTTGATTCCGTTGTCTTCAAAAATATGGTCGTTTGGACGAGTCTCAAAATCAAATTTTAAATCATACATCAAACCCGAACAACCGCCACCTTCAACTGCAACGCGTACACCGTGTTCGCCTGTTAAGCCATCTTTTTGTCTTAATTCAATGATTTTATTCTTTGCTATTTCTGTTACTGTTACCATGACCTTAATTATAATTATTTGTATGCTGATATGAAAACGCCTTTCCACGCCGAAAAGTTTCTCAAATAGTCAATTATGTAAATGGGTTGAATAATTTTGCAGTTTTTTGGTGAAAATTGAGTGAATGAGAGATTTAGTGAATGAGAGTACGCCGCGCGGAGATTAGATTTTATTTCTCTTCTTTCAACCATTAGTTTTAAATGTACTTCTACCGTTCTGTTTCGACGCAGTTGGCATAGAATATTTTACTGTCATTTAATCACTCATTCACTAAATCTCTCAATCACACAATTCCCTCTAAAACGGACTTTCTAAACCTGCTACCCTTTTATACCAGAACTCACTAAAATTGGTTTTAGGATTACGGCATAGATATACCTGAGTGCCATATTCACGGGCTAATGGGTCAGAGATTTGTCCGACTAATCCTATATCTGCAAAAAGTTTCTGGACGTCTTCGCCTAGTTCATCATTTATATAAATAAAGGTGTTTGTTGTGGACGCTATCTTTCTGGGTGCCCAATAATAGTAGTTGTCTGAAAAACTGACTGGTTCGGGTAATCCATATTTTTTGCCTAAAATATTAATGGCAGAGGCTTGCCCGTAGTTTTCGCAATAGAGCAATACATTGCTTTTATCTGATACTTGTTGGTAGGCAGTATTAGTGATTTTAGCTAATTCTTCCCAACCGATCATATCGGCATAGTCTTGCGGTAGCGAGTGGATTTTACCGTCTTCATGCCTTAGCATATCGTTCATGCCATATTTTTCGGAGAAGTTTTTGAAGTGAATGGCTAGTTTTTCAGGTGTATCGGTTGGTATACCAATCGGAAGCAGGGGGATAGATAAACCTAATAAAAACACGATTAAAGCCATTCTGACATACCATTGTTTCAGCAACCCTTCCCACCAGACAGAACCTGCTGCCAGCGCCAGCGGAAATACCCCAGCTGTATAATAGCCTTTGCCTTTCACGGCAAAGAGAATTCCGATAACAAACAAAATAGTAACACCCAAGAGGCGGTACTTACTGAGTTTCTGAGTAAACAATAAGCCACATAATCCGGCACAGGTGAGTAATAGAAAAATACCCGGCATCAATAATTGTTCTTTCAGAAAATTGATCCTGTTTAAGTGTGTTAACTGATGTTTATTAAGTGCACCTAAATGTCGGATACTTGAAAGCCCATGAGTTATTTGCCAGATAATATTAGGCGAAGCAATAATTATACAGACTCCAATGGCATACCAGAATGATTTTTGCCCAAGCGTTTTCCGTTCCGAACTCAATAGAAAAGCAATCACTAAAGCTCCTAATTGCAATACTACCAGATGCTTGTTGAGTATAGCAAAACCCCCGGCAATGCCTAAATAAAGCAGATAATTATGCTGGCGGGTATTGAGATAGCGGATAGTGAAATAAAATATCAATGTCCAGAAGAAAATATCGAAACCTACGGGTTGGTATAGATAGAAGGGACGAACGAAAATCGGAGCTATAAAAATACCCAGAGCTGTTAGCAGTTGGGCAAACCAATTTCCACCCAATTCTTCGGTTATTTTAGTAGTTAACCAGATCATGACTCCTCCTAGGATGGCTGGTAAAATTTTAATGGCAAAGGCCGAAAAACCGATGGTTTTCATCAATAGAAATGCTAATATACCAACCATAGGCGGCACAGAGGCATAACCACTGGCTGGATGCGTACCTAAAGAAAAATAGAGTAGCTCGTCGCGGTGAGGTTCTAGCTTATTATAAAAATATAAATGAAAAACGGTTTTCAGCAGGGCGAGTGAGAGTATCAGCCATTTCAGGTGCTTAGCTTGCATAGTAGGAGTTTTGAGTCTTAAAGGTGAAAATACAATATAATCGAATCAGAAGAAAATGGATACGGGATTTTTATGATAAACGGCTCTTTTAACTACTAAAAGAGCGCTTGTAGCGTGTCTGAGAAAATTGTCCATCTCATTGCGGAAATCATCCATTTTAAAGCAATAAGGGCTGCTATACCTTTGCATCATCAAAATATTAATTTAAATCAAAGAAAAAGATGAAAACTTTCGCAGTACCAACCAGAGAAGAAGTAACCACAAACAATCAGGAAATTTTTGATAACCTTAAAAAATCACTGGGATTTGTTCCGAATCTATATGCAACAATGGCATATTCAACCAATGGGCTTGCAAAATTTCTTGCCTATCAGAATGCCAAAACATCATTGAGCAATAGAGAAAAAGAGGCTGTTAATCTGATAGTAAGTCAGGTTAATGAATGTATTTACTGTTTGAGCGCACATACTACAATAGGTAAAATGAATGGTTTTACTGATGAACAGATATTAGATTTGAGAAGAGGGAAAAGCGAAAATCCGAAACTGAATGCACTTGTGAAACTGGCAGCCGATATTACCAGAAGCAAAGGAAAGGCAAATGGAGAACTGGTAAGTGAGTTCTATGAACAAGGTTATACCAATGAGAATCTGATAGATTTGATTTTGCTTATATCAGATAAAACAGCAATGAATTATACACATAATCTAACTCAGATACCTGTTGATTTTCCGGTTGCTCCGGCTTTATGATAAGGTAGCTGACAGGCTGATGAGGCGAGTCTTTATTGGCCTGCTATTAAACAAATACTACAATGGAAACAGAAAAAAGATACCCGCTGCCACCATTTACTTTAGAAACAGCTCAACAAAAAGTTCAAATGGCAGAAGATGCCTGGAATACCAAAGACCCAGAAAAAGTGTCGTTGGCATATACAATTGACACCGAGTGGCGAAACCGTACCGAGTTTATTAATGGGAGAGAAGAAGTAAGGGCATTTCTGACAAAGAAATGGGAAAAAGAACTGGATTATAAACTTAAAAAAGAACTGTGGGGATTCCGGGAAAACCGGATGGCTGTCAGATTTGAGTATGAATGGCATGATGCTAACGGACAATGGTATAGAAGCTATGGCAATGAATTATGGGAATTTGACGAAAACGGGTTGATGGCCAAACGGTTTGCGAGTATAAACGATTTGGCAATAGAAGAAATTGACAGAAAGTTCAGAACTGAATCTAAAGAAGAGACTGTTGTGATACCTGACGAATGTGGTGACACTCTTTGGGAAGCTGTGCTGGCACAAGAAAAACTATAAATTAATAAGACCATGAGTTATTACGGGAAAATTGCTTTTGGCGAAACAGCCAAAGCCTTGCAGGAAGAAGCAGGAAGCAGAGCGGTGTATGCAAGGCTGGAGCGTGAGAACAGAAAAGAGGGTATAAGCACCTATGAAGCCTCATTCATTGCACAGCGGGATAGCTTTTATATGGCCAGCATCACCGAAAGTGGTTTCCCTTATATACAGCACCGGGGTGGGCCAAAAGGCTTTTTGAAAGTGCTGGATGCCAAACGCCTGGGATTTATTGATTTCGGTGGAAATAAACAATATGTTTCGGTAGGGAATTTTGAAAGTAATCCGAATGTTTCTCTATTTTTGATGGATTATGCGCATAAAATCAGATTAAAGATTTTTGCCAGGGCAAAGGTGCTAGAATTGGAAGGGAATGAGGAACTATATGAAGCGCTTGACCTGAAGGCATATAAATTCAGGGCAGAGCGGATGATTATTTTCCATGTAGAATCTTTTGACTGGAATTGCCCGCAGCACATTACGCCCAGATATACAATGGAAGAAGTTGAAACCATAATGAAACCACAACAAGAGTATATTGCCCAACTGGAAACCGAAATAGAACGACTCAAAGCACAGATAAACACAGCAAATGCTTAATCAGGATACTTTTACATTGGTTGACCCAACCAACGGAAATCTCGCCTTTAAACTTTTTTCTTTTACCGGAAACAGCCATTTCGACCACATTCAACGCCTCAATTATTTTTCTGTCATCTGGATACAGCAAGGCAGTGGTACGGTAAAAGTGGATTTTACCGAATATGCGTTTGAAAAAGACACGATGTTTTTCTTTACCCCTTATCAGCCGTTTATGCTCGAAGAAATACAGGAGATTGAAGGGATAGTTTTAAATTTCCACCCAAGTTTCTTTTGTATCCACAAGCATCACCAGGAGATAGCTTGTAATGGCGTGCTGTTTAATAATATCTATAATCCGCCATTTGTTATGGTTGATGCCCTTGCTAAACAAACCTTTGAAATAGTGCTGGCGCAGATGAAACTGGAGATGCAGATGCCCGCATTGGCGCAATATGAGCAATTGGTAGCTTACTTGAAAATCTTCCTGATAACGGCATCAAGATTAAAAGTAGCGCAACAACCAAAAGCCCAGCAGGATTTCGGCGATAAAAAAGAGCCTTTCATTTTACAGAACCTAAAGGATTTTATTGAGCAACATTTTAAAACCAAACATTCGGCCAGTGATTATGCCGATTTATTAAATATTTCGCCTAAAGCATTGGCTAAAATCACCAAAACGCATTTCAATAAAACCATCACCGATTTAATTTCAGAAAGAATTGTGATTGAAGCCAAGCGCGAATTGTATCTCACCAATAAATCAGTCAAAGAAATTGCCCATGATTTAGGCTATGATGATGAATATTATTTCAGCAGGTTTTTTAAGAATAATGCCGATGTTTCGCCGCAACTATATCGGGAGACTGTGGGGTTTGGGAAAGGAGCTGCGTAGAATTTTAAGGAAATTTGGATAGGCAACGTGTACAAAATATGTATAATAGTGAACAAAACCCCACTCTCTAAATCTCTCTCCCCAACAGTGGGGAGAGAGACTTTTTTTGTTCCCTCCCTACTGTTGGGGAGGGTTAGGGTGGGGTCTATAAAGTTACTTAATATAACTAAAATCCTGTCCGGCTTCTAGTTTTAGAAGAATCTGATAATATAAATCAATACAAGCCTGAATATCTTCTTTGTGGCATGTTTCTACTGTGGTATGCATATACTTTTGCGGTAAAGAGATTAAAGCCGAAGCTACACCCTCTGCCGAATAAGCAAACGCATCAGTATCAGTACCCGTCGAGCGGCTTGCGGCTGCTCTCTGGAAAGATATTGAGTTTTCAGCCGCTACGTCAATCATGAAGTTTAATAGATTGTTTTGTACAGCAGGGCCATAAGTCAATACCGGGCCTCTGCCACAAGCGATATCTCCATCCAGTTTTTTATTATACATCGGCGATTGCGTATCATGCGTTACATCGCAACAGATGGCTACATCTGGTTTCAATCTTCTTGAAATCATTTCTGCGCCACGCAATCCGATTTCTTCCTGTACCGAATTCACTATATACAATGTATAAGGCAACTGGATATTATTCTCTTTCAGTTTACGAGCCACTTCGGCAATGATATAGCCACCCATACGGTTGTCTAAGGCACGGCCTACATAGAATTTATTATTCAATTCCATCAGGCTATCTTCGAACGTAATCACACAACCTACATGGATACCCATCTCTTCTACCTCTGCTTTTTTCGCTGCACCTACATCGATAAAGATATTTTTTAAGGTTGGTCTTTCTTCTGTAGCAGATTCACGTACGTGAATAGCCGGCCAGCCAAATATGCCCTTTACAATCCCCTTGCGCGTGTGGATATTCACTCTTTTAGACGGCGCAATCTGATGGTCAGAACCACCATTGCGGCGTACATAAATGTAGCCATCTTCTGTGATATAATTCACAAACCACGAAATTTCGTCAGAGTGCCCTTCAATCACCACCTTATACGGTTGTCCGGGATTAATAACCCCAACTGCCGTACCATACACATCAACCAGTTGCGTGTCGATATATGGCTTAATGTAATCGAGCCATATCTGTTGTCCTGATGCTTCAAAACCAGTAGGAGAAGCATTGTTTAAATACTTGTAAAGAAATTCGATATTTGGTTCAGCCATAATTCTCTTACCCTTTGGTGAAAAATTTGTGCAAAGGTATAGAAATTGCGGATAAAAATGTATTTATTGAGAGATTTAGTGAATGGTGAATGAGTGATTAATTAAATATTAGTTAATTGTGGAACATAGTGCTTTTGTGTACATCGTGGCAAATAATTCATGAAATAATCACACAATCGCTCATTCACTAAATCACTCAATTGTTCCTATAAAACGCCTGCAATGCTTTGGTGAATGAAATCATTGCTACATCCATGTGGTCTAAATCGTTGTAAGAAGTGTAATGTAAATTCAGGTTTGGTTGATGGGTGTTGAAAATAGCATCAGCCAGTTTTTTTGTAGGATTGATATTCCAGGTAGGGTCTTCCAGTCCTCCGACAGTCAGATAAAGATTTAATTGATTTTGCGTTTTTCTATTCTTTAGCTTTTCTGTCAGTTGATTCAGATAATAATTATTATACCACAAAGAAGGACTCGCCGAAGCGATATTCTTAAAAGTAGTCTGATTGTTTTCGGTCTGATTCAACAGGGCATACAAGCTGAAATATCCCCCAAAAGAATGACCCATCAAAGAACGATTACTTGTGTCAGTTCTGAAGTTTGTATCAATATGCGGAATAAGCTGATTGACAATGAAACTATTAAAGTTTTTGCCTCCGCCTAAGTTTTTCATTTCGTCAGAAGGGATAGCGGCAGGGTAGAGGTAGTCTCGTTCACGCAGCGAATCCATGGCAGCAAAAGACTTGTAGCCGATACCCACCAGAATCAAAGGGGGTAATAATCCAGCCACCTCATATTGTTTCACTACCTCTGCCAGCATCGGGAAATAGAAATTGCCATCTACTATATAAACCGTAGGATATTTTGTGCCGGGTTTTTCGTGATAGGCTTTTGGTAATTGCACTGAGATATAAAATGAATCCTTAACGGCCTCTGAATAGAGCGAGATTTTCTTATCAAGTGTCTGAATGGGCTCGGTGTTTTTAGCACCCGAATACGAACAGGCATAGGCAACTAAGGCCAGCAGAAAAATGAAAAATAGTTTTTGCATAAGGTGGTTGGATAAAATGTGGATAAATCAGAAGCCTATGGCCATACGCAAACCCACTGGTGATTGCTTGCTGAAAAGATTGATTTCGGGTTGGAATTTGAGCCACGGAGTCATCTGATACCAGGCAAATAGTTTGAGCGATTTCTCGGCATAGCCGGCAAATACACCTGCTTTTAGTTCTACATTTTTACTCATTACTCCGGTTTTCTTAAAAAAGGTCATTCCCACAAATGGCATGTATTTGGTGTTGAATGAAAACGTATGATCTGGTTTGCGTTCATGCGGAAAATAAGCTTGCACACCTATAGAAAATCCCTTTTTTAGATAATTATCAGAAATCAGACTAACGGCAAGAGTAGCCGAAGGGACAAACCTATCCTGATAAGAACCTAAACCAATATCTCCATGAATTTCTAAGATGTCTAAGAGTGGGCCACCTACTACCGAAGATTTGATTTTCTGATTGGCTACATCGTTTTCTACTTTTACCATTTTCCAACCTGCTGCACCTTTTCTTTCGTTTCGGGCTCTTTCTACGGCTTCAATGATGGTTTGATTAACGTTTATTGTTAAAATATCCCTGATGTCGTCCAGGCTATTGAGTACAAATGTAAACTCCTGATGGGGGTAAGTTTTGAAAACCCGGTTGTGTGATTTAACTAATTCGGATGCAGCCACGTCCTGATAATTAACCAGCACGAGCGTGTCTTGTAAGAGTAGGACTGATTCTACTTCCCGGTCTTTGGCTATTCGTAGCACTTCTTTTTGAGGATAATAAACTATATCAATTAATGGATTCCCACTCACATAGCGGTTTTTTCCGAAATAGGTGATTTTTTTAGCTGCATCTTTTCTGAAACTCTCTTTTACCAGTTGGTAATCATTCCAGAAGTTTCGCAGAAGCGAATCTGCATTGATTTTCAAATCAAAATCCTCACCATAGAAATCTATTAATAATCGATTCTTATCGCCGAAATCAATGGTAATTTTGTTAGTGTTTTTCAATACCTCTTCGTGGTTGAATACATCGGCACGTTTGCCGAAAGTATTGAGTAGGATAGGAGGGCGGGTGCCTTCCAGCACACGCATAGTATCATATTTGGCTTTGGTCTGGCAAATAGCTCCGCCTGCAATGCCTGTCAGGAGCATTGATAAAACAATGATGGTACGAATCATGATGATTATGTTTTAGATATGTATGCTAGTTCTGATTCCTTGCGGCAAATCTGATTTTGAATTTAGGCTGTGGTATCGGTGTTTGTTCTGTATTTGAAATCTCGTTTACGTGTATTGTCTTGAATTGGGGTTTTGTTTCAGCCACTATCAAAGGTTTGAAATGGATAGAATCCTGTTTGATCGTAGGGCTTATGATTGGTATAGGATTAGCTTTAATGGCCAGATTCTCAACCTCAACTTTTAACTCTTTTTTCGATTCAATAATCTCCTTTTTCTTGGGTTTATGCGTTGATTCTTTTAATTTTTTAGGATGTACCACCACTAAAGAGCAGTCTGGCTTTATAGTAGGCGTAGGCTCAACTCTTTTTGTATGACTTATTACCGGAATTTCAGTTGCAACCCTCGAAATCGAAACTATCCATAATACCACACCTCCTAAACAGGCAGCGGCTACAACCCATTTCCACCAGGCTTTGCGCTGGGGCTTGTCCAGATTTTTTTGTAATGTTCCCCAGAATAATTGCTCATCGAAATTTGAGTTTTCAGGGATATTATCTTCTATATTTTCGGTCTTTCTGCGAAAGAAGTCGTCTAATTTATGTTCCATAGCTGTATCCTAATTTCGTCAGTTCTGCTTGTAATAGTAATCGGGCTTTATACAATTGGGTCTTGGAAGTATTTTCGCTGATACGCAACTGCGTCGCTATTTCTTTATGACTAAAACCTTCCAGAGCATAGAGGTTAAAAACCGTCCGGTAGCCATCGGGTAGTTTTAATATCAGCTGATAAATGGCTTCTTCATCCAGATATTCATGGGCCGAAAAATCACTCATGGGCTCTTCATCGGCGATTTCTTCCATCAATACCCAGTTCATTTTTCTTTGCCTGATAAACATCAGGCATTCGTTCACCATCAGTTTTTTCAGATAAGGCTCTAAGGTATTTTCACTCCGATACTCGATTTTACTGACTGAGTTAAAAAACTTCAGAAAGCCATTCATCAATAATTCCTGCGCGTCGGCTTCAATCTTCACATAGCGGAGGCATAGACGGAACATCCGTTTCACGAAACGGTCATAGACGCGTTTCTGCACAAACGGGTTTTGCTTCTGTAGCTCCTGTATCAACTGAAGTTCCTGCATTGGTAGCAATGTTTTTGGCTTTCAATAGTATATATGCAGAAAGTTGGGGGGAAGTTGTCTGAGGCCTAAGATTTTTTTATGAATATTATGAAAATCCCGTAGGGATTTCAAATTTGCCGATATGAGTTAAACCAAAAAAAGCATTGCTAAAAACTAGCAATGCTTTCCGGAATAATAAACCCTAACCCTAAACTATGAAAAAACTACTCTTTGATTTCTTTGATGATTATCGGCTGCTCACTGCCACCGATAAGATTTTAAACTCTGTTCTGCGATTGGCCTGATGTTGGGCCTCTGTGCAGTTTACGCCATTCTCACAATTGTTTAATAATTCGCTTTCCCCATACCCCTTTGCTTCTATCCTTGCAATTTCTATGCCACGTGTAATAAGATAATCAACTACGGCTCTGGCGCGGTTTTCTGATAGTTTTACATTGAAAGCATCACTCGAGCGGCTATCGGTATGCGACCGGATTTCGATACGCATTTCAGGATATTTTCTTAATAATGGCACCAGTTTGGCTTCTAATTCTTTGGCCGCATCAGGGCGGATGAAGAACTGTCCGTAGTTATAGTAAATGTTTTCCAGTCTGAAAATATCTCCTTCACCTACCAGACCCAAGTTCTGTTCAAAAGTCTTTGGCCCTTTCTTGGTTGGTTTTACCTTGCCCAGATTCTCAGTGTTTACTGCATATTTATCTTTGATAGCTGTTACGCTATAATCTCCCTCTTTTTTAGGCTGAAACTCGTATTTGCCATCAACACCTGTTACTACCGTTTGTATTGACCCATCTTTCTCGTTTTCCAGAGTTACCGTTGCTCCCTCAATAGGTATCTGGTTTACTTCGGCTACAATGGTTCCTTTAATGATAGGTGGCGGCGTTTTAGATTTTTGCAGATACATCGTAATAGATGTTCTGTTTTTCAGTGATGTTGCAAATGTGCCGTAAGTGATGCTATTTGGTTCATAGCCCTCTTTCATGGCCTTGAACTCAAAATCTGTTCCTGCTTCCAGACAAACCGAGACTTTGCCGTCAGGCCCTGTTACAATCAGGTCTTTATTCAGTCCATCTTTCAGTAAGCGTACATCTACACTTTCGATAGGCTTTTTGGTATCGTTATCGTATACCAGTACATTCAATTGGCGGCAGCCGTGAATGAACGAATATAGATTATCGTCATTATATCCACGTTTCCGGTTCGAACTGAAATAGCCTCTGCTGCGTCCGGCATCTGTAATGAGTCCGAAATCATCTTTTGGTGAATTGATAGGTGCACCCAGGTTTTTAACCTCACTCATCGGAATACCCTCTCTGAGTTCAACATAGAAAATATCCAGACCACCTAGTCCTTCATGCCCGTCAGATGCGAAATACATATCTCCGTTTTCATCTATAAATGGAAACATTTCATTGCCCTCGGTATTGATTTCCCGACCTAAATTGACTGGCGAACTCCATTGTCCGTCGCGGTATTCGGTGACATAAATATCTGTTCCGCCATATCCACCAGGCATATCTGATACAAAGTATAGCTTGGTATCGTCAGGTGATAGAGCCGGATGGCCGCACGAATATTCATTGCTGTTAAAGGGTAAATCAACAATATTGCCCCAGCCTTTATTGGTTTCGGAGGCCATGTAGAGCTTCAGCTTGGTAATGCCATCTGAACTAACCCGATTTTTGCCTTTGCTGCGGTTATTACTGGTAAAAATAAGTTTCTTATAATCTTTGAAGAACGTTGCAGGCCCCTCATGATATTTTGAATTGAGTGTCTTACTGAATTGCTCGACTTTGGTCAAAGGTTTTTCTTCTTTTTCCTCATCTGCTTTTTCAAGATTACTTAGCGATGTTGTTGAGGTGGAAATCGCTCCTGCACCTGATTTCTTCATCGCAATGTTGTCTTTTCTCAACTGCGTTGTATCAGGAAAAACAAAAAGGTCGAGAAAGGGCGTCTGGTTTTGCATGAATACCCGTTTGATGATGCCCCCTTCTTCGCGCGCTGATACAAATACCAGGGCGTTCTTGTAAAACATCGGACTAAAATCTGATTGTCGGGAATTGAGTGCGTAGAGATAATCTATCTGGTAAGTTGAAGAATCTTCAAAAAAGCGGCTATTATCCATGTAAGCCACCGTAAACTTGCGTCCGCGCATATCGGCGGTTTGTTCCTGCCCATATTTGCTATACATTTTCTGCGATTCTTTGTATTTGCCATTACTGGCCAGAGCCTGGGCATAATACAGATAAACCTCGCTTTCTACATCTTTATCGTAGGCTTCCAATAGCTGGGCATAGGTAAGCTCGGCATTGCGTGAATCCTGCACTTTACGGTAGCAATAGGCCAGTTTGGTCAAAGCCTCTTTTACCTCGGGCGTGCCTTTTTTGGCCGACCTCAGGTAATCTTCGTAGTTACGGATGGCTTCAATGTAACTGATATTATCGAAGTTGCGGTTTGCTGATTTTAGTTTATTATTCTGAGCAAAAGTATTAAGGACTATTAGGAAAGCAAATGCCAACAGCCCAATTCTGTTTGTAATCATGGGACTTGACTTTTATTAAACGGGTTAAATTTTAGAAATTTTGGGTTACAAATTAAGGTTGTCAAAAGCCGTGCCAAAACAGATGAAGACTTGCAAAGAGTTGTTCCAGCTAAAAAGGATGGTTTTAAATAAATGACTTTGCTTATGACAGCGAAAGACATAAAGAGCTGTTTTATCTGCTATTTGTATTAAAATGAGTATATCCACGCCCAACCCCAACATTTCATAGAAAATTCGTACTTTTGTGGCTCAATCATAGACACCAAGGCAATGGATATATTTGTGGGGAGTATTCCTTTCAAACTAAAAGAAAAAGATTTAAGAGCGATATTCGAAAAATACGGCGAAGTAACGTCGGTAAAAATCGTGAAAGACAAAGCCACCCGCCAGAACAAAGGCTTCGGTTTTGTAGATATGCCGGATGAAGATGCTGTAAGAAATGCGATATATGAACTGAACGGGACTGAGCTGATGGGAAGAACGCTGGAAGTAAGTATCTCGGAGAAAAAAGAAGCGCCAAAACCTAAGAAAGACGTCAAAATCAATCAGCAGGGGAAAGCTACGGGCGGTTTCAGAGGCATTGGAAAAGGCTACGATAAACGCAATAAAAAATGAAATTTGACGACTACCGCATAGCACCGGAAATCAAGCAGAATCTGGAGAAACTGGGTTTTAAACGCCCAACTGATATCCAGTACAAGTCTATCACACCTATTCTAAGGGGTGAAGATGTGCTGGCTATTGCTCAGACAGGCACGGGGAAAACAGCGGCCTTTGCCATTCCGGTTTTGCATCTGATAAATGATACCAAAAAGAGTTCAAGAGCTGATGCCATTCGCTGTGTGGTGATGGTACCAACGCGTGAACTTGCTATTCAGATTACTGAGGTCTTTCAGAAGCTGGGGCAGGGGACAAAGGTAAAGACCTTTTCACTTTTTGGAGGAGTTGAACAAGACCCTCAGATTCTGAAACTGGAACAAGGGATTGATGTGCTGGTAGCTACACCGGGCCGGATGTTCGATCTGGTAAGCCAGGGGCACCTGAAACTGAATCATGTAGAAATTCTGATATTAGACGAGGCCGACCATATGTTGGATCTGGGCTTTATCAAAGATATTCAGGATGTAATCCGGTTTCTTCCGCGTAAACACCAGACCTTATTTTTCTCGGCTACCATTAACGAAACTATTAAGAAGCTGGCCTATTCGCTGGTACATAATGCCATCAGAATACAGGTTTCGCCGAATGATAAGGTTGCCAAGAACATCAACCATGCAGTGCTTTATGTAGAAATGGATGATAAGCGTTTCTTTCTGGAACGTATGGTAAATGAGCACCCGGAAAGTAAGATTCTGGTTTTTGTACGTACCAAAGTACGCGCCGAACGCGTGAAAGCCGCGATGGAACGGGTAAATATTGCTTCTGAAACCCTGCATGGCGACAAAGAACAACAAGACCGCCTGTTGGTATTGAATAAATTCAGAACAGGAGAAGCCAAACTATTAATTGCTACCGATGTAAGTGCCCGGGGGATTGACATTGCCAATGTAGATTATGTAGTAAACTATGATTTGCCCGATGTGCCTGAAAACTATGTGCATAGGGTAGGTCGTACGGGTAGAGGTACACAGAAAGGCCATGCCATTTCGTTTTGCAGCACCGAAGAAAAACCGATTCTGGCCGAAATAGAAACGTTTCTGACGAAACCGATTCAGGTAATGGAGTTAGATAAACTGGATTATAGCGCTACCATCGACTTCTCTAAAGATACAACCAGCTCTGATTTAAAGGCTTTGCTGAAAGAAGCCGAACAATTTGAAGAAATGAAACGCAAGAAAAGTAAAGGCAAAAAATGAGTCAGGAACAACCCAATAATCCGCTGCACGGCAAAACCCTCGAAATGATTCTGAATGAACTGGTAGCCTATCACGGCTGGGAACAGATGGAATATCATGTCCGTATCAATTGTTTTGCCAATAACCCAAGTATTAAATCAAGCCTCAATTTTCTACGCAAAACGCCCTGGGCCAGAAAGAAAGTAGAAGATTTGTATATTAGAATGTTGGATGATTTGAGGGATTGAGGAGAATTGAGTGATTTAGTGAATGAGTGATTGTGTGATTGATTAAAACAGGAGGTTTATATATCTGAATACAGGATAAGGTGAAAAAATTAAGCAGCCATAAAATAACTGCTTAATCTCCAACAAACTAAACTAAATTATATACCAAACAAAGATTTATTGAGTGAGTTAGCGGCCGCTCAATCACTCAATTCCCCATCACCCCCCAATCCTGATAACCCCCTTCGGTTGTGGAGAGATACCTTTCAGCGAATAGGTAAAACTCAACAAAAAATATCTTCCTAAAGTGGTAATGCGTTCGTCTTGCACGTAATTTAACTGAGCTGAGCGACTAATACCTGTATTACGATTCAACAAGTCGTTTACTGATAGTTTCAATTCACCACGTCTGTTTTTCAGGAAGAAAGTGGATACTGACATCGCCCATAGTGGAATCTTCTGATTGAAACCTCCGGTTAGACCTGAATAAGTAAAATAGTCGAAATCGGTTCCGAAAACAAGATTCTTGGTAATGGTCCAATTCATGTCAGCACCCATTGTATTATTAAAATACTCCTGATTCATCTGTTTGTTTACCGAATAATGCGTCTGGTTATAGGTCACACGGCCTTCGACTGATGCATCAAAATTATCTCTTTGGTAGCTTAATCTCAGGCTGCTTGAGGCCAGAAAGCCCTTGGTGCGGTTTTCCTGTTGATTCACGAAGTTGATACCTCTGCTAGCCGATGCACGCTGGCCTAAATCAACCCTGATTTTTAGCGGTCTGATTCTGAATCCATAATTCAGGTTACCACCCAAGAGGTAATCATCTTTTACGTTGATAGGCTGCGAGGTCTGTACGAAAGTCGGGCTGATTTCCTGGGCATTATTTATCTTATTGGTAGTATAAGTTAAATTGGCCGATGCAAAGAAATTAGTAAAACTCAGTTGATTGAAAGAGTTATAGTTCAGACCAACTCTATGGATATATTCCGGTTTCAGATTCGGGTTACCCACATAAATATTCAAGGGGTCACGATTATCAGTAATCGGTGCTAACTGCGTAATATTCGGTTCCTGGAAATTCGTTTCGTAATCAAATCTCAAATGCTGACTTTGCTGAAAATCATAGTTGAAGTGCATATTAGGCAATACATTCTGGAATGTTCTGGAAATATCAGTATCCAGCAATAATAGTTTCCCTCTCAGATTGGCGTGTTGGAAACTCACACCTGTAGAGAAATTATACTTTTTCTGCACCAATCTGAAATTAGCGCCGAGACGATTATAAAGGAAACTGCTTTCAAATTTATTACTCAACTGGCTGTTATATACCGGTATCCCATCTTTAATATCATTCACCAAAGCATCAGACAGGTAGTCATTTTTCTGAATGGCATAGTTTACTTCCAGGTATTTGCGTTTGCCCAAAGGCTCGGTATAAGAAGCATTCAAACCATAATTCATCCGGTCTGATTTCTGGGTACTTTTCTGATTAATGTTTTCGGTACGTGATAAGGTGCCATCGGTATAGTATTTATTCAAGGCAGCGAGGTCTCCGTTGCTATCGGTATTATTGAGCTGAAAACTCAGGTTTGTTGAGAGTGTTCTCCCTTTTTTATGAAATTTATGGCGAAACAATAAATCACTGTTTAAGCCTAAGGCCTCGCTGCTGCCACCATAATTACGATTGCCCTCGTTTTCTAATACATTCGTATTATTCAATGACCGGCTCATGCTTAGGGTATTTGCTCGGGTATGATTATAATTGATATAAGATGACCATTTTATTGAATTCATCGAGTCAATCGTCTGGTTGAGCGTAAAATTGAGTCGGTGATTATCGTTCATCGTGTTTTGCGATGTGTTTTGTAAGGCTGTATACTTATCGCCATTTGGCAGGAAATTCTGGCGGTTCACATCTTTATTAATAATCTGATTGATATTATTGAACATATAACTACCATTGATCTCGGTCTTTTTGCTGATAGGGTTATTGAAATTAAGCCCACCCGCCCAGTTTCTCACAAATCCATTCTGGCGGTTACCGAAGTTTAATGGCAAACCTCCATCATTATCAGAACTGAATTGGATACGAAGCTGACCACCGCTCATCATTCGCTGCAAACCTCCTGAGAAATTCATATAATCATCAATCGAAAAGCCTTGTTGATTGACATTGTTGCCCATTGCCAATACAGATAGCTGTTTATCTTTATTGAATCTGTTAATGTTCAATCGGCCTGCATAGCGCTCGTCAAGACCTGCGCCAACGGTAATCTGGCCAAAGGCTCCTTTCTTACGGTCTTCTTTTAGTTTCAGGTTGATGTTTTTCTCACGTCTGCCAT
This sequence comes from Emticicia fontis, assembly GCF_054779675.1. Taxonomy (NCBI): domain Bacteria; kingdom Pseudomonadati; phylum Bacteroidota; class Cytophagia; order Cytophagales; family Leadbetterellaceae; genus Emticicia; species Emticicia fontis. The sequence goes on from NZ_BAAGXU010000037.1 coordinate 467,895, forward strand.
CATCAATACCTGTGAAATCGGCCTGATCTGAGCGTTTGTCATAGACTTGTACTTTATCAATGGCATCGGCTGGTAGGTTTTTAGTAGCCATTTTAGGGTCACGGCCGAAGAATTCTTTGCCATCTACCGTAATCCGTCGCACGGTTTCACCTTGTGCTTTTACCGTTCCATCTTTATCAACCTCTACTCCTGGCAGCTTTTTCAAGAGGTCTTCTACTACGCCGTTCGGTTTTACTCTGAACGAACCCGCGTTAAACTCTACCGTATCTCCTTTAATGCTTACCGGAGCTTTTTCTCCTTTCACAGTTACCTCAGCCAGTTCTTTGCTGACAGCTTCTAATTTGATGATACCCAGATCAATCCCGGTAGCACCATCAGGCACAATGAGTTTAAAATAAGGCTGATGCCCCACATAGGTGATTTTAAAGAGATAGTTGGCAGGATTCAGGTTTTTTAGCTCAAAAATACCCTTGTCGTTGGTACGCCCGAAATTCACTAAAGAAGAGTCTTTGGGGCTCAGCAATAGTACCGTAGCATATTGCAAAGGTGCAGAAGCCGAGTCGGTCACCATACCTTTAATAGTGATTTTCTGAGCAAAAGCAGGGATTGAAAATAAAAGAAGAATGAAAAGCTTTTTCATAAGTGGTTTGATTTTTGTCTGAACAAAAGTAGAAACCACGTCTCTCAACATAGGTTAAGAGAGATTGAAATAATGTTAATTAAGGTTAATAGTTCGTTTTTGAGTAAAAATATAGTACAAAAAATAGGTAGAATTATCTATTTTTAAGAATTAATAAGACATACACTAGGTTTTGTCAATTAATAATCTCACCTTTGTACTTTAAGTACAAAATACAAATTTTTTCAAATGTCTACAGGAATAGTTAAGTTTTTCAACGAAACCAAAGGTTATGGTTTTGTAAAAGTAAACGGAACAAACCAAGAGGTTTTTGTTCATGTTTCAGAATTAAAAGATCAAATCCGTCAGGATGACGAAGTAACTTTCGAAATCCAAGAAGGTAAAAGAGGTCTAAACGCCGTGAACGTGAAATTGGCATAATTATATCAATATATATAATTATCAAAAAAAGCTCTCAAATGGATTTGGGAGCTTTTTTGATTTTTATGAGTGTATCACGATTTATGATTAATTACCAAATCACGGCGGCAGCGGCCGTCCAATCACTCATTCACTAAATCACACATTCACTAAATTCTTCCCCTACACCAACGCCTCCTTATACTGCATCCGATACAAATTGGCGTAGAAGCCATCTTTTTCCAATAATTCTTCGTGGTTGCCTTCTTCCATTATCTGGCCTTTATCCAACACAATAATCTTATGGGCTTTCTGGATGGTACTTAAGCGGTGAGCAATCACAATGGCTGTGCGGCCTTTCATTAATTGACCAATGGCATTCTGAATCAGTTCTTCTGTTTCGGTATCTACTGATGAAGTGGCTTCGTCTAATACAATAATTTTAGGGTCTTGCACCATGGCACGTACAAACGAAATCAACTGGCGTTGCCCTACCGAAAGAGTTGCACCGCGTTCCTGTACATTATACTCGTAATTATTAGGCAATTGCATGATAAAATCATGAACTCCTACCAGTTTGGCCGCCTCAACGATATTTTCTCTTGAAATAGAGGTATCACCCAGTGTAATATTATTTTCTATTGTATCAGAGAATAAGAATACATCTTGCAACACCACGCCAATCTGCTCACGAAGATGTTTTAAATCATATTGTTTAATATCAATGCCATCAATCCATATTTCACCCTTGTTTATCTCGTAGAATCTTGATAAGAGGTTGATAATAGATGATTTTCCGGCACCTGTTGCTCCCACAAAAGCCACCGTTTCTCCCTGATTGACTTTAAAAGATATATTCTTCAATACATAGTTTTCCTCATTATAAGCAAACCATACATCTTTAAATTCCACCTCACCTTTCAGATGGGTAGTGTATTTGCCGTCGTTTGAAGTATATTCGTCGCTATCCAATAATTTAATGATACGGTCGGTGCTCACAATTCCCATCTGCAAAGTATTCATTCTATCCGCCAGCATCCGTATCGGGCGGAAGAAGATATTGATAAACATGATGAAGGCCGTAACCGTACCATAACTCACTTCACTATTCAACATCTGTTTTGCGCCAAACCATACCACCAGCCCTGTACCCAAAGCCGCAATAACCTCCGCTACCGGATAATAAACCGAATAATACATGATAGATTTGATATTGGCATCGCGGTGTTCTTTGTTTATCTCTACAAACTTCTTATACTCTATCTGCTCAGAGTTAAAAATCTGCACAATGCTCATACCTGTGATATGCTCCTGCACAAAGGAATTCAGATTCGCCACCGCGTTACGCACAATATTGAACGATTTCTTTACTTTCTCTTTGAAAATATAGGTACTAATCAACATCAAAGGAATCGTACTCAGGCTCATGAGAGATAATTTCCAGTCGGTATAAAACATGACGGTAATAATCAAAACCAGTTGCAGAATATCTCCGGCAATGGCAGCAATTCCTTCACTGAATACATCGGCCAGGGTTTCAATATCCGAAATAGTGCGGGTTACTAGGCGCCCGATAGGAGTATCGTCAAAGAATTTCAGGCGTAAATGGATAATCTTCTGATATAACTGAATACGAATATCACGGATGATATTCTGCCCCAGCCAACCTGCCAGATAGGTGTTTACAAACTGAATCAGCGATTGCAAAACCAATATGCCCACCATAATGAGCATCATTTGCGCTAAGCCTGCGTAATCACCTGCTGATACTGGGCCATCGATAGTCTGTTTTATCAAAAGCGGAATAGCCGGTGCCAGCGCTGCTCCCATCAGAATCACAAATACCAGCACATAAAAACGAAACTGATAGGGGCGTATAAACTGAAACAATCTTTTCAGCACTGCCCAATCGAAAATATTACCAGAAGGATTTTGTTCGCTCATTCACTAATGAATTAATTGCCTCCAGCTTTAGCTGGAGAAATAGTAAAACTGTATCATTTAATTGGCTTTAGCCAAAACGCTTACTCTTTGAGTCTGCGCAGCGTTCGCTCAATTAATCTATGCAAAATGATTATCTTCTTAAAGATTAAGGGTAAATTAATTCTCCTCTTATTTCTGAAATAATCTCAATCAATCTCCTAATTTTAAACTCATAAAGATACATAATCGTTCAGAAACAATGGTTACTTTTAAGACTACTCTTCAGAAATTTGAAAAAAACGGAGACAAAACCGGTTGGACCTACATCATCATTCCGGCCCATATTGCTAACCAGATAAAACCCGATACCAAGACTTCTTTCAGAGTACGGGGCAAATTAGATGACCATCCGATTAAACAGGTAGCCTTATTGCCCGCAGGAGAGGGTGATTTTATGATGGCCATCAATGGCGGTATGCGCAAAGGCATCAGGAAAATTGAAGGCGCTACAATTGAGGTATCACTGGAACAGGATACCGACGAACATAAGATTTCAGAAGATTTGCTGATATGTCTGGAAGATGATTCGAAGGCTCTGGAGAAATTTAATTCATTAGCGCCGGGGCATCAGCGATACTTTTCCAACTGGATTGAAGAGGCCAAAACCATCGAAACAAAGACTAAACGCATATCGCAGGCAGTGTGGGGATTGGCACATGACATGGACTATGGGATGATGATCAGGCACTTCAAAAATAAACTTTAATGGGTTTTTAATGATAAATGAACGAACATTCATTTATATTTGTATCAGAATATGAGATATAGAGACGAACATAAAGAACTGCTGGTGAAAGAGAAGGCAATCGAGATGATTGTAACCGAGGGCCTTGACGGATTTAGTATGCAGAAACTGGCCAAGGAAGCGAATGTTTCTCCGGCCACACTTTATATTTATTATAGAGATAAAGAAGATTTACTGTATCAACTGGGCTATGAAGAAGCCACCAGGTTGGCAGATACTATCCTGAAAGACTTTGACCCGGAGATGGGTTTTGAAGAAGGTCTGCGGATACAATGGCGAAACCGAGCAGATTATTGGTTGGAAAGTCCGGTAAAAGCGACTTTTCTTGAACAATTGAAACATTCTCCACTTAGGGCAAGGGTTTTTGAAACCTTAAGTATGGAGTTTGCCAATGCTTTAGGCCGATTTGTACACAAAGCCATTGAAAATGAGGAGATTCTGCCCACTACGCCGGAAGTATTCTGGTCGCTGGCTTATGCGCCCTTATACAACCTGCTTCGTTTTCATACAGAAGGGACTAGCCTGGCAGGCAGACCTTTTCAGTTTTCAGACGAAGTGATGTGGGAAACTTTTGGATTAGTAATAAAAGCCCTGAAAGCCTGATTTTAGCTGATAAACCATCATTTACACACGATATTTTTTGCGAAAAAGCTATTATTTATGGAGTTATTTATACTAAAAACCAATGTGCGTAGCCTGGCTATGAAAGAAGCACTGGCTGCACAAATGAGTAACATTCCGCAAATCATTCAATGGTCGGTCGATTATCACGATTGTGATGGGGTACTCAGGGCATCGACTGAGGGAATCTGTATCAGCGAACTCATTGGTATAATCAAGCAATCAGGTTTTGAATGTGAAGAATTAAACGATTAATATATTATGGAAAAAAAAGCATTTACCGGGTATCAGAAATTAGTGGTGGCACTACTGGCTGTTACACAATTTACAGTGGTTTTAGACTTTATGGTAATGTCGCCATTAGGAGATATTCTGATGAAATCATTGGATATCGTGCCTAAACAATTTGGTTTGGCTGTCTCTAGCTATGCCTTTAGTGCGGGTATTTCGGGCTTATTGGCGGCAGGTTTCGCCGATAAATATGACCGCAAGAAACTCTTGTTGTTCTTTTATGTAGGCTTTATACTAGGTACCTTATTTTGTGCCTTAGCGCCAACTTACGAATTGCTGGTTGCTGCTCGAATCGTCACAGGCTTGTTTGGTGGGGTAATTGGCTCAATCGGTATGGCTATCATCACCGATATTTTTGCGATTGAACAAAGAGGCCGGGTAATGGGAACAGTACAAATGGGTTTTGCGGCTAGTCAGGTATTGGGGATTCCGATAGGTTTATATTTAGCCAATCTATGGGGCTGGCATGCACCATTCCTGATGATCGTGGGGCTGAGCATTATTATTGCTCTGGCAATCATGCAGGGATTAAAACCTGTTACCAAACACCTTGAACTGAAAACCGAAAGAAATGTATTCGAACACTTCCGCCATGTATTAGCTACAACCAACTATCAGGTAGCTTTTGCAGGAACTGCTTTGCTATCAGTAGGAGGGTTCTTGATGATGCCTTTTGGTAGTGCCTTTGCTATCAATAACTTGAAAATTACGCAGGAACAATTGCCGATGGTATTTATGGTGACTGGTATTTCATCGTTGGTTATTATGCCGATTGTAGGTCGGTTGAGTGATAAATTCGATAAATTTAAGGTATTTGCTTTTGGGTCTATCTGGGCGATAATCATGACAGCGGTTTATACCAACCTGACCCCTATGCCTATCTGGATTATCATGATTCTGAATATCTTGCTGTTTGCAGGTATCATGTCGCGAATGGTTCCGGCTACTTCATTGATGACGGCCATCCCAGCAATGCAAGACAGAGGGGCTTTTATGAGTATCAACTCATCGCTTCAACAAATTGCCGGAGGACTGGCTTCTATCCTGGCAGGGTTTATCATTGTGCAAAAAGATAAATACAGCCCGCTCGAGCATTATCCGACTTTAGGTATTATCTCAATTGGTGTTATTATTTTGTGTATCTGGCTGGTATATCGGGTAAATATCATTGTGAAGAGTAAGTTGGGGCCAAAGAAACAGGTATCGGAGACGGCATAATTGTATCACGATTTTTTAAATCGTTAGCCGACGAAATGGATAGATAAATGAATTTCCATATTTATCTATCCATTTTATTTTGTGGCTTTTAGAGCCTGTTTAAAAATTATTGTTCGACCTTCAAAGGTATATTTTTCATTTATACTGCGTTGCATTCTTTCGATGTAGCTGCTGGCTACATCTGCAAAATGCGCCTTGTCTAAATAAAAAATCTATCCTTTTCGGTCAGAAGAACAAAATTTAAACAGGCTCTTGAACGATTTGAAAAATCGTGATACACTTTTTATAATTTTTGCATAAATTGACCAATCTAATCAATCCAGTTTATGCAAGAATTCCTCATCAGCCTGTCTATCGGTATTGCCCTGAGCGCCTGTTCGGGTTTTCGTATTTTTGTGCCGATGCTGATTGGTAATCTGGCTACCCGATTCGGAGTGCTTGATTTATCCCAGGGTTTTGAGTGGTTGGGGAGCCCTGCGGCTACTTATATTCTGGGAGCAGCTACCTTGGCCGAAATTATGGCCTATTATATTCCTGTTGTCGATAATCTCTTAGATACAATTGCTCTACCTGCTTCGTTTGTGGCGGGTACTATCCTGACAACTTCTTTCCTCAAAATTGATTCTCCTGAACTCAAATGGACGCTTGGTATTATTGCCGGAGGAGGCATGGCTGGCACTATCCAAGCCGGAACAAGCCTACTTAGACTAGCCTCCACCAAGTTTACAGCGGGCTTTGGTAATTCGATTGTAGCTACTATCGAAAACTTTATATCCATCATCTTCTCTGCATTAACCCTCTGGATTCCTGTTTTTATTGCCATTCTCTGTGTCTTCTTATTTTTCTTCTTAATCCGGAAAGTGGTGAAGCGTTTTCAGAATAAGAAAAGTAGAATTTCTTATGAGAATAATCCCAATATTTAAAGAATAATCGCTAACTTACTGCTCAATCTAAGACCTAAGCCTCTATCCGATGAATAATCGGGCACTATTTCTATGAAAGAACAGTCCTCGCTCCGCTATGCCTGGTATGTATTGGGCATTCTTCTATTAGCTTATATCTCTTCGTTTATCGACAGACAAATTTTAGCACTATTGGTTAAACCCATAAAAGCTTCATTTGATATTACTGACACCCAGATGGGCTTGCTGATGGGGCTTAGTTTTGCGTTGTTTTATACGCTTTTAGGGATACCTATCGGCTTATTGGCTGATAGAATGAGCCGGAAGAAAATCATTGCCTGGGGTATTGCTATCTGGAGTTTAATGACAGTGCTATGCGGGCTGGCCGGAAGTTTCTGGGCATTGTTTTTTGCCCGTGTTGGGGTAGGTATCGGCGAAGCTGCGCTCTCTCCTGCAGCGTATTCTATGATTTCAGACTATTTTCCGAAACGAAAACTGGCTACTGCCATGAGTATTTATAATCTGGGAGTTTATCTGGGTTCAGGGCTTTCGATTCTGATTGGAGCGGCTATCAGTTCGATGATCGGGAAAGAGAATATTCAGATACCATTTGTCGGAGAAATTTTCTCGTGGCAGGTGATTTTCTTTTATATTGGCTTTCCGGGTATATTAATTGTATTGCTGCTTCAAACCATCAAAGAGCCTAAACGGAAAGAACTGGATAGTGATAAAGAATCAATCAATAAAGCCTCAATCGCTGAGATACTTTCTTATTTTAAGGCCAATAGATCCACTTTCGTCAACCTGAGTTTTGGTATTTCTTTTATGTCACTGGCTTCTTATGCAGGCATCTATTGGGTGCCTACTTATCTGAATCGGATACATGGTTGGGAACCACAAAAAGCCGGGGTAGTTTTTGGGATGATAATCACAGTTTTTGCTACTTTAGGTGTGCTTACAGGCGGGAGGTATGCCGATTACCTGTCTAAAAAAGGAGTGATAAATGCCAAAATGAAAGCAGGTTTTATCGGAATGTCTATATCGATTTTATGCACGATTGGTTTATTAATGCCTGACCCGAATACCGGATTGATTTTTGTTGCGCTGTTCTGCTTCTTTGCAGCTTTCCCTTACGGCTCGGCTACGGCTGCTATTCAGGAAGTAACACCTAATAATATGCGGGCTATTTTCTCAGCGTTTTTCCTGTTTGTGGTCAATATCATCGGTTTGGGCTTAGGGCCTTTGTCGGTTGGTTTATTGAATGATATTATTTTTCATGACCCGCTCAAAATTCAGTATTCCATCTTTATCACCCAATTGATAGGCTGTGTAGTTTCGGCTGGTTTGCTGTTTGCAGGCTTGAAGCCTTTCAGCAGAAGCGTGGCTTATTTGCAGCGGTATCTGACACCTAAAATCTGAAATCTCTTAAATTTTACCACAAAGTATACGAAGTATTCACAATTCAGATAAAGCTAATTGCGACAATGGAATTGTGCACGTACCCCGTGCTTTCAGTGTCTATTGTGGCAAATCTTGTTTAAGTATTAATCAGTCTGAGTTTTTCTTGCATAAAGCCTACACCATAGGCAAATAACTGAATGAAGCAGGCGATGATGCTCAGGAAGCCTACTTTGAGGCTTTTGTTTTGCAAGGTGGAGTCTATGAATATCATCAATTGATAGAGCACCATTACGCCCACAGAAAAGAGAAAAGTATAGCAGAAGAATGGGCTGATGAAACTCAGCAGCAATTGGATAGGGATGGATAAAACGCCTAAGGTAAACACCATCGGGAAGAAGTGTACCAATTTCAATTCAGAAGGAAACATTCTGGATAGGTTGATGCGGCCACGGCCGAAGAAGTGTAGCTGTTTATAAAACTGCCTGAAATCGGTACGTCTTTTATGGTAAATAAAGGCTTCTTCTATCAGGCCTACTTTGAAACCTTTGTCAATAATACGGATACTGAATTCTATATCTTCGGCCATGCGGGTCATGGTATAGCCCTGGGTGGCTTCCCATACTTTTCTGGATATACCGAAATTGAAACTACGCGGATGGAATTGCCCTCCAGCATTGTTTTTCTTTCCTCTGATGCCTCCGGTAGTAAAGACCGAAGTCATGGCATAGTTGATGGCTTTCTGGGTATCAGTAAAGCTTTCATGCGCTGCGTCAGGGCCGCCGTAAGCATCCAGCCAATTTGCAGAAAGGTAATTATCGACAATCTCAAAATATCTTTCGGGGATAATGGCATCAGAATCCAGCTGCACGAAATAATCGCCGGAGGCACGTTCGAAACCATAATTGCGGGAAAAGCCTTGTCCTGAATTGGGTTTGTAGAAGTATTTAAGATCCAGACGTTTTTCGAAGCTCCGGCATACTTCTTCACATTTCAGGGTTGAGCCATCTTCTACAATAATTACCTCAAAGTTCTGGTAAGTCTGTCTGGTCAGGCTTTCTAATAATTCTCTGACTTCGTCAGGACGGTTATATACAGGCGTGATAACTGAATACTTTAGCATGAGGTAGTGATAGGCAAATGATTTTTTCTGCAAAACAACCCTATTTTATGGGCTTTTCCAAAAAAAAAGGAAGCGAGTCGTCGCTTCCCAGATGGTATTATCTTGCTCAAATGCTTAGTTATGTCTTACTAATAATTTTTTGGTAACTACTTTTTTGCCATCTACTACCAATTGATAGAGGTATACGCCTGCATCCCAGTTGGTGGTTTGTACTTTCAATTTGCGGTCGCTTTTATCTAACTCAAAATTACCAACCTCATTACCCAATAAATTGTAAAATAACATACTGGCATCGTTTACATTACCTGTAATCGAGTAATCTACCATCGCAAAATCATTGGCCGGATTCGGATAAATGTTCGAAACGGTAATTTTTTCGTTAGAGAACAATTTATCAGGCTCAATGCTGTTATTATTAGTAGTGCCTATGTTTCTATCAGTGTTTGCTGTAAGCGTTTCAGTATTATTTGTGCTTGCTTTCACAACTGCTGGTTTCGGAGAACCATTCAAAAGGGCATTTCTGAAGTATTGATTTACCACAGTAGGTTTGTCCAGCTTTACCTCTTTAGGCATTGGTTTGCCTACGTAGCTTAATTTCTGAACCTGTGCTTTCGTAGCTGGCTTTTTACCTATATCCAAACGCGACTTGCCTTTCTCGACTTGCGCCAAGGCTACGTTTGATAGTAGAGCCATTCCAATCAACACCAATATATATTTTTGTAAATTTTTTACCATATTTTAAAACAAAAAACTTTTATAAGATTCGTTATGTGATTTGTAGGGATTATACAAATATAAATCACAAAGAATAAAAACCAAATTAATTTTTTATATAAGGACGCTATTTATGATTAAATGGTTGCAATAAGTGATAAATATTATCGTTAGCCATTTTTTTTAATACGCTTTTAATATTTTATACTACTAAAAAAGTGTGCCAGCCTATTGTTTTACAGCAAATTTCACACCAAGAACATCTTCTTTTGTAGGTTTTTCTTTTTCGCGCCAACTAAAGCCATCCAGACGGTTTGCGCTGTTGGTCAGCTCTTTAGGTGGCACCAGTTTCGAATCGGGCTTACCTATAAATGCTATACGCTTCACCTGATTTTCTTTAAACCTGATATTCATTCTACTACATTCGACATGATTTACACCAATTAGTTTATTATGGTCGTCTAAAGCATAATAAATACTTTGGCCGTTACCCTCCACAATCACCTGGTCGAGTCGAGTCTGTTCATTAAGCAAAGCTGTTATTTTTCGCCCTTTTACCTGATTATAGTTCGATGAGGTATCTTTGGCTATCACAAACCCCTGATTGACGAGGTACATCCGGTTTACCTTACCGTTTTTCATATATACGTGAATTGTATCTGCTTCAGATTGGTTTTGCGGATTCCAAATGATAGGTTTTGTGAAAAAGTGGATAACAGAGTCTTTCAGGTCATAGAGAAGCGAGTCACTTTTGCTTTGCATATCTATTCTGTAAACCTGCACGTTGCCCTGCGCTATCAGTTTTTCCATCTTTTTCTCCCGCTTCACCGTGTCTTTTTTTGCCCTAGTAGTAGCCACACTGTCTTTCATTTCATAGGCATATAGGGTATCAGCACGCATATAAAGTGTGTCTTTCTCAGAGCCATTACGCATAACAGCATTGCCCATTACCTTAATCAATCCTAAATCACCATTGCGGATAGCTCTTTGCCCGGTCAGAATTACTTTATCTTTCTTTGAAACAAATTCTACGTTTCCTTTGGCGATGCCTGATTCTGTTTTCTGATTAAACAGCAACGTATCACCCACCAGCGTATAGTTTTCATTGACGACTTTGGAGCGGCCTTTGAAATTCGATTGCTGGGTTTCGGTATTATAAGTACTTCCGGCATTGGCTACAATATCACCGTCTTTGCTTTTAATAAGCGTGGGCGCTTTAAATAAGGCTATTTTAGTACGGGCATTGTATTGTAGACTATCGGTAGTAATGGTATATTTCGGATTGATGATTTCTACGTTTTCCTTATAATTAAAAATTTTGGAACGCGTATTATAATAACCTTTTTCGCTTTTCAGTGTGCTTGAATCCTGCACAATCACCCCTCTTACCGGATAGTAGGCCCTGTTTCGAGCCATATCGTATTCTATGATACGGGTGGTAAGCGTTACCTTAGAGTCAGTCAGCACTACTTTTTTACCTAATACACGGGCGAATCTTGTATTGCCATCATAATAGAGGGTATCACCTGTTACGGTCAGAGTATCGCCCTGCACAATGCGGATATTGCCAAAGGCTTCAATATTATTGGTGAGCTCGTATTGGGTAGCGGTATTACAGTAGAGAATAGCTCCTTTATGCTGAAATGCCACATTGCCTATAAACTGACGCGATGCTATGGCTTCCTGATTATTCCCAATCAAACTATCGGCGTGTAATAGATTAATGCGGGTCTTGGGAGCAGTAGGAACTGGCGGATTGAGGGGCTTCTGGGCATAAGAGATAAGCGAGCATAGTAAGCCTGTCAGCAACATCAGCGGAAATCTGTTGGAGCAGAGAAAGCGTACTATTCTTATATTTTTCAGGCCAATAGTCAACATCTTGTGAGCAATATTCTAATTTTGTTTGCAAAAGTACGTAATTGCGCTCATGCTTCAGTCTTTCTTAACATATATTAACGAACAAAGTCTTTTCCAGCCTACTGATAAAATCATATTAGCGGTGAGCGGTGGGAAAGATTCCATTGTATTATTAGACCTGTTTCGGGAGGCTAAGTTTAATTTTACGGTTGCTCATTGTAATTTCCAGTTGAGAGGCGAAGAATCAGAGCAGGATGCTGAATTTATGGAGCAGCTATGTGCGAGCAACGGAATACCATTCCGTGCTACCACCTTCCAGACAAAAGACTATGCCAAAACCCACAAAATTTCCATAGAAATGGCTGCGCGTCAGCTCCGTTATGAATGGTTTGAGCAGTTGAGACAAGAATCAGAGTACCAATACATTGCTACTGCCCACCACCTGAACGACAGTCTTGAAACCATTTTGCTGAATCTGACCAAAGGCACAGGCATTTCAGGATTGAGAGGTATTTTGGCTAAGAAAGGGGCCATCATCCGGCCATTACTTTTTGCGTCCAGAACAGACATTGAGCAATATGTGGCAGAGAAGCAATTAGAATGGCGGGAGGATAGCAGTAATGCGTCAAATGATTATCAGCGGAATTTATTGCGAAATGAAGTGGTGCCTTTGCTTAAGCAAATCAACCCCAATGTAGAAAATACCTTTGCCCGGAATATTGAACGATTGCAAGCGATTGACAGTATTTTTCAACAAAACCTGAATGACTTTAAAAAGGCAATTAGTAAGGAAGAGCCTGATGTCTTATCATTAAAAATCTCATCTATTCAAAGCTGGCAATCGGCAGCTTATTTATTGGAGGAAACATTGAAAGAGTTTGGCTTTAACTATTTTCAATCGAAAGAAATCTATCAATCACTAAATAAAGCCTCCGGTAAAACTTTCCAATCGGCTACTCATACGCTTATTAAAGACCGTGAGTATCTGATTATTACGGCCAAAGAAGAAAGGAGTTTTGAGGAAGTATGTATTGAAGAAGGTATTGAAGAGATTGAGTACTATGGATTGAAACTAAGAATAAGCCAGACTACCGTAAAAGATTGGCAAGCCTATCTTAACGCTGAAAGAAACTCCAATATTCTCTGGGTTGATGCGGCTAAAATCAAATATCCCTTGAGTATACGCCCGTGGCAATCCGGTGACTGGTTTATTCCTCTGGGAATGAAAGGAAAGAAGAAAGTAAGTGATTTTCTGGTGGATAAAAAAGTGCCTTTACACCTGAAAAAAACTACTTTTCTCTTATGCTCAGATGACGATATTGTGTGGATTATCGGGTTGAGAACTGATGAGCGATTTAAGGTTACGGAGGGGAGCAGGGAGGTATTGAAAATTGAAGTCCAAGCCAAGTTATAATCATTAAAGTTTAAACATTCAGATTGAGAGAAAAACTATGGTGAAATACTATGTAGATTTTAAAGAGGTATCGTATGAAGAAGCTATTAAAGCAGATTCTTACGAGAAAAAAATGATTCTTAACGAATTTGAGTCAAAAACAGAACATATCCGCTTAGGTAAAATTACGTTTGTAAAATATACTACGCTTTTTCATAATATTCTATCTCAAAAGCTGATACCTGAACATTTAAGCAATTATCCTGATATAGAGTTTAGTATTAGCGACTACATGGTTAAATACGAAGGAAATGTTCGGATAAACACCACCTACTTTTATAATCAAAAGGGTGATTTTGTGTATAAGTGCCAATATTATTCAGTAGATGATATAGAGATCAAAGAGGTTTCGTACAGCGACTTTGATGGAAGCAAAATCAGTAATATTAGAAAATATCAGTGGGGAGAGGATGATGAGTTTAAAGCTTTCGAATATAATTCGGGCGGAAAGCTAATTCTTGTTTACGATACAAAAGATGAAGAATCCGGTTCTGGAGTGCATTATAAATTTTCGGAGGACGAAACTTATTATACAAATGGGTTGCTGTAAAATGATTGAGTATTTTACAGGAGACTGAGTAATTATTTTTTCCTTAAGAATGTCTTACCTTAGAAAGATTCTGAGGGCTTTTTCGTAAATTTGCAAGGTAAATACTACCGTTTCTTTCGGTAATTAGTCTTAATTTCTCCCAATTTTTTTTATATAATCCCAACAGTTTTATGATTGCCGTATTATTGATTATTTTCTTTGTAGTGGGGTATATCGCTATTGCTTTCGAGCACCCTCTTGGCATTAATAAAGCCGCTACCGCCCTCATGACTGGAGTACTCTGCTGGTTGATGTATTTTTTAGAAGTACACACAGTAGATGAAGCCTCCGAACACTTAATGCACCACCTGGGTGATATCGCCTCTATTCTGTTTTTTCTGCTGGGAGCAATGACAATTGTGGAGTTGATAGATTCTCATAATGGATTTGAAATCATAACCCAGAAAATAAAAACTACCGATAAGGGGAAGCTATTGATCATTGTTTCGGTTCTGACTTTCTTTATTTCGGCACTCTTGGATAACCTGACTACTGCCATTGTGATGACCTCGTTATGCGCCAAAATCCTTCACGAAAAAGAAGATAAATTCTGGTTTGCAGGCATGATAGTCATTGCAGCCAATGCCGGAGGGGCATGGTCGCCACTGGGTGATGTAACAACTACCATGCTCTGGATAGGCGGGCAGTTAACAGCCCTGAACATCATGGCGAAAACATTTCTGGCTAGCTTAGCGGTGGCTGGTCTTCCTCTTCTGATTCTTGTCAATAAATTCAGAGGAAAGAAAATAAAGAAGCCGTCGGTCAATAAAGATTTAGTATCTAAAGAAAGCAATACAATTTTGATTACCGGGGTAAGTTTATTAGTATTTGTGCCAGTTTTCAAGACCGTTACCCATATGCCTCCATTTATGGGTATGTTATTGGCCTTGAGTATGATCTGGATTGTAACGACCTGGATCCATGCCAGGAAACATGAGCACGAGAAAAAGAAATTGAGTGTGGCTAATGCTTTGCAAAAGATAGATACGCCAAGTATTCTGTTTTTCTTAGGTATCTTATTAGCAGTAGCGGCTTTAGAATCTTTTGGTATGCTCAAGACCTTTGCTACTTTTCTGGATGGCACACTTAAAAACGACTACCTGATAGGAATTACGCTAGGTTTATTATCAGCCATAGTTGATAATGTGCCTTTGGTGGCTGCGGCACAAGGTATGTATGATTTGAGCGCTTTCCCACAAGACCATCGTTTCTGGGAGTTTTTAGCGCTAACCACCGGAACAGGGGGTAGTACTATTATCATAGGGTCAGCAGCCGGTGTAGCTGTGATGGGTATCGAAAACATCGATTTTATGTGGTATCTCAAGAAAATCAGCTGGCTGGCTTTAATAGGTTTTATTGCTGGGGTATTGGTTTTTATCGGTCAGCAATGGTTGTTTCATGTCTAGAATTCTGGACATTATATCAATATAAAAAGCACCAGATAACAGTCTGGTGCTTTTTATATTGACGGAGTGTGAAATAGGCTTATTCTCCTCCATTTCTAATAATAATTCTTGGGCCTGAACCGCCTCCCTGAATACCCATTTCTTTCATATAATCATCCCGGATTTTCTTGAATTCTTTGTTACTTACTTTTTTGCCTCCGGTTGGCGTTTTTATTTCATTGGTGAGTTTTTTGAGCTCTATTTTAGCAGCAGTAATAAGGGTAGCTCCCTCATTTAAATCAACTTGCAGAATCAGACCGGGTAAACCCCAGAAACCTTGCGGGCCTGCCGGACTCACCAGCGCTTCGGTATACCATGCTACTACGTCCTGCTTGGTTTCTTCATTACGAAAAGTAGCTTTCTTGCAATCATAGCCTGCTACTTTTTTAGTTTCATCTACAAATTTCCACGGATTGGTTTGCAAAGAGTCTTCGATCCTGAATTTCTTGCCTGCAAAATCGGTCACGGTGATAAATTTGGAAGCTTCGAAATTACGGTATAAATCCATTTGCGGACGGGTGAAACGCATTTGTACATTAGCCCCACCTGCCGTAGTATTTATATCTTCCGGGTCTTCTTCAATATTGGTATAGAAAGATTCGGTAGGGGTAAAAAACAAGCGGTTTTTACTGGTTCTGAACTCAGGAATCATGCTTTTCATTTGCTCCTGGTCTTTGCCCAGACCTTTGTGCATATTTACCTTAAACTCATAATCAATAATGCCCTCCTGTACTTGTGCCATTGCTAACTGGCTGATAACTAAAGCGATAAATAAAAATAACTTTTTCATCTGATGCTGGTTTGAAATGTTTTCAGCAAAAGTAGGTTTCTACGCTCTGAGGGCAGGTTAATCATTATTGAAATAATGTTAATTAAGGTTAATAAATAGCCATGAAACCAAAAATGTCTTTTAAATTCGTATCAGCAAACAGGTGTATTGATTAAAAGACATTGACAACAGGAATAAAAAATAAGACACACTTCCTACTAATATGCGTAAGCTTATTGGTGCTGACGCTGTTTAATATTTTCTGGCTCCGACAGAACTATGGTGAGCAAAAAAGAAACCTGCAAAAAGACATCACTAATAATTTTGAGAAAACGGTCTCTATGATGCAGGATTCTCTGATTAAACGTCGGGTTGATTCTTCGTTTAAAGCAGATAAACCAGCAGTTACAACTAAAAAGGCAAAATCGAAAAAGAAAGGAGATAGCAAGACAAATGAACCAGTGGTGAGGAGTATGTTTTTCACCAGAAAGTTTCCAACGCCGCCCATTATCCCTGATAGCATCGATGGCAGACCAACAACTATTTATACGGGCAAATTCGATTTTGTTGATTCGATGAATAAAGACTTGCTGGCAAAAATGATACAGTCTATAAGTCTGGATTCTAACCGTAATAGTATCAGGATACAATTAAAAGAAAATAACGGTTTTTCTAAAGATAGTCTGCCCAGGCACCCCCGACGAATTATGATGGTTTCGAATGTGAGCTTCAACACTATTGAGAAGGAAGAGAAAAAAGAATTCAATCATCTGTATATCAAACCCGAAAGAAAAAGAAAAGACCTTCCTCAGAATATTGTTATCAATTTAGTGGCCGACACCCTGAAACCTAAAGAACTGAAACAGAAATATCAGTCCAGATTATTGAAACAACAGATTACGGTTCCATTTGAGGTGACAATAAGGAAAGCCGCTCAGTTAGATACTACCGCTAAATTAAAGGCACAAGTGCCATTTGCTGGTTTAGTATATCAGGCTAAATTTGAAGAGCCCGATTGGTTTCTTATCAGAAAAATTACGCCACAGATACTTTTCTCACTCTTTCTGATCACGATTACCAGTTTGTCGTTCTGGTTGATTTATAGAAACCTGCAACAACAACAGCGATTAACGGCTCTTAAAAATGATTTTGTAAGCAATATCACCCATGAGCTGAAAACGCCTATTTCAACCGTAAGTGTAGCCATTGAAGCGCTCAATAGTTTCAATGTTTTACAAAACCCTGCACAAACGAAAGAGTATCTGGAAATCTCGAAAAATGAACTGAACCGATTGTCGATACTGGTAGATAAGGTGTTGAAAATGAGTGTTTTTGAACAAAAAGAACTGGTATTGAATAATGATAATGTCAATTTCAGGAGTTTGGTAGAAAGTGTGCTGGCTACGATGAAACTCCAATTTGAGAAATGCCAGGCTAGTGTCAATTTTGATTTATTCGGCAAGACTTTCACGATTATCGGCGATTCTATTCATTTGACGAACGTTGTTTATAATCTACTTGAAAATGCCCTGAAGTATAGCAAAGACCCGCAGATAAATGTGGTTTTGCAGGAGAACGAAGAGAATCTGCAATTGAGTATTGAAGACAACGGGATGGGGATTGAAGAAGAGTTTTTACCGAAAATATTCGATAAATTTTTCAGAGTACCAACCGGAAATGTGCATAATATCAAGGGCTATGGTTTAGGGCTCAGCTACGTAAAAAACGTAATCGAACGCCACAACGGCACGATAGAAGTAAATAGTAGAGTAGGTGAGGGGAGTACGTTTATTATGCGATTGCCGCTGATGGGTTAATAAAAATCTTGATAGTTTGTGTTTGTAGAGACGTAATGCATTACGTCTCAAGGATCTATCTACATTAGAATAATCAGCTATCCTTTTTAATCATGCATCAGAAAATATTTATCAGATGGGATAGGCCAATGGAGACGTAAAGCATTACGTCTCTACAAAAAGACAATTTGAATACAAATGACAAAAGTATTATACGTAGAAGACGAGCCTTTTTTGGGCAAAATAGTAAAGGAAAGCCTTGAAAGCCGGAATTTCAAGGTAGAAATGGTGGCAGATGGCAATCTGGTATTGAAGGCATTCGAGCAATTCAAACCGGATATCTGTGTGCTGGATGTGATGCTGCCCAATAAAGACGGTTATACGCTGGGCAATGAAATCCGGCAGATAAAACCTAATCTGCCTATTGTATTCCTGACTGCTAAAACTCAGACGGATGATGTCTTGAAAGGCTTCCAGTCAGGAGGGAATGACTATATCCGCAAGCCTTTTAGTATGGAAGAGCTGATTGTCAGGATTAATAATTTATTGTTATTATCGAATAGCAAAGGCATCACACCAACGGGTAGCATTTCATTAGGGAAATACGAGTTTTTACCTCAGAAATATGAGCTAAGGCTCAATGATAATTGCCGTAAGCTATCGCACAGAGAAACTGAATTATTGAAGATTTTTACGGAAAACAGAAACTTTACGGTAAATCGTAAAGAAATATTGATGCGCATATGGGGAGATGATTCGTTTTTTAACTCACGGAATCTGGATGTATATATTACCAAACTCCGTGATTATCTGAAAGAAGACGAAACCCTTGAATTGATGACAATTAAAGGCGTCGGCTACCATTTTACAACACCGACGACTTAGTCAACAATGACTTAAAATTACAATCCCCCTTTAGGGGCAGTCTGCCGCGCGGCCAGGGGTGTCTATTCCTAATCGTCTTTCAATACATAACCCATACCGGTTTTGGTATGAATCAGTTTTGGTTCGAAGTCTTTGTCTATTTTCTTGCGAAGGAAGTTAATATATACTTCAATCACGTTCAGGCTGTTTTCGGCATTATTGCCTTCCCATATCTTTTCGGCAATTTCAGCTTTTGAAACTACTTTGCCTTTGTTTCTGATCAGGTATTCGAGCAAAGAAAATTCTTTGGGGGTCAATTCAATTTTTGTGCCCTGACGGGAAGCCGTTTTGCTTTCCAGATTGATTTCCAAATCAGCAATTCTCAGGAAACTGGAGGCATTCGGTTCGTTTTCAGCATAGGCTCTTTTCAGGAATACATTCACACGTGCCAGCAACTCTCGGTATTCAAAAGGTTTTACGATATAATCGTCGGCACCTCTTTCAAAGCCTAATATCTTATCGTCAGTTTCGCCCAGCGCGGTCAACATGATAATGGGGGTCTGGCTATCTTTCTCACGGATTTTGGCACAGACTTCGTACCCATTCATAACCGGCAGATTGACATCCAGAATAATGAGGTCGTATTTACCGCTAGACCCCAATCGGAGCCCTATCTGTCCATCAAATGCTACAGAGGTATCAAAATCTTTTTCGGCCAGCCCCTTGCTGATGTTTTCAGCTAGGCGTTGGTCGTCTTCGACGATGAGAATTCGCTTTTTTTCCATAAGTTTTGAATCATCCACGCTATACCAATGACTAACGCGCAGCCAAGGGGGTTAAACCAAAGATAGGCAATCCATTCTTTTTTCAGTATCAACTGCGGAATCCCGATTCCTAAGATAATACCCTGGCTGATAACTGCCGCCCAGAAAGTGGCAGTGCCGCCAATCTTTTTAAAATAGAATGCTACCAGAAATACACCTAAAATAATGCCATAGAATAAGGAACCCAATACGTTGACAACCTCAATCATATTGCCCAATTCGCTGGCATATTGTGCAACAAATATACAAAAAATACCCCACAAAACCGTCGAAACTTTCGAAGCATTCAATTCGGCCTTTTCGGTGGGCGGTGTTTTGGCATACTTGCGGTATACATCTATAACGGTGGTGGCAGCTAAAGAATTATACGCCGAGGCGATAGATCCCATAGAGGCCGCAAAAATAACGGCTATCAACAGACCGATTAAACCATGCGGCAGATAATCGAGCACGAAGCGCAGGAAGACAAAATCTCTGTCGTTGGTAGTGGCACCTGGATTGTTTTTCTTAATCAGGTCAACCACCTGTGCTTTTACATTTTTACTTAATGAATCCGATTCTTTTAAAGAGGCTTTATACACCATTAACTGCTCATCCTCCACATCTCCCATCTTGCTTAATAATGCCTGCTTTTTCTTCGAAATAGCCTCATGTTCCTGCTCCAATGCCTGCAATTGCGGTGCATACTGGCTGGTGCGGAGTTTATCAACCTCGACTTTATTGAAGAACACAGGAGTAGTGTTGTATTGATAAAATACAAATACCAAAACCCCCACCAACAAAATGAAAAACTGCATAGGCACCTTCAGCAAGCCATTCATCACCAAGCCTAATCGGCTTTGATTGGTGGATTCTCCGGTCAGGTAACGCCCTACCTGAGATTGGTCAGTACCGAAATAAGATAATTGCAGGAAGAAACCGCCAATGAGCCCAGACCATAGATTATAACGGTCTTTCGGATTAAATTCGGTAGAGACCAGTTTCATGTGCCCGGCTTTACCGGCTATTTTCAAGGCTTTTACCAAGCCAATATTCTCAGGAAGCATCTGCAAGACAATTACCCCAGCCAGAAACATAGCAACCGTAATCACGAGCATCTGCTGCACGTGGGTATAAGAAATGGCTTTTGTACCACCAATGACGGTATAAGTAAGTACCAGTCCACCCATGATGATATTGGTCCAGACAATATCCCACCCGAAGATGGTAGAAAGAATAATAGCAGGCGCATAGATAGAAATACCCGTGGAAAGGCTACGTTGTACCAGAAACAGAAAGGCTGTAAAAATGCGCACTTTGCCATCAAAACGATGCTCGAGGTATTCGTAAGCAGTATATACTTTCAGGCGATGGAAAATCGGAATAAAGGTGATACATAACACAATCATGGCCAGCGGCAAACCGAAATAGAATTGCACAAAGCGCATACCGTCATCAAAACCCTGTCCGGTAGTTGAGAGAAACGTAATAGCACTGGCTTGTGTAGCCATTACCGAAAGGCCTACATGATACCAGGGTAATGATTGATTGCCAAGCAGATAGCCGTCAATGTTTTTGTCGCGGTGGCTTTTGTACACACCGTAAACAATGATTATAAGTAATGTAACCGTAAGAAGTGTCCAGTCGAGGTTGGTCATGCAAAATAGCGGGTGAAAAGGTAGAAAAGGATAATAGTAACAAGCAAAGCTCCGGCGACTAGTAGGTATACGTTTCGCCAGGTACCAAGAATAGGAGATTGCTCACTATCCTCTTCCATAGGGGCATCGGTTTTAGGCTTAGTCATAATTATAGGTTATAGATGTATTTAGTGAATTAGTGATTGAGTGAATTAGTGATTAATTTGTTACTAATGATTTACTCATTCAATAATTACATTTGGTATAACTTCTTCAGTAGAATATTTTTGTCAATATTCTCTATTTTAAAAGGATATTTTTTGAGTCAATAGACGAATCTTTTATATGAGTAGACCCTAAGAGAAATCAGGTATGTTATCTTTTTAGCTTCCTAAGCCTCTTTCATCTTCAATCACTCATTCACTAACTCACTCATTCACT
Source organism: Emticicia fontis (assembly GCF_054779675.1). NCBI lineage: Bacteria > Pseudomonadati > Bacteroidota > Cytophagia > Cytophagales > Leadbetterellaceae > Emticicia > Emticicia fontis. The sequence continues at coordinate 489,583 of NZ_BAAGXU010000037.1, forward strand.
CAATTATTTCTTATCCAACACAGCTATGAGTTCTTTCGCTCTTGGCATGAGGTTGCTGGATGGATAGCCCTGAATGAATTCGTTGAGTGCTTGCTGGTATATGTCCCGTTGTCCGGTTTTGGCCAGTAGCATAATGCGCAACATGGCAAACTTATCTTCAATACTGGTACCTGTATAGGTAATCAATCCGTCTTCAGCCAGTTTCAGTGCCGATTGGTAACTCTCATTGCTATACAAATTAAATGCCTGCGAATACACCACCTGTGCTTTTGATTCGGTATCGCTCGTAATACTCACATTGCCTCTTAATAATTGTCGGGCATAAGTTGATGCCGGAAATTTACTAAGCAAAGTAGCACGATACGGGCTCGTTTCCTGATTAGGAGAACTAAGTGCCAGTAAATACAATACTTCGGCTTCATGCACCGTATTCGGGAATTTTGCCAATAAGGTTTTGAAAGTCGCTATGGCATTGTCAGGCTCATTGAACTGAAATTTGTAGATTTTGCCGAGCTGATAATAGGCTTCTTCCTGCTTGCGCTGTGAAGCCACCAGTTTTTCAGGGCTTGACGGAATTCTGGCGTATAATTCTTTCTTTTTGGAGTCTAATTCTTTGGCGGTGGCTTCTGCTTTTTGTTGCTCAGCCTCCTGACGGGTAAGTGAGGTTGCCGGAGTATTTTCGTTGCCTACCACACCACGTTCTACTTTAAAACTTACCGAACCCGCTTGTTTATCTTTTCTGCGCCAGTCATCTTCCAGCGGTCGGTTGCCCCATAATTGTAAGAAATCGCTTTTGTTTTTAGCAGCTACCACGGGGTCGTAAAGCTCCCAGCGTTTAAAGGTTTCGTCTTTATCCGAAAGTCTTTGTACGGCTACAGTATTGGTTTTCTTAGCTGCCTCTTCTGCCGCTTGTTTAGCCTTTTTAATTTCTTCTTCTTTTTGCTGAATTACCTGTTCCAAAGCCTTATCAAGTGCGGCAGGGTTCATGGTTGCCAGGCGTTGTAAACTATCTTCCAGTGTCAATACACGCTGGTATTTTACAAAATCACTTAACGATGAGGCTCTTCTTGAAATACGGTCGTAATCAGGTGAGTTTTTAGGCAGGGCTGTCAAAGTACTGTCGTAGAACAGACTGGCTAAATCATATTTCTCCAGTTTGTTATAGTGTATCTCGGCTAATTCGAGATAAGTATACGCATCCTGTGATTTATTGCCTGACGAATTTCTGAGAGACGAATTATAGTACTCAATGGCTTTCGGATAATTGCCTTTCTTGGCCTCCAGATTACCCATGGTATAGTAAATCTTATCTTTCAGGTCAGAATTCTTGCGGTCGAGCAACATCTTTTTGAAATTCTCCTGAACCCCTGCGGCGCTTCCTCTTTTGACTACGGCTTCGTCTAGCAAAGCATTCATTTTGGAGTAGAACTCCATATCATAATTCGGGCGATTTTTCGAAACAGCCAGATAATGAGGCAAAGCTTTAGCTGATTGATCGATAATATCATACATCTGCGCCACAGCATAATGCACACGGGCAGTTGCTTCGCCTTTTTTCATCAGTTTCAGGGCTTCTTCGGCAATGGCGGCTGAGGTCGCAAATTCGCCTGTTCGTTGATGCAGATAGGCTTTGGTCAGATAAAAATCGCGGGTATTGGCTTTGTTGAGGTCCAGGGTTCTGATTACTTCTGATACTTTCAAGGCCGTTTCGTAATCTTTTTGCTCGGTATAAGCGCGCATCAGCCAGATTAAGGCCATGTGGCGGCCTGTTTCGTCTTTGGTAGTGGTATTTACATATTTGAATACCTCAATGGCATTGAGTAAATCGCCTTTCATGAGGCGGGCTTTGCCTAGTAAAATATAAGCTTCGGCTAAGTATCTTGAGTTAGAATGTCTTTCGGCAATCAAAGAAGTTTTCTCTATCACCTCTTTCAGATTAGTTCCTACTGCCTGGGCTTTGGTAGAGTCTATCGGCAGGAGAATGGGCATCAGGGCACTGTAATTTTCTTCACGGGTTTTAAACAACTCCTTTTCAGCCTCTTTCATGTTTTCACGAGAGATAATCAAAGAGTTAAAAAGTGCGTTCGTGTTATGCCATGCCTTGCTTGTTGGCGAATTACTAAACTGCGAACACCCGGCCGTGATGATTAAAAACAGTATAATGATGGATAGTTTCTGCACTTCTGAATAGGTTTTTGGGGTAATACGTCTGAGTTGATTATAGTCAATATCCCACCTTTAAACGATTATCTGCCTGAAAAATTATCTAATTTGGTGCCAAAAATAGCAAATGATTTGATGCAATACTGTTTATTTTATTATTTGGTGGGGAAAATGTTGGAGGGTTTTAGATATTGGGAAGGAGAGATGTTATCATAGTACCTTTTCTTAAGGAGCCCCTTGGTTCGGTAGCTGAGCGTAGTCGAAGCCACCGAACCAAGGGGCTCTAAAAACTATTAAATAAAAAGCGTTTATGTATTCTATGTAACAAAATCTATTATTCGCTAATTCACAATTCATTATTCGCAATTAATCACTAACTCACCGCAGAGGCGGCCGCTCAATCATTCACCCCTTACATCACCTGCAACAGCTTCTTTTCCCATTCTCTGATTGTGCATTCATAGCCTAAATCAAACATTTCTTTGGCTTTTGACATATTCAGACCGTCGTAGCGATAGATTTCTGCGGGTTCAATCGCTAAATGGCAGCGTCTTAGCTTTTCACCTGAATTATTTCTGATAGAAAGAAAAAGGCTTTTCATCAACACATCCTTAAAGGAGTTGATAGCCATATTGTTATTAACAGGCATGATATTGACACCTATGATAAAATCGCAACTTTGTTCCAATGGCCCAATTGGCAGATTATCAACTATTCCGCCATCAATCAGGGTTCTGCCCTCAAAGCGGACAGGCTCAAAAATACCCGGCAGGCAGCAGGAGGCTAATATTGGTTTAATCAACTCACCCTCTTTAAAATAAACTGCCTCACCTCGCTCAAGGTCGGTGGCACAGATGGTCAGGGGCATTCTGAGTTGTTCAAAAGAATTATGCGGAATGTATTTCAGAAATAAATCCTGTAGTTTTTCGAGTTTGAACAAGCCAAATCTATTGAAAGCAAATTTTATGTGACTGAAAATACCTGCAGAGACGATGGCTTCAAAGATATAGTCAGGTGTATATCCTGCGGCTATCATGGCACCAACAATTGAGCCTGCGCTTGTGCCAGTAATCATATCCGGTTTTAAACCAACTTCTTCCAATGCCTTAATGACACCTAAGTGAGCAAAACCTCTGCTACCACCCCCTGAAAGTGCTAATCCTATTTTCATGCAGTATATAAATTTTAGAAAAATAAAATATGCTTATCCTCTTCCTGCTCTACTTACAAATTAAACAAATCTGCTACCCGATAGCCCTTTTCGGTCAGGTGGATATGTGCCGCATCATGCAAGGGGTCATGGTCGAAAATGATAGTCCAATCGTTATCAGCAACTTGCTTTAAGAGTTGTTCTTTTTCGCCCATGGTCTGCAAGGGGCGTATGTCATAACCCATCACATAAGGAATTGGTATGTGTGCGTGAGACGGAATAGTGTCAGCAATAAATAAATACGTTTTTTCTCCTTGTTTTATTTTAGGCATAATCATCTTTTCTGTATGCCCGTTAGCATATAATAACTCAATTTCGTTGCCAAAAGTTTTATCTTCTTTGTCTACAAAGTGCAAAGCCCCTGTTTCCTGCATCGGTAAGATATTTTCTTTCAGAAAAGTAGCCTTTTCACGTGGGTTCGGGTGCGTGGCTGACTCCCAGTGTGCTGAGTGTGTCCAGTACTTAGCATTCGGAAAAGTCAGTTCCAGACGGTCTTTAGCCGTATTCCATTTCACACTTCCGCCACAGTGGTCAAAGTGCAGGTGGGTACAAAGCACATCGGTAATTTCATCAGGAGAATAACCTGCTTTTTTTATTGATTGAATCAGGTCTCCGTCACCATGTCTATAATAATAGCCCTGCCATTTGGCATCCTGTTTATCGCCCATACCACTATCAATCAATATCAGCTGTTGGCCGGTATCGACCAACAGGCAGCGCATTTTCCAGCTACACAAATTATTTTCATCCGCAGGTATCTGCTTGTGCCAGATAGTCTTGGGCACTACGCCGAACATCGCTCCGCCATCTAATTTGAAATCTCCTGCGTCAATCACATGAATTTGCATATTCTTTATTAAATTTGAGATGAAAAGTTCGCTGTACGAATATCAGGCAAGTAACAAATACCTGAATACCAACCCAAATATGCAAATACGTACCAAGATAGCCATACAATTTACGATAATAATCGCTTTTATATTGATTATATTCTCCATTGCGGTCTATTATACTTCCGAAAATTTCAGAAAGCAGGAATTCTATAACCGGCTACATGATAGAGGAATCCTGACTGCTCAGTTATTGAAAGAATTAAAAATCACCGAAAAAGACAAGAAAAAACTACGCGATGCCAACAAAACGATTCTGGGTAAACTGAATGTGGAAAAGGTATTAATGTTTAACGATAAAGACGAGTTGGTTTACGCCAGTTATGAAGCCGAGTCTTTTTTGTATAGTCCGGCTTTTCTGAAACAGGTTCGACAAAGAAAATATATTGAAACCAGCGATTGGGATAATCAGGCTACTGGGTCTTTGTATATTGATGAAAACGGCAAATCTTATGTAGTTGTAGCTGAAGCTACCGATATTTATGGGAAAGAAAAACTCCAGAATGTCAGAGATACGCTCATTATCAGCTTTATTATTGGCATTGTTCTCACCATTATTCTGGGGATTATTTTTGCGGGGCAATCGCTCAAACCCATTGCCGAAATCAATGAGGATATTACCAATATTACAGCCTATAACCTCAAACAGAAGCTGAATGTAGGCAATGGTAAAGATGAAATAGCCCAATTGGCTAATAATTTCAACCGGATGCTCGAGCGGCTTGAAACTTCGTTCGAAATGCAGAAAAGTTTTGTTTCGAATGCTTCTCATGAACTGCGCACGCCATTAGCTGCCCTTAAATCAGAAATACAGATTGCGCTTGAAAATGAGCGCTCGACTGATGAATATAAAAATATACTCAAATCATTATTGACTGATACGCAACGCCTGATACAGTTGACCAATGGGCTACTGCAACTGGCAAAATCGGAGAATCAGGAGAATAATATGGCTTTGAAGCCTACCCGTATCGACGAGATATTGTTTAAAGCGCAGGAAGAAATACTGAGCCTCAATGCCGATTATAAAATTGCCGTAGATTTTGACGATATTCCCGACGATGACGGGTGGGTAACAGTGAATGGAAATGAAGCGCTTCTGTTGACGGTCTTTACCAATTTATTAGATAATGCCTGCAAATACTCGCTCGAACACGAAGCGGAGGTGAAAATACGTTTTAATGAAAAACAATGTATTGTTGCTGTAAAAGATAATGGAATCGGGATTCCGGAAAGCGAGTTGAGCAAGATTTTTGAACCGTTTTACCGCACTCAGAATGCCTCGCCTTATCGTGGACACGGAATTGGCTTGTCGGTGTGCCGCAGAATAATTGATATTCATCAGGGCAAAATGGAAGTACAGAGCGAAGTAGGAAAAGGAAGCGTGTTTACAGTGACATTGCCACACTTATAGGGAATGTTTGTGGGAGACATTGCTCCCGGAAAATCACAAAACTCAGGGGAAAAACATTGGGAAGATTGCGCTTTTTCAGGTAATAGTATCCTGTAAATTTTAATGATAATTATTCGGTTATATACTAATTATCATCTAATTTAGCTGAAACTACTGCTATCAGAAGACCCACTTCTTCATTGAAAAACTTGACCTATTAAAACCTTACTCTATCAAAACGGATTGGAATGAGATATTTTTACGTTTTTTGTTTCTTCATCACTACCATTTTTGCCTCAACAGCTGCCCCCAATGCATCAGTTAAGTTTATTCGCAACGAAGGGCAATGGGAGACTTCGATACTTTTTAAGGCAGAAATCCCTGGAGGCTATTTATTGGTCAGGCGCACGGGTATTCAATATGTCTTTTTTGATACCAAAGCCTTAGCTGCACTACACGCCGGAGGTATTACAGACTCAAAAGGTGCCAGAATAGCACCCGGCCCTATTAAAGGGCATTCGTTTGAAATGACTTTTCAGGAAGCCAATGCTTCTCCCAGGATTGAAACCGCAGTCAAAAGCCCGACTATCTACAACTATTTTATTGGCAATGACCCAACCAAGTGGAGAGGAAATGTATCAGCCTATGACGAAATCTATCTGAAAGATATTTATCCTGATATTGATTTCAAACTGTATAGTTACGATCAATCGCTTAAATACGAATACATCGCCAAACCCAAGGCTGACGTATCGAAAATCAGAATGAAATATGCAGGTTTGGATGAGTTGAGTATTCAGAATAAAAAACTTAATTATAAGACCTCCGTCAATACCGCAACCGAGTTTGAACCTTATTCTTTTCAGGTAATTGGGAGCAAAACAGTTGAGGTAAAATCAGGATTCAGATTGAAAAATAATGAAGTACAATTTGAATTTCCTGAAAAATATGATGCTTCACAATCGCTCACCATCGACCCCGAATTGGTCTTCTCTACTTATTCCGGTTCAAAATCAGACAACTGGGCACAAACCGCTACCTATGATGCCGACGGTAATCTCTTTGCCGGTGGCTCCGTATTTGGTGGTGAATTTCCTGTAACTAATGGCTCGTTTCAGGTAAATGCAGACGCTGGCAGTATGCCCAATAGCATGACTAACACCAAAGGTTATGGCATTACCGATGTGGTAATTATGAAATTAGCAGGTAATGGCTCACAATTACTCTATGCTACTTATTTAGGGGGCGATGCCTCTGACGTGCCGCATAGCCTCATTGCCAATTCGAAAGGTGAACTGGTGATTTTTGGGACTACGGCTTCGAGCAATTTCCCGACAACCAGTGCTTCTTATAAAAGAAAACACGCCGGAGGGAGCTTGTTTGGCGTATATGGCTCTTTCTCAACAGATGATGAAGACCCTAATTTTACAGGAATCGGTTTCGAGCGGGGAAGTGATATTTTTGTAGCCGTATTAAGCAAGGATGGTAGAAATCTGGTAGGTAGCACCTACTTAGGTGGCAAGGCGAACGATGGTTTTAATGATACCCGTGCACTGACTATCAAAAACTATGGCGATGAATTCCGTGGGGAAGTAGTGGTTGATAAAGACGATAATATTTATCTGGCTTCTATTACGGCCTCAACTGATTTTCCTTTAGTGAATGCCAGCCAGCAAACCAAAGGAGCGGGTTATGATGCGGTGGTTTGCAAGCTGAATCCTAACTGTTCTCAGCTTTTATGGAGTACTTATCTGGGCGGTAATAATTTTGATGGAGCCTATGGTATTAAAGTAGATGATGCAGGGAAAATATTTGTTTGTGGGCAGACATTCAGTTCTAATCTGCCTGTCACAACTGGCGTGCATGGGCAGGCTTATGGAGGTAGTGGGGATGGGTTTATTGCCAAATTCAGTGCTGCGGGAGCCATTGAGCAAATGACTTATATGGGTACTACCGAAGCTGATGCCAATTTTTTTCTGGAGATTGACAACGAAGATAATGTCTATGTATTCGGGCTTACCCAAGGGCCTTATCCGGTATCAGACGGTGTTTATCGCAATGCCAATAGCGGGCAGTTTGTGCATTGTCTGGACAAGAATCTGTCTAAAACAGTCTTTTCAACAGTAGTTGGAACGGGCAGAGGCAGAGGGCGCATAGATATTGTACCAACGGCTTTTCTGGTGAATGATTGCGGCAATATTTATCTGGCTGGCTGGGGAGGAAAAGTAAACTCGGCAACTACCAAAAACCTGAATCGCTTTAGTACTACTACGGGCTTGCCTGTTACGCAGGATGCCTATCAGGCAACTACGACAGGCAGTAATTTCTATCTGATGATTCTGGAGAAAAACGCCAAGTCACTACTCTATGCCACATTTTTTGGCTCGGCCGCACCGAAAGACCCAACCGGAGAAGTAGGCGACCATGTGGATGGCGGTACCTGCCGTTTTGATAAGCACGGCTATATTTACCATAGCGCCTGTGCCTGTTTATCACGTGGTGAAGACCATATTGCTACTTTCCCGATTAAGAATGCCTATCAGCCTCAGCACCAGAGTAGCAACTGCAATATGGCAGCCTTTAAGTTTGAGATTGATGCGTTGAAAGCTGATTTTGAGATAAAAAACGAAGCCAATCGTCCGGTAACAGAAGTTTGTGCACCTGCCAAAATCAACTTTTATGACCTGAGCAAGGGTGCTAAAACCTACGAATGGGTGATAAATGAAAATGTAATCACCCGAACCAAAGATATGATAGGGTATAATTTCACGACACCGGGTACTTATACTATTAAACTGCGGATATATAATAAAATTACCTGCCGTACCACTGATTCTACTGTAAAGACTTTTCTGGTAAAAGGCTTTGTGGCACAGGCCAAAGGCGATACTTTGGTATGCCCTAATTCGCCTGTGCAATTATCGGCTCTGGGAGGTGTAAAATATACGTGGTCGCCAGCCGCAGGTTTAGATAATGCAGGCATTGCCAATCCTGTTGCTAAAGTACAGAGTACTACCAGGTATACTGTTACTATTGAAAAAGAGGGTTGTACAGTCAATAAAGACGTAACTATCAAGGTAGAAGATGATAAAAAGGACTTTCTGGCAACGGGAGGTAAGGAGATATGTGCAGGCCAGAGTGTAGAGTTAAAAGCCACTGGCTATGCTACCAAATTTACCTGGTCGGGTCCGGGGATGCAAGATTCTCCGGGCACAATTATTACGGTTTCACCTACCAAAACCAGTACCTATACGGTTTCCTGTGAGTATCCGGATGGATGCAAACCCACACGAACAGTAACTGTGGTGATTGATGAATCATTCAAGCCCGATTTTACGTATTCAGTCACACATGATTGTACCAAGCCCTATGAGCTGACATTTACCAACAACACACAGAATGCAGCCGAATTTAAGTGGAGTATGGGCAATGCCGATACCCTCAATGCCCTGATTCCACAAGCCTATCGTTATAACAAGGGCGGCACGTTTCAGGTAACATTGAAAGCCTTTAATAAGATTGGTTGTGAGTTATCAATAACCAAAAGCATTGATGTGCCAGAAAACGAGGGTAAAGTACCCAATGTGATTACGCCCAACAATGACGGCAAAAATGACCATTTCATCACCGGATTCAAGGATGTAACGATTGATATTTATAATCGTTATGGGAAACTGATTTATGAATCAAAAGATTACCAGAATGATTGGGGCAAGGATATTCCGTCAGGTACGTATTATTATATCTTTAGTACCGCATCAGGTACTAGCTGTAAAGGTTGGGTTACGGTAATTGATTAATCAATTTTTTATATACCTTTGTAATAAATATCATTATTTGCTGTTTTTAAATTAGCATATGAGACAGTTGTTTATTCTATAAAAGTTTAATCAATTTTATCATCATTTTTAATATTCTCAACAATGAAAAAACTCGTTTCAATTCTTCTTATCGTATTAATAGCCAACATTTCGTTTGGACAAAAATTTGATAGTTTCGGCGAAAAAATCGAAGCTGATGGCGCTGTTGCCGCTACCGAACTAAGCAAAAAAGCCAAAGAAACACCAGCTTTCGAAAGCAAGGTTTCTGGGGTAGTAGAGTCGGTATGTCAGGTAAAAGGCTGCTGGATGAAAGTAAAATTAGAAGACGGACAAACCATGCGTGTTACTTTTAAAGACTATGGTTTCTTTGTACCGAAAGATATAGCAGGCAAAACAGTAGTATTTGAAGGCAATGCTAAAACCAAAACTACCTCGGTAGACGAGCTTCGCCACTACGCAGAAGACGGCGGTAAAAGCAAGGAAGAAGTAGCCAAAATTACGGAACCGAAAACAGAGCTTACCTTCGTAGCCAACGGTGTGTTGGTGCCTAAGAACTGATAAAAAAAATAGTGTATTTTGACCCCATCCCCAGCCCTTCCCCAACAATGGAGAAGGGATTTAGGGAGTGGGGTCTTTCTTTTTTGTTTCTTTTTGCCTATATTTACCCCATACCTAAACTAAACTCATCAATGAAGAAAAACTACTTGTTGGCCCTTCTATTGGGCGTATCATCCACAACATTTGCCCAACGCACCCTTATTCATTGCGGCACGCTGATAGATGGCATCAGCAATACACCTAAGTCTCAGGTGACGATTGTGGTTGAAAAAAATCGTATCACTGATGTTCAGAATGGCTTTACCGCTGCTCAGGCAAATGATAAAGTGGTAAACATGAAAACACGCACCGTAATGCCCGGCTGGATTGATATGCACGTGCATATTGAAAGCGAAACCAGCAAAGACCAATACCTGAAACGCATGAGCGCCAATATGGCCGATGTGGCTTTTGAATCACAGAAATATGCGGCTACTACCCTGATGGCAGGTTTTACGACTGTCAGAGATCTGGGCGGTAGTGGGGTAAATATCTCTATCCGTAATGCTATTAATAAGGGTCTGGTGATTGGCCCGAGAATTTTTACAGCTGGCCGTACCATTGCCACTACGGGTGGTCATGGCGACCCAACCAATGGGCTCAGTAATACGTACACAGTGCCGGATTATGTAACCAATGGCGTAGTAAATAGTCCGGAAGAAGGCCGTCAGGCAGTGCGTCAACGTTATAAAGATGGCTCGGATTGCATCAAGATTACAGCAACGGGTGGCGTATTGAGTATTGCCAAAAATGGCAAAGGCCCGCAATTTACCGAAGACGAAATATCGGCAATTGTTTCAACCGCTAAAGATTACGGTTTCCATGTAGCTGCCCATGCCCATGGTGCCGAAGGAATGAAACGTGCCATCAGAGCAGGTGTAACTACCATTGAGCATGGCACTTTTATGGACGACGAAGCCATTGAATTATTCAAAAAATATGGAGCATACTATGTACCCACCATCATCGCCGGAAAAACAGTAGGTGATTCGGTAAAAGTACCAGGATATTATCATCCGTTAGTGGTGCCTAAAGCCATTGAAACAGCTAAACAAATTGCAGAAACATTTGCCAAGGCGTATAAAGCAGGGGTAAAGGTGGCATTCGGTACTGATGCGGGTGTTTTCCCGCACGGTTACAATGCGAAAGAGTTTCAATATATGGTAGAGGGTGGTATGCCAATGATGGAAGCCATCAAATCAGCAACGATTGTAAATGCTGAAATTCTGGGCATGAAATCTGAATTAGGCTCAGTAGAAAAAGGAAAATTAGCTGATATTGTAGCCGTAGAAGGCGACCCACTGAAAGATGCAAAAGCAATGATGAATGTAGCCTTTGTGATGAAAGAAGGGAAGGTTTATAAGGAGAAATAGGATTTGAGACGTTAAGAGCAATATTTAACCTCGGTCATATGGCCGAGGTTTTTTCGTAGAGACGTAATGATTAAGTTTCAAGAAATAACCGTTCTCTTAAAAGTTTGGCTAAAGCCAATTTTGATGCTAGTAATTAGTAACCACCAGCTAAAGCTGGCGGCAATTGATTCAATAGCCCCCATTTTTAAATGGGGTAATAAGAAAAAATCATCCATATTGGCTTTAGCCAAATCTAGTTCATTGGCCTATGAATATAAGACCAATTAAACATTATTTTTATTCCAAATAACGTTTATTGGATTGGATAGGCCTTTGAGACGTATTGCATCGCGCGGCGAACCGTTACGTCGCTACGAACGCACGCTAATAGCGTATTCCCTTCAATTAAAAGACTGCCGAAATTCCAACGGTGATTGATTCGTTTTACTTTTAAACATTTTGCTGAATGATTGAGAATGTTCAAAGCCCAGCGCATAGGCAATCTCACTTACGGTCAGGTCTGTGGTTGAGAGTTTTTCTTTTGCTTTTTCAATCATTTTTTCATGAATCAACTGTTGCGTGGTTTGTCCGGTTAATTGTTTGAGTAAACTGCTTAAATATTTAGTCGAAATATTGAGTGCATCTGCCACATATTGCACAGTCGGGAGTTCCTTTGACAGTAAATCATCCCTGTTGAAATAATCAGTCAAGACTTCTTCCAGCCGATTAAGGATTTTGCTGTTGGTGATTTTTCGGGTCATAAACTGGCGCTCATAGAAACGCTGAGCATAGGTAAATAGTAGTTCTAATTGCGCAATGATGACATCCTGACTGAACTTATCCATATTGGAATTATATTCCTGCTTGATATTATCAACGATACCGTTAATAACAGTTTCTTCCTTTTCTGATAGAAACAGGGCTTCATTAGCTGAATAATGGAAGTATTCGTATTGTTTGATTTTCTTGGCTAATGGTGTGTTCCACAAAAAATCAGGGTGAAGGAATAGAATCCAACCCGAACGCTCGGCATTCGTGGGTTGCTCGGGTGATTTTATTAATTGACTGGGCGCCATGCAAGCCATCACGCCTTCGTCGAAATCATACGATTGTTGTCCGTAAAACATCTTATCAGCTCCTCTTTTAACAGAGATAGAATAGAAATCGAATAAGACACTGATACCGGGTGCATCTTTTGTTTTGCTATAATCAATAATACTGATTAAGGGATGTGCAGGCTTCGGAAATTCCATATGCCGGTGTAATTCGGTAATGGTTTTTACTCTTATGGGCTTTTTATTTTCCATGGTTGGGCTCAGTTTTTAAAGGGATATTTCAGCCATATCATCAGCAAGGGCATAAGCAGAAAGGGTATTTCTATCAATGCCATTTTTAGATTTCCGGTGTTCAAAGCTAATGCCATAATCGTCAGGATGGATACAGCATTCAGCAGATTGCCTAAGAAATAGGTTCTGGGAAACAAAAGCAACAGGCCGATAACGATAATAAATATACCTAAAATTGGCACAAATGGTTTAGTAATTCCTAAATCAGCCATCATTTTTGCCGATTCAGGGTTGTCTTTGATATGGAATGTATCCCATCCGTGCTTGAACGACAGGAAGGCAGAAACCAGTAACAAGACTAAGGAAATGATGTTCTTTATCATAATCAATTGCGTTTATTTATTTTCCATACATAGTTGAAGCGCCCATTTTTGCGGCCTGCGAAAGCATCAGTTTAGGCGCAAGTCTGCTCATGATACGCATAAGCTTGGCAAGGCCGGGATAAATCTCCTCTTTATCGTTTTGCATACCTTTGAGTGCCGCGTCTACAATTTTATCAGGCGCCATGAGGGCACTCGCAGTAAAGCCGTCTTCATTCATGAATTTATCATTCAGTGGGGTAGAAGAACCCGGAGCAACCAATTCAATGACCTTAATATCCGTATTTTTTAATTGTACCCGCAAGGCTTGTGTATAAGCACGAAGACCAGATTTGCTGCCACTATAAATGGGTGATATCGGGAACGTCATTAAGGCAATACCTGAGGTAACATTTAGTATGGCTGCATTTTTCTTTGTTTTCAGATGTGGCAAAAACTGTTGCACCATCCGGATTGGCCCCATCAGGTTGATTTCTATTTCACGGGTAATATCCATCAGGTCATGATTCTGATTCAGGCTGATTTTCCGCATCTCTCCTGCATTATTAATCAGGATATTCATCTCAGGGAATTGTTGTGTAATTGTCTCATGTAAACTGACAATATCTTCCGCTTTGCTTACATCACTTTGGATGATATGCACCGATGGAAGCGCCCTTTTTACTTCCTGAAGTTTCTGGGCATTTCTGCCTGTGATGATCACGGTGTTTCCCATGGCAATCAGTTTAGAGGCAAATTCATAGCCAAATCCTCCTGTTCCACCTGTTATTAGAATTGTATTGTTTTCTAGTTTCATTGTTTTCGTTTTTTGTTGAGGCAAAGTTCGGGAGGAATCAGAAAACAGATGTAGCTAAAAGTCGCAAGGTTGTAGCCAAAAGGGAGGATGTGGATTGGTGAGGGTGTTTTATAGGCATTTCATATTCATCTAGTGAAGATTTGAAAGTTTGTCGTCATGGAAATCATCAAACACAGAAAACGTTTAATAAATTTTTGAGAAAAATCTACTAACAAAAGGATAATTAGCGGGCTTATGGCTTAAATTTACTATTCAGTTGGAAATTTTATGCCCAAACGACTGTGAGCCATGAAAAATATTACCTTCTGTTTTTCTGTTATTCTGACTATCCTTCTCTCCAATAGTTATGCGCAGTCTGTTCGTTTACCCAATCTGAATGATACTTTTAAAGCCGCCGATCTTGCCCGCAAACCCGTAAATGCCGATAGTATTTTTGCCGCTACCAAAGGTTTATTCTACTCGCTCGAACATAAAGCCAGAAACAAAAAAGAAGATACGCTCTTGGTGCTGGCCGCCGAACGGCTGGCTTATATGTATTATAATAACCGGATAGCGCAGAAAAACCCCGATTCGATGATGCGGTATGCTGAAAGGTTGCTGAAATATGCTACTAATATTCAGTATAATACCCAGGTTTTCAAGGCGTATGATTATATGGGCATTGCCTATACCATCAAAGCCGATTACCAGAAGGCGCTAGATATTAGTCTGGAAGCCAATAAAAAAGCCAGTAACCTGAAAGGCGCTGATTTGATATTAGCCACTTATTCATTAACCCGTATTGCCAGCAGTTATCAACTCTTGCGTGATTATGAAAACTCGCTTGTTTACCATAAAAAAACGCTGGAAATTATCAGTATTTGTCGGGATAACGATTTGAAAACAGGCATTACGCCCGAAAAAGTCAGTAAATGGGCATTGAGCTATGCCTATAAATTTGATGATATTGGGGTGATTTATGCCGAGCAGAAGCAATTTGCTGAGGCAATAAAGTATTATCAACAAGCACTGAATCATATTCATGAGGGGAAACTATCAACCTCTATTGAAATGGTTACTCTGATGGAAATTGGCCGCTGCCAGATTCATCTGAATAGGATAGAGGAAGGGGTGAGCAATGTCAAAAAAGCCTTGAAATACTTTGAAGACACCAATAATCGCTTTTATCCTTTTGCCTGTTATACCTATCTGGCAAAAGCCGCTTATTTATCCGGTGATTATCCATTAGCGATTCAATATGCCGAAAAGGCCGAAACATGGGCGCAGGCAGCAATGGCTATTAAACATGAAGTAGATACCTATGAAGTGAAATATCTATCTGCCAAAAAACTACAGAAGTATGACCTTGCGCTCTCAGCCTATGAGAAGTATAATCTAATGAACGATTCAATCAGCGACCGACGGAAGCTGACACAGGTATTAGGTTTGCAGAAAAAACTGGAAACAGAAAGAGCCAAAGCTGAATTCGAGCGGCAGGAATTGCTACAAAAAGCTATTATCGATTCTTCTCTAAGAGCCAATGAGATATTGCTTCTGAAAAGCCGCAATGCCGAAACCGAAAGGCTGGCACTTTTTGAAAAAAATGAAAGGGACGAGCTGGCTAGGAAATTTCAGATAGAGCAGTTGAAAACCTCCTCGGAAAAAACAAGGCTGGTGCAACAGAATCGTATCCGTAATCTCTCGGCCGAGGCTGAAAAAAAACAACAGACCCAGCAGTTTTTATGGATTGGCCTGGGTATGCTGGGCTTACTACTCTTATCGTTGGCCTGGAACTTCAGAAATATTCAGAAACGGAAAAAAGAAACTGAATTGCTGAATGAGCAACTCGAACTGAAAGTAAGAGAACGCACAGCCGAATTACAGAAATCGTATGATGAAATAAAGGAAGCCATGCAACGTGGACAAACGATTGAGCGCAAGCGTATGGCCGCCGATTTGCACGATAATCTGGGGAGTTTGCTGACAGCTATTAATATCTCTCTGGATAATATCAGCCCCGAGCATCTGTCTGAAAGGGAGCAGCAGATTTATGCCAATGTGCTATCGATGACCGAAAATGCGTATTCAGAAGTCAGGATTTTATCACATAACCTGATGCCGGAAGAGCTGGAGAAAGAAGGACTGGAAAATGCTTTGAAACGCATGATTCAGAAAATCAATCATAATCAGCGAATACAGTTTAGGCTGACAATTGACGAACTGACATACTTCAACAAAAATATTGATTTGAATATCTATGCGATTTGTCTAGAGTTAGTGCAGAATATCATCAAGCATTCAAAAGCTACCGCATCCACTATTTATCTGTCACAAAAAGGCAAAGACTTACTATTAGAAGTAACAGATAATGGCAGAGGTATACAGGAAAACCAGCAAAAAGGCATCGGCCTGAAAAATATTCAAGGCCGATTGGAAACTATTGGTGGCGAACTGACTATTGATTCAGAAAAAGACAAAGGCACCCGATTTATTATCTTAGTGCCTTTGACTCAGAATGAGCTATTGATTAATAGCCAATAGCGATGCAATTCCATTTGACATTATAATTGACAGAAGCATCATCTGTATTGATTAATTTGCCCTGACAAGTGGTTTTACCAGTTGAAGAATTTAAAGAACAAGCTCTTAGCACTAATATTACTCTGTCTAATTCACCAACTGTTCCCCCGCTTAAATCAATATCCCCAACAATAACCATAGGTGTTGAGGTAAACCCTCCTTCAAATGTTATTGAGGTAGTACTTGCTCCATGTGCGCCTAATACGACAGGAATATACTCAGTGGTAAACCTGAACATTCTAAGATTTTGAGAACTACTGGCATTATAGGCTACTCCTTTATAGTCATTAACGGTTAGTGCTCCATCAATATTAGCATTATAATCTACATCAAAATAACCATTTACGGATAAATCATAATTTATTTCAGTAAAACCATTTATATAAGTACTTCCATTGACAGTTAATCGGGCGTTCGGATTCGCTGTGTTAATTCCTACAAGACCTGAGTTCGTTACGGTTATTCTATCAGTACCATTCATAGCCAGATTCCATTTTGAGGTGCTACCATCATAATAATGATAGGCCCTTGAACTATCATTCACGGAGTATCCATAAAAAGCTCTTCCTGTAGTACTACTGGCATCTACATGCATACCTTCCATATTGGTGCCTCCAAGATTTCCTCTTACTGTCAGAAACGTATTAGGATTGGTCATGGCCGAAGTACCCACACCCACCTGCCCGCTATGATGCAGCACACTTCCGTTTACTCCCCATTGATTTCCGAAAGAAGCTGCCTGCCATGAAGAACCATTGTGATAATTGAACTGATTGGTGGACGTATTATAGATTAACAAACCTGCCGTTGGCACACTGATGACATCACGGTTGGCAGTTGTCATGCGGGGAAATAAAACGCCTTTATTAGAGCTTCTGATATCCAGAATGGCAGTAGAGTGTGGGATTTCATTACCTCCAATAGTACTGATGACTGTTCCGCCGGGCGTATCAACAACTTTTGCTGTCTGAGCAAAAGCAATATTAACCGACAAATAAAAAGTAAAGCTCAGATAAAGTTTTGTAGATATTTTCATAAAAGTTTTTTCTACAAATGTCTTTTTATTCCTCACTTGTGTCAATCACGGTATGCCGTGATATTTTAAGGAAAAGTACCTGAAAGGTTAATTGCCAATACAGATAATATTCCAGGTCGTGGTACAACTTATATCATTATTGCCAGTATTTATTACTCTAGCTTTGCAACTATTTGTAGTACATCCATATATAACTAATTGAAGAAAGTAGGGCTCCCCAACATCACAACTTGACGAAACAATGTCTCCTACAATTACTTTCGGAGGGCTGCTATAACTTTCCGAAATCGAAATTGTGATTTCTCCAGATCTGTGACCTCCGCTTAATCCCATAGGTTGAGTGAATTCAAATGTATAATATTTTAACTGATTGCTTCCACCCGAATTGTATAATATTCCCTTTCCGCCGTTTGTAGTCAGAGTTCCGCTAATTGTAGTATTCCCTTTGACCGTTAGTGAAGTATTTGCATTTGTCATGGTTGAAGTACCAATCCCTACTTGTCCGGTATGATAAAGACTACTCCCGTTTACTCCCCATTGATTACCTAATGAAGCTACTTGCCATGATGAGCCACCGTAATAATTAAATTGATTAGTAGAAGTATTATAGACAAGTAGTCCGGGCTGTGGAGAACTGATAGCATCACGATTAGTTGTAGTCATACGGGGTAAAAGAATGCCTTTGTTAGTGCTTCTGATATCTAAAATAGAAGACGAAAGAGGAATGTCTGTTCCACCTGCATTGCTGATTACCGTTCCATTTGGGGAGTCAGTCATTTTTACATTCTGAGCAAAGACGATACTTTCAACTAAAGAGAACGCAAGACTCAGGTAAATTTTTGTAAATGTTTTCATAGAAAAATGTTTTTACACCAAATTTCCAGAAAAACTTTAAAAGCTATTTCTGATTCGTTGTATTTTTATTTTACGTTACCTTTTTGACCGATAAAGGAGTTTTGCCTGATAAGTAAATATATTTTATATTAACAGTTGCATGGTTATTTATCACTTAATAAAAAATTACGTGAAAGAAAAACTCAGATATTACCTTCGGATCAATACAAAACTTAATGATGAACAAATCGATACAATAGCCACTTATTTTAAGCCAAAGACTATTAAAAAGAATACTTTTTTGCTTTCTGAGGGAGAGATTTGTAAGGAATTGTATTTTGTTCATAGCGGATGCATTCGTACATATTACCTCACCAAACAAGGGCATGAGAAAACTAGATATGTGGCTTTTGAGGGTTCTATTGCCACTTCTATTGCCAGTTTTATCTCACAGCAACCCTCGTTTGAACTGGTTGATGCATTGGAGGATTCAGTAGTATATGCCATCAGCCATAAAGACTTCTATCAATTGCTAGCTGACTTGCCAGCCTGGGCGGAGTTTTATCGAATGCTGCTGGAAATGGCTTATCTCTATCAGAATAAGAAAATAGAAAATCTGGTAACACTTTCGGCGAAACAGCGCTTCGATCAACTAATGGCTGAAACGCCGATTTATATTCAAAGGCTTTCGAACAGGATTCTGGCATCGTATCTGGATGTGACACAGGAAACCTTGAGCCGATTGAAATCTAAATAGCTTTTTTGATGTATGTCAATGCTTTGGGGGTAGCGCATCTATTACTATTGCAGCTCATTAATTAATAATTACAATGCAATTCGACACAAACAACAAAATAGTACAAATGTGCGGACAAGGTATGATGCTGGAAGGGGAAGGCAAAAAAGAAGAGGCTTTCAGACTTTTTCAGCAGGCGTGGGATGAAGCAAGCAATGATTTTGAGAAATTCACGGCAGCACATTATGTAGCCCGGCATCAGGTATCCATAGCCGATAAATTGAAATGGGATGAAACAGCCTTGCAGCATGCCTTGAATATCAATGATGATTCAGTAAAGGCCACTTATCCCTCTCTGTATTTAAACATCGGGAAATGTTATGAAGACCTGAATGACTTTGGAAATGCCAGAAAAAACTATCAATTGGCTCTTTCGTTCACTGATTTATTGCCTGATGAGGGTTATGGAAAGATGATTAAAGGAGGAATTCTGAATGGCATTGAACGGGTGAAATAATAGGCACCGTGTCACGGCTACTACTCGTCCGATATTGGCCGTGGCACGGTTAGCTTAGCCTTTCTATTATTACTTTAGGATTTTCATTTGGAATTTGAGAAATCTCTGAGTGCATTAACCGTGCCACCCACGCGGTGGCCGCCCCTTTTTCGGACGAGGATAGGGGTGACACGGTGGAGCCTATTGTTAATTAGAATTTTTCCTTTAGAGATAGAGAGATTTCTGAGTGCATTAACCGTGCCACCCCCTTTTTCGGACGAAGATAGGGGTGACACGGTGGGGTTTATCCTATCTAGGCCAAACGTTATCTTTGGTATCGTTATCCGGGAATCTTCCGTTAGGGTCTAAAGTGATTTGTTTGATTTTGCGTTTGCCGAAGTTTAATTCTGCATCAAATGTGCGGTTGCCATCAAACCATACCGAAGCAGGCCATGTAACTATTGCTGTGTTAGCATCCGGCATTTTGGCGTTTGCAGGGGCTTTAATAGCCGGACCATCTGCTTCAAATTCTACTTTCAATACCACCGGAGAAGGCATTTCACCTGCCTGATATACCGAAACAATGGTTTTATCTTTATTGTTTTTTACGTCTTTAATCGAACCATTAACCGACTCGGTAGTAAATAACCAGTAATACCAGAACCAATCCAGATTTTGCCCCAAAGCATTGTTCATGAAATACATATAATCCCAGGGCGAAGGATGTTTGAAACTCCATACGCGGGCATATTCTTTCATGGCTTTCATTACTGCTTCGTCACCTACAATACCACCTAGCATCGAAAGCATCAACGGGGTTTTGCCATAAGTCTGGAACCGATACCCGCTACCGGCATCGTTGGCACTCCACATCATTGGGGCTTCGTCTTCATCTCCGCTTTGTCGGCCATAGCTTTGTCCGAGGCCATCCAGTTTATATGGTACACCTTTGCTGTCAGCACCTGACAGGATATTCATGTATTGATTAAAACCTTCGTCCATCCAGCCGTAGCGGGTTTCGTTGTTGCCTACCACCATTGGCCACCATTGGTGCCCTGTTTCGTGGTCGGCGGCGCCCTGGTTAGAGTTTATCACCATCGGATACTCCATGCCGGCACTCGGGCCATCCTGCAAGGTCATTTGCGGGAATGGATACGGAGTCCAGAGTGCAGAATAAAACTCTAAGGCATGGCGCGTGATTTCTCCGGCTTTGGCAAACATTTTAGCTCTTTCCGGCAGATAATACATATAAACAGGAATAGCACCTTTTCCCGGAATGGTGGCGCGCGTGGCTTTCCAGACAAATTTATTGGCAGTAGCCCAGGCAAAATCGTTTACCTTATCGGCTACGAAATGCCAGGTGAGTTTATCTCCGGGAGCAGTGGCTTTTCCTGCTTCGTCTTCGCTCACAATCGTTACTTCATCATTGCTGTTCAATACCGTTGTGAGGCGCTTTCTGGTGGTTTCATTCAATACCTGTTCAGGGTTTTGTAATACACCTGTGCCACTCACAATCCAGCCGCCCGGTACGGTGATGCTTACATCAAACTTACCGAAATTATTATAAAACTCAGATGGCCCCATATACTGGCTGGTTTCCCATCCTCTTAAATCATCATATTTGGCCAGTCTCGGGAACCATTGCGTAGGCTGAAAAAGTCTGTCGTCGAAACGTTGGGTCATGCGGTGGCCTACACCATTTGGGCCGCCCGGTAATTTGGTATGCCAGGCAATTTCTACCTCGGCAGTTGACTGGGCTTTGATGAAGTCCTTTATCGGAACAGTCGCAATTGTTCGTGTCAGGCCTCTGACAGACTTCAATTCAACCTCTGTTCCTGCTACTTTAATGCTTGTCACCACCATCCCTTCGGTAGCTTCGGCAGGTGTTGAGAATCCACGGGGTACTTCTGCGCGGAAGATATTGTGGTCGAGGCGTAACACAAGGTTTTTCAGGTCTTCCTTGCTATTGTTATGCACCAGTATTTTTTCAGTACCTGTAATCACCTGCGTGGCAGGGTCAATACTGGCCTGAATGGTGTAATCGGCTTCGAATTGCCAATAATTCGGGCCGGGCTTGCCTGAGAAATCACGGGTTCCGGCGGCGAAAGCCTTACGGATGGCGTTGGTCATGGGTACATCCTGTCTGATACTACGCTTGGTAGTTTCAATAGATGAACGCTGGGTATTTTGCTGGGCAAAAACAGAGGAAGTGATGAGTAATAGTACGGCTGAAAGGGCTCGCATAAGTTTGTTGAGGTTTAAGAGAGACCCTAAATAAACAAAATATCGGGAAAGTGCCAAGTTAAAAGTGATTAACAATATTTAACTACGTGGACATGAACCGATTAACATTTTTTAACTCGCGCAATTTCCTGTTTTTGTAATATATCCACAAGTTTGCAGGACAATTAGTATCAAACTTTAGCTCTGCCTCCATATGTCTAAATTTATTCTATTGATTCTGGTAAATATTCTCATCTTCGTCAATGCATCAGGACAGACGATAATCAAAGGTAATTTCAAGTCGTTTCCATCAGCAGATTTCAGAATCGTTTTTAATCAATCTGCCCTGAATGATTTTCAGGGAGAGGTTCTGCATAAGGGAAAAACAAATGAAAGCGGCGGGTTATCCTGCGCATTTCAATTAGATTCCGAACAACCGATTCTCCTTTTTATCTCTAATCAATTTCTGAGACTCTGGGCAATTCCTAATACAAGTCTGACCATTGAAGAAATTAAGCAGAATGAGTATGTTTTTTCGGGGCAGGCGGCTAAGCAAAATAGTTTTTTATTTCAATCTGGTATTATGCGGCCTATGGGCGTTTCTTCGACTGTGAACTCGGACAGTTTTGCTCCTTTGAAACAACTGGAACACCTCGATAATATAGAACAAAAAAGATGGGATTTATATAAGAAGAGTTTTGGCGCGGACGAAATCTCAAAAGCCTTTTCTTCTTATTGCAAAGGCGAAATAATGCATTATTCAAACTTCAATAAGAACCAGTATATATTGCAGAGTATATTCGGACAAAGGAAAATCAAGAAGGAAGACGTCCCATCTGATTATTATGATTTCTGGAACAGGTTTGAGTTGCTGGATGATCATTGTCTAAGCGATTTTTACAGGAATTCTTTGGTTGATTATATCGGATACACTGCAGCAAAGCGACTGAATATCTTTAGTGATTATGGGAATAGAGAGGCATATAGCCGGATAGAGTTTAAAATTATTGACTCAGTATTAGCGGAGCGTCCTTTAACCAGAGAGCGCATAAAGGGTGAGCAATTGATTTTTCTGATAAACTATGTCGATCTGCCACAGTTGATAGAATCAGAATTCAGCAATTATAAGAAAGAGTTTCCTGCTTCTCAATACATCAGCCTTATTCAACAAAAGTGGGATAAGAAACACAAAAACGCTTTCTCTGTTCCTGACTTTGTGCTGAAAGATATGTCGGGCAAACCATTTGATATTAAATCTATCAGGGGTAAGGTTGTGTATATTGATTTCTGGGGAAGCTGGTGTAAAGCTTGTATAAGTCAGATGCCTAATTCATTGCTATTGCAGGAAAAATACAAAGATAAAGACGTGGCTTTTTTGTTTATTGATTTTTATGATACCAAAGAAAAATGGCTGAAAGCCATTAAAGATAAAAAATTAAAGGGCCTGCATATAAAAGCAGAAAAAGAAGATGAAAAATACTTCAATGAAAAATTTGGCATAGACCAGGGATTTCCGCGTTATGCACTACTTGATAAAAAAGGAGTACTTATCACAAGTGCTGCGCCGCACCCGAATGATAAAGAAATAGTGACTATAATTGATAAATATCTGGATGAGGAATAAAATTCACGCAACCACTTCCTCCCGCTTCATTTTCGAAAAATGGCTATAATTTAGATTATATATCTGCTGGCTGTATTCAGCCGGAAGAAGAATGGTTTTCACCAAACCATCTAATCTGAGTTTTCGGGCTAATAAATAGAGATTCAATAGTACTTTGCCTTTGATTGAGTGGCCGAATTTTAGTAGTTCAGATACCTTAGTAGGAACAATCAATTTCTGACACTCTAATAAAATATGGTAACGGGCAGAACCCAGATGTTTTTTGTATTGCTTATAGAGGTCTGCTGTAAAATGCCCATTCAACAAGTCTTCTTCCAGATGCGCCTGGCGGTCTTGTTGCCAATCAGCATAATTATCCGGTAGTTCTTTTAAGCCCATCCGTAGGCCCATCCGACTAAAGACATTGAAAACCTCTTCTTTTTCTTCTATACTCATTTTCCGTTCAAGCAATTCGTAGGAAACTATCGCATAGTCAATCAACATATACAATACATCCCGATAAGCCCAGTCGGGAATTCGCGCACCACGGCTTTGTTCAACGCCCTGATGGATACTATTGATTTTATCAATGGCTTTATGGGCATTTTCTTTATCGGCAAAAACAATCATCTGGGCGTATTGAACCGTAGAGAATAATCGTCCCAGAGGGTCAGAAGGGATTTTGCCTGTAAAATAAAGCCAGTCTACCGCCTTGTTCAAGGCAAATTCAGCCGCTGAGCCTGCAAAAATGAATAGAATGACATCAGAATTGCCCCAAATCTTGCGCACTATCGAATTTTTATCAACAAAATCATTCATAACAGTTCAATTTTTAGATGCTTTGTCGTTGTGGAGTTCTGGCTCTCCGAGACTCTACCCATACTATAGTAAGAAAGCCTAGCGTATAGGCTATCATATCAATCCATGAGAAGCCAGTCCCTAAGGCAATGGCTAAGATTTTGTATTTCTCCCAACCCATCAGGTGCACAAAATGAAAATATTGCAAGGTCTCAATCAGATAAGCGAATAGGAGAGTGGCAATGGCGGCCGTCAGGAAATGGGTATTCCAGAAAGTGAAAACCGCACAATAGACCAGAAATACCACCAGATAATCGCCTACAATTGGTCTTACGAAAGAATCGTGTACATACACTGCAATCAAAACTTCGATGACGAAGAAAACGATTGCCAGTAAACCATATTTAGGGCGAAAGGTAAGCATTTAATAGTATTTAAAAGTACTTTGTATTGCAAAGTTAATAGGCCAATTGGAAATAACAAATAGATTGGGAGAATATTTTTTGAGATATTCTGGCAGGTTTCAAAACACAGTAGGGGTTCAAAATTTTGAACCCCTACAAATGCGGAAACAAAAGAGACTAAATTTTAAAACCCTTCCTTATTTCTCTTACGAATGGCTTCTTCTGTGGCTGGTACAAGGCTTTCTAAGCCCATTTTGGCAGCCTGTGCCTGAACTTCTTCAATAAAAGGACGAAAACTCTGATTATATTCCTGAAATGCCCGTTCAAAATTTCCTTCATGTTTTTCAAAAGCATCAGCTAACGCGGCAGCACCGTCTATGGCGAGTGAGCCGCCTTTCCCCGCAGCCGGAGAAGCACAATAACCTGCATCGCCTACCAGGGCTACTCTGCCTTTTGTCCATGAAGGCATTTTTATCTGGCAGAGTTTATCGAAGTAAAAAGTTTTTGAATGCATCATTTCTTCCAGTAATTCGGGCGTGCGCCAGTTTCCTCCGGTAAATTGTTCCAGAATGATATTTCTTTGTTGTGCCTCGTTCCGGTAATCATAAGGAATTTCTGTTTCTGAGCGAAAGCAGAAAATGATGTCGGTCTTGCCATTGTAGGCATTCAGCATAATACCTTTGTTGGGCACATTATAAAACTGGGTGGTATTTTCTTTTATCAATAGTTTGTTGACAATCGTGATAGAGAAACATTGACCCAGAAAATGCGAATACTCAGCCTCGTGACCAAACCAGATTTTTCTGACGGCGGAATGGATGCCATCGCAACCCAATACTAAATCGAAGGATTGTTGAGCGCCATTTTTAAAAGTCACTTCGATATGCTCTTTTGTTTCGTTTAAAGCTGTGATGCTATTATTGAAAATAAACTCGGTATCGTTTTTTACCTGATCGAACAACATATGCAATAATACATCTCTCTCAATTTCGAATTCATCTTTCTCTTTTTCTGCTACCATTGACCCCTCTGTCTCATCATCCGCATTTTTGAATTCCAGTAATTCCATGCTTATTGTGTTGGCTTTGATTGGGTCGAGAATCCCCATTCTTCTCACAATGTCAACGGTATTGCCCTCTATATTTACAGGCGTTCCACCTTTTTTAATTCCATTACCAATTTCAACAATGGTAACTTTATAGCCCAATTGAATCATCCAGTAGGCCGTTGATAGTCCGGCGAAACTTGCACCCGAAACGAGTACTTTTTTATTTGTGATTGCTTCCATTTTTTACACGATTTTATCAGACATGGATTAACTAATCATGTCCTGTACTTAAATTTATTAATGAATATGTTATCTTATTTTAGGAGATGGGTTCTATTTCTCAAGCAGTTTTTTCCCAAGAGATAGGTTTTCCTCATCGATTACGTTTCGTTTCAGCCATTCGGCGAAAGAAATTCCATCGGCTTTGCTGGTGTAATACAACTCGTTGGTGGTCATGGTGTGCTGTGTAGCGTGTCTGGTAGGGTCGTATCCTGAATCAGTTATAAAATAATGATAGTCGATGTTGGCCTGAGTAAGTCTTTTCATCATGGCTTTGGTATTGCCAGACCACTCGTCAATGAAATGATTGGAATGCGTGGACGAATGATTCAGCTTTGCCCCGAATCTTGTGAGCACATCGTCATAAAGCGTATTGCTATGCAAGTACTTTATCTGTCTCTTTACCGAATCAGCGCGATGAATGAGTGCATCTTCAAATATATCTTTTCTAATATGAAAATGAAGAAAATCCTTACTCTCGCTTTGCCAGACTGTATCCAGAATTTCTTTCCACCGATTAGAAGCAAGAGCGGCTCCATCTGATAATTGATAAATCTTTTTACCCGCATAGTGGTCTGCAATATAAGGCGCCCAGAAAGCCGAGCCATAGGCGCCTGCACTCTCACCTGCTACCATGAGTTTATCGGCCTCTTTAAAATTAGCAAACACCCAGTTCAAGGCAGCCAGACTATTGTTGCGGCCATTATGATGAATGTTGAGTTTCTTGCCATTGAAAGTATAGGCATTGGTTGTGTGGCCGATGTGTAAATCGCCGGTACAATAGGGGATAAAGACAAAATTCCAATCGCGGAAAGCATTCTGCGGATTGCCAGTATCAGCCATTCCACCGATGGCTTTCGGGAAGAACCTCATCAATGAAGGCAGGTAAAATGACTTTAAATCTCTTGAATCTCCGTCAAAAGCACTTAATAATGAAATGGGTTGTCCACAAGTTGAATCGTCCCAGCAAGCCCCTCCGCCTGAGAAATAAATGATTACATTGCTGGATGTTCCTTTTCTGACATACATCACAAATTCTGACCCATCACTGCACATTGTACTCCCTTTTAAAGGAATGGTATGCCATTTTGTATCATTGACTTCATCTACTTTCACCACTTCGTCAGGGCGTCCGAAATAAATAAAGTAGAGATAAAGAAACCCAGCCAACAGAATACTACTGATACCTAAACCCGTCCATTTGAGAACTCGCAAGAATAATTTCATACCCTGAATTTTTGTAGATAAGACAAATGTTTTTAACGATGCAAAATTGCAAAGTATCAATAGAGCAGAAAATAGCAGGATAAAGGTAAGTATTGGACTAATCGAGGTTTTTGTTTCTGAAAGCCAGGGCAGACATACCCGTAGCTTTAGTAAATAAGCGGGAGAAATAGGGGTAATCATCAAAGCCCAAATCCGCAGCAATTTCTTTAACCGATTTATCTGAATGATAAAGCAAGCGTTTGGCTTCTAGAATAATACGTTGCTGAATATGGTAAGAAACCGAGTGACCCGTTGTTTCTTTGATACATTCGTTGAGGTAAGGCGTAGAGATATTTAGTTGTTGGGCATAGTCTGCCGGGCGTTTGAGTTGGCTATAATTACGTTCTAAAAGCTGTCTGAAAGCTTTGGTAACTATTTCAAATCGGGTGAGCTTGTCGGTAGACTTCGTTTGTTCAAGGTATTGTGAAATAATAAGTGTCACCAGGGCATTACAACTATCTTTCATGGAGGCATGATAGAGTCGGTCGTTTTTTCGCTCTGATAATTTAATGCCCAGTGTTATCATTTCAGAAATCAGCACAACGGTTTCTTCATTTAGCAATAGGGGTTTTGCGGGTGCAATGCTTTCTAATAATTTCAGGTATTCAGGATTCAGATTTTCGTTATTGATGGCCCAACTGCCTACCGTTACGTCTTCAAAAGCCAGAATCCGATGTACCTGATTGGGGTGCATATAGATAACAGTCGCGGCTTTGAATGTATACCTTTGAAAATCAATCTCCATCGAAACTGTTCCTTTCTCCATCAGAAAGAATGAGTGGCGGTCGTGCCTTTCGGCGTGTCCCCATTCGGCAAAGTCGGGCAAATCTGTAAAAGCTAATCTATCAATAATAATCCCCGTTCCGAAATCATCATTCATTGTATTGACAGGGATGTATTGTCTCTTTTTGCGCATCGTTTTTAATTCATTGAACAAAGATAAAAGACCTTTACATAAATTTTATACATCATTAGCTATTTCAATGACAGTGTATGTATCTTGCTTAAAGTATTGACAAAACTTGAAAACGCACAAATGTTACAGAAACTAACGCTACTCTTATGGGCAACATTCTCCTTATTCAGTTGCACCCAATCAGAATCTAATACGGTTAACCTAAGTTTCGAAAAGGATTTAATACCTGAGGGAATAGCCATTGATGTACAATCAGGGAAACTATTTCTGAGCAGCCTCAGAAAAAACAAGATTGTTGCCTCAAATATAGATGGAAGTAATGCCGCTGATTTTATTAAAAGCAATCAGTATAATTATATTTCCGGCTTCGGCATGACCATCAAAGGCGATACATTGTATGCCCTGAGTAATGGTCTGGAAAAGCAGAATAATACTTCTGTACTGGTATTATTGAATAAGGAAACGGGGCAATTGATTGCCCAATACAAGACCAGTATTGTGCCTTATGGGTATCTGAACGATCTGGCTGTGAGCCAGACGCATGAGATTTTTATCACAGAATCACAAAGCAACAAGATTTATCATATCCAAAGACCTGGTGGCAAACTGGAAGTTTATCTGGATACAGTGGCGGTTGAACATTCGAATGGAATTGCTCTTTCAGACGATTATTCGAAGTTATATCTGGCTTCTAAAAGGGGAATCAGGGTGGTAGATCTGAAGACGAAGAAAATTATTAACCAACCCAATCAAGCATCATCAGGGATTGATGGCATGAAATTTTACAGGAATAGTCTGATAGGAATGGTGGAGAAAGGATTGATGCGGTATTTCTTAAATAAAGATGGTTCGGAGATTATAGCTATCAAAGAACTGATTCATTTTGATACTTCTTATAAATCACCGACCACTTTTGACATTGTGGGAGACACGGTTTACTTCATTAAAAACACCCAACTGGATAATTTTAATGATACAACCAGCGAAGTGATAGATGAGAAGAAACTGGAATCGTTGGTTTTGATGAAATATAAAATTCAATAATCATGTTCACACTGACTCAAATAGACGAAATCCACACGAATTCAGGCAAGCGAGCATCATTGCCTGAATTCCTGCAAGCATTGAATGCGATTGGTGTGGTGAAATACGATTCATTTCTGACTGACGGGCATTCAGAATATTATGGAGCCGACAACCAGAAACTGGTTTCTCCGGCAGTGCATGAGCCGCTGACAATTGCCGACATAAGCAATCTGGAAGGGCTTATGATACACTTAAACCTACATGAGCAAGGCAAAACCGACTACTTGCAAATGTCGCAGGGCTTAGCTGATAATGGTGTTGAAAAATGGACATTTGATACCGGAGAAATGACCATTGCCTACTTCGATAAAGCAGGCAATGCCTTGTTGGTTGAGGAGATTCATTAGAATACAATAGCTCGCACCGGTCTCACTCAGGCCCCACAATCAGGAATTGCCAGGTAGCGCTGAAAGTAACAGGGTCGCTTGCCAGATTAACAATTCTAAGCTGGCATTGAGTGGCCGATACGTTAATAGGAATAACATGAATCTTATAATATTCGCCCGTAGCTGTGGCACTAACCACCTGCCCAACTGTAACTGTGGGTATTCCGCCAAAATCTTCATAATTCAGCGGATTGCTATCTGCATAAGAGCCAACAGCTAAATTAGTATAAGCTAAACTACCTGAGATCCGCACCACTTTTTGTTGTGTGCCTGAATTACTTCTGACAATGCCCTTGCCATCATCAACCACCAACTCATCTCTGATTTTTACATTGCCTCTGAAATTGGCTGCATTTCCCCCATACGAATACACATATAATGCAGGCTCATTACCATACGACTCGAAATATCCTCCAAAATATGACTCGCTGTATCCATATACTCCAGTACCTGACGAACTTGCTGCGTATATTCCGGCACCTGAATTACTTACACTATATATTCCATAGCTGTTTTGAGATTCAGCTCTTATTGCTAAACCATTTGTTTTGACATAGATGCCTCTTCCACTACCCATATTTTCCAGATATAGCGCGGGTTCGGTTGAACTTACTGTGCCATTATAGGGCAATGTAAAGCCTCCTCCGGTCATTTCCTGCCAGTTGGCGCCATTGCAGTAATACATCTTGTTATCGGTCGTATTCATTACCTGATTTCCTTTTGCATTGGTATTGCAGGTTGGTAAAGTAGAAACTTTGGGCACTCCAATGCTATTGGGCATAATAGTAGCCGATTGCGCTATACTCAAAAGTGGTGCAGCGAAGCTGAGTAAAAGGATTAGTTTTTTCATGGTTATCGATAAATTACAAAGTAAAAAGCCTGATTAATCGGGTCAAACCTGTTCTCGTTACTAAAGGCATCTTTCAGGTAAACGGTACATTCGCCCGTACCACAACCGGCTGAGGCTACTATCTGGGCATTGGAGCTGTTAAGGGTTACGATAATAGTAGAAGTATAGACAATGCTGGGATTATAGATTTTATACCTGCCTGTTGAGGGGTTTTCACAGGTAAAGTTGCTAGACCCTGATTGATGGTCGCCACTAAAGCCAACCCGACCATAGCATAGTGGCAGAAAACTCCCCTCGGCCACATTGGTTTTGGTGATTTCGCCAGCCATGGCAATGCTACCCAATAGTTTCAAGTTGCCCTGCACGTCTAATCTTTCCTGTGGGTTCGATGTACCGATACCTATTCTTCCGCCATTGGTGACAAACATGGCGCCATTCAAACCTACAAAATCAGCATTGTTGCCCGACGAGGTACCAATATGAAGATTTCCCGAAGAGGATGGGGAGACGAATCCTACATTGATGCCACCATAATTAAAAAGCATTTTACCCCCGCCGCCACTGGCGTCTACTTCTATCTGGTCGGCACCGTGGGTACGGACGATGAATTTTCCGGTAGTATTACTGCTGTTTATACCGATTCGGAGGTCATTATCTGCCAACTGGATAAAGCCTTTCTCAACAAAAGTAGAACCCGCAGGATTTTTTTGTTTAAACTGAAAAGTAGGGTTCACGCCTTCGAATGTAAAGCCCGCTGAGGCAGTAGGCGTGCGGAGGTGTAGTTTGTCGGTAGGTAAAGTAGTGCCAATGCCTACGTTCATTGAGCTAACACTGTGAACATTCTCATTGAATATAGTCCAGCCTAAATCATCAACCTCTGTCAGCCGAAGCCATGCCGTGCCATTATACCAATAATATCCTTTGGCGCTATTAGGCTCGGTAGTATGCTGAAAAACCAGTAAACCATTAGCAGGACTGGCAATGGCCTGCCGTTGGGCTCTGGACATACTCGGAGGAAGCAAACTGCTGGACGGAGAAATAGTTACGCTCTGGCCTATGAGAGACAGGCTGCAAAAGCTACATAAAAGTAGAGTGAATATTCTTTTCATGGACATTTTTATGCAAATCTCCCATGAAAAGAAATCGGAATCAATCACGGTTTGCCGTGATATTTTAGGATTCGAATATCTCTGTCAAATCTTTTTTTACCGTTTTCAACGATATAACCAACGCAATGCCACAAAAAGCCAGCGCATCAAAACAACTGGATACCTCGTTGCCTCTCATGGCAGTAGGGTCATTAATAGCTCTTGGCAGATGCAATGAAAACACCCAGATAAATAAGACAATACTGAATAGCAGCGCAATTGCGCCACGTCTTATTTTTAACGTAATGGAAAAACCTGAACCTATTAATACCACGCCAGTCAGATATGTCCAGAAAACAGGGTCAGGCATCCATGAAGGCACAAGCGTTGATACCCCCTCTGCATATAGGAGATGAGCCAACCCGAAGCTAATCATAGTTATTGAAAAAAACAGTGGGCCGAAAGGAATAAGCTTTTCTGCAAGTTTAAAAAATGATGATGGATGAGAGTCATTTTTAGTAAATGTACCAGCCATTACAAATGCTCCACCTGCCAATGCCAATCCTTTTAAGGCATTCGTCCACACGCCCAGGTGAAGGCTACTATTCGGGTCACCAAACATTTCGTAAGGAATCTGTACCAGTAAAAACAGGAAGAGAAAGATGCTGCCTAGTAATAAAGAAGTCTCTCTGGCTTTTTTATCAAACATAATGGCCAGTCCTGCCAGAATTAATCCGATTCCGGTAAGATACGCCCATACCGGCAGCAAGGGCAGATAGGTTTGCCAGGCAGGTAATTGCACAGTTCGGAAGTTGGCATACCATAATTGTTGTAAGCCATATACTACTAAGGCAATTCCATAAAACCAGTTACCAATTCGGGTAGGTGTTTTCATCTTTTATCGGGTTGTTTTTCCGATAAAGGTAGGCTGAGGGAGAAGAAATTTTATAGCCAAAAGGCAGTCAAAATATGGCAAAAGTCATTCAAAATGAGATTCATTTCGTAGAGACGCAATGCGTTGGGTCTTCATTGGCCCGTAAATTGGGGAAATTAATCGTTTATGCGAAAAACCTCTTCTCAATGAACATTTATTGGATTGCATAGGCCAATGAAGACGTATTCCAATCGCGCGGCGAACCGTACGTCTCTACGAAAAATAATATTATTTAGAGGGCGGCATCGATGGCCTTACCTCAACCTTGCTAGGCAGGGTGCGGGCTGGCATTTTGATTAAATCTGATACAATCTGGCCGATGTCTTCCGGCTGGATTTTCCAGGCATCTTTTTCGGTTGGGGTGTGGTTGTTGAAATAGGTAGCCACTGAACCCGGCATGATAGTAGACACTTTGATGCCTTCGTTGCGCAAATCAAGCATCAATGCCTGAGTAAAACCAACCAGACCGAATTTGCTGGCATTGTAGGCCGTTCCTTTATCGAAGAAATTGGCTCCTGCCAAGCTTGCAATGGTAATAAAATAACCTTTTGAATCTTTAAGGGCTTCTAAGGTTGTCTTGGCTGTGTAGAATACACCCGTCAGGTTAATGTCTATGGTATTATGCCATTGTTCTAATGAAATGTCCTGAAAAGGAACCAGATGTCCTACGCCTGCATTGGCAATTACGTAGTCAAGTCTACCCCAGGTTTCTAATATATTATCAACCGCTTTTTGTTGAGAGGCAAAATCTCTTACATCAGATACCAATGGAAGTGCATAGCCTTCCTTGATTTTGTTTAGCTCGGCAGCGGCTTCATCGGCAGCTTCCTGCGTGCGGCTGGTAATGGCTACTCTGATTCCTTCTTTGATTAATACTTCGGCTACACCATAGCCAATTCCTTTTGAGCCTCCGGTAACAAGGGCTACGCGGATAATTGTTGTGTTGTCAGACATACGAAAATGATAAGTTTTATGAGCCTATAACAGCCACTGATAGCAGATAGTTTGGATGCGCTTCTAGATTTTTCCTTCTTTCAATGGTTTCAGCAGATATTCCAGTCCATTGAGTTTGATTTCATACATCGTTGCCAATAGTGTTCCCAGTTTTCCTTCCGGAAAACCCTCCCGCTGAAACCAGAGTAAATAATGCTCTGGCAAATCGCAGATCAGCCTGTCTTTATATTTCCCGAATGGCATCCGGAAAGTGACTAATTCTTTAATAATGGCTGAGTTTGCTTCGTTCATTTGGTTGGTAGATTATTACCCCACCCTAACCCTCCCCAACAGTGGGGAGGGGATATTAAAAATCCTTTTCTTATTATTCGGGATTGATTTATGTATAGAGATTCTGCTCCCTTCCCCACTGTTGGGGCGGCCGCCGTGCGGAAGGGTTGGGGATGGGGTTTATTTCTTCTTCAATTTCATCTCAATCGGGTCCCAATGCACTATTTTATTATCGAAATAGCTGAGGTTACAAGCTAATGCCGGAGCAGCCGCACGGAAACCGAAGATTGGGTCTTCGATGGTTTTCTGGCTGTTGGCGCGCATATTATCAAAGAAATTCTTGAAGTGTTTGGCATGCGCATCGTCACCTTGTGGGGTGTCAAATTTTATCTCTTTTACAGGCTCTGCTTTTCTGTCAGCTTCTGAATATTTGGCATCATATTCTTTCAGGAATTCTTTTTGTGTAGCTTCTGCAAAAGTCGGATAGCTTTCTCCGTTGCCATAGCCCGGTGCTTTAGGCAATTTACGTTTGGTCAAGGTTAATCCCTGTGCACTCCATTGAATTTCCCCTTCGGTGCCTACTACACGTGTTACGTTTTTAATAGCCCCGGCATTGGCAAAGTTTACACGCAATACCGCCTGGAATTTCTTATGTTTTTCGGTTTCCGGATAATCTAATACGGTTACCATTACATCTGGCACATCACGGCCATCTTTCCAGTAACTTAACTCGCCCGAAGAGAAGATTCTGTTTGGCCCGATAGCTCCGGTAGCATAGTGCATACCAGTGATTAAGTGCACAAATAAGTCTCCGGCAACCCCTGTGCCATAGTCTCTGTAATTTCTCCAACGGAAGAAACGGGTAGCATCAAACGGACGTTTAGGGGCATCGCCTAAGAATCTATCCCAATCAATAGTCTGAGCTGATGCATCCGGCGGAATAGAGTATGTCCAGGCACCTAAAGCACTGAAACGGTCGTAGGTAGCTTCGATGAAATTCAACTCACCAATTTCACCTGATTGTAATAATCTTTGTGCTTCGGCATAGGCTGCTCCACTGATAGGCTGGCTACCAACCTGCATGGTTTTGCCTGTTTTTTGCCAGGTTTCTATTACTTTTCTGCCTTCATCGATATGTTGTACCATCGGTTTTTCACAATACACGGCTTTGCCTGCATTCAGGGCAGCAATCGAAATGTGGTCGTGCCAATGGTCTGGGGTTGCAATGATAACCGCGTCAATGTCTTTGCGGTTAAGTATTTCTCTGAAATCACGAGTCGTGAAAAGGTCTTTGTTATATACTTCTTTGCCTCTTACCAAACGGCCGTCGTACAAATCAGCGGCGGCTACCAGCTCAGCCTCCGGGTTGCGAAGGGCTGCTTTGGTATCAGAGTTTCCCTGGATACCCAAACCGATGGTAGCAATGCGGATTTTGTCGTTTGGACTTACTTTGAGGCTTTTAATGATATTGAATGGTTTGGCAAAAGAGTCGGCTGCCATCAGGACTGAGGCCGCACCAATCCCTTTGATAAACTTCCTGCGTGAAGGTGTCATAATGGATGATTGCTGGGGTTAAATATGTGAGGGTATAAATTTAGGAGGATATGGGGTTTAATGCAAATAAATAATGTGGCGATAGCAATTAAAAAGGATATTTTGTGAATTTGTCGGAACTCCTTATGTAGTATCAGCGACCGCACGGCGGACCACTTTAGTCGCTGACAAGGGCATATGAATTAAGGGAAATTTCTTCAAAGTACCAATTGATTAAACAACCGCTCCAACGTTTCCTCAGGCTCAATACAAAAGCCCGGATGGATTTTTGAGGTCTGGATGATGGTGCTGCGGGTAGCGGTGAGCCAACGGAAACGGGAGGCAATAGGTAAAACGCCAATAGGTCCACCGTTTTTGCCACCGATGCAGATGCGTTCTAAGGTGTGTAGATATTCTGCGAGTTCGTCTACTTCCAGATTGCACGAAAAAGCTTTTAATCGTGCTTCGTCCAGTTGATACCTGACTTTCAGAAAGCCTTTTTTGGGGCAATAGAGAATCACCCCGACATTCAGGAATTCTTCTCTTTCAACCCGTGGTACAATACGGACAACTGCATACTCATATAAGTGATTTTCTTGCATTCTGTGCTTCGTTAACAAAGTTTTCGGAGTGTGCTACTCTTGATTCTAAAAATTGGGCATATACCGCTCGTCTTTCCTCTTCTGTTTCTACCAATGAGGGGTCTTGCAGCCATTCATCAGGCACTAAGCCTACAATAGTTCTGATTAATTCCGGCGTAAGCATCTGACGGAATTCGTCGTCTACTTCTTCTATCTCGGTGGCAAAGGGAAGTAAAACGTGGTCTTTTACCTGTATAAATGGGCGTAGTGATTGCTCTTTCCAGTTGTCCCACGAATGGTGGAAATAGAGCGAGGCACCGTGGTCTATCAGCCACAATTCTTTGTGCCACATGAGCATATTTGTATTGCGGGCTGTGCGATCAACATTGGTGAGCAGGCAATCCAGCCAGACAATCTGAGAAGCCAATCTGGGGTTAACAACGTTTAAAACAGGGTCGAAAGTGATGGCTCCTGAGAGGTAATGCACGCCCAGATTCAAGCCAACACTGGCCTGTAATAAATCCTGTATTTCTTCGTCGGGTTCGGTTCTGCCAAAGGCTTCGTCGAGGTTGGCAAAGACCATTTCGGGCATCCGTAAGCCTAATGCACGGGCCATTTCTCCACCAATCAGTTCAGCAATCAGGGCTTTTACGCCTTGTCCTGCCCCCCGGAATTTGATAACATAGAGGAAGTCGTCGTCTGCCTCTGCAATGGCCGGCAAAGAACCACCTTCCCGCAGTGGGGTGACATAGCGGTTGATTTTGACGGATCTCAGTTGAATTTCAGCTGTATTCATGGTGTTTCTTTTAACTCGTGTGGCAAAAGTAGTAAAAATTGTGATTGTTTGAGGGAATAGTTAGGTATGGATGATTTGTCCGCCATCGCCATCTAAGACAAAAAAGACCAGTTTTGGCTAAAGCCAATTTGAACGATTGCTTTCTGTTACCCCCATTTGAAAATTCAAGCTATTGATACAAAACGTAAGGGTTAATGATTCAATTGCCTCCAGCTTTAGCTGGAGGTTCTAAATGACCAACCTTATTGGCTTTAGCCAAAATGTCTTCAAGGGTTTGGGAAGCCGATAAATTTACCTTCTCAAATATCATTTATTGAATTGCATAGACCCATGGAGACGCCTACAAGTCGTCTCTACTATAATAGATTTTAAATGATTTTTAGAACGCTTATTTTTTGAATCTCAATTATTGCATATCTACGAATACAGCAATCACCCAACCAGCCCCAAATAATTATCAAACAAAATCTTCTCCATCACCACCAGCGATAAATTCTTCACCTCAGCTGCTTTTTGATAAATATCTACAATCGAAATATCCTTATCGTCGGTTTCAAGAAAGAGCCTTTCCAGAGGAATTTCCTGCAAAACCTTTAAAGCGTTGGATTCTTCGTGTAGTAATGCACCGCCTAATGAGAGGTAGAAGCCTTTATCCAGCAATTGGCGGGCTATTTCAATTTTAGTATTAAAGCCATGTACGATGAAAGGTATGCGGGGTCTGACTATTTTTTTGATAGAAATCAGCTCATTATAGCATTTCACGCAGTGAATAATCACGGGCTTTTTTACTTCTTCTGCGATACGGATTTGCTTGATGAAGATTTCTTCCTGCAAGGGCATGGGAGCACCTTTTAATCGGTCAAGCCCGCATTCGCCTATAAATTTTATAGCTGGATCCGAAGCAATGCCCGCCAGTTTTTTTAATTGGAGCTTAGCTGAATTTTCGTTGATATACCAGGGATGAATACCTGCTGATAGCCAGTTTTCGGTATCTGGTAAACTGAAATTCTCCAGGCCTTCTTCCGAATCGGGGATTATTTCGTTGAAAATAATCTGTTCGTCGGCTTGTTTTTTCAAAAGATGTGTATGTAAATTGAGCAGCATTTTTTTCTCTGAATTATCATCTAGCCACAAATATATATGCCCGATTTATCAATTACTATCAAATGTGTACCTTTCTACGAACTTAACCTTGACGAATTATATGCCATTCTTGCGCTTCGACAAGAGGTTTTTGTGGTTGAGCAAAACTGTCCGTTTCTGGATGCTGATGGCAAAGACCAGTCGGCTCTGCATTTGATGATATTTGATGAGGACGAAAATCTGGTGGCTTATACAAGGCTTTTTGCGCAGGATGTCTATTATCAGGGCTATACTTCTATTGGTAGGGTAGTTACTTCTCCCAAAGCCAGAGGAGGTGGGCTTGGCAGAGTATTGATGGAGAAATCGATAGAAAAAGTGCTTGCCTTGTTCGGACAAGCACCTATTAAAATCGGAGCACAGAAATACCTTGAAAAATTCTACCATTCATTGGGCTTTGAGCCTACTGGTAACGATTATATCGAAGATGGGATTCCGCATACTTATATGATTTATCCGGCTAAATAGTGCTTATTGCTGCACCATCTTTTTGGTGAGTTTATGCCCGTTTGCTTCCAGTTGCAGCAGATTGATACTACTCAGATGCAAACTGGATGGTACTTGTATCATTACCTGATTTTCGCCTACCTGTAAGGTTTCCTGAATCTGGGTCAATACTTTGCCATTGACATCATATAAAACCAGATGGGCTTTCTCGGATTTGGGTGAATGAATGTTGACATAAATCCGGTCGAGGAACGGATTAGGGTAGGCATTCATTGATAATATATTGGTAGTATTTTCTTCGTTCGCCGTGATTCTTAAATCAACCGGTTGTTTGATATTCGCATCAAGCCATAGCAGACGATTGGCAACAAACTGTTTTAATTCGTTAACTTCGCCCATCCAACTACCCGAAATGGGACTCGGCTGCGGCCAGACGTATACGCCCAGAATAGGCCATTTCTGAAAATTTCTGAAAGCGGGTGCTTGCAATTGGAGGGTCAGGCTATCAATATATTGATTGATTTTATCTAACTGAAAAGCGCCTTTTTTGCGTTGAAAGGCATATTCTTCGCCCAATTCACGTACAAAAGCTGAGTCTTCCATCATGCGTTCCCACCAGAAAGGCACCTGAAAGCCATCATTCGGGCATACATTGTTGAATTTATAAGAGAAACCTCTATAACTATCGCCTTCGCAGTAGTTACCATTACCATAAGTAAGGTCATAGTCCCAGGGTGGGCCGGCTTTTATTTTGCCGCCTTTACTGTCTTTGTCTTTATAGAAGAATGTACTGATACGATAGCCATCTACATTTTTTGAAATCTCGTTTGTCAGAAACAGCGTAATAAACGAATGCGTATCAAAATATTTCCGGTAGCCATTTTCTTTATCTCTGAAATTGGCACTCTTCAATGCCGATTCGGCAGTAGAAAAATACTTACTGATATAGCTTTTTTGTTCGTTCGTAATGGTTTTAGGCGCTTCATACTGGTAATAAGTCCGGTTGGTAGCCGGAGCATTATTCTGATACTGGGAGGTCCAGCCGCCTAAGCCCGTACCAGTGGTTTTATCTACTTTTATGATGTATCCACCTGTTAAAGCATCGCCTTGCAGGTCGGTTTCTTTTAATTTAGAAATATCTACTCTGCCCGGTGCGCGCTTGATTTTCTCCATAAATACATAGACCCCCATGTATTGATTGTTGATGAATACCTCTGCATATTGCGTGCGGCTGGCATAAACGCCCATTTCGCGCGCCAGTTTCATGGTCAATACATTGTGCATCAGGCTTTTTTCGTTGTAAGAGGCAAAAAGAATCCAGTCAGATTCTTCGGGCATACCAAACAAACTGGCATCTATTGAATTATTTTTATCGTCCCAGAGTTCGAAACCCAGGCTTTTTTTAGGAAACATCTGCGACGATGAACCTCTGTATTCAATACCGATGTAGCCACTATAATGATTAGGCTTATCAGTCAGATTATTCACCTTGCCCGGCCCGTTATAGATAATATCCATTTTGGCTCTGATCTTCGGGTCGTCTACGATGGTTGCACCCTGTGTATTGATAAGAATGATAGGCAAAGTAGAAGAATCAAAATTCTGCGCCATCAGAATGGCCGATTGAAAACAGAATAGAATCAGGTTAAAGTAGAATTTTTTCATAGGTCGATTATTTTTCCTGGTGTTAAATGTCTTATGGTCGGGTAGCAGAAACTTTAACTGTCGGGCCATCGTCCATGCTACTTTCTAACGATTTCTGAATGGCCGTTGGTACGTTCGACAGGAAGTCGTAGCCTGTTATCTTCTCCAGATCATCTACGCTCAATCGGTACTCACCCCATTTGGTATCTTTGATGGTTTGTTTGTTTGGAATATTCACAGCAATTACGCGTGTCTGCTCATTAATCCGGTTGACATCATCTACCCCAATCGGCAGAATCACTATCACTTTCCAGATTGATTCGGGTACTACCATTTTGCCGTTGTCTAAGGTAAAGCTTTTGCCACCGTTTGAGCCAATACCTGCTTTGCCGTATACACCTGCCACAATATATAATTCATAACCTGCCTCGGCTATTTTTCGGCAATAGGCTTCTAAGTCTGCCCATGCGCCCCGGTTATTATTGGGTGCTTGCGGAACGATATTGGTCAAAATAAAAGTAGCCTCGTTATCAGCAAGGGTTCTGTCTCTATCATCAGACGGGCACAGGTGTCCTCTATCAAAGCCTGAGCCGACATAATCGCTGTTTTGTACTTTGTACCAGTTTGAAGGCAGCGCATCATCTGGTCTGAATTTGTCTTCTCTTTTCACGTCGCCCTTCCAGGCTGTGCTTAAATGCCAGCTTACCCAATTGGCCGAGCTGCGGGCTTTGCTATAAGACAACGTGTATTGGGGCTTTATCATCAGATAATTGTTCTCGTCTTTGGGTGTGGCATTACTTGGGTTGCCCAAAG
Source organism: Emticicia fontis (assembly GCF_054779675.1). Lineage (NCBI taxonomy): Bacteria > Pseudomonadati > Bacteroidota > Cytophagia > Cytophagales > Leadbetterellaceae > Emticicia > Emticicia fontis. The sequence continues at coordinate 530,191 of NZ_BAAGXU010000037.1, forward strand.
TCAGATTGTCGTCACGCGTAGCTTTGGTTGAATTGTTAGTAGGAGTGGGGAGAGAGGCGGAGGTGATAATGGAAATATCATCAATATTCAATCGACTGCTTCCTCCTGATACTTTCCTGATTTCAAAGCGGGCTTTATTAGGCTCGTTGACGATTACCTGAATAAAACTCATTTTGCTGCCATTTGTATGGAAATGATTCTGCAGCCTTGTCCAGTTAGCACCGCTATTTCTTGATATATATAATTCCCATTCGCTGTCTCCGTCACCTTTATAGGCGGCATAGGCCATTTTTATCTCTCTTACGCCCTGTATATCGTAGTTCATTCGCACAAAACCCTTTTCTCTGATTCTGATGGCTTTTTCTCCATTGCGGGTATCATTGGTAGTGCCGCCTATCAGGGCATCTTCAAAATACCATTCGCCGCCTGATAAGTTTACGTTGCCTGCTGAATAATTTCCTTTTGAAATATCCTCTAATCCCTCCGGAAAGCCTTTGGCAAAGTTTACTTTGTTTGTATTGGTATTTGTGGTGTTAGAAGGTGTTTTGCTTGGTAAACACGAGCTCACAGCAACGGCAACGAATAAGAAGAGTATGGATTTCCGGGAAAAAGCAAACATAGAAAACTACAATTTTTTCTCAAAAATAGCAAAAAAATCGGTAGCTTCTGCCTGAATGTTAAGAAGATGTTAAGTGAAAGATGCGGGATGCTATATTTCTTTATTCTCTCTATGGTCTTTAATTATTGTCTTAAAGTACAAGGTCGGTTTTTGATTTCGGCTTTGAATACATTCTGGCTATCGGCAGTGAATCCGGCTTTGAGTGTAATGCTTTTAGGCGCAAAATAATATACTCTACCATCACCTGTCAGTTTTTCGGTAGATTCGATTATTGTGGCTGAATTCTGGATTTTTGAATCAGTAGTAGCGCCATTCAGGTTGGTGGACTCATCACATTTTCTGAATGTAAACCATTCTACATCATAAAACCTGTCATCGGTTCTCACTAGCAATTCCTGGTCATTAAGCGGAAACAAAAAGCCACCTCTAAAAGCCGTAGAATACTCTTGTTTGGTTTCTAATGATAAAATAGATTTGGTTGCTGCCGGGGTACCATCGGTAGTGTAGAGTTTTTTCTTTGTTTCCCAGGTTTCGCCTGCATAGGTAGTAAAATATAACCACTGATTGAGGCAGTAAAAGTTTTTGAATTTGGTGGTTTCAACCATTTCCTCGGTTTCTGTCACAAGGTCGGTTGTACCGCTCACAGTGTTATGTTTATACAAAAGTGATTTTCCTGAATACTGTGTCTGATTTAATCCGAAAAAGACTGAATTGTTGCACTGGCAGAAATCTGTTATATCAGAATAAGCATTCGATAGATTGGATATTAATATCTTTCCGGCAGGTGTGCCATCTGATTTATAAACTTTGACATTAACATTGTTATAGTCGAATACTGAATAATAATAATGGGTATCAGTAAAATATACACGCTCAAGGTCTGTAAGGGTCGAAAACGGCAGGTACTGTAATCGGGTGGTGCCTGCATCCGTACCATCGGTTGTCCAGAGTTCCAGATAGCCTGAGGCACTGGCGATAAATGCAAGCTTACCCCGAAAATTGGCATAGGTACGTTTGATGGCATTGGGCTCAATGCTTTTGACAAGAGTTGGCTGATCGGTATCGCTCGCATACTTCCAGATTTTGGTTGAACCGTCGCTTCTGGTAAAGACATACAATTGCTGATTATACACAGCCATGCCCAAATAATAATCTGTCTGGTTGAATACCCTTATTGCTTTTGTATTGGCTGTAGTACCATCAGAAACCCATAATTGCCCATCAATATTAGTATTGTCTGCTGTTAAAAAATAAAACTTATCATTAATCTGAACTGCTTTTTGTTGGGTAGCCACCCCCGTCAGATTAGCAATTACCTGATAATTACCCTGAGCAAAGTCTATTTTCTGAAGCTGGTTATTTCTTACCAGGTATAAATAACCCCTGAAAGCAACCAGGTTATAATAGAGCCCCAGATTTCCGATTTCTGCCCCTCTGGTTCCTTCGGTTGTGCCATCGGTTTCGAAAAATTTCCTGTATGTGCTTGCCGTATTATCGTAGGCCGAAAAATAAGATTTTCCGCGGGCATTCAGCAAAAATTCTGTTCTTGAGGTTTTGGTTGTAGAATCTAAATCTTTTACGATTTTAGCACTATCGGCCGTAACAGTATATAACTCTCTGCCATAAGCGCTATTGTTTGAAGGGTTGAACCAGGCTATGATTTTGTTGGCACTGATGGCATAGGGAATGGGGAGCGTTTCGGCCATCATTTGATTACTTACCATTGTGATGCTCACACCATCAGTCTTATATAATTTTCCTGACAAGAGATAGTAAAGGCAATTATCCTGGGGGTTATACACCATCCTGCCATCTGATGGAAACCCGTTTCCGACTACTGTTCTGGTAGTGCCATCGGTCTTTATCAATTCTCCAGACCAATTGGTATAGTAGAAAAAACCGTCGATAGTTGCTAATTCTCTATTATCCAGGAGGCCAAGCCCCGGAGAGGAATCTATAAATTTCGTATTGGCTTCAGTACCATCTGTTATCCAGAGCTGTGTCTCTTCGTGGGTAGATAATACAATCAGTACCTTGTCTCCAAACGAATAAAGGTTATCGATTATAACCGTAGGACTGGGAGAATTATCAAAGCCCAGAACGTTTTTGAACTCATAAGTACCTGCCTCTGTCCCGTCTGATATGAATAATGAGCTACGATTAACAATATAACCATGATACATAACCCGATTCCCTAATTTAACGGGTCCTCTATAGATGGTGCCTGACTGGGGGATTTCTTTTACTTTATGTGTACCTGCCGTTGTACCGTCAGAAACCCAAAGGTCAGTACTTGAATAGGTCGGGTAGGAGACTGTAGCAGTAAAAAATAATTGATTATTAACTACAAGGAGGCCAGTAGCATACTGGAAATTTTGAGTAGCTCCCTGAATTTCGGTACTTTCATTGGTGATTTCGTTATAATAGAAAAGCTTTGCATTGCCATAATCAGGCCCGGCAATATAATAGAATTTATTATTCAGTTTAACGACCTTATTTACTTGAGTCGCACTGGCTACTTTTTTTATTACCGGAGAGTTCAGTCGGGCTACATATAAACCATTATTAGGAGTACCATTATTTGGTGTGGCATAAAAGAACACATAATCATCAATTGTAATGATTCTGGAGAAGCTGGAGTATTCGCCAAAAAGGTCGGAAGAAGCGAAGTTTTCCAGCTTGACCCCGTTATATTTCCAGAGTCTTAGTTTATAGGTATCATCGTTATAATTTCTATCGAGCTGAAAAGCGACAGATATATCTCCTGCGTTCTGAATTGATACTATTCTGGAATCATTGGTTTGGGTATTGATATCTTTCAGGATATTAAAATGGTAGCTTGGTTGCGCAGATAACACATGAGCAAACATTAGTAACAGCAGTACTTTTTTCATCACAAATTTTATGTCGGATTTTGACCTTGAAATAAATAAGAATTTTGTGGAATGGCAAGTAAATTTCGGTATCAATAAGAAAGATACTTGAAAGAATACCGCTGAGTGAATCAGATAGCAATTGAAATTGTACTAAATTTGAGAATCAACTCATAAACCATAAGGGCATGAAAACACATACCACCAACTATTATGATACTTTTATAGAAATTGCCGCCGATTCTCCTGTAGCTAACGGCGAAGTGCCTCCTATGAAAGGCGATACGAAAACTGTAGCCAATATGCAGTTTGAAATGATCAGCAAGAACCCTTATAAGTATACCTCTGACGATGTATTGTTTCAGGTTTTTGCTGATAAGAATGATTTGACAGCCGCAGAATATGAAGAAGCACGAAAACAGTTTTTCTCAAAAGGGCAGGCTTGTCTGCGAGCTTCTCCTTTAACCAAGAGATATGGCTGGGGCTTGCATCACAATCACGAGGGCAAAGTGGCTTTATATGCCAGTGACTCGCCGGAATATGAAAAACTGCTGAATGATAAGAATCTGAAAGTGGTGAAGGCGATGAAGTCAAGCAGGTGATATTCTTGCCAGAATAGTTTTGTCTGAACTCATTTAAGATAGTATTTTTTTGCGTGTTGATTATTGATAATATAAGGATTAGTCCTACTATTAAATCTATAATGGCAAAAATTTGACTTAATCACACTGATAAGTCCATTCCTGACGAAGAGGGGTTATTAAATGATCATTGAATTCCTCTTGTTTAATCATATTTTTATGTGTGTCATAAGCGTAGACTATAGAATATACCAGTTTATCCTTATTATAAGCACTCTCTTTCATTCTCAAGCCGTTCTGTATTTCGATGGTGAAATAACCTGTCAGCGTATTCTGAGCATCATATGTACTGGTTTTATAACTTTCTCCTGTGTATTCTGTAATAATCTTTTGAGTGACTTTACCAGCATCGTCATAATATATCTCACTAATTTGCTGATCTTTGGAATTGTATTCAGTATTAATATAACCTACTAGCACACCATTATAATAAGAAGATGTTTTTACCTTCTTATTCCGTGAATTATATTCATATCGAATTTCACCTGTAGGACTATTAGCAGGATTATAATATGTTATTTTAATAAGTAAATTAGCTGCATTGTATTCACTTTTTTCTGAACTGCCATCGTCAAACTGAGCCAGAATTTCATTCCCGTTCTCGTCATACTCAACAATTATGTAGGGTTTATCGAAAACCATAGTGAAATCAAACCATGTCCATTTTTTCATTTTTCCATTGGCATGGTATTCATATAGGTATTCTTTCCGTTTTTGGGATGCACCTGTTTCAGTAATTTTATTTGTTACTTGTCTGATTAGCTGATTCGCAGAATTATAGGTATATATTGTTTCTGAGGTTTTTGTTTCAGAGCCCTGATTCTTTAAGTAGCTGCTGATTTTCAGAAGATTGTCTTTGGCATCATATTCATATTTTAAATAACTACTCAGGCCTTGTATTTCAATCAGTTTACCAGTTTTATCATATATATAGGTGTCCTTGTTTATTAGCTGATTAGTTTTTGTGTTGATAATGGTATAAGATAGTTTTTTACAGGCAGTTTCTACTGCCGGTTTAATCTCTTCCGATTTAGGTTTGCAGGCAAAAAGTATTGCTGCTAATAGTAAGGTAGTAAGGATTTTATTCATTGTTGAACAGCTGTTTTAGTCTGGCAAAGCATTAAGTAGGTTATTGAGATTAATCACGGTATAAAAGTAATAAAATGTCTGGTTCTGAAAAAGGTTTGTAGTTGATGTTGAGGTAAGATATGATTATTGTATGTGAATTTTAATATAATAATCCACGCATAGTATGATTCTATCAGAAACCTGCCTGAATGCTTTGAAAACAGGATGTTAAGTCGGAAATTTAGGAGACGCCCATATAACAACGAGTTCTATGATCAAAAGGGAAAAGAACATAAATACAAGTGACACAGGCATCACTAATTATATCTCTGAATCTGTCAGAACCAGAAAAGAACTGGCCGATGTAAAGGTAGCCGGAAGCTTGTTTAAAAGAGTAAATGGCCATACCTACCAACAGGTAGTTTCAGTGTTGGTATATGTATCAGCCATTAAAGTGAAGCCTGAAAAGGTATACGCTACGGTGACTACCTTTTTGACTGAAGCCAGTGATTTATTAAAAATCATTAGAGTTATGACTAGGGAGATGGTAAGCCCGCTACGATTTGAAAAATCGTGATACATAATTTAATCAATTGTGCTTAACTTTGAAGCTTATTAAAACTTACTACTCTTTAAAAAATATGCCTGCCTGGTTGTCTCGCTCCGAATTGTTGGTCGGAAAAGAAGGAATTGATGCCTTACAAAAAGCACACGTTTTAATAGTCGGATTGGGCGGCGTAGGCTCTTTTGCTGCCGAGTTTATCTGTCGTGCCGGTGTGGGCGAAATGACCGTTGTAGATGGAGATGTGGTTGACCCAAGCAACCGTAACCGACAATTACCTGCTCTGGCTACTAATCATGGGGTATCTAAGGCTGATATTATGGCTGAGCGTCTTCTGGCGATCAATCCTGAATTGACATTGCATGTGGTAAAGGAGTTTCTGACACCTGAAAAATGCCGGGAGATTCTGACGGTGAAGTATGATTATGTGATGGATTGCATTGATAGTATTACGCCTAAACTGACCTTGTTATCGACGGCCTACGAGCAGCAACAGAAAATTGTAAGTTCGATGGGCGCAGGTGGAAAGATAGACCCAACCAAGCTTTTTGTTGCCGATTTATATGATACTTATGAATGCTTGTTTGCACAATATGTACGCAAACGCATCAAGAAATTAGGGGTGAATTATGGTATCAAGGCCGTGTTTTCAACTGAGGCCGTAAAGCGTGATTCATTGATTCTGACTGATGGGAGCAATTTTAAACGCTCGGCTTATGGTACTATTTCATATATCCCCGCAGCCTTTGGCGGTGTTTGTGCGTCTGTGGTGATAAGAGAGTTGCTGGGGTATCCGATTGAACTGGTGAAGCGTCCGAAGAAAATACGGAAGAAATCGAAAAAAGAGGGCACTAAAAAAACGGAAGAATAGCCATGTTTGGAGTGGTTGACATCGGCAATACTTTTGCCAAAGTAGGACTTTTTGAAGATGATGCGCTGCTGGAAGTGAGTACAGGACTGGAGATTGAGGCTTTGGACGACTTCCTTTCGTTAAAAAAAGTTAAAAAAGTCCTGATTTCGTCAGTAACTAAAAATCAGGAAGAATTAGAAGCTATCTTTGAGGGAGTAGCGTTTGATAAACTCATACTGAATCCGTCGACACCTTTACCGATTGACAAGGATTATGAAACACCGCTGACGCTGGGGTCTGATAGACTGGCGGCGGCAGTAGGAGCTAATTTTCTGTATCCTGACGATAATTGTCTGATTATTGACATGGGTACAGCCATTAAATACGACTATGTGTCTATTGATGCACAAGATGTGTCTACAAGTGACAACGAGAGGAGAGGGGCGTTCAGAGGAGGGATAATTTCTCCTGGTATGAGGATACGATTTGAGTCGCTTCATACGTTTACAAAAAGATTGCCCTTGGTGAACGCTGATGAGTTTCACTCGGGCGACGTCCCACCCCTGATTGGAAAGAATACCAAGGCCTGTATACAAAGCGGTGTAGTGAACGGAATCATTGCCGAAGCACGTGGCATGATAGAAAATTACAGAAATTTGGGCAAATGTCAGGTAATCTTATGTGGTGGAGATGCTTCTTTCTTTGAAAGTCAAATAAAAAAGACGAACTTTGCGGGCTCATTTGAGATTGGCAAAGCAGAAAACACGCTGATAGCTCATACAAAAATAGAATTGATACCAAATTTAGTCCTGATTGGGCTAAACCGAATTTTAAGATACAATGTTGAAAAACTTACTACTCCTTAATTTTTTTCTCGTTTGCACTTTCGTATTTACTGATACTTACGCTCAAAAAGAATCCAGACTGACAGGTAACTCGCCTTACTCGGCTTTAGGCTTTGGCGATATTCAACCTGCTGGTGCGATTGCCAGCGATGCAATGGGAGGAACAGGCTTAACTTTCGGTAACGGTATCTATGTCAACACGGCCAATCCTGCGATGCTGGTGAAAACCCGTTTTGTGGCATTCAGTGCAGGTGTACGTGGGCAATACAGAACGATCTCAGACGGAACCAATTCACAAACCGATTTCGGTGCTAACCTGAGCCACGTGATGATGGCTTTTCCGATTAAACCTAAATGGACAATGTCGGTAGGTTTAAGACCACAATCAAGTGTTGAATATGAGTCTCGTTATACTTCTACTATTCAGGGCACAACCAATCAGGTACAGTATATTTATAAAGGTTCGGGTGGTTTTTCAAGAGCTTCTATCGGTAGCGGGCATATGATTGGTAAATCGTTGTATATCGGTGCAGAAGGATACTATTATTTCGGGAGTGTAAGCCGTGATACGACTTCAAGATTATTGCTGAATGATGGTGAAGATTATTATCTGCGCTATTCTGACCGCTCAAGTGGCAATGGTTTTGGTCTAAAAACCGGATTTACCTGGAATCAGAAACTGAGCAGTAAGTGGTATCTGAATGTGGGAGGGACGTATGATTTACAAACCAAATTGAATGGCTCTCAGCTCCGCAGTTTAACTACTTTAATTGAAGATCAGAATGGCCCGCGTGTGTTGAAAAAACCAGATACCTTGAGCACAGGCTCTGGATCTTATACCTTACCATCTCAATATTCGTTGGGAATCAGTGTTGAAAGCCCGCTAAAATGGATTTTTGCCGTAGAATATAGCAAACAGGACTGGACAAAATACCGTAATTTTCAGGGGAAAGCAGAAAGTAATCTGGCTGGAAGCGAGAGAATTGCAGTAGGGGTAGAGTTTTTACCTAAAGTAAGTTCTACGGCTTATTTTGATCAGGTATTTTATCGTATCGGTTTCCAGCAGATCAAAACTCCTTATGTAGTAAATGCTACACAGGTAATGGACAGAAGTTTCTCATTGGGCTTATCTACACCACTGGGTTTCAGAAACTTAAGTTATATTGATTGGGGTTTATCTATCGGAACAAGAGGTGTGGCAGGCAATGGGCTGGTAAAAGAAAACTATTTCAAGATGTCAATAGGCTTCTCGTTGGTTGATACACGCTGGTTCCTTAAATCGAGAGTTGATTAATAGCTATGGCTATCAGAAGTATGTCTTCATTCAGTATCAGATACCTGATTCTCTGCTTGCTTGTATCAGGCACAGTATTTCTAATTGCCTGCGAGGAGAAAGAGAAAAAAGGCGACCCTCAGAAATACAATGGCCCTTTGATGGTAACAGACAATCTGGCTATTCTGATGAGTGATTCTGGCAAGACTACCATAAAAGTGACAACTGCCAAGCAAATAAAACTACAAAACGAAGACGAGATTTATCCTAAAACGGTATACGTTACTTTTTTTGATAAAAACGGTGTTGAATACTCTTCTCTGAGGGGTGATTCGGGGCGTTATTTTAAAAATGAAGGCTTATATCGGGTAATGGGCAATGTCTTCTTCTTTAATCGTTTGCAACAACAAAGCCTTTCTACTGATTTGCTCAACTGGAGCGGCCTAAAGAAGAAGATTTATACGGATTCTCCGTTTATTATCAAAACCAGATTCGATGAGATACATGGCATAGGTATGGAAGCTGACCAGGATTTTACCCACTATACCATGCGCAAAACCAAAGGCGTTTTTGCTGTTGATTCAGTAACAACTATCGGCGGTGGGGCCGAGGCGGATACTACGAGTAATTAAACCATTCCAGCTTATTGGTTTCAGTTCTGACATTCAGAGATTTATACTATCAATACTTCAATTCGGATTTCAAGCAACTCCATCGCATCTTTACTTATTTTATGGTATCGTCTGATTGATGCTTTTCTATTCAGCTCCAAACGGGCAAACACTTCTACTTAAGTAAGCCATTTTTTTAGCTAAAATTATTTTTTCAGCCAAAAATGACCGTAAAATAAATAAATTTCCATTAACAGGTTTCTTCATATATCTTTCGAGCAGAATTTTTTGATGGCCAAAAGCGATCAAAAAGCGTTCTGACGAAGCCTTTTTTTTGTATTCCTAAAAAAACTTCTTCCTCTAAAATGGGCGATTTCGAGGCATATAATATTTTTTTGTCCAAAAGGTGTCGTTAAATAAATAAATTTCACTTAATAGATTTCTTACTTATATCTTTCGAACAGGTTTTGAAGGCCAAAGGTTTCTGCTTCTGTTTTGAAATAGATGGATTGAGGGTAATTCAGTCATTTATTTCTACTTATAAAAATAGATATTAACTAAAGCATCTAAAACTGTTTTTGAAAAATTGTCCGTGACTAATGCTGACTATACTGAAGCTCTCTTAAAAGAATGTAAGTTGAATAGATGCTGTGTTTATTAGAAGTCTTCTTAGAGCTTATTGAAATAGTCGTTCTGACCAGATTCCGGTTTATAAAATAGATATACTGAATATACCGGATTGAATAATTTGACCTTTACTAGTTTGACCTTATAATTTTTTACTGAATGGTTACTCATAATCGTATTTTACTGATTAATAAAATTTATGTTTTATTGATTTTTTGGTTCCTTTTTTCTTCTTGCACACCCAGTGTAAAAGATGAAATCGACACGCTTATCAGTGATGGCGATTTTAGCTGTGAAGATAAAACGAGCATATTAAACTATATAAACTCTCATAAAGAAGATGTAGCAGATGATAATCCCGGATTATTTAATAAATCAGGTATTAACGAGAAAAACCTGAGTGATTTGATAAAAAGTGTGGCATCAGAGAGCGGACAGAATATCAGCCTAAAGTGCTTTGATGGGTCAAATGAGAAAATCACCATTAAACCCAAAATTTATCTGGAAAGAAGTGGGAGTATGTTTCCTTACGATAACCCGGAGGTTTCAAGTACGCTTAAAGAATCGTTAGGATCACTGATCAATGATTTTGAAGCTACCAATTCTTCAAAGGCTCAATTGTTTATTGTGAATACTGAAGTGTTTCCTTGTCCGGTAAATTTCCAACAATTGTATGATGGCCAGAATATTTTTACAAAAGAAGTGCTTAGAAATTTAGGAAATGCAAATTACACAGACTTTAACCTAGTTTTTAAGAAAATCTTCAGCGATCTAAAAGAAGGTGAAATGGGGATATTATTTTCAGACCTGATTTACTCTACCAGCGATGGAAATACAAAAAATATCAATAACAAAACTTTATTGACAAGTGCTGAACAACTTACAAGAGGGGCTTTTACAAATTATGCAGAAGACAATTCTTTTTTATTGTTAAAACTTTACTCTCCCTATAAAGGCAATTATTATGCTTTCAATTCTCCAAATAAGGGTAAAGAGTATAATGGTACCCGCCCTTATTATATCTGCTTCTTCGCCAGGAATAATACGATGAGGGTCTTCATGGAAAGTGAAAAATTCAGACAAATCAGAGACTTTTCCAGATTGCCTTCGTATGAAAATTTTTATTTGTTTTCAAATGCCACAAAAGAAGATGGTGTAAGATATTCTATTATTATCAATGACAAAGAAAATAAAGGCGAATTTACTCAGAATACAAATGAAACAAGTAGCGAAATACATAGAATTGAAGGTATCACGCCTGATGAGAACGGAGAACTTGCCATTAATTTACACATAGACTTATCAGGATTTCATCTTTCTAAAGGCATGAAAGAAGATACGAGTTCTTATGTTGTAGAATCGCCTCAAAACTTTAAGATTTCAAAAATCCAGAAAGTGCAACACTCGCGTGGCTGGACACATAAAATAACGCTTTCCACCAAAACAAACTGGAGAGAGGAGCGGGACATCATTATCAAACTAAAAAAAGTATTTCCGCCTGCTTGGATTACCACATCTAATACCGACGATGACACAAACTTTGAAAACCCGAAATTCAGCACTACTACCTTCGGTTTACTTCGGCTAAGCAAGGGTATAAATGAGGCCTACAACTCATATACAAAAGATAAAGATAACTATTTTACTATACGTTTAAACCTTAACGACTAATTAATATGGAACGTTTTTTAGCTTCAGTCTATAAATTATTTATAACAAGAAGTCTTTTGTCTGATTTACGCTCACAAACCTTATTGACACCAATAACCATTAGTGTACTGGTTTTAACAGCTGCTTTATGCTATCTATTTTATTACAATCCGGTAACAAAATGGCGAGACATCTATTGGGAGAAAAAGCATTGGGTAAGAGTGCTGTTTATGGCATCAGGTTTATCTTTCCTGATCAGTGTTGTTACTTGTCTTCAGTTGGCAGGTACACCGAGAGATCCTAAAGACCCGGAATCTTATATTCTGTTCAAACAAGGGATACTTACTTTCGCTAATTATGGATTAGTAATGGCCATATTCTCTGCCATCTTCTATATTCTGTTTTCTTATTTAATTCGGGGGAAAAGTATTAATTCCAGCTCGGTAGGTTTATTTTCTTAAGATACTGTATTTATTAAATTGTAGATATTACTATGGGAAATCTTTTTTTATTTGCTATTGGGGGAACAGGCTCCAGAGTAATAAAGTCGTTATTGTTTCTTCTGGCATCTGGGGTTAAACTAAGGGATGATTTTGGTTGCATCGTGCCCATTATTATGGATCCCCATATGAACAACAAAGATTTATTGCGTACGCAAAACCTGATTAATCAATATCAGTCTATACGAAAATCATTAAATTTTCCTAAAACTGGTTTTTTCAGTACTGATATCAAATCTCTCCGATCGGTTAGTAATTCGGATAGCATTACTGATGGTTTTGTTTTTGATTTAACCGGAGAAGCGGATGAAAAAAGGAGTAGCAATAATGAAAATACCTTTGGTAAGTATATCAATTATGGTTCTTTAAGAAATTCACCCAATCAGGATTTTATAGATATGTTATTTTCAGAAGATAATATAAAAATTGATCTGGAAATTGGCTTTGTGGGTAATCCTAATATCGGAAGTGTGGTGCTTAACCAATTCAGAAATTCTAAAGAGTTTATCGCATTCAGTTCATCAGTTACAAAGAATGACAGGGTCTTTATTATAAGCTCTATTTTTGGCGGAACTGGTGCTGCCGGATTTCCGATTATTTTAAAGAATATCAAGCAAGCCAACCTGTCGGATAATCCAAATCTGCAAAACAGAGATTTACTGCCTCAGTTAAAAGTAGGAGCCCTAACAGTGATGCCTTATTTTGGGATATTCCCTGATGGCAACTCACCAGCCAATGCTTCTATCAAAAAGGCCGACTTCATTGCTAAAACCAAAGCTGCATTAAGCTATTACTCGAATGTAATCAATAGTGATGTTGACCGCCTGTATTATATATGTGATGAGGTAATGGAAGATCTTAAGCATGATTCTGGTAAAGACGGCCAACAGAACCCTGCCCACTTTGTCGAGCTGGCATCGGCGTTATCAATCATTGATTTTATTCAGGCTAGCGATATTGTGAATGATAATACCAAGTTCAGGGAGTTTTCGATTAAAGAGAATAGTAATGAACTCAATTTTACGAACTTATTCAGCAAAACCCGTGAGATTGTGGCTATTCCTTTATCAAAAATGATGTTTGTGTATAGATTCCTTACCAACAAAGAAGGATTAATAAGTTTCCGTAATAAAAAAGCTTCATGGATTGTAGATGAAAAATTGCCTATAACCGATGTTTTTCTAAAAGAAACATCCAGTTTTTATGGCGAGCAATTGATGCCTTTTATTAAAGGTTTTAATGATTGGCTTAAAGAAATGGCAGCTGAAGATACAGAGGAAAGAGTGAATAAAGTCAATATCAGAAAATTTAAGCCTTTCGAGCTTGACGAAGCCATAGAGCCCAAACTAACCATTGTTAAGTACCCCTCGGCTAATGTTGGCGTAGTGTTGAAAACCCCTATAGATTTCAACACATTCAATACAGAAATAAATGAACTGCACAAAAGTAATAATTTTTTATCTACCGAAATCAAGTTCGTTACACTGTTAGATAAAGCCACTGATAATTTATTGAGTAAGTATTATCCATCACTTTCAAAATAGTTGCAATTATGTCTGAGCATGTTTTTAGTTATCATAAATCTAAAGTAGATGGTGAGCATTGGTTCTCTTCAATACCCTATAAAGCTACTGAAATTGAAAAAATACTTGATACCGAAGGAGGTGACAACGAAAGGCAACCTACGTCTATCCCAAGCCCATTTGCCAGGATAGATTTGGTGGGTACTTCTTTGTTAAATTTATCAAAGACAGCAAACCTATTGGCAGAGGCCAGGATTGAACGTAGTTTAAGAAAATACATTGCAACCAAGAATGATGAAAGAATAGTTTCGGCACTATTTGATATTGGTGAAATACTTTTTAATTATGACAATTTTAAGGAAAGAATCAAAATATCTGTATGGAATGCCCGGTTTAGAGATAAAAATGTAGAGGGAACCCTCTCTACTCTGACAGGGTCAGAGTTGTATGGCTTGCGTGAGTTAGGAGAAACTATAAAACTCTTCCTGACTTCTGCTTCAGATAGAAAGGCTTACAATTTCAGAGATAATAATACATTCTATATTATTAAGTTTGATGGAAAGATTATTGGGGGCACTTCTCCTTCCACGTTCTTTTTCCCATCCTCTAACGAATCGCAGTTAAAAGAATTAGATATTGATTTAGGTACGCACAAAGCCTTCAAAGAAATAGTGCCTCTTTATAACAGAGATCTGGAATACCAGAAGGTATGGTATGCCCTGTTAGAAAAAAACAATACGTATAAGCAGAATTTTTTAAATGGCGGCTTTGACCAATACATCCAGAAATCTGCAAAAATTCAAGAGAAAAAGGGTATTTATACCGATAGATTCAGAGATTCTTTGCCAGATTACTGGACTCAAAAAGATGATCAAAATCAGCAGGAAGGCAATAATAGAGAAAATCATTTTATTATAGCTGGCACTGATAAGGTTGAGGTTTTGGGCATCAGAATCATAAAAAGATTTGTGGGCGACAAGATAGTGCCCATAAAAAGTGATTTCAAGATTCAGGCAAAACCTACTTATAAAGGGGCACTACCTTTGGCTTTATCTTTTAGCAACCATGGTGATTTAACCATTAAAGATACTACCACATGGGAAAACAAAGGATATACCAAAGATAGTATTCCTTACTATGACGAAAGAAGGATAAATGACCGGACGATTCCGGGGTTTCCCGATAGATACCCATGTATCTATGTGACAGATTTGCTGGAGGATTACCTTGTTCGGGTAAATTATCCTATCAATAACCAGTTTTTCAACAGTAGTTCTAATACCTCAAATAAAGGCTTTCTACTGCCTCTTAAAAAAGAATTCTTTGAGTACTTTTCAATAGATGATATAAGAAAAGAAAAAGTCAGAATTAAAATAGAACCACCGTCGCCTACTGGTACAGTAAAAGTACAGCTGGATATACCTATCAGTGTCAGAGGTAATTTTACAAGATATATCAATTTTGAGAAGAACTATTTTAATCAGAAAGATGCTTTACCCGATAAAAAAATCAATAAAGGGATTTTAATAGAATCTAGGTTCAGTCTTTCTATTTATCCATTTATCAAATTCCCGACTGATATTACTCCTGACTACCGGATTCAGGTAATGGAGATGGGTAACACTTCGGTAGATTTAAAATTTGAAAGCGAAACTAGCAGTGATAGTGGAGAAATTACTTTTAGAAATACTAATAAATCGGTCATTACGGCTTCTTCGAAGTATATTCAATTGCAAAATTCATTTGAGTATATTTCTGTGGTAGCTAATAATGAGTACAATGGCATTATTATACCGGAATTAATAACGCCACAACCTGGTAATGCTACTTTTAATTTTGCCATTGATTTCGGAACAACCAATACACATATTGAGTATAGCAAGTCTGGCCAGCCGGGTACTTCAGCTTTTGATACCTCCGGAATGGTAGCCACGCTTTTCCAATCACAGAATGTTCAGGATGGCGATTACGAGAATATCTTCAACTTTGAATTTGTGCCTTTTTCGGTTGGCAAAAACAACGACCTATATGGCTTTCCGTTACGAACTTCTTTAGTAGCTAAAAGAGACCAGGGCGATGATTTAGTGACGCTAGGTAATATTAATATTCCGTTTTACTACGAAAAATCACCGGTAAATACCAGCTCAGATGAGATTTTCACTAACCTTAAATGGGATAAGTCAGGAGACGGGGAGTCTTCATCTAACAGAAGAATAGAGGTATTTATTGAAGAACTCATATTGCTCATCAGAAACAAAGTTTTGTTTGAAGGAGGAAACCTGAATAATACCCAGATTATCTGGTTTTACCCGATTAGTATGTCAACAAACGATAAAGAAAACTATGGGTCAATATGGGATAAACTGATTGAAAAGTATTTTGGAAAACTAGTTTTACAGAATGTAAAATCATACACGGAGTCGATTCCGCCTTTTTACAAATTCAAAGTTGCAAGAAATATCACCACTAACGCTTCTCCGGTGATCTCTATGGATATTGGTGGAGGAACCACCGATGTGGTCGTATATGCTCAGGATAAGTTAAAATTTATCAGTTCTTTCAGATTTGCGGCTAATGCTATTTTTGGTGACGCCGGAAAACTTGATGGGGCGTCAACAAATGGCTTTGTTCAGAAGTATCAACCTGAAATAGAAGATTTATTAGAAAAACTAATAGCAACCAGTAGTAATGAGGGGGTTAAGAATAGAATAAAAACCATCCAGAAAAATAATAGAGATATTATTGAGGCAGGCAGGTCAGAAGACATCATTTCTTTTTGGTTTACACTCAATCAAAGAGATATAAACTATTCTTTAGCTGAGCAATTACTGAAGGATAAAAGGATGAAGATTGTTTTTCTGCTATTTTATGGGGCGAGTATGTATCATATTGCCAAATTGATGAAGAGCAATAATATTGTGATACCAACAAACCCACCTTTGGATATAACCTTTAGTGGAACGGGGTCTAAGATTCTTGATATTATCGGCACTTCTCAAAGTAAGCATGTACAGCAATTGGCTGAGAAAATTTTCAGCAAAGTTTATGGCCGACCAGATAATCAACCAGTTGAAATAACTATCCACCGCGAATTGATATATCCTAAACAAGTTACTTGTCAGGGAGCATTGGTTATGCTTAAAGAAAAGATTGTTCCTGAAGAGAAGAAAATTGTCTATCATAATGAAGACTTCATCTATTATCTGGAAGGTACAAGAGCTGCACCTTTATCAGAGAAGAAAGCTTTGCGTTATGAAAACCTGAGTAAACCTGAAACTATGGATATGATAGCTGATGAAATAGGCTTGTTCTTCGAATTCTTTAAGGAGTTTCTGGAAGAGTATGACTATGAAGACAAGTTCTCTATCCATTATACTGTGTTTAATTTGATTGATAGTAATCTGAGAAGTCTGAAAACAGATATTGATTTTGACATTAACGAAAAACTACATAATCGAACCGATAACCCCAATAAACCCTTGGAAGAAACCTTGTTTTTCTATGGATTAAAGGGGCAGATTAACAAATTAGCTTACAGTCTTTTGCAATCAAAATGAATACTATAAAATATCTGAGTGCCCTATTTGTCATTTTTCTTTTTCAAAACTCTTTTGGTCAGAATATGATGCAAAGAAAATTTAATGCCTCAATGGATAAGATAAGTAAGCTTATCTTATCCGATTTTGTGGAGGGTGATACTTTGAAAGAAGGAATTATTAATAAAAATAATTGGAGTATAAGAAGGGATGGAGCTATTACTGAGTTAGGTTTAGAGAGCAATAATTCTCTCTTAAAGTTACAGGAGTTTGCGCTCAGTTATGAAGCTACCTTAAAGGATAAGAATAAGACCGAATTGCGTGAAGCTATTGAAAGCAAAATGACTGAATTGGGCTACGGACAAAATAAGGGAATAAAAAAGATTCTGGATGAAGATTTTCCAACAAATCCGTTAGGCTTAGATGATGATTCGCTATTAATTATTGGTTGCATAGCTTCATTTCTGGCGGGTGTATTCTTGACTGGTGTTTATTATAGACAGAAAATCAAGAAAGAGTATGGTAGTAGAGAGGAGGCACCAGAAAGCAAAAATGAACCTAAATCAGATGCCACAGCGGGTAAAGGCACTGAACCACTTAAAAAAGAGACAACGACAGAAGTTGAAGAGGAAAAACCGCAAAATGAAGAAGAAACAGCTAATGATTCAGAAGAGAACGTGCCTACTGGTAATCTAAGTGAAGAAGTAGATAGTTCTTTTGTAGCTCATACCTATAGTCACGAAGAGGCAGATAGTAGCGTTTTCTATTTTAAAGCGCCTGCGAATAATGAGAATTGGTTTAATGATGATTTTAAGGTGTATGAAGATGAAAAAGAAGATACCCTCTACAAATTTATTCTTGACAAACCAGAAGCGACAAAAGCCAGATTTTTATTTGAGGTAAATAATAAAGAAATGATGGAGGCCGCCATGAGCAGGATACCTCAATGGATTGAGCCTGTTTGTAATGCGGAAAGAGAGAAAAGTCCGTCTGCTAAAGCAATAATCACTATAGAAGAAGGGAAAGCCTATCTGAAAGGAAACAGATGGGAAGTAGAACCAAAAGATAAAGCAAAAATCAAATACGTCTAGATTTTTTGAATACTTATGAAACGAACTGTATTACTTTTTATACTATCACTTATTATTCTTAGTTGTGCAGGCCTTGCACAATCTAATGAAGAGGAAGGTGATAGTGAGTTTGAAGAAGCTCACGAAGAGCAAGCAGAAAAACGCCTGGATACACCAGGTGACTTTGCCAATGCCTATTCAGAAATAGAAAAATCATATAATGCCATGGTTGAAGAATATAAACAAGGCAGAAAAAGTGATTCTGAATTGAATGAAATGGCTAAAAAAACTTCCAGGTTATTGCTCAGAGCAAAAAATTTATTGACAGATTTTAAAGCCAAGCAATTACAACTAGATAATAGAGATGATGTATTGAATCCGATTATTGATTTTGCTATGATTAATAAACTGGTATCGGATTTAGAACAGTTACAGTCTCAATTACCAAGAATAAGTTCGGAACGAGCGATTAATACCACAGTCATGGTAGATACAACTGCCGTGGCAATAGATTCCACCATTGTAAATAAATAAAAGCGACTATGGAAAAATATACCGTTCAAGAAGGTGGAGGTGAGCACGCGTATACTTTGCAGGACTTAATCAAGCGACAGATTTCTAAAACTACTTTGGTTTTTGATAGCAGTAAAGAAGACTGGGTGATAGCAGAAGAGATTCCGGAGCTGAGTGTGATTTGGGAGGGTGGAGCAAGCCCAAACGGACATATTGAATATGAGCATGAAAACGGAATAACGTCGGTAGAAACAACTTATGAAGAGAGATTTGATGAAGAAGGAAGAACTAGGGAACAACTTCCAAGAGAAAAGTCTGGAAGCGAAAATATAGTAGATTCAACATCATATCCTGAAGATTATATTGAACAAAAAGATAGTATAGATCACAGAAATACAAATGGTTTAGAAGCTGTAGATGCCCATAATGAATTGAATTTAAGTGATGAAAACCCCCAGATTGATGAAGGAAGGGCAGCCAATCAAGAGGAGGTAGACAATGCAAGAATTTTAGATTCTGGAATGAATACAGATTATGGAGAATCTCTAAATAATGAAGAAAGTGCAGCTAATAAATGGAGGTCAGAGGATACAGGGATTACAGGTGCTGGATTGAATGCAGATGATAAAGAAACTATAAATGATGCAGAAGATAGCGAGCATGGAGAAAATATAAGTGGTAGAGGAACTACCGACGTTAGACAGGGTATAAGTGGTGAAGACCCTGAAGGAGGCAGAGAGCCTTCAGATAATGGATTAGGTATAAACAATGAAATGCCTGAAAGAGATGGAGGAACTATAGATGGTAGAGATACTACAAATAGTAGACAAGATAGAATTAGTGAAATCTATGAAGACAATGACGACAATCCAAATGGATCTCAAGCTTCAATTGACATACCCCCTATTATAGAGCCGCCAACAGAGACTGGTAATCCTACAGGGCCAGATCATAATGATAAACCGAAATATATAAAGTTGGTCATTCCGGCATTGGTAATTATAGCTATCGGAGTAATCTCCTATTTTTTATTTACTACTAATAAGCCTAAAACCGATAATATACAAGTTCAACAAAAGCAACTAGACTCATTATTGAATGAAGGAAAAATGCTTGCTGTGGGAGTTACAGACACTTCAAATATTTCAAAAGCAAGAGATAAGTTCAAAGAAATAAGGATATTATTAGATAAGAACCCGCAATTAGATTCTACTCAGGTTGATAGAATTGCCCTTATGTACGAAAACGCGGCTGATACTTTGTGTGCAACTTATAGGAAAACAGGTGCGAAAAAACTATACTTTATACCTAATACCTATCTGTCATTTGCTGAATGCCTAAAACCAAATCAAACAAAAGCAACATTATGTCAATAAGATTCCTATCTATACTATTCTTATTAATAGTCGCTGGTTCCAGATTAAGTGCCCAACCCACTTATTCTAATATCAACCTTTTCTCCATTGCAGAACAGGGAAGAAAACAATTAAGTGCCGGGGATTATGAAGGTGCAATTGCTACTTTTAATTCATACAAATTATTGATAGCAAAATCAGCTAGCTCTGTAGGGCCATTAGATGAGTACGCCAAAAAAGCTGATGAAATAAGAAAAATCGTAATAGCAGCGAATAAAAAATTTGATAGCCGCAATTACGGTGAGGCTCTTCAGGAATATAAAAAATATCGAGAAGTTATTAAAAATTTTGGCGAGAATGTGATTATACTTCCTGTTGAGGCAAAGATTAATGAATGTATAAGCGTAATACAAGCCAGATTAAAAGCAACCATTAAGGAGAAAGATAAAGAAATAACTCGAAAAGATGCAGAAATAGCTACACTTGAAAAACAGATTTTAGGGTTTGAATATATTTTCAAAGGAGATGATGTACTAAGGCAAGCCAAAAATGAAAGTGCCTTTGAAATAGCGAAAGATTTATTTACAAAGGCGAGAGACTTAAAATCAGGTCACCCGGATGTAGAGAGAGAGTCAGTAAATAGAATTGCACTTTGCAATGAGATTATTTATCTTATGCAAGAGTATAGAAAAGCCAATACTACAGGGAAACTAGCCATTTTAGAAAAATATAAGGCAATCGATAACTTTAAAAATATAGTTTTTGAAAAGGAAATAGCTTTTTGGGATTTAAAAATCCCTAAACCTTCGTCAACTACAACTGCAAAAGAAATTGAAGAAACTTTAAAGAAATATGCTAATGAGTGTGCTTTGAACGATCTAGCGACTTATATTGAGCAGGTCCCCGACATTTATACGCATAAAATCCCTATAAAAGCCGGTGTAGAGTCGCTGATAGTACAATTAAAAGATATTGAAACTTTCAATATTACTGGAGATCCGGAACAACAAATTAGGTATGCCAAAGGGGGCTATGATATACTATTAGAGGATAAGATGATAACATCAATGCCTGTTATTGGCCAGATTATAACCAATTGCATTCGTAATAAGTATTTCCCTTACCTTGTGACACATGCAAAAGAAATCGATGATAAAGGCCAGGATTTAAGAAATGCAAAAATTTATGCAATTGAGGCGCATAAACAAGCCATAGGTGATTCACAGAAGCAAGAGGCAGATAAACTTTTAAGAGGCTTGAATCAAAAAATAGGCTGTAGCATCATTAAATCAGACTTGAACATGAAGCTGAAAGTAATTGATTTAAAGCTGAAAGCATGCCGTTTAGAAGAAGCTAGTAAATTGTTTGAAAATATTACTCTTGAGGGTGTGGGATGTGAAGTGTCAATTGAAGAAGAAACAACGAGAATCAAAGAAACCACAGAAAAGTATAAGCAGTATGCCGGAGCAAGAATAGAGTTAAAAAGAATTGATTCTGTTGCTAGAAATTTCTTAATAAGTAATAATTGCCAAGCAGCAAAAGATGAATTTAAACTACTACCTAAGTTGTTAGGATGTGATAGTACTGAGATTAAAAAAGTTTATGATAGTGGTATGACATTAAGTGATGCTTGTATAGATAGAAATTGCTATACCACAAACCTTGCAATTGGACAAAATAATGAAGATAAAAAAGACTATAAATCTGCAAAAGTATCTTATCAGGCTGCAGCAAATTGTGCTAAAGATGAACAACGTTCTGCAATGAATGCGAAAATATTTGAGATGGATAGGAAGCTAGCTGTATTGGCTGCAGAAGAAGAAAAAAATAAAAAAAGTAAAAAATCCAAAGATCATGATAAATCTAAAAAGCCTGATGAATTTAAAGAACCTGAAGATTCGAGAAAAAAAGAAAAGGAAAATGATTCAACATTTACTGATAACCTTATACCTGAATTTAGCGCTGGTATATACCTTTTAAAACCTTCGATAAAGACAGGATCAGAAACAAAAATACTTACCAGCCAGACGGTGAATTTTGATATTGGGGTGAATATCAATGTATTGAAACGCAAGATTACTCCGCTTACTGGCCTAATGGTTGGCTTACATTATAATAAAAATGCCTTTACAACAGTCAATACAGATTCTAAAGATACAGAATCTTTCGATTTTGATATATTAAATCTGAGTTTGGGTACTAAAATGCCTGTTCACATTCATCAGAAAAAAAAGGCGAGAGAATATATCAGATTTGAGGCAAATGCTTTATTCCCTTTCAAAGTAAAGTATCATAATTATTTTAACGACTATGCCTATGATTCTGGCATTTCATTCTTCAAAAAAACAGAATTTACATCTATGGCAGCCTTTGGTGGTACTGTTGGAGGTGGACATGAGTTTCAAAAAGGAAAGGCTCGATTGGGTATAGAAGCATTTGTAAAATTCAATTTTAATCTGCTGGCGCTCAATCCTTCGGATGCTGGTGTAAGATCTCCCTCATCTATAAGTTCTTTTCTTCTTGGATATGGCTTAAAAACAACTTTTAGAATTGGTAAATAATACAAATATGAAATCTTTCAAAATCCTGCTTATTATTTTGGTTTATTCTCTGGTTTCCTGTGATAATCCTTTTTTAAAGGTTGATCCGGTTACTGAAAATGTTATGAGAATTACCTCAGATAATGTTACTGCCACGCTAAAGGGTGTTTGTTCGGTAAATTACTTAGTTGTTTTAGATGCAAACAATTCAAATAATACAGTGATTTCGCAGGGAATAAAAGATGCTTTTACCGACTTCAATAAGCAAGGGCTCAGTCTTCAGTTTACCTCTGTAACTGCTAATCCGAACCTGCAGATAAAATTTGATGACCAGGAAAAATTTGAATCTATTAAAACAGAGGGTGCTTATCAGGCTTCTCTTTATACTTTATCTTTGGTATCCGGGAATACGATTTATTTAAACAGAGATTTTGAATGGAACGCTTTGAAAATAAAACAGGTAATCATGCACACGGTTGGAATCATGATAGGACTAAAAAAAAGCGATGATAAAACCAACTTTATGTATCCGGTTTTAAGCGATTCATTAAAACAACTAACATCGGCTGATAAAACGGCTATCCTGAACTTATTGCCTCAGAGCCTTTCAACGGTCACTACCGCGTTAAATCCGCTTTCAACAGGGGCAAGGTTTACTTACCTGCAAACAATCCTCACCAATACGAAGAATGTCCCCTTTTCCAAAACCGGATTTTGCTGGTCTACTAAAAATGCAACACCTACCATTGCTGATTCAAAACTAGAGTCCGCTACCATTGTTAATAATAGCCAGGTTATCAAAAACTTATTACCTAATCAGGTCTATTATTTTAGAAGTTACGTTTCAAATAACTGTGAAGTGAAGTACGGAACTCCTATAAAGGTTACTACTAAACAAGTAGACTCGTGGGTATCATTAGGGGCATTACCGGCAGCGTTTAAACCAAGATACGAGTCAACTGTTGTGGTAAACTCAGCTTTGACCTTTTTTGGGAAAGCCTATATCATAGGTGGGCTATTTGTATCTAATAAAACTTATACCAACGAGGTTTGGGAGTATTATCCGATTGCTAATACATGGGCACTAAAGGCTGCTTTTCCAGGTAAAACTAGATGGGGTGCGACCAGCGTTATAGTAAATAACAAACTTTATTACGGGTTAGGTTATAACGGTGGTATGTTATCTGACTGGTGGGAATATGATATTGCACTCAATAAATGGACTCAGAAAGCCGGATTGCCCGAAGGAGGAAGAGTAAACAGTAGCTCATTTATGAGTGGCGCTACAGTTATGGTGGCAGGTGGAAGTAAATATGATGGAAAAACCTACACAGCTGCTACCACTTCTTATAAGTACACGCCTGCTACTAATACCTGGGTGAATCTCTCTAGTGCTATTCCTACAGTTCCGGGTGTTCAGTTTTCTTATTCTCTGAATAGTTTACCCTATTTAGTTATACCTACTGCCACCCACCAGCTATATCAGTATAATGCTTCTACCAACAAATGGGTATTCAGAGTAAATATGCCTTTTAATATCAGAAATGATGCACAATATATGTCAACAGGAAACAAAGCTTTTTGTGGCTTAGGATATACCGGAAGTACTTTGTTTACCGATTGGTATGAATATAATGTAGCTAAAAATACTTGGGTAAAGAAACAAAACCGGACGATATCGATAAGAAACTCTACCAAAATGACTTTTAATCTTGAGAACGAGAAAATATATATTATTGGCGGGTTTAATGCCGCAGGAGTCTATGTAAATGAGTTCTGGGAGTATAATCCTGATTCTTTATAGGCAATTGTTGTTTATAGAAGCCGAAGCCACATAGCCGGCCAATACCGGAATCTGATAAGGAATGTTTTAAAAATAGCAAACCCCGAATATTTGTCCAATTTGGGCATATTCGGGGTTTATTTATTGGTAAATAGTGATTCTTACACCAGTCAAGTCAATATCTTTCTGGTATGAACAACTGGCTGCTATTTTTTATTCAAAACCTTCTCCACTTCCTCAACCGTAGTGATTTTTTGTTCATTACCCCATTCCGTATAGATATAGGTAACTACCTCGGCAATATCTAAATGCTGTAAATTGCTATTGGCAGGCATCGGTTGGTTATAAGTCTTGCCATTGACTTTGATTTCCCCTACAAGACCGTGTTTAATAGCCAGAATTACCTTTGATTTATCATTCAGATAATCACTTCCGGCAATCGGAGGGTAAAGATTTTGCAGTCCCTTGCCGTCTTTCTGGTGGCAATTGGCGCAATTTTGTTCGAAGATTTCTTTGCCTCCGATATAGTATTGCTCCAGCTTCACTTTTTCGGGTGATTGGCAGGCATTGAGCATAATATATAAGAATAACCCCACCCCGACCCGACCCAACAGGGGAGAGGGAGTTATGGAGTGGTGTTGTGTTATGTCGCCTTTAGTAAAAAAACTGTTTAAATCATTCATGTTTCTATTCCTCCTCTTTCAACAATATGTCCATATCCTTCAGTAAACGGCTTACCTGATCTTCTTTGGTGCCATCGTATTGGCCTCTTACTCTACGTTTCTTATCAATTAATAAGAAGGCGCCGCTATGAATAATACCTCCCGGAGCTGTAGAGTCTTCACCTGCTGTTACCAGATAATCTCTTTGCCCGATTTCATAGATTTTTTCTCTTTCACCTGTCACAAAGTGCCAAAAATTGCCTGTAACTCCCAGTCTTTTGGCATAGGCTCTCAGAACCGCTACTGAATCATGACGAGGATCAATTGTGTGAGAGAGAATCCCCACCTCTGAGTTATCCTTATATTTATCATAAATACGCAGCAACTGAGTTTTCATGACCGGACAAATGGTAGGGCAGGTAGTAAAGAAGAAATCAGCTACGTAGATTTTGTTTTCATAGGTTTTATTGGTGACAGCATTGCTATCCTGGTCTATAAACTGAAAATCAGGGATGGTATGGTAAACAGAATCGCCATCAACAAAATCGCGTTCGCCTAATATTGGGAGTTTTTTAGGTTGGCATGCTCCAATAATGAACGCCAGACCTATTATAGTGAGTAGGTGTTTCATATGTAAAAAGCCCTCTCGGTTGAGAGGGCATATTAGTAAAAATCTGTGTTAACTTACTTCAAAAAATCCTCTGCTTTTTTCTTGGCATCGAGGGTTTTTTGTTTGATTTTATCGCCTGCTGTTTTCAGTTCAATCAGCGCATCTACTTTTTCCTGGCTGTCTTTCATGTCTGCCGCATCGCCTAGTTTTGGCATCCAGGCTTCCATATCCGTGTAAGCTTCATCCAATGATTTTGAGATTTCCAAAGCCTGTTGTTTGGCTGTGGTATCCATCGTTTCGGCTTTTGCCATTACTTTCTCACGAAATCCTTCCAGTTCCATGCTCACAGGCATTATTTCATCATGCAATTTAAATGCCTGCTCCTTCAACTTCGCTGCCTCATCTTCAAAAGTATTAGAGCAGGAAATAGCAAAAATAATAGCAAATACATATACTAAAGCTTTCATTGTAATTGGTGTGTTGGTTTAAATATTAACTCCTAAAATCTCTATGGCACTATGAATGGCACTTTCTGACGGGTTTTCTCCACCAATCATTTTGGCTATTTCTACAATGCGTTCGTCGGCTTTCAGTTCGCGCATTCTACTAACGGTTCTTGCTGAACTGTTATCTTTATAAACAAAGAAATGGCTGGTGCCTCGTCCTGCTATCTGGTGTAGGTGAGTAATGGCAATGACCTGTAAACTTTGCGCCATTTCACGCATCATTTTCCCTACCTTAATAGCTACTTCGCCTGAAATACCTGTATCAATCTCATCAAAGATGATGGTTGGTAAAGAGCGTTTATCTCCTAAAACGTATTTAATGGCTAGCATCAGACGAGAAAACTCTCCACCCGACGCTACGTCTTTCAACTGGCGTGGAGTGATACCCTTATTGGCACTGAAAAGGAAGTTTATCTGATCAATACCATCGTTGGTGAGTTTGCCCGTATCATGGCTGATTTTCAGCGTAGCATTTGGCATGCCCAATTCTATCAGCAAGCCAACTACCCGTCTTTCTACTTCAGGTAATACTTTCTGGCGGGCTTTTGATAATACTTCTGCTGATTTGGTGGCTGTTTCGAAGGCTTTATCTACGCGCTCTTTCGCTGCTGCAAGATTCTCGCTAAGGTTCAGTACCTTGCTGACTTTTTCTTCCAGAATGGCCTGAATCTCCAACAATTCCCCGTTTGATTTTACTGCGTGTTTTTGTTGAAGTTTGTATAGCAAATCCAGACGAGTCTGGATGGTTTCAATCTGATTGCTATCCAGTTCAATGCCTTCTTCCTCTGATTCAATATCACGGGCCACATCTTTCAGCTCAAGCAAGCAGGATTGAATACGGTCTTTGTATTGTTGATATTCAGGGGAATAGCCAGCAATTGGGCTCAGATTTCCTACTGTGCTTTGTAATATCGATAGTACCGATTGTTCGGTATCTGTCAGATAAGCATGGGCTGTGCGAAGGCGCTGTTTTACTTCTTCGGCGTGTTCCAGAATGTTTAATTCCTGCTCCAGTAGTTCCTGCTCGTTGGCTTCCAGTTTGGCTTTCAACAGTTCATCCAGCTGAAAACTATTGTATTCAAATTCTTTCTTGTTCTGGTCTGATTCGGCCTGCAATTGTTCGTAGGCATCCTGTAATTTCTTGTAGGTGCGGTACTTGTCCTGATACTCTACCAGTTTATCGTATGATTGAGCATAGGTATCCACAATAGTCAATTGATATTCGTTTGAGCCCAACTGGATAGAGTCGTGCTGCGAGTGAATATCCATCAACTGTGAGGTGATTTTGCGAAGCGTTTCAAGCGTGACGGGTGTATCGTTGATAAACGCACGCGACTTACCACTTGGTGCAATTTCCCGACGGATCAGACAAGGGTTTTCGAAGTCGAGTTCTTCTTCGTCAAAGATATTTTTCACATAGAAACCTTCCATAGAAAAAGTACCTTCAATGATACATTTCTCGGTTTCGTTGTATAATGTTTTTACGTCAGCACGATTCCCCAGCAATAAACCTAGTGCGCCAAGCATAATAGATTTTCCTGCTCCGGTTTCGCCTGTTACGATATTCAGATGAGCATCAGGAGACAATTCGAGGTGCTCTATCAAGGCATAATTCTTAATCAGAAGGTGTGAAAGCATGAAAAAAAGCTTTGTTTGAGTGATTAAGCTATTGAATACTAATGCTTTTTAAATAGCTAATAATAACGATTGAAAAAGGCTTTTATTGGCACAAAGATGTTCAAAATAATTGACTCTGAACATCTTATTCTATACAAATTCAACGCCAAATTGTTATAAAAAATTCACTCTGTTTATTGAGCAAATTTATAAGTAAAAAGGCGAAGGTATCAATGTTTTACATAAATTTTTTGTAAAACATTGATACCTTCGCCTTTTGCTAACTATCGGTTGACTATCAGGTTTTTATTTCTTCACAAACTTCATCGAAACCGAATTCATGCAATATCTTAAACCGGTTGGTTTGGGGCCATCGTCAAAAACGTGGCCTAAATGGGCTTTGCAACGGTTACAAACTACCTCGGTACGCACCATGCCGTGGCTGGCATCTACCTTGTTTTCAACACTACATTCGTTGAGAGGCTTATAGAAACTAGGCCAGCCTGTGCCTGATTCAAATTTGGTATCAGAGCTGAAAAGGTCTAGATCGCAGCACACACATTTATAAATGCCTTTCTCGTGGTTATCCCAGTATTCGCCTGTAAAAGCTTGCTCGGTGCCTGCTTTGCGCGCTACAGCAAATTGAACCGGGCTCAATTGTTTTTTCCATTCTGCCTCTGATTTCTGGATTACCTCAATCTTGCAATCAGGTTTGGCAGTGGCTTTGGTTTTATCTTTTTGTGCATAAGAGCAACCTGCCAGTAACACACACACCATTACGGTGATACTCTTCCAGAATGTCTGTTTTTTCATGGGTTTTATGTTTTTTAATGTATAACGATTTTTCAAATCGTTTGGTGGCGGCGTACCGCACAATTGAACAAAGCGTATAGAATATGATAAACAAAATCAGGCCTGAATTAGTATTTATCAAATTTGTTGAGCACGATTTGAAAAATCGTGATACATGATATAATTACGATAAATTAAAATAAAAAGTTTTGAATTTTTATACTTTGGTATAATTTTAACGTTAGATTAAAAAAAATGCTTTCCAAACGTGCTTAACTCAAAAAAACTAATCAAATTCCTATGCCTGATCAGTATATGGTCTGGCGTTTCGTCTTGCGAGGTTTTGCGAACCAAAAGCAAAGCAGAAGAGCTGGCCGCTAAAAATAAGCCAAAATCTACTTACGAAAAACGTTCGACTGAGAAACCCAAGGCCAGAAAACCCGAAGTCTATATTTCAGCTAATACCCGAAATCTGATTAAAGTGGCGCGCTCTTATACGGGTGTACCGTACCGCATTGGTGGTAATGATGAGCGCGGTCTTGATTGCTCGGGTTTACTGTGTAATACTTTCAAAGAGTTCGGTATTAAATTGCCTCGGGTGTCATGGCAGCAATCGGAGTTTTTTCCTGCCATTGATATTCCAAATATCCGTACAGGTGACCTGGTTTTCTTTTCTGTCAACGGAAAAGTGGTCAACCATGCAGGTATCGTAACAGAAGTGAGAAGCGAAGATGAAGTGATTTTTATTCATGCTTCCACAAGCAAGGGCGTGATTGAAGATAATATGATGACCAATTACTGGAAAGCCAGATTTGCCAGTGCCTGCCGTCCCGAGTTCGCTAAATAAATTTTCGGTTGTTTTGATCCTGTTTAACTATTGTCGTTCTTACCTTTGTTGGTGGAATTTAATTTTTAAACAGGCTCTTAAGCTATTTTCTCTTAAATTTCGTTATAGAGAGAACATAACACTACGTCGCAGGTATGAGAAAAACCTTGTTGGTAATAATAGGGCTGATTATCAGTAACTTATCGTTTTCACAATCGCAATATTTCGGACAAAATAAACCTCGTTACAAGTCATTTGGATTTAAAGTTCTACAAAGCCCTCACTTTGAATTATACCACTATTTCAAGGATAATACCGTACCTAACGACTTAATGATTAATAGTGAGCATTGGTACAAAATTCATCAGGAAGTATTCAAGCTCGCGTTTATCAAACCTAATCCCCTCATAATTTATCAGAATCACCCCGATTTTCAGGAAACAACAGCCATTGGCGGACAAATTGGCGAAGGCACAGGCGGTGTAACCGAAGGATTGCGAAACCGTGTAGTGATGCCCATAATGTATTCGAAACGCCAGACAGACCATGTGTTGGGGCATGAACTGGTGCATGCGTTTCAATATCAGTTGATGACCGCCGGAGACTCTACGAATTTAGCTAATATCCAGAATTTACCTCTGTTTATGGTAGAGGGTTTGGCAGAGTATATGTCATTAGGTAGGGTTGATGCTCACACCGCTATGTGGATGCGTGATGCGGTTTTAAGCGATGATATTCCTGGTATTAAAGACTTGGTTATCAAAGAATATAAATACTTTCCATATCGGTGGGGACAGGCTTTCTGGGCTTATATTGCTGCTACGTATGGCGACGATATGATTCGTCCTTTATTCAGAGAAACGGCTAAATATGGCATTGAAGCTGCATTTAAGCGGAATATGAAAATGGATATTGAGCGGTTTTCTAATCGATGGAAGAAAACCTTGGTTGATACCTATGCACCGCTACGGCAGGGAACATCTTCTACGCCAACGGGCAAGGAAATTGCCTCGATAAAGAATGCGGGCGAAATGAATCTATCACCGGCCATTAGTCCGGATGGGAACTTTGTGGCCTATATCTCTTCCAGAAACGTTATTTCACTGGATATTTTTATTGCAGAAGCTCAGACTGGCAAAATCGTACGCAAGATTGAAAGCAGCTCTTTTGGCTCGCATGTAGATTCTTATAGTTTTCTGGAAACTGCTGGAGCGTGGTCGCCGGATAGCCGGAATCTGGCTATGGTGATTCAGACAAAAGGGCGTAATAAATTATCAATTATTGATGTAGCCAATGGTGGCAAACACACTTTTGAACTGAAAGGGGTTGATTCGTTTTCGAATCCTGCCTGGTCGCCGGATGGAAGTACCATAGTTGTTTCAGGGCTGATGAATGGCACGAGTGATTTGTATGCCTTTAATATCAAAGAGCAGACGGTCAGGAACCTGACTAATGATGCTCATTCGGATTTGCAACCGACATGGTCACCGGATGGGAAATGGATTTATTTTGTTTCTGACCGGGCCAATAACTTTGCCCGTTTAGAAAAAGCTGATTTTTCGATTTCAAGGTTAGAGGTAAGTAATTCCAAAGTGGAAACTTTTACTTTCTTTCAGGGAGCTGATAACCTGAATCCTTTAGTTGACCCTACGGGTAATTTCGTTTACTTTTTGTCTGATGCCGATGGATTCAGAAATCTGTACCGCTATTCACTAGCTGAAAGCAGTATTGAAAAAATGACCAATTATTATACGGGCATCAGTGGGATTACGATGTATTCGCCTGCGGTGAGCATTGCTACTAAAACCGGAGCGCTGGTGTATTCGTATTTTCAGGGAGGGAAATATAATTTGTATGCAGTGAAAGAAGGAGAATTGATGGGCAAGCCTGTGGATAATAAGGTAGACAAAACAGCAGCAACTCTGGCACCTTTTGACTGGAAAGAGGGGAGAAATATTGTACAGAATAACCTGAATAAACCTAATATTTTAAGCAGAGTACAGACCGATAAACTCAAAACCCTGAGATATAACCCTAAATTTAAACTGGATTATCTGGGAAGCTCGGGCGTAGGTATGTCTACCAGCCGTTGGGGAACCGGACTTGGTGGGGGGATAGTGGGATTGGCCAGCGATATGTTGAATAATAATCAGGTATCGGGTGTGTTGGCCTTGAATGGGGAGATTCAGGATTTTGGCGGGCAGTTTGCTTATCTCAATCAGAAAAATCCGTTGCAATGGGGCGCTAGTATTTCACGTATTCCTTATCGTTTTTCCGATTATAGTCCCATTAACAAGTATGTCACAGACCCTAAAGTAAAAGCTAGTCTGGGGATTCCGACTACAGATTCTTTGATTCAGTCGAGCTATAATTTATATCGTT
This sequence comes from Emticicia fontis, assembly GCF_054779675.1. Taxonomy (NCBI): domain Bacteria; kingdom Pseudomonadati; phylum Bacteroidota; class Cytophagia; order Cytophagales; family Leadbetterellaceae; genus Emticicia; species Emticicia fontis. Next base: position 562,025 of record NZ_BAAGXU010000037.1, read on the forward strand.
TATTCATTACCGAAGTCGGGCTTTTTGCGTTTTATCCACTCAGCAGAAGCAACAGGATTGAGGTAGGAGGAAGTGCCAACTGGTATAGTTATAGCGGACGTGTTTATAGCGATTATTATGGTGCCAACGCAAATAGTAGCTATTATCGGGGCAGCGAAACACCTCGCCGTATTTCGAAATCTGAATTATTAGAAAATGGTTACAAACCTTTCAACCTTCAGCAATTGTATATCGCTTATGTGGGTGATAATACTACCTTTGGTACTACGGCACCACTCAACGGATACCGCTATCGGGTAGAGCTTTCGAGGTATTTTGGTTCGATTGCACACAATGCCGTAACGGTTGATTATAGAAGGTATAAGTATATGAAGCCATTTACGCTGGCAACGAGACTCTATTACTATGGCCGGTTAGATGCTAAAAATATGGCTGATTATAACCGATTGTATCCGATGTTTCTGGGGTATCCGTGGTATATGCATGGTTTCTGGGGAAAGGCATTGGCTAACCAGACTTCTACGCTGGTATTAAGTGAGGAGCAATTGAAAGGCTCGCAAATGGGTCTGGCCAATTTTGAAATACGTTTACCGTTTACAGGCCCTAAAAAACTAGCCCTGATAGATTTTGCCTACGTACCCACAGACCTGAACTTCTTCTTTGATATCGGCATGGCGTGGGACGATGCAAAGACGCCTGGGAAAGATAAAGAATATATCTTTAATGATGGTAAGACACAAACATTAACAGTAAAACCTGTAATGAGTACAGGCTTAAGCTTGCGTATCAATGCCTTGGGTTACCTGATATTAGAACCGTATCTGGCCTTTCCTATCTACAATGGCAGGATGCAAAGCGCTGTTACCGGAATTAATTTTATGATACCGGGGTGGTAGTGTTTGTAGTTCTGAGAAAAATTTGCATTTTTGCATACTGTAAAAAATACAGGAAATATTTATTCTGGGGATGTAGCTCAGTTGGCTAGAGCGCTTGACTGGCAGTCAAGAGGTCGTGGGTTCGAGTCCCATCTTCTCCACAAACAAAGAGTGCTTATAATCGTCTGGATATAGGCACTCTTTTTGTTTTTGTGACTGAAATAATCCTTTTTGTATTGAGTGAATCTTTAAATAACACTGTGATGAAAAAACTACTATTTCTCTATTTGATTTCTTTTAACGTTGCCGGGCAAATTTTTGTACAGAATGAAACTACTGGTTCTATAACTATTACGCCCAAAGGAATACAGGATAGTAAGCCTCAGAATATTACTACAAATGTTGTTCTGGGTCCCTCGTCTTTTATTGAGAATACTCAAGGAAATAACAATACAGCGATTGGTCATGCTTCAATGTCAAGGAATGAAATTGGCAGTTATAATACAGCTATTGGTAGTTCTACTCTGACTTATAATATATGGGGAAACTCAAATACGGCAATTGGTTATACTGCTTTTTATAATAACACGACAGGCTTTAGAAATACTGCCACTGGTAGCGGAGCACTTTCTAATAATAGGGAAGGCAATAATAATACTGCTAACGGATTAGCCGCTCTTAGTTTTAATAGAACCGGAAATTATAATACAGCTACTGGGGTGTATTCTATGGCTTCGAATTTCTCAGGTTACTATAATACTGCTAATGGAGGTCATGCGCTTTATTCAAACACTACTGGATACCGCAACACTGCTAATGGAAACGAAGCACTTTATTCAAACACAACAGGTAAAGTTAATGTAGCTGATGGACAAAGAGCTCTTTATTCAAATACAGTTGGGATTCAGAATACTGCTAGTGGTGCATTTACTGGGCAGGCAATTATTGAAGGTAAAAATAATACATTTATTGGGTTTTACGCAGACGCTACCGCCGATCTATCAAATGCGACTGCTATCGGAGCTAACGCTAAAGTTGATGCCTCTAATAAAGTGAGAATTGGAGACTCGACTGTCACAGTCATTGAAGGCCAAGTCCCTTGGTCAAACCCATCAGACCGACGCCTGAAAGAAAATATTCTTTACACCAATCGCCTTGGTTTAGATTTTATTAATCGATTGCAGACTGTTTCTTATAATTATATAGCTGATGGAAACAAGGTTCGCTATGATGGTTTTATTGCGCAGGATATTGAAAAGGTAATGAAAGATTTAAACCTGCCGTTCAGTGGATTGAAGAAATCGGATAACGGTACTTATTCATTGGCCTATTCTGATTTTGTAATGCCTCTGGTGAATGCCGTGAAAGAATTGAATGATACTAACAAAAACCAACAAGCCCAGATAGATAATCTGACCAAGAAAAACGAAATGCTTGCGGCTTCTATTGAGGAAATCAAGGCAAGATTACTTCAGATGGAGAATGATACCAAGAGCAAACCGGAGACTAAGTAGGCAGATTAGTATTAAAATGCTATTAATATGAAATGTATTGGAGCGCCGATAGCGCAAAAAAATAACTTTTTGTCTTGATAATCGCTCATTTTGGGCGATTATCTTTTTTTAGGGAAATAAAGACAAAGCTGGTAACGTTTTTCTTATTTAAACGGTACGTATGTAGATGAGGTGTATCTGGATAAAATGACAAAATCACTATTGAATAGGGGCATAATGACCTGAAAACAGATAATGGAAAGTGGGATGACTGGGGTTTGTTTTGGCAGAAATGTGGGTAATGAAAGAAAGGAAAAATGAAGGCAATGATTGGTTGGCATGGCATAATGCACCATTAAAAATTGAAGTAATTGATAATTGACCAATAAAATAAATTGTTTTTTTCTTGTAATTTGAATGCTTTTGCACTTATTTGCAGGTGGAAAGTATGGTTGATCAATGAACTGCCCTTCAGAAAGTCGTAATTTTAATTCCATCTTTACCAAAAAGGCAAAATTTCCGGTCTCTTGACCTGAGAAATTTTCTACCCAGAACTCTTGCGCTGTCTCATTTCGATGTCTCTTCGATTATGTTTTTTGTCTAAAAAAGCAAAAACGTCTAGTAATTTTTTATCAACCAACTTTTTTTTTATTACCATGAGTACAGAAGAAGAAAAGGCCAAAAAAAGTCGCGAGTATCAAAGGGAATACCATAAAAAGTACCGTGAGAAACATCGTGACCTCCTGAATCAAAGATCAAGAGACTACGCGACTAACCATCGTGAAGAATTAAGAGAAAAATCCAAAGAGTATCGTCAACTGAACAAAGAAAAACTTGCTGCTTATGAAGCTGCCCGTTGGCCTAAAAGAAAAGAACAACGCAGATTGAAGCGAGAAATGTTGAAACAACAGAAATTAAATGCTTTAGCTGTACAGGAACCTGCCGAAACTTCAGCCAATTAAACACATGATAACAAAATTACTCTCATTGCTGGCCACGATAGAATCTTCGGAGACACAAAGATAGAGTGAGGATGTTATGATGGCTTTAATGAAGCCTTTGAAGAATCGGAAAGTGTTATTCCTGACACTAATTATGCTTGCGCTGTTATCAGTTTGGTATTTTTTTAATTGAACCTATTTGGATTGATTTCTCTTATGCCGTAGGTATGAGCGAGGTAACTATTAAGAATAGTTGCCTCGCTTTGTTTGTTTTGAGTGCTAGCACAATTTATTTCTTGTTCCTATAAGATGCAAAAATAAGGATTATAAAACCGATATAAATAGCTATCGTTTTATTAAAACTTTTGGCGACTGGCGTGATGTATTGGTTGAAGGTTTCAATAAACTCTTGGTAAAATGTTTTCTTTTTCTCAGGATAATGGAGAGACCAATCATTATAACATCCTATTATCTTCTCTTTACTTTCGGGGATGTTAAAAATGTCCACTATATACATCTTGTCATCTCTCATATCAAAAGCATATCTATCAAGTTTATATTTTGCAAAAAGACTAAGTAGATGGATGAAATCATTATAGTTGGTGTGCCTATTTAAGTTAATTTTCAAACCATAATGATAAAAGTCAGGGACGTTCGCCAAAAAAGCCTTATTACTATCTAACTGTGAGAATTCGTCAATAGCAGATTCTATATTAGAGTCATTATAATCTAATTTTTTGAAAGTCGTTTTTAGTAAAATTTTGTCAAGCGCTGTGTAGTTGAAAGGATTGTTTTCTCCATAGGTCGGATCTTGGATATTGAATTTCAACATTCTTAAATCTCTTTTTTTGTACTCAACCTTGAGATAGGGAATACAGATGGCGGGAATGAAAAGCAGGCTTATCATTCCTACTTTGTAGAATTTTAAATTGAACATTTTTTTAGTTTAATTGAACAGTTGTGAAGATAGCAAATAGATATTTTCTACTTGCTATATCAAATCATAAAATTATTGTAAAATGCTATTTTCCTCCTTATACTCCTCAATCTGTTCCAGAATTTCCATTGATTTCATGAGTGGTGTCCATTCTTTGCCTTTAAAAATCAACCGGAACCATTTTTTGTTGCGGTTTTCGTATTTGATATTGATAAACATCCAGATGGCCAGATAAACAAAGGCAGCCGTGAGGGGAATCTGAATGATATAGAACCATATTCCCCCGTTTTCCCACATACCCTGTGTCCAGTAAAAAGTATTCCATACCGGAAACTGTAGAAAAAGGAGCCGGGTTATCCAGATAGTTGATGATTTCAGGGTTGCTATTTTTTGCTGAGTTGCCAATACTGAATCGCTTATATCAACCTGATTGATAAGAATAAGCTGGTAAATGTATACCCCAATGGCAAGTTTGGTCAATAAAACCTGAATAATTGCTGAAACCAGAAAAAACGAAATGCCGACCTTAAAAGCGATAAAAATTAAACTGTCAACAAAAATAACCCATAGAATACCTATAATAATGGTAAAGATTTTAAGCGGTTTCATCGACAATAAATGTGAATGAAGTTTGATTTTAGTAATATCTTCGGCGTTTTTCTGATTGAGTGAAAGGTTATCTTCGAGTTTTTTATCGTATGCTTTCCAGAGATTGATGAATTCTTTATCTTCCATTGTTTTATTAATTAACCTGTGAAAATTTTTGTTTGAGAATGATTTTGATGCGTCCGATTCTGGTTGCCACATTGGTTTCTGAAATACCTATGATTTCGGCTATTTCCTTGTAGCTTTTTTCTTCCAGATAAAGCAGCATCAGGGCTTTATCCAGTTCTTTCAGTTCTGCTATAAACCGGTGCAGAATACTGATGTTTTCTTCTGTTTCATCTTGTATAGGGGTATCTGTATAATTCAGAATACCTTCGTGCATCGGGTTGGCTATCTGTTGCCGTCTACTCTCTTTGCGATAAATTGAGATGGCTACGTTCAAAGCAATCTGATAAATCCAGGTAGAGTACTTGAATTGCTCGTTATAATTATCAAACGATTTCCAGAGTTGAATCATGATTTCCTGCACGAGGTCGTTGCGGTCTTCGGCATCTTTGCAATAGGCATTGGCCACCTTATAGATAATGCCTTTGTGTGATTGCAGCACACGCAGGAATTTCTCCGATTTGGCGTCAGTTGTCATAATTCACAAAGAGGTTTATGATGTTGCACATGAATGCTCGTTTCGGTGCGCATGAGTTTATGTTCTGGGCTACTATAATAATAATTTCTGGTGATACTTATATGACACCTCATTGAAAGTGCCGTGATTAATACCAATGTAAAGGCGATTAATCGTAATTTCTTATAAGTCATTTTGATGAATCATTGTTTTGTACAATTATTCGTGTGTGTAAGAAGAAAATCACAAGGACAAGAGATTTTTTTAGCACTAATTCTGCCCAGCCAATTAGTAAATAAAAAAGCTACTTCAGGTTTTAACTCCTTGAAGTAGCTTTTTCTATTGAAAATCAGTTATATCAAAACAAATCATAGTCCGGCCATTCTTTGATGGCGTTGATGATATTCCAGCCCAGATTGTCTAGATCAGTAAAATAAGCATCGTTGGTGCCCAATACGCCGTAATTGGTAATAATTGCCCATGAAAAACCATTAGCTGCCCTCACTAATTCGGATGAAGTACCCGTAAGCAAACCTGTGTGCCACCAATTGTAAGATTGATTCACCTGCCAGCCCAGCGAATAATTGCTGCCAAGAGGGCTAAACTTAGTCATGGTATCAATCGTTTCAAATTTGAGGATATCAGGCTTGATTCTGAAACCATCTACCTGACTCATTAATTTTACCAGATCAATACTTGAAGCAATCCAACCGCCATGCGAGTCCATGCGGGCTACGTTATAAGTATAGGGGCTATCGCTCGGGTTATAATAAACTACCTCGTTTTCTTTTCGGGTGGCAATGGTATTGCCCGTTATCTGCATTTTTCCTGTTCCTGTAGGTGTCAGAATTTCTTTTCTTACATATTGCTCATAGGCCATGCCCGATACTTTCTCAATGATTCTGCCTAGCACACAATAGCCAAAATTTGAATAGGCATACTTGGTGCCGGGTGTAGAATAGAGATTCCTGTTCTTCACTACATTTTCAATAATCTGGTCTTGGGTCAGGTTAAATGCCGAAAACATCGGGTCGTTGCCATCGTTTGTGGCTAGTCCGGCAGTATGTTCCAGAATATGTTTGACCGTAATATTTTCATAACCGTTCCTATAAGGTTTGCCCCCATACTTATTGCCCAGAATACCATTGTCGCCAAATACTTTGTCATCAAGCGATAGCTTTCCTGCCTCTAACAACTTCATAATAGCAATAGAAGTAATGGGTTTTGAAACGCTGGCAATTCTGAAAAGGGAGTTGATTGTAACAGGGGTATTATTCGCTTTATTGGCAATTCCATAACCTTTGGCATACGCCAGTTTTTCTTTATTGGTAATGGCAAAGGTCAACCCAGTTACGTTATACTTTTTCATGAAAGCATTAATCTGGTTATCTATTTCCTGACTAATAGACTTAGGTGTAATGGTATAGTTTTGGGTGCTTTTGTCTTCGGCTATTACTGTTAAGGTAATCGGGGCACTTAGATCAAGGCTATCTCCGCTTGCAATAGGCTTATTGTTTAAACTTACACTGGCTTTTAAGGAATTGGTAAAAAGGACTTTTACTCGTTTAGAATTAATGTGCGGCGGCATAAAGATTGTGAAATTATTGCCGGCTATTTTGGCTTTGGTAATGGTCGGAGCCTCTGAAAAAGTCTTGAAATTAATATAGAAACTCGTTAGTTGTTTTTCTGACGAAGGAAGCTTGCTGATGCTAACCGTATAATCTTTGGTGCTGCCATCTTCGGCGGTTACTTTGTAAGTGACAGGGTTAGTAAAGTCGTTGGTACTGGCATTGCTTACTTGATAGCGGTCATTAACAGTTACAGTGGCGAGTGGAGATGTAGTAAAAGTAGCTTTCAGTCCTTTGAGAGTAGTGCCACTGGGTAATGAAACTTTTATTTCATTACCTGTGATAACCCCTTCAACGTCTACGTCCACAGAGGTAACAGATTGTTTAAAAGAGAATGTCAGGATGTCTTTGGCGGATGATTTTGGGGCTTCTTTTTTACACGAAAAAATAATGATGCATAGCGCAACAAGCGTGAGAAAGTTTTTCATGGATAGTAATGAGTTTGTAGATTTTTTGTGGAAAATAAAAAAATCGTTGAATGAATGATGATAGTCACTGATTGATAACGAATAATAAAGGTGGTTATTTTGTGAGGAGAGTATATGAAAACTAATTATTGCCTTTATGTTAAAAATATCATCCCTAACCTCCCGATAAAAAACAGGGTTTTGTACTAAAAATTCTTTGGATAATTAATAACTTTGACAAACGGCGTATGTATAAAATTGTCAAGCGTAATTTTTCCTGAAAACTCCTACCAGTTTTAGGCAGTACTCCGTGCTATTTATTCAATCCAAACTATCCTTTTTTACAAATGAACAAAAAGACGCTTTTACTTTTTACCTTTCTTCTAAGCATTGCAAGTATAGGATTCAGTCAGGATAATGCCTCATTTACCACAGAAAAATTACATGAAGGCTTCAACAATCCGTGGGGGATGACATGGCTGCCAGATGGGAGAATGTTGGTGACCGAAAGAGCTGGAGATATATTGGTTTTTAAAAACGATAAGTTTACAGGAGAAAAACTCTCAGGCGTACCAGAAGTAGTAAACAAAGGACAAGGCGGCTTATTAGATATTCAGCTAGACCCTGATTTCAAGAAAAACGGTTGGATTTATATTTCGTACTCTAAACCAATGGAGGGCGGTGCTTCTACGGCTGTCACTCGTTTCAAGCTAAAAGGCAATCAGTTAATTGAGAAAAAAGATGTATTTGTGGCGAAACCAGCCTTAAAAGCTGATTTCCACTTCGGTAGTCGCATTGTATTTGATAAAGCCGGATACATGTATGTAAGTGTTGGCGAAAGAGGTACACAACCGAAAGTACAGGAACTGGACAACGATCACGGCAAGGTTCACCGCATTTATCCTGACGGCCGTATCCCGACAGACAATCCGTTTGTGGGTCAGGCAGGTGCCAGCGCTTCTATCTGGACACTTGGACACCGTAATCCGCAAGGAATGGTATATGATGCTGCCAATGATAGAATCTGGGAGGTTGAGCACGGCCCAAAAGGTGGTGATGAACTGAACCTGATTCAGAAAGGTAAAAACTATGGTTGGCCTAAGACTTCGTACGGTATCAACTACGACGGTACGATTCTGACAGAGTTTAAAGAAATGGAAGGTGTGGAGAATCCTGCGCGTTATTGGGTGCCATCCATTGGTCCATGTGGAATGACGATTGTTACAAGTAGCAAATATCCAGATTGGAAAGGGAATCTATTGGTAGGTGCTTTGGCTTTCCGCCATCTGGCTCGTGTACAATTGGATGGAACGAAGTATGTGACAGAGGAGAAATTATTACAAGATGTAGGCCGTGTCCGCCATGTAGCCCAAAGCCCTGATGGATACATCTATGTATTGACCGAAAGCCCGGGTTTATTGTTGAAGCTCGTGCCTAAGAAATAATTCAGGACATTTTGAAAGAGGATGTCTCTTAAGTAATATAATTCAACCCCATCCCCAGCCCTTCCCAAACAATGAGGAAGGGGGAGAGATTGTTCCCTTCCCCACTATGGGGTGGTACCCCTAAACAGATTTGTATGAAATCTTTATTATTCTATTCAACTATCATCGGTTTTTTGCTGATGAGCTTTATTCCTCCATCTAAATCGGTCAGAATTTTTGATGGCAAAACCTTTAAAGGCTGGTCTGGCGATACGGTGAATACCTGGCATATTGAAAATGGCATGCTGGTAGGTGGTTCTACCGAGAAAACAGTGCCGCATAACGACTTTCTGGTTACGACCCGCACCTATGCCAATTTTATCATGAAAGTGAAAGTAAAGCTGACGGGTAACGAAGGCTTCATTAATTCGGGCATCCAGTTCCGTAGCAAACGCTTGACTAATCCTGCGCATGAAATGGAAGGTTACCAGGCCGATTGGGGAGAGGGTTATTGGGCAAGTTTATACGATGAGTCTCGCAGAAACAAAACCCTGATAAAACCAGATTCGGTACAAATCAAGAAATGGATAAAAATCAATGACTGGAACGATTACGAGATTAGGGCAGAAAAACGTCATATCAGACTCTATATAAACGGCAACCAAACCGTAGACTATACTGAGCCTGATACCAGCATTCCGCAATCAGGTTTAATCGGCTTTCAGATTCACGGCGGTGGTAAGGCTAAGGTGTATTTTAAAGATGTGTTTCTGGAGGAATTACCGGAGTAAGGAATTGAGTGATTTAGTGAATGAGCGATTTAGTGATTGTTTAATAGTGAATTGCGAATTAGCGAATAAATGAAAGATAATTTATTGTAGCTATTCATTAATCCCCAAAATGTAGACAAATACACAATAGGTGACACAATTATTCATCAATCTAAACTAATAGATTTACTAATTCGCAATTTGCTAATTCACCATTAATCACCGCAGCGGCGGCCGCTCATTCACTAAATCACACAATCACTTAATAAATTTATTCAACCAATATCAATTTGACCTATTTCTATGAAAAAATCCCATTTGCTCTTACCATTACTGGTGTTACTCTTTACTATACCTAATGTGTATGCTCAGGAGGAAGCCGAAAAAGTTGATGTCGAGTACCGATTAGATGCCAGTATGCTCGGCTATTTTGCTAAAAACGGTGCTCGTAACCCCACATTAAAAGCGTCGAAAGGTAGTACGGTGCGCATTACGATTGTAGATACCGAATTGATGACGCATGATATTGCCTTAGAAAAAATGGGTCTGAAAAGTAAGGCGGTCAATGAAAAAGGACAGACTGCCAGCATTACTTTCAAAGCCGAAAAAAGCGATACCTATTATTGTACTGTACCGGGTCACCGCGCTGCCGGAATGGTGGGTAAACTGGAGGTAGTAGACGGCCCAATTACAGAAGCCGTTGTAGCAGGAAAGTTACCCATGAAAGACGGTCAGCCATTGAACCTGAATTTCGAAACAGGTACATTAAAAGACTGGACGGCTACAGGTAATGCTTTTGCCGATCCACTATATAATACCGACCCATCGCCTGTGCATGAGAAAGATATGAGCATCGGTTTTGAGGGCAAATACTTCTTAAGTAGCGGTGGTACAACCAATTACCAACAGGTAGGTACACTAACCTCGGTACCTTTCAAAGTAACCCAACCTTATGCGGCTTTCAGTGTATCGGGCGGAGCTTTGCAGGATACGCGTGTGGAGATTGTACAGGCTGATACCAAGAAAGTGATTTTCCATTCAACAGGGCAGGGGCGAGCTACTTTGCAACCTGTGGTGGTAGATTTAAAGCCATATCTTAACAAAAATATCTTTATCCGCATTATAGATAATGAAACGGGTATATCACAGATTCCTTATATTCCGAACGATAAATGGGCGCATATCAACTTCGATAACTTCCTTTTTTATCCGTCTCGGCCGAACTTCCCGAATGAGTTAAAACAAAAAGATATTATCATTCTTCCTCCGCTTGACCCTGTGATTAACGCAGGACTTTCAGGCACAGAAGCAGCTAAGGCTATGACTTTACCTAAAGGATTCAAGATTAATCTGGCAGCAGCAGAGCCTGAGATTGTTCGTCCGATTTGCTTTACGATTGACTGGAAAGGTAGATTGTGGGTTGTAGAAGGGCATACCTATCCTGTACCTGCACCTGAAGGACAAGGCAGAGACCGCATTCTGATTTTTGAAGATACCAATGGTGATGGAACGCTGGATAGCAGAAAGGTTTTCATGGAAAACCTGAATCTGGTGAGTGGGATAGAGCTAGGAATGGGTGGTGTGTGGTTAGGCGCGGCGCCGTACTTGATGTATGTACCATTGGATGCTTCCAATGACAAACCTGCTGGCCCTGCGCAGATATTGCTGGATGGTTGGGGAACGCAGGATACGCACGAAGTATTGAACAGCTTCCGTTGGGGGCCTGATGGTTGGTTATATGGTACGCATGGTGTATTTACACATTCAAAAGTAGGTAAACCAGGGACACCAGACGATCAGAGAACTAAAATCAATGGGGGCGTTTGGAGATTTCATCCGACTACACGTGAATTTGAAGTATTCGCCGAGGGCTCAAGTAATCCTTGGGGATTGGATTTCAACGATTATGGGCATCCATTTATCACCGCCTGTGTGATTCCGCACATGTACAATACAGTTCAGGGCGGACGTTTCTTCCGTCAGGCAGGTAAGCATTTCAATCCTTATATTTATGACGATATTACAACCATTGCCGACCATCGTCACTGGTTGGGTGAGAGAGGGCCTCACGCGGGTAATTTCCGGTCAGGTGTCGCAGGTGGTGGACACGCGCATGCAGGAGCTATGTTGTATCTGGGAGGTAGCTGGCCGCAGGAATACCGCAACAAAATCTTCATGAACAATATCAACGGTGCCAGAATGAATGTTGACCAGTTGACACGCTCAGGCTCTGGTTATGTGGCATCGCATAACAAAGATTTTGTGATTATGAACGACTCGTGGTCGCAATGGCTCAATTTCAAATATGATGCAAGTGGTTCGGTATTTGTGATTGACTGGTATGACAAAAATCAATGCCATAGCCCGAACCCTGATGTACATAATAAAACGATGGGTCGCATCTTCAAGATTACCCACGAGAACGATAAATGGGTGCAGGTTGATTTATCAAAGGCGACCGAAATGGAGCTGGTAAACTACCAATTGCATAACAACGAATGGTATGTAAGACAAGCCAGAGCCATTTTGCAAGAGCGTGGCGCAAGTCCGAAAGCACAGGAAGCATTGAAAGAAATCTTAGCTAAAAATCCTGATGTAACACGCAAACTAAGAGCCCTATGGACATTACATGTAACTAAGGGGTTGACCGAGAAAGATTTAGTTGCCTTATTAGGAAACCCAAGCGAATACATCAGAAGCTGGGCAATTCAGCTATTGGCAGAAAACAAGCGTGTTTCTGCTGAAACTCTGAAACGCTTTGGAACGATGGCTAAAACTGATGCTTCGCCATTAGTAAGATTATACTTAGCTTCTGCTATGCAACGCATTGACCCAAGTCAGCGTTGGGAGGTGGTAGAAGCCCTATCGCAAAAAACAGTTGATAAAGCCGACCATAACCTGCCTGTGATGGTATGGATTGCGGCAGAGCCACTAGCTACTGTAGATGCGAAACGCTTTATGCAAATAGCAGAAAAAGCTAAATTGCCTAAGTTTATGAACTATGCCATTCAGCGCACAGGAGCTTTAAATACAACAGAAGCCAAAGGCATATTGAAAGATCTGGATGCTCGTTTAGGTAAAGTGCCAAATCCGGCTAATCATGATAACCAGGCATTGATTGCCAAGATATTATCACCTAAGCAAGATGCGCACGCAGGGCACGAAGGACATGAGGGAAGTCATTGAGTGATTTACTGATTTTTGTCTTGAACTTTGATTTACCTGATTTAAATGATTTCGCTGGATTGATAAAATCAATCCAATTGATTCAGTAATTGTATCTAGAATGATTGAGATTTATCATTCAGGTAAATCAAATCAATCAGCTAAATCAAAGTTCAAGACAAAAATCATCAGCAATTAAAAATATAAAAACAGACCTTATATGAACAAAAATATAAAACTAACAACGATACTCCTGAGCTGCTTAGGCGTTAATAGCGCCTTTGCCCAAACCTCTTCCGATTGGAAGAAAACCACTCTAACCAGAGATTTTATTTCGGAAGGGGTGGCTGTGGCTGATTTGAATAAAGATGGAAAAATGGATATTGTAGCGGGGTATTACTGGTTTGAAGCACCAAACTGGACGCGCCATGAAATGGCTCCTTCACGTACTTTTGACCCTCGTAAAGAATACAGCGAGTCGTTCCTGAATCTGGGAATGGATGTAAATCTGGATGGTTGGGATGATGTAGTGATTGTTGATTTTCCGGGGAAAGTGGGTTTCTGGTTTGAGAACCCTAAAAACAAACCAGGTCAATGGGCTAAACATATTATTGATGAATCAGTAGGGATATCTAACGAGTCTCCGGGGTTTATTGATATTGATGGCGATGGTCGTTTGGATATTCTTTGCGGAGATAAAAACAAAAAGCAGATTGTATGGCTCCAAGCACCCACTAAGAAGGGCGAAACCACATGGAAACGCCATAATATCACCCAGGAAAATGTAGCAGGAACAGAGATATTTTCTCATGGCATTGGTTTTGGAGATATTGATAAAGATGGGATTAAAGATGTGGTTGTACGTGAGGGCTGGTATAAAGGAACCAAAGATAATAGTGCGGGTAACTGGGAGTTTCATCCGGCTAATTTAGGAGAGCCTTGCTCACACATGCAGATACTGGATGTAAATGGTGATGGCAAGAACGATGTGGTGAGTGCCTCAGCCCATGCCTTGGGTATCTGGTTTCATGAGCAGGTACAGAAAGATGGCAAAATAGATTTCGTCACGCATACCATGAGCAAAACTACGGCACAAACGCACTCGTCTATTATGGCTGATGTAAATGGGGATGGCAAGAAAGAGTATATTACAGGAAAAAGATTCCTTGCCCACCATGGTAGAGACCCGGGCGATGCTGATGCCGCGTATTTATTGTATTTTGAATTTACGCCGGGCAAAGAACCTTACTACAAAGAACACGTAATCGACAACGATTCAGGCGCCGGATTGAACATTGTAGCCCAGGATATAAACAAAGACAAAAAAATAGACATCGTAATAGCGAATAAAAACGGCGTGTTTTTGTTTGAGAACCTTAGAAAATAATTTAGTGATTGAGCGAGTTAGTGATTGAGTGAATAAAAAATATATTGCAATACTTTAAAAACCAATTGTAGCTATTTAATCACTCATTCAATCACTAACTCACTCAATCGCTCATTCGCTCAATTATTTATTATATTCATGAAAAAAACTTTACTACTACTATTAATATCATGCTACACCATAGCATCCTCGGCTCAGACGCCCGGTAAATGGATAACCTTATTTGATGGCAAAAGTGCTGATGGCCTGAGAGGTTATAAAATGGACAAATTCCCTGATGGGGTTTGGGTGATTAAAGATGGGTCACTTCAAACTATTCCGAAAGTAAAAAATGTCGATTTAGTAACCAAGGAGCAGTTTGGTAATTTTGAACTGGAATACGAATGGGCAGTGGATACTGCTGCTAATTCGGGTATTTTCTTCCATTTGCAGGAGGATAAAGCGATGGTTTCTAACAACGGCAATAGTCCGAACTGGTTGGATAACTTTGAGATTCAGATATTAGATGATAAGTATTTTAATGATACGGCTGCGGTTCGTTCGGCTGGGTCATTATATGATTTAATCAGACCAATGAACAAGAAACTGATGCCTATCGGACAATTCAATAAAGCTCGCCTGATTCAGAAAGACGGGCATGTGGAGCATTGGCTGAATGGCGCTAAAGTGCTGGATTTTGAAATTGGAAGTCAGGCTGTAAGAGAACTCATTATCAGAAGTAAATACAGTAAAAATCCTCGTTTTCAGGCATACAAGGAAGGGCATATTATGTTGCAGCATCATGGGCAGCGGGTGTATTTTAAGAATGTGCGGGTGAGGAGGATATAGCATTTATTGATTTGTGTGAAAATATGGATAAAGGTTAGATTGATGAAGTCTGACCTTTATCTTTTTCATTTGCTTTTATAAAGGTTTAAACAAAATAATAGCTTATGGGAGCGTGGGGAACCGGTTTATTTGACAATGATACAGCCTGTGATATTAAATATATGTTTCATAGTTTATTAGCTGAAGATTTTAATATCGAAGAAATCAAACTCAAAATAAAAGAAGAGTTTGATAACTGGGGAGAATGGGAAAAACAATTAGGTGAAGAATATGATGATGAAATAGAGTTATCTGAGGAAGACTCGTCAGAGGAGCATGATTTTACTAATAGAGAAGATTATCTAAGCTCAATGGTATATCTTCTATGGGAAATAAGAGCAGATTATGACGAATTACTCATTGATTTAAGGAAAGTGCTTGCAAAATTTGATAAGGAGACAGAATGGAAAATAGAAACGAGAGAAGAAAGAAAAAAAGTACTAGAAGACCTTATCGAAAAAGTAAGTACTCCAAAACCAGAAGAATTTAAAAATGAATATGATGATTTTCTAGAATCAAGAAAAGAAGTAAATCCAAAATTGAAGACTGCTAAACCTTGGTGGAAGTTTTGGTAAAATAGATTTCTAAAACTTATAGCGAGTAAAATACTATTAAAAAGATTCAATAATATAACATTATAAACCTAGCCCACCATCAAAATGAAAAAACTTATATTTATCTCCTGCCTTTTCAGCTCGTTTATGGCCTATGCCCAACATGATCATGAAACCAAATCGGCTACAAAAAAATGGTCGCACGTGCCTATTTTTAAACAATCGTTTACTGATAGTAGCTTTGCCAATAAAGAGGTGCAGGTAGTTGATTTTATTGTTCCTGCTGGTGCAATCGATAGCATAGCTCATCAGCATAACTGCCATTTGGTAGGATACATAGTAGAAGGAACAGTTATTACTAAACTAAAAGGTAAACCTGCACAAACTTTAAATAAAGGCGACGTTTTTTATGAGTTTCCTAACGAAATACACGAATCTTTACAAAATCCGGATAAGGAATATGATGCGAAGATTTTGCTGTATTATCTATATAATAAAGGGGCAAATTTGTATAAGAAACTGGAGTAAAAGGTTGACGATTTACAGTCAGGAAGAGAATTGATACGCCCAGTTTCTTAAATCTTGTTGCCAATATTCTCGCTTTTTAGTAAAATATGAATACGGGATGGCTGGGTTATCGGTATTGCCAAAATACAAATTATAGATACTCATATTCACTTTTTTAGAGTTTTTATTTTTACGTAGTGTCACATCAAAATAAAAGGGTTCTACCCACTGCTCGGTTGTATGTCTTATGCCCCAAATCATTACGCCGTTAATAGATAGCTTGTTTTCATACAGGTTGAAATCTTCTATTAGGGCGTCATCCATCCATTTGCCGGTATAGGTTCCCCAATTATAAGATTCATTTAATAATTGTTCGAGAATACCCGCTAGAATAGATGAGGTATAACCAAAGATTTCATTATAGTAATAATCGGGATAGGTACTCTTTTCTATAGAATGAATTGTCTTAAGAGTCTTATTCAATTCTGAACTTAATATCTTCTTTAGCTTGTCAATGGATTTTATTTTTATCACCTGATAATTGATTCTGTAAATATAATATCTTCAAATTTTGCTGTAGGATTATCTAAAAGAAGCTTATTGATTGCCTTAAATTCAGCACTTCTCCCTGCGATTTTTAGAACAGTTTCTCTAATCGGATTACCCTCAAAATATTCCTTCGTTATCTGCCAGATTATCTGGAATGTTTCTGTGTCTTTATATTTTTTTCTGATTGGTCTTTTCTCGGCATATCTAATATAAGTTTCAACCCATTTTACTGTTAGAAGCAGTTGTCTTGCAAATGCAACTGGTAAGAATAATAAAATCTCATTTGCTTCGGCCTTTCCAATATCATTGCTTATCAGATAGTCTATTATCTCTTCATCTTCACCAGGTTCATCCAGGTTTTCAATGAGATTAATCGCTTTTCTGACTTGATGGTCGAAATCAGGAGGTAAGTTTTGTTTTTGCGCCTGATTTTTAGGAAAGAAAAAGGATTTTAGTTTTGTCAACATAATATATGACAATTAAAGAATAAACGATTATTGAATTTCATAAAGATATGACTTATCCGATTAAATCAAAAGCTCAAAGACCTAACCTCCGTCGTCTCCGCATTTTTAATATTCAGCTTGATTAAGTTATTTTCATTGAGTTGCATCGGATTGTTGTTCCTGCCATAGACGAATAATTCACTTGAGTAAAGAGTAACCGTAAAATAAAATTTCTTAGAAGTAGAGCATTGATGTATGGTACATTTGATTAAGTTTTTAATGGTTTAAACTCACCTTTTTATATACTTAATCTTATCCAGTTATGAAATCTTATAGTAAAATTCTTACGCTTATTTTGGCATTTATACCCGGTTTTTGCTTTGCTGCTACACCTGAATGTCCACCTACATTGTTTGAAAAAGTGATAGCTCTTTCTCCGATTATTATTTATCTGTTTATTACTTCTTCGGTTTTTCTGAAACTTAAGAAGGAGGATGTGAGCTTAAAACAACTTCTACTTGATAAAGATATGTGGGTAACTATCAAAGAAAAAGAAGTTGAACAAACAGAGGCTGACGCAAAAAAACTGAAAGAAGCAACTGATGCGGCACGACTTGCAGTGGATAATAACCAAGGAGAGCAAGCTAACAGAACGTTCGCCAACCTGACCAGTATGGCTGCAACCGCAACACAGACAAGATCTGTAGGTGCGCCCACTGAAACTGAACAACAGAGTGTTAGCAGACTTCTGGCATTTATCAGTGGATTGGTATCCGTAGGTCTGGCATCAGTACTGATGTCATTCTATATGTGGGAGAATTTTACTGGTGATGAAGACATAAAAATCGAAGGATTAACCAATGCTCTTTTAACGCTGGGAATTGGGGTTGTGCCTTATGCCTTTAACAAAGTGGCTAGCGCGATTAAGTAATCATGCCATTGCCTCAAAACCAAGCTGCCTGTTAGAATAATTTATCAGGCAGCTTGATTGTGGGGCTATTTACCATTATTTCTGTCTTCATTCTTCCACTTTCCAATCAACAAAACCCCTTACATTGGTTTTGGCTACAACAAAATCCGATTCGGTTACAATTGCGTTTTCTACTGTTCAGATATTTGCCTCAACAAAATAATTAAACAGTGAAGCAGTGAAGCGAAACATGAAGATGCGCAAAGAGTGTCATAGATTAGTCAATGCGTATTTTCAGATAAGTTATCACTGAGTCATTTATCTAAAAAAACAAAGACATGAAAGTATTTGTAACAGGAGCATCGGGTTTTATTGGCTCTGCCATAGTGAAAGAATTATTGAATGCAGGCCATGAAGTAAAAGGTCTGGCGCGCAACGAAGCTTCAGCAAAAGCTATCGGTGAAGCTGGTGCAGAAGTATTGCAAGGTGGCCTCGAAGATATTGATATACTCAAAAAAGGCGCTTCTGAGGCTGATGGGGTTATTCATACGGCCTTTATTCATGATTTCACGCAATACGCCAAAGCTAATGATACTGACAAAGCGGCTATCATAGCTATGGGTGAGGCAATCAAGGGTACTGACAAGCCATTGATTGTAACGGCTGGTATTTTAGGATTACCTAAAAATGGCGGATATATTACAGAAGAAAGCCTTGCAGTTAACAGCCCGAGGAGCTCAGAGACCACTGCCCTGGTTTTAGCGGCACAAGGAATCAATGTTTCGGTGGTACGTTTGCCACCTTCTGTGCACGACAAGGGCGATAAAGGATTTGTGCCTTTTATTATTTATATGGCGCAGAAAAATGGCGTATCTGCTTATCCGGCTGATGGTCTTAATCATTGGCCTGCTGTTCATCGTTTAGATGCTGCCCGGTTGTTTTGTCTGGCTCTGGAGAAATCTCAGAAGGGAGCTTTGTATAATGCTATTGGCGAAAGTGGCATTGAGGTAAAAGCCATAGCAGAGTTGATTGGCCAAAAACTGAATCTGCCGGTGGCTTCATTAGAAGGAGAAGAGTTGACGACGCACTTTGAATGGATGAGTAGATTTATTGGCTTCGATAGCCCTGCAACAGGGTTGAAAACACAAGAAGCGCTGGGTTGGAAGCCTGCAAATCTTGGATTATTGGAAGATGTATCTGAAAATTATTTTAACCAATAATTGATGCATGAAGTCGGCTGTGTTTTTCGGCTGACTTTATTGTTTTCAATAAAAGCTTTATCTTTATAATAAATATATCGGATGTGCTGAACATCAGATTTACTAGAGCTAATGGAACCCAGGAAACCATTATTACTAAAGACTATCAGAGAGTTTCATAAGCTGCGTGGAATGCCCGCCCCGGAGCATCCACTAATAAGTGTAATAGACTACTCGAAAATAAAAGCTTCAGATACAGACGAGAGTGGGGGATTGCTATTCGATTTTTATCTGATTTCATTAAAAAAGGGTCTGGATGTAAAACTGAAGTATGGACAGCAAGTATATGACCACGACGAGGGGGTAATGTCATTTATGGCGCCGCACCAATTGTTGAAGATAGAACGGCAAAATTCTTCTACTGGCCCTCGTGCAGGATGGATGCTGCTGATTCATCCTGATTTTATCTGGAATACTCCGCTGGCAAAGAACATCAAGCAATATGATTATTTTGGATATGCGGTAAACGAAGCCTTGTTTTTATCAGAAAAAGAAGAGGCAACCGTCAATACTTTGGTTAGTAGTATCAGAGAAGAATACCACAATCGAATTGATAAATTCAGTCAACGTATCATTATTTCACAAATTGAAACCTTATTGAACTATTCTGAACGATTTTATCAGCGACAGTTTATTACCCGTCATAAATCCGGGCATCAGTTGCTTGGGAAAATGGAAGCTTTGCTGGAAGCTTCTTTCAATACTGATATGATTTTATCAAAGGGTTTACCGACTGTAAAATCTCTTTCAGAGGGCTTGAATGTATCTACGGGTTATCTTGGTTCATTGCTTAAATCACTCACTGGGATGAATACCCAGCAGCATATCCATGAAAAATTAATTGAAAAAGCGAAAGAAAAACTATCTACCACCTATTTATCGGTAGGTGAAATAGCCTATGAGCTGGGCTTTGAGCATCCGCAATCTTTCAGTAAATTATTCAAAAGCAAAACTCAGCTGACGCCATTGGAGTTCCGTAGTTCTTTTAATTAGGTTGGCTGTTGGCTGATTGTGGTTTTTTAGTTGTTTTTTCTTACTTTCCAATACAAAACTTACTAAAAATATTCGCCAATAAATCATCGGTTGTAATTTGGCCTGTAATCTCACCCAAATGATACAAAGATAAACGAATGTCCTGCGCCAAAAAGTCTCCTGTGATGCCTAGGCTTAGGCCACTCAACACTTCGCCTAAGGCATTGTGTGCCTTCACTAAGTGTTCGTAGTGGCGTAGGTTGGTGAGCATTGTGTCTGATTGCTTTTTTATTTTGGCTTTGGCTACTATGGCGTTTTGAAGTTCGTCTATGCCGATGTTGTTTTTGGCTGATATATGAATTGTTGAAATAGGGGTGGAGGCAGCCTCAGCCAAATTGAAAGCGCCTGCTAAATCGATCTTATTCCTTACCCAAATTATCTCCTTCTCTCTTACCATATCTGCAAAAGTATTGGCTAGAAAAAGCTGGTCGATTTCGTTTTCGAAAAGTAGGATGACGATTTCGGCTTTTTCCATGGCCTGTTTCGATCGTTCGATGCCGATGGTTTCTACGACGTCTTTGGTTTCGCGGATACCTGCGGTGTCGATGATACGGAATTTGATGCCGCCTATGAAAAGGATATCTTCTATTACGTCGCGGGTGGTGCCTGCAATATCAGTGACGATGGCTTTGTCTTCGTTGAGCAGGATATTCAACAAAGTAGATTTCCCGGCATTAGGTGGGCCAATAATAGCCACAGGAATCCCTTCTTTGATTACATTGCCTGCATCAAAAGAATCTATTAATTTTTTCAGAAAATTCTGAATTTTCAATATTAATTGTCTTAAATCGTCTCTTCCGGCAAATTCTACATCTTCTTCGCCGAAATCGAGCTCTAGTTCTACCAGTGAGGCAAAGTGTACTAATTCTTCACGTAAGGCTTTTAGCTGAGTTGAGAATCCTCCACGCATCTGGTTTAATGCCGCTTTATGGGCAGCTTCTGAGTCGGCAGCAATCAGGTCGGCTACGGCTTCTGCTTGTACGAGGTCGAACTGCCCGTTCAGGAATGCTCTTTGGGTAAACTCACCCGGCTTAGCCATCTGGCAACCATTCTGAATGAGCAGTTTAAGGATATATTTAATGATATAATCACTACCGTGGCACGAGATTTCTATCACATCTTCTTTAGTAAAGCTACGCGGCGTTTTAAAAACCGATAGCAGAACCTCATCAATTATTTTTCCTTCCGGATTTTCAGCATAATCTCTGATAGTACCGAAATGAATGGTATGAGACTCAACTTTTGTTAAATCTTTTCCTTTAAAAATCTTATTGACGATTTCGAAAGTCTTCTCGCCCGAAACCCTGATTACCCCGATAGCCCCAACGCCCTGAGGTGTGGCTAAGGCACAAATAGTATCTAACTGAACCATATTTTTTTTGCCGGAAATAGACCTTTTAATCACTTAAATTAGGCAAATTGGTCTGATTTCAAGGAAATTTGATTTAAATTTATTTACTTTTGCAAATCTACTTGTAAACTTTCTTGATTAAAAGTAGTTATGCTGTTGATGCTGTTTATACGAAGAATTACGTTGCTTTCTTATGATAAAAACTAAGTACCTGTGGTATATCAACGCCGTGCTGACACTGGTGGCGATATACATATCTTACCGTATCTGGTTTGCACCCCGGAAAGATGCCTGGAATTATATTCCAGACAACGCTTTTCTGGTGGTCGAAAGTTCGCAAATCCAACGTTCGCTTTTCAGCAAGAAAGGGTTTGACTCTACGCAACTGGCTGATATTCCATTCTTCTATGATGCCCTGCAACCGCTCAAACAGATTGTTCAGAGTGTAGATGATTCATTGATAGCCGAAAAATTTCTGGCCCGCAAACGCATTACTTATTCGCTTCACCGCGAAACCAAAAAGAACCTCGAATACATCATTTATATTCCAACGGCCTCGTTTGGCGATGCCAATTTTCTGAATAAAATTGCCTCGCCTGATCCTGCCAAAAGAAAGACCTATGGGCGTACCTATAAGGGTTTCAGGCTGGAAGAATTATATAGTATCAATAACCAACTGCTTTTTAATTTTCTGGTGCATGATGATTATCTGATTTGCACGGGCTCGAAAGTATTGCTGGAAGAAGTAGTAAACCGGATCAGATTGGGTGCACCGATAGAGGGGATGCCTTTTAAAGAAAGTCGTAGGGGTATAGCCCATATCTATTTCAAGAGCCGGAATTTGCAGGATGTGGCGGATATTCTTCCCTCACAATTATCGCCTAATCTGATTGAGTTTTTTGGGAATATCACCCCCCGGAACCCTGATATTGTTTTTGAAAAACCTAAAATACCAAATACGGTTTCGGCCTATATCTATTCTAAGGGCACGAATACGATTCCGTTTCTGGGCATTTTTGGTCAGCAGATGCCGCAGCCGTTTACCTGTACCGATCTGATCCCTGAAAATACTGCTATTACCTTCCGCATCAGTTTCAAGAATAAGACCAAACTGGCGCAGGATTTCAATAATTATTTCAGAGGCAACGAACAGGCTCTTCTGGCTGAGCGGGATAGTCTGAATCGTTTTCTGGGAGTGAATCTGACGAATTTATATACTATTCTGAAAAATGAAGTGGTGTTGTGCGAGATGGAAACTTCGGCAGACGAACCCTCGAAAAAGATATTGCTGATAAAGACAGAAGACCCTGCCGAAGCCCTGAATATGTTTGATGATCTGGCTGATGATGCCGGAAAACTCTCTTCGTATTTCAAGCCGCAGCCTTTTAGCTATCTGAATAACTACGTGCGCAATATCCAGATAAGTCAGTTGCCTGCCTTGTTGTTTGGCTCTATTTTCAGAGGTTTTGCCGATTGTTATTATACCCAGATTGGCGATTATATGATTTTGTCGAGCGATGATGATGCCATGCGGGAATATCTGAATAGCTTGAATTTTGGACAAACCTGGGCAAAATCAAATGTCTACACCGATTTTGTGAAGAAACTTCGCCCACAGGCGCAGGTGACGGCAATTATTAGCCCGCAACGAATCTGGAATAATCTCTATTATTCGTTACCGCAGAAATGGCGTAATACCACCATGAAACATGAACAAAGAGCGAAAGCTTTACGCTTTGTGGCTGTTGAAAACTTTGTGATTAACAATACTTTCGGTACTAAATTGCTGATAGAAAAGATTCCGCAGACACAGAAAGAGATATTAGTCAATCGTTTTTTCTTACAGGATAGTTTAAGTATCAATACAGCATTTGCAGGTAAGCCTTTTATTATCAAAAATGCCTATAATACCTCAGAAGAAATTCTGCTACAACGAGACGACCATCAGGCGATCTTGCTGAGCAATGCGGCTAAGGAAATCAACAAGATTCCATTAAGCCAACCGCTGACAAGTGCGTATTTATTACCGACCGATTATTTTCAGAATGGTACATTGCATTATCTGGCTACAACTGCCGATAAGCTTCTGTTTTTCACGAGAGAGAATCCGACTGGTTTGGTAGCCAATTATGCAGATATTAATTTCAGTGGGTCGATAAGGGCGGTGGCTGCCAGTGAAACCAAAATTTATGTGGCCGATGATGGTGGAGATATATATGTAATCAATGAAGAAACCCAGAAGATTAATAAGATAAGGACTCCGGTGCACCTGACAGATATTATGCGGATTTACCCGGTTAAGTTCAAGAATAATACCCATCTGGCTATCCTACAAAAAGATGGTACGCTGAATGTGATTTATGAAGACGGTCCATTCCTGAAAGGTTTCCCGAAAGTGCCTCTATCGGCGCGTCCGGCAGAGATGATTGTGGAAGAGAGTAGGGGAACGAATTCGATTATTACCTTGATTTCGGAAACCGGAGAAATCAAGAAGGTAGATATGAATGGCAATTCGTTGAAGGACGGCAATATCCAATTGGAACGACCTGATAAGGCCACGGTTTTCGAAGTGATTTTTGACCAGAATCATAAAGAATGGCTCATAGCCCGCCGTACACCTACATCATTGACGATTATGAGCAAACAGGGGGCATCAGTTATTGAAATCGGCAGTACTAATTTCATGAAATCGCAATTGCGGTATTTTGATTTGGGCAACGACCTGCGTTTTGTTGGCATTTTTGATGGGAAGAACAATACATTATTTGACCTCAAAGGCCGAATGCTGGGCGATAAACCACTTCCGGGCACGGCTTTGCCAGCAGTTTCCTATTCAGAAGCCTATAATAAATTATTTATTTATAATACCAATAAGACGAGGTTTGAGGTCTGGTCGGTGAAGTTGAAGTAATATGTATTACGATTTTTTAAATCGTTTTTCAAAGCATTAAAAGCAACGATTTGAAAAATCGTGATACATTCTAAAGAAACAAAATCCAGACAATTGAATTATGCTAAAAAAACTCTTCGTACCTGTTCTACTAAGCATTCTTGTATGCTCCTGTGAAAAAGAGCATATAATTGCCGGAAGAGATAATCATCTGGCAATTGGGAATCCTTCTGATGCGGCCAAGAATGAGAATAACTATTTAATGGTTAAAACTCAGTATGCTTTATCCTATAATCGTTCGAGAGGAACTGCCAACTGGGTAGCATGGCATTTGTCTATGGCATGGAAAGGCGATGCGGCAAGAGCAGAAAATTTCAAATCTGATGATTCTCTGCCGGAAAGCTGGTATAAGGTCAAAACCAGCGATTATGTAGGTTCGGGTTTTGATAGAGGGCATTTATGTCCGTCGGCTGACAGAGACGGTTCTGTAGCAGATAATGAAGCTACTTATCTGATGACCAATATTGTTCCACAATCGCCTAATAGCAATAGAGATACCTGGGTGGCTCTGGAGACTTATTGCAGGAAACTGGCATCTGCCGGAAATGAATTGTATATCATAGCTGGTGTTTTAGGTCAGGGAGGATCTGGCAGTAATGGTGGTACTACCAAAACGCTGGATGGCAAAGTGGTTGTGCCGGAATCGTTGTGGAAAGTAATTGTGGTTCTGCCTGTCGGTGATAATGATATAGATAGAATAAATAGCGGAACTCGGGTAATTGCTATCAAAATCCCCAACCGCCAGTCAATTAAAAGCGATTGGGGAGAATATCGGTTGAGTGTTGACGATTTGGAAGACTTAACAGGTTATGATTTTCTTTCAAATGTATCCAACTCTATACAGAAACAGTTGGAGAGTCGGGTTGATAAAGGGGAGACATATTAATCATTTGAAAAACCTCTTTTATCTCCCCAAAGCCTCTTCAATCTGCTCAATCAACACATTTCTATCTAATGGGTATCCTGCTTTTGAGGGTTCTACTTTGCCGTATTTATCAATAATCGCATAGCTTGGGAAACCATCACCCTTTACTTTTCGCATGATTTCCTTTGTTAAATCTTCTGTGGCAAAAACATGAACCCCTTCCAGCTGGTAAAACGCTATCAGTTGTTTCCATTTTTCAGTATTGATGTCATGATTGGTGATGTATAAAAAAGTGATGTCTTTAGTTTTGAAATGTTCTTTTAGTGCTGCCGCATGTAAGCTCAACTCCTCCCGACAAGGTCGGCACCAGGTACCCCACATATCAAGCAATACAGTTTTGCCTTTGAATTCTGCCAGAACGTTATCCCAGTTTTTTATATAGCTTAAGAATACCATTTTATCGGTGAGCGTATTATTAAATCGGGCTAAGGCTGCCTGCAAAGGCTGTTTAAAATGACGATTAAACTTACTCGCAGGGAATTGTTTGTTAAAGTCGGCTAAAATAGTGGGAAGATTTACAAAGTTCTGTGATTGTATCATCTCATTAAATAAAAACGCATACATCTGTTCTTTTACTTTTCCGCTAAAATAGCGCTCTATCATTTTTTGTTTTAAAGCATTGTAAAAATCTTTCTGCATTACTTCTCTGGCTTTCAGGCTGTCTCCGTCAAACCATTCCTTGTAAAACTCCGGCGATTTTTTTAAATAATCATTCCAAATTTCTGTGTGCCTTCTTTCAAGAAAAGTATCCAGATACGCCAGGTAGGAGGGTGCAACCAATGCTTTTTCGTCTGAAAGCGGTACCTCATTTTGTAATTGAGCTAGTTTTTCCAACCAGGCTTGCTTGTTTCTTTCCAGTTCATCGCGTCGGGCAATTCTGAGGCCGCCATACGTATTATAAAAGGCTTGTACGCGGGCGTATTTCAGGTGGTAATTCCATGCTTCTATGAATTCGGACGAAGGTTTCAGTGTTCGTATCAGTGAATCAATCCGATGCTTATCTCTTTCATAAAAGCCATTCACCACCTGCAAGATTCTATCGGGCAGAGAATCCTGTTTCATCCAGCCATAGTTGTAGAATGTCGGAATACCCTTTAGCTGATTATTTTTTGCACCTATCCCACTGATAGTGATGCGCTTGTCAGCATTTTCAGCAATCAGGATATTGTCGCCTTTGGTAATAAAGAAGTATTGCTCAAAAAACTTCTGATTAGAGGCGGCATCTTTAATAACGATAGTGATAATTTCTTTATTGAGGAAATCGGCATTGAAGCTGAAATCTCCTGTTGGGCTCACAAAGGTTTTGATAGAAACGCCTCCGGGCTTATCAACCAAGGGGTGGGTTGGGTGTTCAATTGTTACCAATGCCCCTTTCATTGAGGGAACTTTGCCCTTGATGAGGGTTCTTTGGGCAGTCGAATGAATCTGTATTAACAGGCATAGCAAAAAGATAAGAGATGGTTTCATATTTTAAGACACAGAAAAAGGATGAAAAATAAGATACAAGTAATTGCCTTAAAAGTACAAAATCTTCTCCCTATAACTAAGTTTTTAGGTGATAATTTTATAAATACAAAAAGATGAATTTAAGTCGCATTATAAAACCTATCTCTTCAAAATCTCTTCAATCTGCTGAATCAATACATTTCTATCCAGAGGATTGCCAGTTTTCGATAATTCTACTTTACCATTTTTATCAATAATTGCATAAGTAGGATAACTATTAGCCCCATTGATTTTCTCCATAATTTGCATAGTAAAATCTCTGGATGCCAATATATGATTGCCTTCCAGATTATAATAGGCAATCACTTCTTTCCATTTTTCAACGTTTCTGTCGAAATTAGCTATATACAAAAACGTAACATTCTTATCCTTAAAATGTTGCTTTAATGCCGCGGCATGCTCATTTATTTCTTGTCGGCAAGGAGCGCACCAAGTTCCCCACATATCAATTAAGACGGTTTTGCCTTTGAATTTAGCAAGAATATTGTCCCAGGTCTTTATGTCATTAAGAAAGACCATGTTTTCTGTTAGCTTATTATTCGACCGGATAATTGCCTCCTTGAACGGGTTTTCAAAGTATTGAATGAATTCACTCTCAGGAAATTGTCGCTTAAAATCGTTGAGTATTGATTCTGCATTGGCAAACATCTGTCTTTCCGTCATTGTGTCAAACAGTAAAGCATACATTTGTTCTTTGACCTTGCCTGTGAAGTATTTTTCTATAATTTTTTGCTTTAACTGATTGCTGAAATCTTTTCGCATGGCAGCTTTTCCTTCAACGGTATTTCCATTAAACCACTCTTTGTAAAATTCCTCCGGTTTATTATTTGAGTTCCTAATAATGTCTTCATATTTCCTGTCAAGAAATGTCTGGAGGTATTTATGATAGGTGGGAGATACTAAGGCTTTTTCGTCAGACATGGCTACTTCATTCTGTAATTGTTCGAGAATGTTTTCCCACTTTAGACGATTTCTGTAAATCTCAGCCATTCGATCGAGTCTTATATTGCCATATTGTTCGTAAAACGAAGCAAGCTTTGCATATTTGAGATGATAATTTAATGTCTCTACTAAATTGGCTGAAAGTTGATAGATTTTGGAAATAGAATCAAGAACGACTTTATCTCGGGTATAAAGATTTTGTATTACCTTATATTTTCTGTCAGGTAATGAATCGGCTTTTACCATGCCTATATTATAAAAGGTTTCAATACCTTTTAAGTGATTATCTTCAGCACCAATGCCGTTTATTGCAACAGAATGGTTGTTATCTTCTGACAAGGTAAGCTGATACCCTTTTTGCAGATAAAGAAACTGGTTATAAAAGGTCTTGTTGCGGGTGCTATCATTGATTGTGATAGTAATGAGTTCTTTATCAAGATGGTCTAAATTAAAAGAGAATTCACCTGATTCGTTTATACTTGTTTTAATATGGGCAATCTTGGGGGTATCATGCATCAACCACTTCGTTGGTCGGCTAATAGTTACAATCCCATATTTAAATGCAGGAAGTTTGCCTTTAATGACAGTTTGCGCAAAAGAATGATTGCATAGAAACAGGCATAGCAAAAGCACAGAAAGTTGTTTCATAATAGACACAGTTAAAGAAGAGTAGTAAATAATTTAGTCACGTTTTATTACGCGGTTTTCTTCTTTAACGTATACGGGAGAGTCTTATTATAGCATAGTTTGTTTTTATGGTATTATTGTAGAATTGGGGGTGGCCGTCGTTCAATGATGACCCACCGCGATGCTTGCGTCTTAGAAAGCCAGGAATATACAGATAAGGTATATAATTTTCATTCTTAGAATCACATTCTTTGTCTTTGATAGGCTCCTGGAGACGCCAGCATGGCGTCTCTACCAAAATGGATCTTAAATTTTTAGAATATTTATTTACCCAACTCCGCCACCTTCTCCTTAGCACTCACTAAATTGCTATCTATCTGCAAAGCTTTTTCGTAATAATACAAGGCTTGCTTCTTATCTCCGGCTATCAGATATGCCTCTGCCAGACTATCAAAAGTATTAGCCTCTTGTGGATATACGTTTGTGTTGAGTTCTAATACGGCAATGGCTTGCGGATAACGTTTTTGAGCGAGCAAGACGTAGCCATAGGCATTCAGTTCGCTATAATTTCTGAGTAAGGGTTTTATCTCTTCTCTAATATTCTCTAATTCTTTAGTAAGCTGTTTGGCAGGATAAGTATTAACCACCTTAGCTACTATGGCTTGTGCTTTGTAGGCTGGTTCATAAGGTTGTTGGCTGATGATTCTGGCTAAATCTTTTTCTAAGGTTTCAACAGGGCGTTCAATGATTCTGCCAATTTCTTTGCCTTTTTGTAAGATAATAAAAGTTGGCACTCTGAAAATATTCCAATTCGCTTCTTCGTGAGTCGGGCTTTGTTTGTAGCGTTCCTGCGCATTATCTACCATTACCATCCTGAGTTTTGCATTAGGCAACTCTGCCTTTTCAAGGATTTTCAGGAAACGGGGGAGGTTCTGCTGGGTATCTCCGCACCAAGTAGCGCCAAAGATTAGTATTTCCATATCTTTCAGGTCTGGCTTGAATGCTTGTGTGGTTATAGTATCGACCTGATATTCATTATAATACTTATCATGCCATCGGTTGTAGGGGAGACGCATGAAGGCTACTTTGGAGCAAGGGCCCAATAGCATGGTATTGCCTCGGGCATCAAGACTTTCGAGATTAATAAAAGGGCTTGAGCTTTGCGCAAAAGCGGCAAAACTCAAGCATAACATAAACAAGGTGTAATGCTTTTTCATAAATGTATATTTTGTTGAAATAAGGCTCAAAAGTAACCTGATTACGTATAGGCCCGTGTTAAGGATTTCCTAATGATTTGTGAATGTTTGTTAATAAGAATTATTACCTTGTATCAGATGGGTTCAGTAAATGTTTTTAACAGCCTGGTATCATTTATTTGGTGCTGGTTGTCTTCTTTATTTGCTTCTTTGGTAAAATATCATCTATTAGCTATATATTGCAATGGTGTTTTAGCTAACATCTTAATTTGACCTTCTAACAATGATGAAACTTATTTCCATACTTTTTTTAACGCTTCTTGCGATTACTCATACCGGATGTACAGCTCAGATTGCATCGTCTAACCAAAAATCGTCTAAAAAATCAGAGATTATCACGGGTGCAGACCAGACCGAGAAATATTTGTCTTATCTGAAAGGAAAGCGCATTGGTCTGGTTGCCAATCAGAGTTCTATTATCGGTAAGAAAAGCAGTGTAGATAGTTTATTGAGCCTTGGTATTAACATTGTAAAGGTGTTTGGGCCTGAGCATGGTTTCAGAGGTAATGCCAGCAATGGCGCTGCGGTGAGCAATGAGACAGACACTAAAACCGGGCTTCCGATTATTTCTTTGTATGGTAAAAACCAGAAACCCACCAAAGAGCAACTAGCCGATGTGGATCTGATGGTCTTTGATATACAGGATGTAGGTTGCCGCTATTATACGAATATTAATACGCTTGAGTATATCATGGAAGCCTGTGCAGAAAACAATAAAGAACTGGTGATTCTGGACAGGCCTAATCCTAACGCTTATGTAGTAGACGGGCCTGTAATGACTGAAGATCGATTTAAATCGGCCATAGGAATCCATTATACACCCATGACTCATGGCATGACTATCGGTGAATTTGCTCAGTATCTTAATGGTGAAGGCTACCTGCCGACCCCATGCAAACTCAATATTATCAAGGTTGCCAACTATAGTCATGATATGCCTTATGTATTGCCAATACATCCGTCACCGAATTTGAATACACAGCAGGCTGTGATGCTTTTCCCGAGCTTGTGTATGTTTGAAGGAACGGCTATCAATGAAGGACGGGGAACTTATATGCCATTTACTATATTGGGAGCACCCAAATTGAAAGATAAGTATGCCTTTTCATACAAACCGGTGAGTATTCCCGGGATGAGTGAGCGGCCTAATCATAAAGATTCTGTTTGTTATGGCCTTGATCTTCGCACTTATGATATTAACCAACTTCGGGAAAGCCGCCAGCTTAATTTAAAGTGGGTAATTGAATTGTATAAAGCTTATCCCGACAAAGCACATTTCTTTACGCCGGGGAGACCGGGCCAGGATATATCCGCTTTTGACCTGCGTATTGGTACAGATCAGTTGAGAAAACAGATTATAGCGGGCGTATCGGAAGAGGAAATCAGAAAAAGCTGGGAGCCGGGGTTGTCGAATTTTAAGACTATTCGGGCTAAGTATCTTTTGTATCCTGATTGATTATAAATGAGCAATAAGAACGGTCAATTGGCATCGTCTTAGAAAACAAATTTTCGGCTAAAGCCTATTTGGATGATACTATTTGATGTATCTCCAGCTAAAGCTGGAGGCTGAATCAATAGCCCCCATTTTTAAATGGGGGTTAAAAGAATTAAAATATCTAACGGGCTTCAGCCAAAATGTGTTCGCACTGCATATCCTTTAAAATTCTAAAATCGTTATATAGAGTATCAGCGAATAGAATTCGCCATCTAAGATAACAAAGGTATTTTTTGCATACATCGCCGGACTCAAGCGGCCGCCGCTTCGCGGTTAGGCTTATATAATAAAATTAATTCGCAGTAGTTTTCATAAAAGGCCCGACTTAAGTCTGGTGTACATAATAAATTATTCCTTTGTTATCTTAGCCACCGAATTCATTCGATGAACAAGGGCATAAGGAACTACCAAACAATTTATTTAATTCCGCGCTAACCCCCTGACTACAAGAAAAATAATTAAAAAACTTTTTGATATATTATTGTACGAATCAAAAAAACTCGTACCTTTGCACCTCAATTGAAAACGGAGTACTTCTCATTTGGTTAAATGAAGTCTCGACTCATTCGGGAAACCAGTTTAACTTTGACTGTAAGCATACCTACGAACCTGGTTCGTAAAAGAATATCAGAACAGTCTCCGAAAGCTATGAATTTTACAGGAATCACTGCAAGGTAACAAGGAATCGTCCTGCACCTTTAGTTTTTTTTGACCTTACCGAGGCGGAACATTCCTCAGCGGTTTGCAGTGTAATGAACAAGTTGGCTTTGCTAACCTCTGGAATAGTAAATAATTTTTTGACCGAAGTTTGGTTTCGTGCATAATTTTTCGGAATTTTGCACCCCCGTTCGCACGCCGAAAGCAATTTTGGCCGAAGAAGAATCAAAATAGGTTATAATAGCAAAATAAAGCGTAAAATACCATGTCTGGAATTATCGGAAAGAAAGTTGGAATGACAACTATCTTCAACGCAGAAGGTCAAGCAGTACCTTGCACTTTGATAGAAGCAGGTCCTTGTGTTGTTACTCATGTTCGTACTGAAGAGAAAGATGGCTACAAAGCTATCCAATTAGGTTACGGCGAGAAAAAAGAAAAAAACACTAGCCGCCCGTTGGTAGGTCACTTCAAAAAAGCAGGCACAACGCCTAAACGTAAATTAGTTGAGTTCAAAGAGTTTGAGAAAGAATACAGCCTTGGCGATACTATCCGTATCGAAGATATTTTTGCAGAAGGCGATTTCCTTGATGCAAGCGGTAACTCAAAAGGTCGTGGTTTTCAAGGGGTTGTAAAACGCCACGGATTCGCCGGTGTTGGTGGCCAGACTCACGGTCAGCACAACAGAGGACGTCACCCAGGTTCAATTGGTGCCTGTTCATTCCCATCAAGAGTATTCAAAGGTATTCGTATGGCGGGTCGTATGGGTAACACTCGTACCACTGTACAAAACCTTAAAGTATTGAAAGTGTTAGCAGACCAAAACTTAATCGTGATCAGCGGTTCAGTTCCAGGCGCGAAAAACGGCTACATTACTTTACATAAATAAGTCGGGGATTTAGTGGTTTTGTTATTCACTCAATCACTAATTCACTAATTCACAATTAGATAGGTCGAAACCGGACGACATCGAAAAAATGCGGCAAACAAAATGGAATTATCAGTATTAAGCAAAGACGGAAAAGATCTAGGTCGTAAGGCAAGTTTGTCTGACGCGATCTTTGGAATCGAGCCAAACGAACACGTGGTTTACCTGGATGTAAAACACTATCTGGCTAATCAGCGTCAAGGTACGCACAAAGCAAAACAAAGAGCTGAAATTGCACGTTCAACTAAAAAGATTGTTCGTCAGAAAGGTTCAGGCGGTGCTCGTCACGGTTCAACCAAAGCTCCAACCTTCGTAGGTGGTGGTCGTGTATTCGGACCAGTTCCACGCGATTACGATTTCAAATTGAATAAGAAAGTAAAAGTTTTAGCTCGTAAATCGGTATTCTCTGCAAGAGCTAAAGAAAATAACATCTCAGTTATTGAAGATTTCACTTTCGACTCTCCAAAGACAAAATCTTACTTAGCATTTCTTGGTGCATTGTCATTAACTGGCAGCAAAACACTTTTCATTTTGCCTGACTACGATAGCAATGTGTATTTATCAGCTCGCAACATTCCTAAAACTAAAGTTTTGAGTGCTGACGAAGTAAGTACTTATGACTTAATCAATGCTGATAAGTTGATCATTAGCGAAGGTGCTTTGTCAAAAATTGAATCAATATTGAACTAAGAAGCTGCCAGCAGCTTTGCTAATAAATTAAGAAAATGAGTGTACTTAAAAGACCAATCATCACCGAGAAATCGCAAAAACATACTGCAAAAGGTAAGTTTGTGTTCGAGGTAGCTATCGATGCGAATAAAATCGAGATCGCAAAGGCTGTCGAAAAGATGTATGGCGTATCAGTTACTGATGTAAACACCATCCGTCAGATCGGTAAAAAGAAATCAAGAATGACTCGTAGCAGAGCATCTTCTGGCGTTACTTCTACTTTCAAGAAAGCAATTGTTTCGTTGAAAGAAGGAGAAATGATCGATTTCTACGAAAATTTATAAGAACCGGTTCTTCGAGAATCGTTCCATCATTAAATTTCAAGTATAGCCCCTGAAAGGCTGCAAAAGAATAAGTAAAATGGGTATCAAGAAATTAAAACCAATCACCCCGGGTCAACGTCATCGTGTAGCTCCAGATTTCTCTGAGATTACTGCAAGTAAACCTGAGAAAAGCTTAACTACTTCGATCAAAAGAACTGGTGGTCGTAATAACGAAGGACACCGTACCGCACGTTACATCGGTGGTGGCCACAAACGTAAATATCGTATCATCGATTTCAGAAGAGACAAAGTAGATGTTTCTGCTGAAGTAAAAACGATTGAGTACGATCCAAACCGTACAGCTCGTATTGCCTTAGTACAATATACTGATGGCGAAAAAGCTTACATCATTGCTCCACAAGGCTTGAAAGTAGGCCAGACGATTATGTCGGGTAAATCAGTTGCACCAGAAATCGGTAACTCACTTCCACTAGGAAGCATGCCACTTGGTACAATTATTCACAACATCGAGTTACACCCTGGTAAAGGTGCTCAAATGGCACGTAGCGCAGGAACATACGCTCAGGTGTTGGCGAAAGATGGCAAATATGTAACCTTGAAAATGCCATCAGGTGAAATGAGAATGGTATTGGCTACTTGTATCGCTACAGTAGGTACAGTATCAAACGCAGATCACATGAACGTAACTTACGGTAAAGCAGGTCGTAAACGTTGGTTAGGTGTTCGTCCACGTGTAAGAGGTGTTGCTATGAACCCGGTTGATCACCCGATGGGTGGTGGTGAAGGTCGTGCTTCAGGAGGTCACCCACGTTCGCGCAATGGCTTATTAGCTAAAGGCAAGAAAACACGTGACAAAACTAAGCCGTCAACCAAGCTAATCGTTTCAAGAAGAAGTAAATAATCATAATAAAGGATATATAAGTATTTATGGCACGCTCACTCAAAAAAGGACCATATATTGATTACCGCCTCGACAAAAAAGTTGTTGACATGAACAACTCTGGCAAAAAATCAGTCATCAAAACATGGTCGCGTCGCTCAATGATTTCTCCTGATTTCATTGGACATACTTTCGCAGTGCATAACGGAAACAAATTTATTCCGGTATATGTAACTGATAACATGGTAGGACACAAATTGGGCGAATTCTCTCCGACTCGTAACTTCCGTGGTCACATAGCAAAGAAAGATAAAGGAAAAAGATAATAATTGTACATTTGTAAAAAATGGAAGCAGTAGCAAAATTAAGTGATTATCCTACCTCGCCTCGTAAGGCAAGACTGGTTGCAGACCTGATCAGAGGTAAAAAGGTAAGTTATGCGTTGGGTATCCTGAGTTTTCAGCCTCAACACGCATCTCCTGTTATCAAGAAGGTCTTGTTATCAGCAGTAGCTAACTGGCAACAAAAAAACGAAGACCAGAAAATTGAAGACGCAGAATTAGTTGTGAAATCAATCTTCGTTGATGGTGGTCGTATGATCAAGCGTTTAAGACCTGCACCTCAAGGGCGTGCATACAGAGTTCGTAAACGTTCTCATCACCTGACTATCGTAGTTGATAGTGCCAATACAGCAAGTGAAGTTTAATCAATCATAGCGAACGATATACTACTCGTACCGCAATTTACCTACGGCTATGAAGCCGTAAAACAAGAATTAAAAACTAATGGGACAAAAAGTAAATCCTGTCGGTCTTAGACTTGGATATATCAGAGGATGGGAATCTAACTGGTATGGTGGCAAAACTTTTGCCGAGAAACTTGTCGAAGATCAAGAAATCCGTAAATACGTGGCTGCACGTATTCCAAAAGGCGCAATATCGAAAGTAGTTATCGAGCGTACTTTAAAACGTATCACTTTAACTATCCATACAGCCCGCCCAGGTGTTGTTATCGGAAAAGGTGGTAACGAAGTGGACAAGATTAAAGAAGAGTTGAAAAAACTGACCGGCAAAGACGTTCAGATCAATATCTACGAAATCAAACGTCCTGAACTAGATGCGAAACTAATCGGTGAGTCTATTGCTCAACAATTAGAAGCGCGTATTTCTTACCGTCGTGCCATGAAACAAGCTATTCAAGCGGCTGTTCGTGTAGGTGCACAAGGTATCAAAGTGAAATTGGGTGGTCGTTTGGCAGGAGCCGAGATGGCACGTAACGAGATGTATAAAGAAGGACGTATCCCGCTTCATACACTTCGTGCTGACATTGACTACGCTATTTCAGAAGCGTTGACAGTATACGGTAAAATCGGTATCAAAGTATGGGTATTCAAAGGCGAGGTATTTGGCAAACGCGATTTAACTCCAGCCGGTGGTGCACAATCACAAGGTAACGAAAGAGGTAACGAAGGTGGCGGACGTGACGATAGAAGAGGTGGCGGACGTGACGATAACAGAGGCGGCGGACGTGATAACAGAGGTGGCGGACGTGACAACAGAGGCGGAGACAACCGTGGCCCGAACAATCGTGGTGGAAACAACAACAACCGTGGTGGTAACAATAACAACCGTGGTGGTGGAAACAACAATAATAGAGGTAATAATAATAGAAGATAATAAGTTTTGAGTTTCAGGTTCGTAGGTTTCCTTGTTGGAATTTTCTACCTGAAACTTACGAATCTAAAACTTGAAACTAAGCACAACAGTGCTGAAAATATAATAGCGTCATGTTACAACCAAGAAGAACCAAATTCCGTAAGCAGCAAAAAGGCAGGATCAAAGGTCTAGCAACACGTGGACACGAGATCGCTTTCGGAACATTCGCTATCAAATCTTTAGAGCCGGGTCGTATCACTGCTCGCCAGATTGAAGCAGCCCGTATCGGGGTTACCCGTGCAATGAAACGTGAAGGTCAGGTATGGATTCGTATCTTCCCTGATAAACCTATCACTAAAAAGCCACTCGAAGTACGTATGGGTAAAGGTAAAGGTGCCCCAGAGTATTGGGTAGCTAGCGTAAAACCAGGTACTATTCTTTTCGAAGCAACAGGTGTGCCTTTGGCAGTTGCTACTGAAGCCCTTCGTCTGGCAGCACAAAAATTGCCAGTACAAACAAAATTTGTTGTACGTAAGGATTATCAGGAAGATGCAGAATAATCATAAGCCTAACGGTTTATGAATTACCTGAATGAGACCTTTATTTTTTTACTCATTCATTCATTCAAGAACAAAATGAAAAAGTCAGAAATCCAAGCATTGTCAGTTGAGCAGTTGCAGCAAAACATCTCTGTTGAAAAAGACAGAATCAACAAATTGAAGTTTGCGCATGCTATCACGCCTATCGAAAATCCGATGCGTATCCGTCAGTCTCGTAGATTGATTGCTCAAATGTTGACAGAATTGAATGCCCGTTAATATTTAAATACCCTGTTCAACAGGACATTAAGACAAATACAATGGAAGAAAGAAATCTTAGAAAAGAGCGTATCGGAACAGTAGTTAGCAACAAGATGGACAAATCTGGAGTGGTAGCTGTAGTTCGTAAACTGAAACACCCGAAATACGGAAAGTTCATGCTCAAAACCAAGAAATTCATGTTCCATGACGAGAATAATGAAGCTGGTATCGGTGATACCGTAAAGATTCAGGAAACTCGCCCATTGAGCAAGAACAAAAATTGGAGATTAGTAGAAATCGTAGAAAAAGCGAAGTAATTTAAAGCTAATATCTATTAGCTAATCGGCTAATAGCCAACAAATTAAGACAATGTTACAGCAAGAATCAAGAGCAGGTGTTGCCGATAATAGTGGAGCAAAAGAAGTGCTTGTAATCCGTGTATTAGGCGGTACAGGTAAACGTTATGCTTCTATTGGTGACAAAGTTGTCGTATCCGTAAAATCGGCACTATCTTCTTCAAACATGAAGAAAGGTACCGTATCTAAGGCTGTCGTAGTAAGAACCACTAAAGAGGTTCGTCGCAAAGATGGTTCATACATACGTTTTGAAGACAACGCAGTAGTATTATTAAACAACCAAGACGAGCCACGTGGTACTCGTATTTTCGGACCTGTTGCACGTGAATTACGTGAGAAACAATTCATGAAAATCGTTTCTTTGGCTCCTGAAGTTCTTTAATTTGAAAGCGGCCTTGTAGTTAAATCTACGCCCGCCATCAGGACAAGTTGCTTTGGGCAGATTTGTCTGGTGCTTAAAATTCAAAATTTTCAAATTTAAAAGTAATGGAAAGAAAATTCAATAAGCAAAAGAAACAACACGTACGCACTGGCGATACAGTTGAGGTAATTGCAGGTAACTCTAAAGGCAAACGTGGTAAAATCACTGAAATCAACTCTGAGAAACAACGCGTAGTTGTAGAAGGTGTGAACATTCAGAAAAAACACGTGAAACCTTCGGCTCAAAACCCACAAGGTGAGATCCGTGAGTTTGCCGGAGCAATCCATATCAGTAACGTAATGGTAGTAGACCCTGCAACAGGTAATGCTACACGTACTGGTCGTAAAGAAAACGACAAAGGCAAATTACAACGTTTCTCTAAAGAAACTGGTAAATTTATCTAATTTACATTTATCTGGTTGTGAAACCGGACCAACTAAAGAGGGTCGGAAATCCTCTCCCAAAAGCGATTTAAAAAAATGGCACGTTTAAGAGAAAAATATACAGCAGAAGTAGTACCAGCTTTGAAAGATAAGTTTGGATACAAATCGATAATGCAGGTTCCTGTATTACAGAAAATCGTAGTGAACCGTGGTGTAGGTGCTGCAACCGGCGACAAGAAATTGATCGACAGCAGCTTAGAAGAGATTACAAACATCACAGGTCAGAAAGCGGTAGCAACCCTTTCAAAGAAAGCCGTATCAAACTTTAAACTTCGTGAAAATATGCCAATCGGTGTAAAAGTAACGTTACGTGGCGAGAAAATGTACGAATTCTTGGATCGTTTGACTACAATCGCGCTTCCACGTGTGAGAGACTTCCAAGGTATCAGCGATAAAGGATTTGATGGTCGTGGAAACTATACCTTTGGTATTAAGGAGCAAATTATTTTCCCTGAGATTTCAATCGATAAAATCGCTAAGATTCAGGGTATGGATATAACTTTCGTAACATCGGCACCAACTGATGCTGAGGCTTACGAATTATTAAAAGCGATGGGTCTTCCATTTGCTAGCAGCAAAAAGAAATCTTAACAAGAATTAAGTAAAAACAGCTTAATCAAAGTCATACAATGGCAAAAGAATCAATAAAAGCAAGAGATAGAAAAAAAGAGGCAACTGTAGCAAGATATGCTGCTAAACGTGCCGCTTTGAAAGAAGCTAACGATTACGCTGGCCTGGACAAATTACCTCGCAATGCTTCTCCGATTAGATTACATAATCGTTGTAAGCTGACAGGTCGTCCGAGAGGTTATATGCGTAAGTTCGGTATCAACCGTGTTACTTTCCGCGAAATGGCAGGTAAAGGTCTGATTCCGGGTGTTACGAAAGCATCTTGGTAAGATAGGTAATATTATTTAGGAGAATTCCTTGAATAGATAAGATTTATTTAAGAATTGCAAATTCTGCTAAATAATATTTGCTTATGTATACACTATTTATTAAAAATATTTTCTAATTTTGCAGCCCAATTGAGAAAGTCACGCTCGTGATACTGCTCAATGTTGGCTTAGGTATCCAAAATTAAACAGCAAAATGATTACAACGGATCCAATAGCAGACTTCCTTACCAGAATAAGAAATGCCATCAAGGCGCGTCACAGAGTGGTAGAAATTCCTGCTTCGAACATCAAAAAAGCGATTACACAAGTACTGTACGATAAAGGTTTTATTCAAAGTTATAAATTTGAGGAAACAGCGCCACAGGGTGTTATCAAAATTGCGTTAAAGTATAACCCAACTACGAAACAATCGGCAATTGTAGAATTGAAACGTGTTTCTAAACCAGGTTTACGTAAATACGCAGGTACAACTGAAATTCCACGTGTATTAAACGGATTAGGTATTGCTATCGTGTCTACTTCTAAAGGAGTAATGACAGATAAAGAAGCCCGTGCGTTGAAAGTAGGTGGTGAAGTATTGTGCTATATCTATTAATAGGTCTAACCTATTAATAGATTAAATCTCTCGTTGCAGCATCTGTCTGCAACAATAATTAAATAAATTGTTGACCGCTCCTGATAACTCGTGCTCACGAAAGTGTCTTGAAGCCTTAAACTCAAAAAAAATGTCAAGAATTGGTAAAAAGCCAGTTGCTCTTCCAGCCGGAGTAAGTATTACAGTGGATGATTCTAATGTTGTAACTGTAAAAGGCCCGAAAGGAGAACTCTCTCAAAAAGT
Source organism: Emticicia fontis (assembly GCF_054779675.1). Taxonomy (NCBI): domain Bacteria; kingdom Pseudomonadati; phylum Bacteroidota; class Cytophagia; order Cytophagales; family Leadbetterellaceae; genus Emticicia; species Emticicia fontis. Next base: position 602,343 of record NZ_BAAGXU010000037.1, read on the forward strand.
TGATGCTGATATCAAAGTAGGTGTTGAAAACAACGAATTGAAAGTTGAAAGACCAACCGAACAAAAGCGTCACAAAGCATTACACGGATTGTATCGTTCTTTAATCAATAATATGGTTATTGGTGTAAGCACAGGCTACAAAACTACAATGGAGATTGTAGGGGTAGGTTACAAAGCCGCTAACAACGGAAACGTATTAGACCTTAGCTTAGGTTTCTCTCACAACGTATACTTTGTTGTTCCATCTGAGTTGAAAGTAACTACTGCGATGGAGAAAGGGAAAAACCCGATCGTTACGCTTGAAGGTACAGACAAACAATTGATTGGCCTTGTAGCTTCAAAAATCAAAGGACTACGTAAAGTTGAGCCTTACAAAGGTAAAGGTATCCGTTTTGCTGGTGAAGTTGTTCGCCGTAAAGCTGGTAAAACTTCAGGTAAGAAGAAATAATCATTAGACATAACGACTACGAAATCCGTTTCAAAGTCTCAAAATATTTACAGCAATGTCAAGTGTAAAAACTGATAGAAGACAAAAAATTAAGTGGAGCATCCGTAGCAAGGTTTCAGGAACCCCTGAAAGACCGCGCTTAACGGTATACCGCTCAAATACAGCCATATACGCGCAGTTAATCGACGACACCAAAGGCGTTACTTTAGCTTCAGCATCAACTACTGTATTAGGTTTGAAAGGTGTGAAAGTTGACAACTCGAAAGAAGTTGGTAAAAAACTTGCTGAACTTGCTACCGAAAAAGGTATCGAAGCTTGTGTGTTTGACCGTAACGGTTATTTGTATCATGGTAACATTAAAGCCTTGGCAGACGGTGCCAGAGAAGGCGGTTTGAAATTCTAATCTTGCAATTCTCAATCAATGAATAAAGCAAAAGTAAACGAGGCAGAACTTAAAGAAAGAGTTGTAGCCATTAACCGTGTAGCCAAAGTGGTGAAAGGTGGTCGTCGTTTTAGTTTCTCGGCAATCGTTGTATTAGGCGACGGTAAAGGCGTGGTAGGACAAGGACTAGGAAAAGCAAATGAAGTAACTGATGCAATTGCAAAGGCTATCGAAGATGCTAAGAAAAACCTGGTATCGGTTCCGGTAATCAACGACACTGTACCTCACGAAATTCACGGTAAATTCTCAGGTGGTTTTGTGTTTGTAAAACCTGCAGCCCCTGGTACTGGTATTATCGCCGGTGGTGCGATGCGTGCTGTGCTTGAAGCAGCTGGTATCCACAACGTATTGGCGAAATCTAAAGGTTCATCAAACCCTCACAACGTGGTAAAAGCAACGATCGATGCTTTGAGCCAGATGCGTGCTCCACACACAGTGGCGTTCCAACGTAGTGTGAAAATGACAAAAGTATTTAACGGATAATAGCCCCATGCCCTCTGCCCCAAGCCCAATGCTTGCCGGCACAGTGCGGAGCCTATACCTAACATAAAACAATGGCAAAGGTAAAGATTACTCAGGTAAGAAGTACGATTGGCAGACCAGAAGTACAAAAACGCACAATTGCGGCTTTGGGTCTTGGCAAAATGAACCGTACGGTAGAAAAAGAATTGAACCCTGCTATGCAAGGCATGATCAACAAGGTAAAACACTTGTTGGTTATTGAACAAGCATAAGCCAATTCTCCCACTTGTTGGGTTTATGGGTAGGCAAAACCAGGCGTTGCTTGGTGGAGCCAGGCACAAGCCCGGCTAGAACGCCAGTGCAGCCGAGTGATTCCGAAAGTCGGAATTGCGTATGTTTAACCGATTAAAATAATCGAATACAATGAAATTGAGTACATTACAACCTGCTAAAGGTTCAGTTAAAGTAAACGATAGAGTAGGCCGTGGACATGGTTCTGGCGGTGGTGGTACTGCGAAACGTGGTCATAAAGGTGCAAAATCTCGTTCAGGTTATAGCCAAAAACGTGGTTTTGAAGGTGGTCAGATGCCATTACAACGTCGTGTACCTAAGTTTGGTTTCAAAAATATTAACAGAGTAGAGTATAAAGCTATCAACCTTGATACGATTCAGGCATTGTTTGATAAAACAGGTGTGAACGCGATTGATTTAGGTTTCTTATACAACAATGGTTTGACTCAAAAATCAGATCTTGTAAAAATCTTAGGACGTGGCGAGTTGAAAGCAGCAGTGAATTTGAAAGCTAATGCATTCTCGGCTTCTGCTATTGCAGCTATCGAGAAAGCAGGTGGTTCGGCCACTGTTGATGCTACTTTTGACCCATCAGCTTCTGCAGGTTTAGTAAAAACTGCAAAACCAGCTGAAAAATTAGTAGCACAAGAGGTAACAGCAGAACCAGTTGCAGAAGCAAAACCAAAAAAAGCTTCTAAAAAAACAACTGAAGGAGACGATTTAAAAGTAATCGAAGGTATTGGTCCGAAGATTGCAGATTTGCTTATTAACGAAGGAATCGTTAGCTTTGCAGATTTAGCAGCGACACCTGCGGAAAGAGTGAAAGAAATTCTTGATGCGGCGGGTTCAAGTTATGCAATGCACGACCCAACTACTTGGGCACAACAAGCTGAATTAGCGCGTGATGGCAAGTGGGATGAGTTAAAAGTATTGCAGGATGAACTTAACGGAGGTAGAGCTGAGTAATTTCAACCAAAAGCCTTGTTTTTCCTAACAAAATGAACAAATTTATAACAACACTCAAGAACATTTGGTCAATCGAGGAATTGAGGAAACGTATTCTTCAAACTCTTTTGATAATTCTTATTTTTCGTGTCGGTTCCCACGTAGTTTTACCGGGTGTTGATGTGGCTAAATTAAAAGATTTAACAGCTAACAATGGTTTGTTGGGTCTTTTGAATACATTGGTCGGTGGTGCGTTCAAGAATGCTTCTATCATGGCTCTGGGTATCATGCCGTACATCTCGGCATCTATCGCTATCCAGTTATTGACACTAGCATTGCCGTACTTTAGCAAATTGCAGAAAGAAGGAGAGTCAGGTCGTAGAAAATTGAATCAGATAACGCGTTGGTTGACTATTGCAGTAGCTGCCGCACAAGGATTTACCTACGTTCAGACAACTATTCCAACAGATGCGATTATGATTGGCCAGGGCTTATTCTACATCAGTTCAGTACTATTAATCGTAGCCGGAACTGTGATGTGTATGTGGCTTGGTGAAAGAATGACCGAAAAAGGTATCGGAAACGGGATATCAATGATGATTATGATTGGTATCGTGTCAAGATTCCCGGGTGCGATCTTTGGTGAAGCACAATCAAGAGGTGGAAGCGGACAGATTCTGTTCTTCATTATCGAAATCGTAGCTTTATTCCTGGTAGTATTGTTTGCCGTAGCTATTACGCAAGCAACCCGTAGAATTCCGGTTCAATACGCAAAACAAATTGTAGGTAATAAAGTAGTTACAGGTCAACGCCAGTACTTACCTTTAAAACTGAATATTGCTGGGGTAATGCCTATCATCTTCGGACAAGCATTGATGTTTATTCCGGGTTTGATTCTGACTTACCTTGCAGAAAGCACTAAGAATGATACGTTCCAGAACTGGGCCATTATCATGAATAGTCCTACCTCTTGGCAGTATTGTTTAATCTATGCCGTGTTAATCATTGGTTTCACGTTCTTCTATACCGCTATCTCGATTAACCCTAATCAGATTGCAGATGATATGAAACGTGGTGGCGGATTCATTCCGGGTGTAAAACCAGGCCAACCAACTTCTGATTATATCGCCAATGTATTAGACAGAATTACACTTCCGGGTGGTGTGTTATTAGCAGTAATCGCTATCTTACCAGCACTTGCAGGATTGTTGGGAATGACTCAGAACTTTGCTTCATTCTTCGGTGGTACTTCATTGTTGATTCTGGTAGGTGTGGTGTTGGATACATTACAACAAATTGAAAGTTACTTGTTGATGAAACGTTATGAAGGCTTGATGCAATCAGGTCGTATTCAGGGACGTCAGACAGTATCAGCAGTATCTATCTAATACAGGAGGTAATACCATGAGCAAAAAGGATAGAATCATATATTTGAAATCGGAAGAGGAGCTGGAGATTATCCGAAACAATGGCCAGATTTTAGGCAAGGCTCAGGCAGAAGTTGCGAAAGTAATAGCGCCGGGTATTACTACCAAAGAATTAGACAAAATTGCTTACGAATATATCAAAGACCAGAAGGGGCACCCGTCTTTTTTGAACTACGATGTAGGAGGGTTGAAGTTTCCGGCTTCGTTGTGTATCTCGGTAAATGATGTGGTAGTACACGGAATTCCGAGTAACAGAATATTGAAAGACGGAGATATAGTTTCAATTGACTGTGGTGTTTACAAAGACGGGTATCATGCCGATAGTGCTTATACTTATGCAGTAGGCGAAATAGCCAAAGACGTAGCTGACCTATTGAAACGTACCTATGAATCTCTTTTCAAGGGTATTGAACAAGCAAAAACAGGTAATCGTATTGGTGATATTAGTTTTGGTGTGCAAGACCATGCCGAGAAACACGGCTACGGCGTTGTACGCGAATTGGTGGGGCACGGTGTAGGTAAATATCTGCATGAGTCGCCGGAAGTACCAAACTTTGGCAAACGTGGCAATGGTCCGAAATTGCAGGAAGGAATGGTATTGGCTATTGAACCGATGATTACTTTAGGGCGCAGAAGTGTAGTACAGGAAAACGATCAGTGGACCATACGCACCGAAGACCGCAAGGCAGCAGCTCACTTTGAGCACACCATAGTAGTAAGAAAAGGAGGCGGCGAACCTTTGACTACCTTTGAGTATATCGAGGAAGTATTAGCCAAAAGAAATTTAGTCATTGCATAGGAGTTTGGCGCTGAAAGACAACAAACTAAAAACAATTTTTCTGCGCAATATAATATATGGCAAAACAAGCAAATATCGAAGTTGACGGCATCATTACAGAAGCTCTTTCAAACGCCATGTTTCGTGTGCGTCTGGAGAATAAGCATGAACTGGTCGCTCATATCTCCGGCAAAATGAGAATGAACTACATTCGTATTCTACCGGGTGATAAGGTAAGATTGGAGATGTCGCCGTACGATTTATCAAAAGCAAGAATTACTTATCGTTACAAATAGCCCCCGGCCCCTAAAGGGGAGATAAGGCACAATTATAACGATTGAATTATTTATAGAAAATTCATGTTTAATCATAACCCCTAAACATGAAGACTTTCGTACAAAATTCCCCTTCAGGGGTTAGGGGTGTGTTTTACTATTATGAAAGTTAAAGCATCAGTAAAGAAGCGCAGTGCTGAATGTAAAGTTATCCGCAGAAAGGGTAAAATTTACGTTATTAACAAAAAAAATCCGAAGTTTAAACAAAGACAAGGTTAATTATCTATGAGGATTGCAGGTGTTGACATCCCGGACAAAAAAAGAGGCGAGATCGCCCTTACGTACATCTACGGAATTGGTCGTAGCGCGTCAGTAAAGATTTTAGAAAAAGCTAACATTAGCTTAGACAAAAAAGCTGGCGAGTGGAATGACGCTGAAGCCAATGCTATTCGTGGTATTATTGGTGAAGAATTTACCGTAGAAGGTCAGTTGCGTTCTGAAGTGCAGCTTGCCATAAAACGATTAATGGATATTGGTTGTTACCGTGGCGTTCGTCACCGTAAAGGTTTACCACTTCGTGGTCAACGTACCAAGAACAATTCACGTACTCGTAAAGGTAAGCGTAAGACTGTAGCAAACAAAAAGAAAGCTACTAAGTAATCCCGCGTATCTGATTAAGATACTAAAGTGGATTTTACGAATTACGGGAGTAAAATCGAGCAGAATACAGGTATTTCTGTATTGCCAATCATTAAACACTGTTTGTTACAATGGCACAAGCTAAAAGAAAAGATAAAGCCAAAAAAAGAGTAGTAATCGTAGAGCCGGTAGGTCAAGTACATATCAGAGCTTCTTTCAATAATATCATTATCTCAATTACCAACAGCCAAGGCCAGGTTATTTCTTGGGGTTCGGCAGGTAAAATGGGATTCAAAGGTTCTAAAAAGAACACTCCGTATGCCGCTCAGATGGCATCGCAAAACTGCGCACAAGTTGCTTATGATGCAGGTATGCGTAAAGCAGAGGTTTTTGTAAAAGGACCTGGCGCTGGTCGTGAATCAGCCATCCGTACGGTACAAAGCACAGGTATTGAAGTGACTTCAATCACCGATGTGACTCCACTTCCGCACAATGGTTGTCGCCCTCCAAAACGCAGAAGAGTATAGTTTTAAACAGAAGAGTGAAAAAATTTAAACTAATGCCCGATAAATTTCGTTTATTTAGGCAATACCATTTAAAGTTTTCATTCTTCTGTTTCTTAATTTTTATAAATCAACCGAAAGTCCTTTAAAAAAAGGCACCGGAAGTAACACATAGCAGTGATTGCTATACATAAATTGATAGTTTGGACATTGGGGCTAATCAATTTGTTACTTCACTTAACTCAAACAAAAATGGCAAGATACACAGGTCCGAAAGTACGTATTTCGAGAAAGTTTGGCGAGCCGGTAATGGGCCCAAGCAAAGCTCTTAGCAAAAAAAATTATGCTCCTGGCCAACATGGTAAAGGACGTAAAGGTAAAAAATCAGAGTACGGTCAACAATTAATTGAAAAACAAAAAGTAAAATATACTTATGGTATATTAGAGCGCCAGTTTGCTCGCTTTTTCCACATGGCTTCGGTAAAACAAGGCCGTACTGGTGAAAACTTGTTGAAATTATGTGAAGCTCGCTTAGATAATACCGTATATCGTTTAGGTATTGCTCCAACACGCCGTGCTGCACGTCAGTTGGTTACACACCGTCATATCACAGTTGATGGCGAATTATTAAATATCCCATCATTTGTATTGAAACCGGGTCAGATCGTAGGTGTTCGTGAGAAATCGAAAGCCTTAGAAGCAATTACCACAAGTTTACAAGCTCGTAATGCCAAACGTTACAACTGGTTAGAGTGGGATAGCGCAGAATTTGCAGGTAAATTTATTAATTTCCCTGAGCGTGACCAGATTCCAGAAAACTTCAACGAGCAAGCAATCGTCGAGTTATATAACAAATAATATTAGTATAGTAAGTTGTGCCATTGCCGCGAAAATCGGTGGTGGCACAGCTACGTTTTTTTATTGGTGGGTATAGCTAACCTATCTTTTTCGTTAACGAAAACAAACACACTGCATACGTATGTCAATATTAGCATTTCAAATGCCTGACAAGGTCGTCATGGAAAAAGCTGACGACTTCCATGGCTTTTTCGAGTTTAAGCCACTTGAAAGAGGGTATGGTGTGACCATCGGGAACGCCCTACGTCGTATTCTTCTATCTTCGCTTGAGGGTTATGCAATTACGTCGGTAAGATTTCCGGGGGTATTACACGAATTTTCGAGCATTGATGGGGTTGTAGATGATGTGACGGAAATCATCTTGAACCTCAAAATGGTTCGTTTTAAAAAAGTTTCTGATTATGTAGATAATAAATTCACCGTCAGAGTAAAAAATCAAAGTGTATTGACTGCGGGCGACCTAGGTAAATTCACTCAGAGTTTCCAAATTTTAAATCCTGAATTAGTAATTGCCCGTCTGGACGATACTAAGGAAATAGAAATTGAAATAATAGTAGATAAAGGTCGTGGTTACGTTTCGGCTGAAGAACATAAGTCAAATGATTTACCAATCGGCTTTATTTCGGTTGACTCAATCTATACTCCTATCAAAAATGTGAAGTATAGCATTGAAAATACCCGTGTAGAACAACGTACTGACTACGAAAAACTTTTGCTTGAAATCAGAACAGATGGTTCAATCCACCCTGAAAGAGCTTTACAGGAAGCAGCTCATATTTTGATTCAGCACTTCTTGAAGTTTACAGACGAAAACATGGTATTTGATACCAAGAAAGATGACGAAGATAATATTGTTGACGAAGAATTCTTACATATGCGTAAGCTATTGAAGACTTCTCTTCAAGACCTTGATTTGTCAGTTCGTGCTTATAACTGTTTGAAGTCGGCAGATATTCGTACATTAGGCGACCTTGCCAGATTAGAGGTAGCCGACATGATGAAATTCCGCAATTTCGGTAAAAAATCATTGACAGAGTTAGAGCAATTAGTAGCTGATAAAGGTTTGCATTTCGGAATGGACGTGCAAAAGTATAAATTAGACGAAGATTGAAATTAAGTTCTTCCCCTCCTTATGCTGGTCATGCAGGAGGGGAATTTTTTGTATAATCGAAACCGCAGTATTCGAATAAAATAAATTACTAATCGTAATAGGTGGAATACCAAGACTGCGTAGGCTATTCTGACCGTTACTTACGAAAATTATTACAATGAGACACGGTAACAAAACCAATCATTTAGGTAGAACACATTCGCACAGAGATGCGTTATTGAAAAATTTGGCGATTTCATTGATTCAATACAAAAGAATCGAAACTACTTTGGCTAAAGCTAAAGAATTACGTAAATTCGTTGAGCCTCTGATCACCAAATCAAAAAACGATACTACGCACTCACGTCGTACAGTATTCTCTTATTTGCAGGATAAAGAGTCGGTTAAAACACTTTTTGGTGAAATTGCTGAGAAAGTGGCTACCCGTAATGGTGGATACACACGTATCATCAAATTGGGTACTCGTTTCGGTGACAACGCTGAAGTAGCTTTAATTGAGTTGGTTGATTACAACGAAGCATTATTGACAGCAGTAGAAGAAAAAACTACCAAAACACGTCGTAGCCGTCGTGGTGGTGGTGGTAAAACAACTACTGAAGCTACTCCGGTAGCAGCTGCGGATGAGTCATCAGCAGAAGTAGTAGAAGAAACTCCGGCAGCTGCTCAACCAGCAACTGAAGAAGTAGCAGATACTACACCAGCAGAAGATGCAACTCCGGCTTCAGAAGAAGAAGGTACAAAAGAAGCATAAGATTTGTTTCATACGTATACAGAAAGCCCCTGAGCAATCAGGGGCTTTTTTTGTTGGGCTGTGTGGCACACCCGCGCGGCGGCACCTATACTCGTCCGTGAAAGGGCGTGGCAGCATAAATTGGAACGAACGCAGGAAAAGGATGCCGCACGATTTGTGCTTTATTTTAACTATTGAATTCATTCAAAACTACGTCTATGCGTTTAACCCACATTCTCTACTGAAACACACCTGCAAAGTATTTCTTTCAAAATCCCCAAAATTTTTCTAATTGCTATCCAACCTTTTGTACGTATAGCCAGTCAATGCGGTATGTTGAATTGCAAAGCTGTGCATACACACAAAAGATAATATGGAAACAATTAATTTATGGTCGTTATTTAGCCCTTTAGAGTCCTTTTTAGACAAATTAATCTTAAGTAGTAAATACTGGAAAATCAGAATCGTATTTTTTTCCTGTCTGTTTAGTTTTACCTGGTTGTTTGTGTTTAATCAGGGATATATGTTTGAGAATTTCAAGTTTTTCTATGCCGATGTTATCCTGCATAATCCACAACCTAATTTTTATTGGAATAGCATCATCGAGCAAGGAAAAGCCCCGCTGGTTTTCCATCACCACGAGTCGGGTTCACACGAAGCCAACCGTATTTTCAGGCTCACTATTCCGATGATTGCCCATGTTTTTCACCTGAATAGCCTTGGGCTTTATATGCTGCAAGTAATGCTGGGAGCAGGCTTTCTATTGATGCTGGTTAATGTGCTGGCCAAAATTCTTGATGATAAACTGTTGACTTTCTATCTGTTCTTTGCCTTTGTGAATGTCTATGTAGGATCCTGTTTTTTCTTCAATTGTTTCGGACATGGAGATGGCTATACATTTTTCTTTATGCTTTGTGCGTTATTAGTAAGGCGGCCGTTGTTGATAACCCTGTTTTGTCAGCTGGCTTTCTGGTGCGATGAGCGGAGTATAGTGGCTTTTCTGACTTTGTGGTTGTTTCATCATTTTTTCTATAAGCTTAATAAAAAGGATTCTCTGAGAGTCCTTCTACTAATGGCAGGAAATGTGCTGTTATATCTGGTAGTAAGAATCTATTTATGGAAGACCTTCCACCTTGCCTCGGAAGATGTGGAGAATTTCAGTATTGATAGATATTTGTACTTTATCAATCTGACCAGCTGGTGGTATGGTAAGCGGATTTCGGTAGCAGTAGAAGGCTTTGCCTTGCTGATTATGGTTGTTTATCTTATTTTGTTTCATGATAAGCAATATCGCAAAATGTTGCTCGTCTTTGGCAGTTGGTTGCCCATAGTCGCTGTGAGCTTTCTGGTATGGGATACCGTGCGGACCTATTCGTTTACATTTTCGTTCTGGTTGATAGCCCTGATTATTATTAAAGAACGCGTAAATCCGATACAGTTAAAAGCGCTGGTGCTGATTGTTGCTTTTGTTAATTTATTGATTCCTATTACATTTCCATAGAGAATTGCTGCTTTGGTGGCTTGTTGTGAACTTATGAGGATAATTTTATTAGTCAGTCTTTTATTGAATTTCTATTCTATCTCTTTGGCACAGGATGGAAGTAATATCACTTTTGGTATAGGCGAAAAAATAAGTGTCGACCACGCTATAATTGACGCACAGGATAACCTCATAACCAGTGGTAGTTATACAAAAGATCATATAGAAAGTGATTTGATTATTGAATCAAAGCGATTTGTGGTGCCTAAAGCGGGTGCAAGTTTTATTGTGAAGTTCGATCCGAAAAAGACTATTCAATGGTTTCACTACATTACCAGCTATAATAAGCCAGAGATAAAACTCCTGAGCGACGATAGCAGCAATGTGTATATGGTAGGAGTATTTGAGCGTTTTCTGAACTTTGATGGTAAATCAACGTTTCTGGGCGGGCTGGATAAAGAAATTTTTGTGGCTAAATATACTGCTACCGGAGTTTTTAAGTGGATAAAAAGATATGGAGGAAATTGGGATGAATCTATTGGCAAACCTACGATTGATAAAGATGGAAATCTGTATCTAGTAGGTAAATTTCAAGGGAATTTTCAGGTTGAAGGAACGAATACAGTTGTTGACCCTGATGCTTTGCCTAAATCTTTTTTAATGAAACTGGATAGAAATGGGAAATTTGTATGGATGCACAAATTTGACGATACGAAAATTGTGGTAAAGGCAATTGAAGTGAATCAGCAGCAACAGTTGTTTATCAGTGGCACATTTACTGAAACAAGTGCTTTTGGTGCAGGCTTAAGTTTGGTATCTAATGGTAAACAAGACGTGTTTTACGCCCGCTGTGAACAGAATGGGGTAATAGACTGGTTAAAACAGACAGGAGGAGCAGCTGATGATGAATGTAATGATATAGCCGTAGATAATAGTAATTATGTATATATATCAGGTATCAGCTCAGGTAATACAGAACAGAGAAATCTTTTTCTGCTGAAATCCAATGAGGCCGATGGGAGTGTGGTATGGTCGAAAGAAATTACGACTAATCCAGATCAGGTTCCTACCTGGCTTCTGGCGAATGACCTGGCTATAAGTAAAAGTGGAGAACCCTATTTATTAGGCTTTGCAGAAGGTACTGAACTAACCTTTAATGAGAACATAAAGTTAACACAGCCTAATCAGCGATTTATATTTATGGCTAAATATGCGGCTGATGGTGAGGTTATTTATGTAGATAAAGAGCCTATTTTCGATCAGTTTGGGTATGCTACCTCAATGGCTTTGGATAGCCGCCGCAATATCTATCTTACTAATTTTTATGAGTTTAGTGGTTTTACTTATTCAATCTTAAAAAGAAAAACTGAACTGGATTCTAAAAACTGCACCAGCACCAGCGTAACCATTGCCAATGAGGAAAGTTGTAGTGGGCAAAGTATGAAGTTGTCAGAGAATGTGATTATACCAAAACACGACTTTAACTTTCAGTGGTATAAAGATGGAGAAATCATCAGACGTGCTACACAATCAAGCTATCAGGCTTCTCAGGAGGGGTATTATAGCTTAAGATTGATTAACAAGAATGATAAAAACTGTGAAGTAAAAGCTGATAATAATGTTCTGGTATCCTCAAAAGAAAGTTATGCCAATAAAACTACGGATATTGTATTTCATTATGATGTGCTTAACCCAAGGTTGTCAACTAATGGCGATAAAGACGAATGGTATCGAAATAACCAGTTAATCAGTGTTCCGGGAAATATCCTGAACAATCCACAGGATGGGATTTATAAAATAAAAAGAGTTGTACCGGGCTGCGGGATAACCATAGAGTCAAAGGAAATTATTGTGCAGGATAGCTACGGCATAGAACTACATAAAGAGAGCATAGACGGCTTAGGCAATCATTGCGAGCCATTTCCTTATTTCAGAATCGCTACCAATATTACCGGGGAGGGTTTATTGTATCGCTGGTTTTTAAACGACCAACTCATTCCTGATTCGACTGAAACACACCTGATGGCTGTGGCTTCAGGAGATTATCATGCCAGTATCATCAATCTGAATACAGGAAAAGTGTATGCCTCAAGCAAGTATAGACTAGACCGCAAAGATTATCTGCAAGCATTGCCGCTCTCAAAGGTTGAAAATGGCTGCGGCTCGGCAGCTGTGATTAAAATAGACGATGCCTTTGCCAACAAGTATCTGATTGAGGATATTACCTGGAAACTGAATGGGCAGGAATTACCTGCCGAGAAAAATCTGTTTATCAGAGCTGTAGCCAGTGGAGACTATACTTCGTCTGTCCGATACACCAGTTATTATTCAGATAAAGCCTCTTGTAAGTATAATTCCTTTACTCATTTTGAAAAGAAGCCTGATTTCAATGTAAATATTGGTTATGGTTATGCAGGCTCTGGCTGTAAAGTAGATTCGTTTAAGGTCTTTGTAGAAGCCAATCAGGGCTATACTTACGAATGGACTAGAAACGATACCACACTCACAAATAAGCGTTCGAATGAGATATTTATCAAAGATAAATCGATTTACAGGGCTTATGTGAATAGAGGCGACAGGTGTATTAAAGAAACTGATGAAATCAGTCTGGAAGGTTGCGCCTCAGGTGCATTTAACCAGTTTGTCTTGCTGAATCCTCCAGTAATTAGTGCAGAAAGAACCACTGTACTGGCGAATGAAAAAAGCTATATAAAGGCCGAGGGCTGTACGGATGTCAATTATCAATGGTTAAAAGATGAAATTCCGCTAACGGGGGCTACACAGGCCAGTCTGGAATTGCGACAGACCGGAACGTATAGCTTACAGATTGAGAAGTTTGGTTGTAAAGCAGTTTCAAATGCCATTGATATTATAGTAGAAAGCATCTTGTCAGAAGAAGGGACGGCCGAGATACGAATAAAGGCTTTTCCGAACCCGACTTATGAGAAACTGCAAATTGAATTGCCTGCAACAGGAAATGCCTCATTAACATTGCTCAGCAGTAGAGGAGAGGTGTTGAGAAAGGATTCTTTCACTAATACTACTATTGTAGATTTAAAAGGAGTGCCTGAGGGTGTTTATCTGTTGACGATTGAAGCCGGCAGGCAGCGATTTGTGAAGAAGATTGTGCGGAGGTAGGGCTTATGCGAAATCTAGGGCCCCGTGTTGCCAAACATCCACTGATTTAATCTGGCCTCTTAGCAGAAAATAATTGAGCAATCAATAAAATTGATACTAAATCCCAAAATTACGTATATATATTTTTCTTCCCTAATACAACCCTATCTAGCTATACGCTGTCATTACTTATAATATTTTAATCCAGATTCACGGATAAAATGAGTAATTTTATTGGTGAAACGGGTATGATAAATAAAATCTCCAAACCTTATTACCCTAAGTAAAAAAGCATTCGGTTTCATGAAGAGCGTACCATTGTACATATTTTTTTTGGTTTGTTTGTATCAGACAGCTGTTGGGCGTACTAGTGATGTTGATAGAAACATTAAGCGTTTTCTGATTGAAAAAACAATGGTTGATACCTGTACTATTCAGGCGTTCAGAATAGAGAAATCGGGAGATGTACTGCGGCCACTTGAACCGAGTGTATCAGAAAATGATTATACTTTTCAGTGGTATAAAAACGGAGATAAGGTTCCTAATGGTGCCAGAAAAACAATCCAGACAACTGAAGAAGGCTATTATATACTCCAGTTAACGAGCAAAACAAATCCTGCATGCACAAGGGCCTCGGCCAATTTTATTGGTATTTATGCGCCCGGGTCGGCATCTTCGTTAGGGCTTTTTCTTGACTACAAGACTAATCAGTTGACTACTACACGCACCATTCCCGGAAGTACGCTGGAATGGTTGAGAAATGGCGAAGTATTGGCCGGACAAAGCGCTTCCGCTATTAATTATCAGCCCGATGGGACTTATCAGGTGAAAGAATATTATCAGGGGATTATTAAGGAGTCAAATGAGGTCATTTTCTATGCAGGATTAGTGGTAGAAGTCATCAAGGATACTTTTTTTCAGTTAGGAGACCCTTGTCGGCCGGGCCCTTATCTGCGAACTACTTTTTTATCTGATATTCCGGTAGATTATCAATGGTATCTTAATGGGGTTCCGGTAAAAGATTCAACCAACAATCACTTCAATCCGGTTACAGTGGGTGAGTATCAGGTAAGTGTACATATTCCTGCCCGAAACAGAACCTATTTATCAGGCAAATTCAGATTAGTCCCTTCTGATTTCCCGAAGTCGTTACCTATAGCCAAAATTGACGACCTATGCAACGGGACTGCTTTGCTGAAAGTAGATGATGCCTTTATGCAGAAATATCAGTTTCAGCGTATTGTCTGGCGGATTGATGGGCAGGATATACCTAACGAAACCTTGCCGTATTATCGGGCAACCAAAAACGGCTATTATACTTTTACACTCAACTATCTGGTTGATTCAAAGACTGAGACTTGTACCTATAATTCTTTTATTGAGTTCAACAAGAAACCGCTTACTGACCTTAATCTGGGCTATGCCTATGCAGGTTCAGGTTGTGTGGTTGATTCTTTTAAGGTTTTTGTAGAGTATAATAAGAGTTATACCTATGCATGGAGCAGGAATGAAGTATTGATTCCGAATGCCCATAGCAACGAGCTATTTGTAAAGGATAAGGGCGTTTATAAAGCGATGGTCAATAAGGGAGACGGGTGTAGCCGGGAAACAAATGCAGTTACACTATCAGGATGTACAGGGCCTGATTCTAATCAGTTTTTGTTATTGAATCCGCCCATAGTTTCGACCGATAAAACAACCGTATTGGTAAATGAGGAAAGTTTTATTAAAGTCAATGGGTGTGCGAACGTAAACTTTCAATGGCTGAAAGACGCTGAACCTATTACGGGAGCCAATCAGGCTGATCTGGCAATTAAACAAAGCGGTATCTATCGGTTGCAGATTGAGAAACTGGGCTGCACGGCTATTTCAGAACCAGTGAAGATTGTGGTTGAAAATATCCTTTCAACTGAGTCTGAACCAGAGGTATTGGTAAGGGTTTTTCCGAATCCATTTGATGAGACGATTGTAATTGAATTGCCTGATGGGGTAAATAAACAAACGGAAATAAGATTGACGGATGTTGGTGGGAAGTTGGTAAAGAGCTGGGAGGTTAAGGGGAAGAAATCCAATCTGGATTTAAGGGAAATGCCTGCGGGCGTGTATTTTTTGAGTTTTGAGATAGGGAGAAGGCAAGTTGTGAAGAAGGTGGTGAAGGAATGGTAGGCGTTCGTTCCTTTCCCAATTATGCGTGACACCCACGAAGTGTCCAGATCTTTAATTTTTTCTGTCTTTCTTCAAATACCCCATCAATATATACTATTTTTACGGCTGATTTTCAAAAGCTACTCCGTATTCTATCAATCATGAGTGATATTTCTATTGTTATTCTGACTTACAACGAATCTGTACACATCAAAAGATTATTATCTAAAATTGCCGGATTGCAAGCGCCCGTTTTTATTGTGGATTCAGGTAGCACGGATGATACTGTGGCGATTGCCGAGCAATATGGAGCAACTGTGAAAGTGAATAAGTTTGAGAATCACCCAAAACAATGGGATTTTGCTTTAAGAAATTGCCGTATTACTACACCTTGGGTAGTGGGTTTAGATGCTGACCAGTATCCCTCAGACGAATTGCTTAATAAACTTAAGACGTTTTCGGATGCTTCTGTTCCGGCAGATGTAAATGGGATATATCTCAACCGACACAATTATTTTCAGGGTGAAAGGTTGAAATATGGAGGTTATCGAAATTTCTATATGCTGAAGATGTTCAGAAATGGCAAGGGTTGGTCTGATCTGAACGAAAACATGGATCACCGTTTTGTGATTGAAGGCAAGGCGATTATCTGGAAAGAGGTAATTCTGATAGAGGATAACCTCAAAGAACATGATCTTGATTTCTGGCTACATAAACAAATTCGCTATAGTAACCTGACCGCACAAGAGGAATTTCAGCGCAAAAAAGGGTTACGTGGACAAACTTTGAAGCCCAATCTTTTGGGAAGCCCGGATGAACGAAAGGCTGTTTTTAAAAAGATATGGTGGAATATGCCACTCTTTGTAAGGCCGATGATATACTTCTTCTACCGTTTTGTAATCCGATTGGGCTTTTTAGAAACCACCTCCGGCCGTACGTTCCATTATCTGCAAGGTTTCTGGTTCCGTTTTCTGGTTGATGCTAAGATCAGTGAAATGGAGAAGAGGGAGAAAGCAGAAAGAAACAAGGAAAAAGAGAAATAGAAAAGAAGTAGAAAGCAGAACAGAGAATGTTAAAGCCGAGAGTATCTCACGGCCCTAACGTAAAACTGTAAAGTCTTATCTTATTCCCCAAGCGAAGGAGTTTCAGTTTCTCCTGATGATAACTGGCTCAGGAAATATACAAAGTAGATACAAAGCCCCAGATACACAATCTGCAATAGATATTCAAGCACATTCAGCATAGTAAGCCCACTGAATGAATCGTAGTATTTCCCGCCTAAATAATACCAGAGTGATGGATGCACTGCTCCGATGATATTGAGCAGTATCAACACTGTCCATTGTCTGGTTCTGAAAGACTCACCAAAGAAATAGATTACCGGAAGCAGGATAGTATATAAATAATTCGGCAATGAATTTTTATGTACGATGATGGTAATCATATTGGTGAGTATAAAAGCAAAAAGTAACAATTTGGCTTCACTATAAGGTTTTAGATTTCTCAGATAATAGAACCCACCTCCCAGAATCATTAATAAACCTCCCCAGTTCAGTAGCTTGCTTTGCGGTTTTACGCCCCCAATAAACGGACTCAGAACACTCACCAGATTGGGTGCAAAAGGTAAATCGCCTAATTGCAGTGGGGCGAGGATTTTTTCGCCTACCAGATATAACATAATGGCAATAGAAGGAATGCCGACTATCAGCAAGCCAACGAGTATTTTGATGCGTTGTTTCGAAAATAGCAATAATAAGGCAATCGGAATAATCAACAGGATTTTGGTGCATAATATCCCAACGCCCAGTATCAGGCCAATAGGCAAGGCATTGCCTGACTTTCTGAAACCCCAGATAGCCAGCGCGATGAATAACCATAGAAAAATATCCTCTTGTCCACCGAAAATCAGAAAGATAAATGGTGCTGGTAATGCCAGATAAAGAACGATATAAAAAACGGTGTATTTATAGCTGAATAAGGCTTTGGTGATATAAATGGCTATCAGTTCGTAAATCATCATCAGGAAGATGATAGATTTTGGCGAATCGACAATAGCTAGAGTAATGGCATTGAGATAAGGGAAAATTGGTGAATAAGGTTGCCAGAAATCTCGGTAGACCATGAGACCATCTAATGCCAGTTTGGCTGTATCATAGAAAAAGATGACATCAGATTTGACTGCAAAATTCAGGATGATATACACAATACCAAAAGGTAGGAGGCGTAGGCCAACCCATGCACTAATGATGGAAAGCTGACTGTTTGTTGAAAAGAAACCATTGATTTTTTCTTTTTTAGCCAATAAAATAATAGTAATAAGACTTAAAAACAAAGAGATAGCTAGTTTCCCTAAAACGACAGACATCGATGCGTAAATGTTTATTTGGTTCGCAAAGGTACGAGGGAAATATTACATTTAGAAGAATTGAGTGATTTAGTGAATGAGTGATTGTGAGATTAGATAATAAATAGCCTTCGGCTTAGCTTAGGCGAAACCGAAGGTCACAACTATCAAAATTTTTACTTACCTGTATTCAGTTTCGGCATTTGTGCCTCAAGGGCTTCCAATCTTGCTGAGAAATCAGATTTAAGTTCTTTCAGTTTTTTATTCAACTCCTCATTCTCTTTCGCCAATTGTTGAATGGCACTGATGCCCAGCATCGAAATGGCTTCATAATCTACACTACGGAAATCGTTTACTTCGCGCCCATAGACAAAGATTTTATCTGTGGCGTGTGGCCAGTCTTTTACGGTGAAAGTATTGCCCGATACTTCAATGACTTCGGCTATTATTTTACCTGCCGTTGGATGAATAAACTGAAGTCTTTCTCCAGATTTTATCTGATAGCTTTTTGATAGTGAGCATTGCAAGGTTTTATTGGTTTCATTAAAAACAGTTTTTTGAGTTAAGGCATAAATATCTGGTACAACGTCAGTTCCTTTGTTTATAGCTTGTGGGAAGACCTGCTCTACCTGCTGGGCTATTACTTTTTTATATGATTTATTGCCATACTGAACCTGATCTTTCATGGTATAATCAGTTATCTGCAAAGCCTTAAGGGTTTCTAAATCTTTGACCGAATTGCTGATGCCGACAATGTTTTTAATGCGGGCATCTGAAACTGCAATGAATTGAGTGGCTAAAACACCAGTTTGTGAATAGATTGAAATATCGCCGTTGCCGCTAGAAAGATTGCCAAGCAAAGGCTGACCATTGCCGGGATTCATTACGAAGTAAGCAAAAGGGGCTGCTGCTTCTGATGAGCCCGTCACATCCAGCGGGCCTCGCGGCGTAGTAGTATTGATACCTACCCGACCAGAAATACCTGTATTGAGACCAGGTGCCAGTATCATGTCGGTGGTAGATGTAATGGTAAAGGCTGTATTTGACTGGGAAATTCCGGTTGATTTTGTGCCATTACCTATCGCAAATGCATTGTTCTGAAACCCCGGTGTACCTAAGCTTCCTATCTGTAATCTATTAGTAGGGCTCGAAGTACCAATACCGATATTGCCTGTATTTTTCTGTATAAATAGTTGAGATGGCCCATTATTGGTTGAGAAATTCAGGTCATGGTCACTATAGGTCTGAACATAGGCACTACCTTCAGTTGTGTAAAGTCCGACCCGGACACTACCATCAAGGCTTTCCTGAACAATGCCTTGCCCATCGAATTTTACCGTTAGAGGCATCGCAGGTGAGGAGGTTCCAATGCCCACGTGGCCAGTGTTTGTCTTATAAATATCCAGTCCGTTTTGTGCCCAGCCTGTTCCTGGAGTATTGATAAGTGATACCCACAATGTGCCATTCCAGTATTGGAGCTGATTCGTGCCATTGTTATAGACAACTGTGCCTTTGGTAGGATTGGTTGTGGTAGTGGCTAAAGTAACAGATTGTGCTTTTGAAACGCTATTGATATAAATTAAGGTAATAAAAAGTAGAGTGATTTTTTTCATGTGCGTGAGTGATGGAATTAAAACGATAATATACTCATAAACTTTAGCGTAAATGATTAGGTTTTGATAAAATTGAACATAATTTACTAAGTGGTTATTTTATTGGGTAATGAAGTGCTGCCTTGCAGAGACTATATAAAATCGGAGAATCGCATTGCTATATTTCTACCAATGATGAAGAGTCTTAGAAATTTGCCTTGGCTATTATTTACCTGTGGGTAATTTAGGTGATTGTGTTTGAAGAGCTGCTTCAAGCGGTTCCAGTCTGGCAGATAATTGCTCGAATTTTCTGCCTGTATCCTTATTTTTTAGCTTTCAGCTCCTCATTCATAAAAACGGAGTAGTAAAGAAAAGTCTTTTTACTAGTGAATTTTTTTTTCATGCTTATTTTCCAGTTGGGGTTTTCGGTGTTTGCGCCTTGTCGGCTGCCTTATTGGTGATCTCAAGGGCTGATTCAATAGTGGCTAGTCTGGCAGAAAAATCGGCTTTGAGTTGCTCAAGTTTTTTAGTTAATTCATCATTCTTTGTTTTCATCTCCGCTGCTGTGGCGCGTATATCTTCATTCTCTTTAGCCAACTGCTGAATAGCACTGATGCCTAGCATCGAAATGGCTTCATAATCTACACTACGGAAATCGTTTACTTCGCGCCCATAGACAAAGATTTTATCGGTTGGGTGCTGCCAGTCTTTTACGGTAAAGCTACTATCAGTTACTGCAATTACTTCGGCTTTTACTACTCCTTCTTGCGGGTGAATTAATTGTATTTTTTCACTGGTCTTTATATTGTATGACTTGTCTAGAATACAAGTAAGAGTCTTGTGCGTTTCGTCAAAAACAACCTTCCTGGCAAGTACATATATATCAGGCACCACGTCGGTTATCTGACTTACCGCTTGCGGGTATACCTTTTCTACCTGTTGAGCAATTACCTTTTTGAAAGTTTTATTGCCGTGCTGTATCTTGTCTTTCATGGTGTAGTCGGTTATTTGCAAAGCCTTGACAGTTGCTAAATCCGTTGCTGAATTGCTGATGCCGACTATAGTTTTGATTCGTTCATCTGAAACTGCAATAAACTGATTTGATAAAACAGATTCCTGAGAATAAATTGAAACACCTGCGTTACTAGAAGAAGTATAAGTGAATGTGGCTGCTCCGTTGTATTCGCGAAAGAAAGCAAAAGCCATGTTTGCGGTAAGTGAATAACTCCTGACATCTAATGGGCCTCTTGGTGAGGTAGTATTTATTCCTACTCCACTTCCACCCGCTGGATATAGAATAATATTCTTAGAAGCATACATGGTAAACCCAGCGCTTGACTGGTACATCCCTGTGGCTTGTATTCCGTTGCCAATAGCAATATCATAACCAGAAATACCTGATGAGCCAGTTGGTCCGACTTGTAATTTGTTGTAGGCCTGGTTTACATTAATACCCACATTCCCATTCCCATCGCTGGGTTTTAAAATAATATTTGTGTTAGAACCAATCGTACTTGCCTCATTAGACTGATATAATCCGGTAACGGATGTTCCGTTACCAAAAGCCAGATGATTACCCGCATAATAGCTTGAACCCATTGATCCAATTTGTAACATATTAACAGGATTGGTGATACCGATGCCTACATTACCGCTATTAGATTTATAGATATTGGTTCCGCTTAATGCCCAACCTGTGCCGGAGGCGGCATTGGTAACAGGTATCCAGGCAGAGCCATTCCAGTATTGGAGTTGGTTGGTGGTGTTATTATATACAACAGTGCCTTTGGTGGGGTTAGCCGTAGTAGTAGCTAGTGTAACCGATTGTGCCAGAGAAAGCTGACTTTGCAGCAAGCAGACGCTAATGAGTAAAAAGATTTTTTTCATGGTTAATTTTCAGATGTGAATTGGTTATAAACATGTAAATCAGGTTTTGTTACCTGACTGCTTATAGTATTAAAGTCTGAAATGTAGCCACTAAAACCCGATAAGCGGGTAATCAATCTTCAAATCTTTCTAAGTGGTAAGAGGCAAAAGAGAACGGCGGATGAGGAAGGAATGAATATGTGCAAGGGCATTTAAAGTCCAGTATAATGTTCTGGCGACAATCAGGCAATTGTTCTAAAAGATTTATTTTAAAGTAATATGTGCATCTGATACTCACCAGAAAACGCTTTCTTTGAGGAGAAAGAAGAACCTTCCCGAATAGATTTATATAAATCTGAAAAAAAACAAAGATTTTTTTAACTTTATTCCAACCTTTTTCAATGTTTGGCAGTCAAGGCTGTAATTAACCAAAAAGATGCTTCGGAAAATACATATACTATTATTAATGTTTGCAGTTATTTCTTGCGATGTCGCCAAGGAAGATACCATACCGCCGGGAATCGTAGATGAGAATCCGGCCAATATCTTCTATACTTTGCAGGAGAATAATCTGACTATTGACCCCACTGCGTTTGCTGAACTAAAAGAAGCTACTTCTCTTTCGATTAGTCAGTTACCTAAGCATGGTGAGGCAAAATTTATCCAGAACGGATTTATTTTTTATCATGCTACTGATAAACTGGCTACATCAGATGCTTTCTCTGTTGAAGGTAAAACTTCAACCGGAGGAAGCATCACAGAAGAGGTCAGGATCAACTTCGTCAGCAATCCAGCAGAGCTGCCTTGTTATGCCGGAGCTTTAGGTGATAATGCTAAGGCTGAACCGGAAAAAGTAGTTGAAGTTAACGTATTGCTTAACGATAAAACCTGTAGCTCGTTTGAGAGCAATTCGTTGACAATTGAGATTCCGCCTAAATACGGGAAAGTAGAAGTAGTGAACCAGAAGATTGTGTACACGGCAGCCAAAGATTATGTAGGCGACGATATTTTCTTCTATCGGGTGGGTATTAATACCAAAAAGAATCCTGTGGCTTCGGTAGATATGAAAATCACTGAATCAAATGAATGTACCAGTGGTATTGTTGATGACATTATTAATATCCTCAGCTATACACCTAATACCGAATTGCAACTCGATGTTTTGCAGAACGATAAACTATGTGCACTATACAAGGATGCTGAGTTAAAAATTGTGACAAACCCAACTGTAGGAACGCTCAGAATTGACAAAACCATGGGTACCCGGCCGATGATTTTGTATAAATTAACAGCAGCCTACAAAGGCCAGCAAAGTTTTGAATACGCACTGTATCGGTCAGACAAGCTTTTTATTAAAGCTAAGGTAACGGTGAACTTTAATTAATTGTGAATTAGTGAATTGCGAATTAGTGAATAGGAGCGATTCATTTTAATTAATTAAATATAGAATACTATGGTTGGCATGGAATACTACTAAACACGATTATTTGTTTTTCATAATAACTGAATTATTCACTAATTCGCCATTCACCATTCATAATTAATTTCCGCCCAGCGGCCATCTAAATAAATTATTATTAGCCTCGATTTTTACCAGCTTTTGTGCAAACAAAAAGTGACCTTGAACTCCTAGAAGGGTGCTTACGAAGAGATTCCAAAGCACAAGCGGCTCTTTACCATCAGTATAAGGGTCGCTTCTTTGGTATTTGCCGAAGGTATGCACAAAATAAGGAAGATGCCGAAGACATTTTTCAGGATGCGTTCGTGAAGATTTTCCTGAACCTGAAAGAGTTGCGCAGTGCCGACCAGCTGAGTGCGTGGATCAGGCGGGTTGTGGTAAACGTGTGCATAGACTACTACCATAAACGCGTCAATTTTGTAGATATAAGCGAAATACCGGAAGCGATGCCAGCCGACTGGCAGGGCGAATCGGTGATTTCGCAGATGAGTAATCAGGAATTATTAAGTGCCGTAAACGAGCTGCCCGATGGCGCCCGGATGGTGTTTAACTTATATGTGATTGACGGCTATAGTCATCAGGAAATAGCAGAGATGATGAAGATTTCGGAAGGTACTTCTAAATCCCAACTGTTCTTTGCGAAGAAAGTACTTAAAAAAAAATTACAGACCATTGGAGTAGCTATTGATTAGCTGAGTAAAAGATGGAAAATTTTGATGAAAACTTAGAAAATGAGTACCGGAGGCGTTTCGAGAATTTTGACGAAATGCCCGACGATGCTCTGTGGGCAAGTATTCAGGCACGTATTCAGCCTGAAAAAGAAAGACCATTTGTAGTCTGGTGGACACAGATGCGTGGCCCGATTGGCATGGCAGCAGCCGTATTGCTCGGCTTGCTGATAGGAGTCTATTTCTTTATTAAATCGGATGATACTCAACAGCTGGGAGATTTACCTGCTAAACCTGACACGAGCATATCGCAACCCAAAAAACCTGACGTAACCCAAAAAGATAATACAACCACAGCCAATACTGAGGAAGATAAAAAAGCCGGTATTGCCGCTGGTAACAAGACTGTTAATCCTGGTTCTCAGACTTTAGCCTCAACAAAGGATAATCAGAACAAAAAAGGCACTCGTGTCGGGTCAGAATCAAATCTGAGAAATACGCTGGCACCAGTAAGGAATAACGAAGCCATTGCACAGACACCTGTTGAGAAGAAAGCAATAGAAAAAGAAGAAAACAAGCCGGTTATCGCAGCGAATCCGACAGTGTCTGAGCCAAAAACAGAAATTCCGGTTGTAGCAGAAAACAAACAGGCCGAAGAAGAAAAAGCCATACTGGCACAAAATGCCGAAAAGAAAGCGATAGCAGAAGAGAAAGGGAATGAGACGAAACTAGCAGTGAATCCAACGCCTGAACAACCTGAAGCTACCGTGTTGGCGCATGAAGATAATCAGGGGTTTGGCGTAAAGGATACCTTGTTTCAAAGCATTCATATCAATACGCTGAATGGAAAAGAGGCACAACAGATGGCTGTGACTGGCAAGAAATTAGAAGCACCAGCCTTACCAGAACCTGAGATGCCAATGATGATAGAAGAAGAAGGCCGCAGACTAAGATTTATTCCGCCAACGGAAGTGTTTGCCAATGTGACCTCAACTTTGAGTTATTATATGTTTTCGCCGAATAAAGGTGACAATATAATGGTGAATAACTTTAGCAGCTCTTCGCAACGATTAGGCTTTGCCGGACAATTAGGCTTTGTGTATCCGATTGCCAGAAAAATGGATTTACGTACGGGCCTGAGCTTCTTCTCAGGTAAATCAAGAATCAGCTATGGGGTAACAGATGATGCACAGAAGAGCGTGACGGTAGTGAACGATAATTCGGTGCAGATTAATCCGGGTAAATCTACACAGAACGAAAACAGAAACTGGCAGTATTTTGAGCTACAAAGTGATGTGCTCTATGAAACCAGAAAAATGCAGGCAATATCATTAGGGATGAAATTCGGCATACAGACTTCTGCCATGAATAAACCGTTGCTACAGGCACGTGTGGGTTATCGTGTAAGCAAAGCCATCGCCGACCACTGGGCTTTATGGCTGGAGCCAACTATCTCAGTTTCTCTATCTTCTCATCATGCCTTGGGCGATTTATTTATGTATCGCACCACAGGATTAGGGTTGAATATGGGGGTTAGTTTATTGAGATAGGTATTGGACAACTAATTGTGAATTACGAATAGCGAATAGATAGCTTTCTGTCGGGCATAGCTATAAACAACCTCAATCAAAAACGTATTATCGGGTAATAGCAGGTGTATTCATCTATACATCATGATGGATGAACTATGCCCGTTTAGCAATAAATCATCGTAATAAAAGATATATTTCTCAAATATCGTATTCCATCCAATAAAATTATCTTATGAAAAAACTCTTCTATAGCTGTGTACTGATTATTTTATTTATTCAGGTACAAGCGCAGAATGTAACCATTACACCTGACGGTATTACGCCAGTGGTTACTCATCCGCGCATCAGTTATGATGCCATTCTGGCTTTGCCAAATCCGCAAGAGGGAGATCTGGCTTATGATACTACCTTTAAATGTCTGCGGGTGTATTCTGATGGAAAATGGCTTTGTACTTATCAGGATCCGGCGAATTATACGCCTAATATGACAGCTCTGGTGTCGGTAAAAGGGCCTATGTTTGAAAATAACCCAAGCATAGGAGTAGATGCCCTTGGCAATTTCTATATTCTGGGTATGTATTCGGGTTCAGTTACTTTCGGGACAAATACATTTACCTCTTCAGGGCATAGTGATATGTACATAGCAAAGTATAACAAAAGCGGAGCTTTACAATGGGCACAGTCGGCAGGTGGAGCGAGCGGAGAGCTTGGTGCAGGCATAGCAGTAGACGCTAATGGCAATGTTTATATCACTGGTGGTTTTCAGGGGACGGCTACCTTTGGGACAGGCAGCGTTACTTCCGCAGGGAGTCTTGATATTTTTGTGACCAAGTATAATACCAATGGCGTTTTTCAGTGGGTGCAATCGGCTGGTAGCACGGGTGATGATGTGGGCGGAAGCATTGCTTTAGATGGCAGCGGTAATATCTATCTCACAGGCTACTATACAAATACTGCTACATTCGGCACATTCTCTGTGAGTTCACAGTCTTTTAGTGCCGATGTGTTTGTTGCCAAGTGTAATACGAATGGTGCTTTTCAGTGGGTAAAATCGGCAGGTGGTGCAGGCAGTGATTCAGGTGCAGGAATTGGGGTAGATGCTACCGGCAATATATATGTGACCGGGAGTTATGCGGCTATTGCCACCTTTGGAGGCACTCAGGTAACCTCTAACGGCAATCTTGATATTTTTCTGGCTAAATATGATAATAGTGGTGCTTTTCAATGGGTAAAGTCAGCCGGAGGAACCAGCTATGACAGTGGAGCTGATCTGGCAGTAGATAGTGAAGGGAATATCTATATTACGGGCAGCTACTGGGAAACGATAAGTTTTGGAACAAATTCTATTACCTCTCAGGGGTCAAGAGATATTTTTATTGCCGGATATGATGGTAACGGGAATGCTATCTGGGCAAAGTCGGCAGGAGGAACACAGCTTGAAGGGGCATGGGGCATTGCTGTAGACGAGGCCGGGGTATATATCACAGGCCATTATTCAAGCCCGGTTTCATTTGGATCAAAAACTATTACACCAAACGGCACTCAATATGATATTCTGGTAGCCAAATATACCAAATCTACGGGCAATTTTGCCTGGGTACAGACAGCAGGTGGCGCTGGAAAAGATGAAGGCACCGGTATTGCTGTCGACAATAGCGGTAATGTATATGTTATCGGTAATTTTGCCGGAACAGCAACATTTGGCAAAATCACCAAAACAGCAATAGCTAACTGGGATGTTTTTGTGGCGAGGATTGATAAGTAAGGTAGTGGATTGTCAAATGCTGAAATAGGTTTTGTAAGCCCGTTTCAGCTTTTGAGGATATGCTTTACCTTAAATTAATTCAATTGAAGATCTTTTTTATAACAGAATCTCTTTTGATTATAAACGGGCTGTAGGGGAAAAGAGGCACTTCCAGTTTTTTGAGGATACTATTTTTTCTGACAAATGCTCTGTCATTAAAATCGTAAATGATAGTAAGGTCACTTGTTTCTTTTGATGAAAAAGAGTTAATATAAATTCTCCGTTCGTTTGATACAATTTTCAAGGTGTCGTTTAACTTCCTTTCATATGATACAGTACCATATACTTCTGCTATATCGCCTTGAATTCTGTATGGAAAAATACCTTCTGGCACTGAATCATTGAAATATTCTACATTAGTTGACAATAATTTTAGCTGCATAATACCAAAAGAATGGTTATTTGTTCGTTTCAAATCTGTTACCAGACCCTCAAACTCGATATTATTATGCAGGTATTTGTCGAACTTTTTTTGTTGTGCCTTATATGAAAATATTTGCCAGCATACCATTCCTATAAATAGTACCAATAAAATTATATACCGGATGAAACCCATGAGAAGAAAGGATAGATATTAGCTATCACAACATTGGTAGCTTTTTTATTCTGTTTCAAATGTAAGAAAATTCATAGTATATTATGTGAAATTTGATAGGTAAAGTGAGAGAGCACCGCATATCTTTAAACCTATGAAAAACAAATATCTTTCATAATACTAGCTGCATTAGGCAGTATGGCGCTGTTACTCTCCTGCAAAGAAGAGATTTCGACAAACCAGAAATATATAGGTATCTATGATGGGTATGATAAATTCTGGGGGATTCCGGGGCAAGATGCAAATGGAGATTTTCCACCGGGTCTGGGAAGAGTTGCGTTACGAACGGCCAACAAGCAAGAAGTATCTGTAACAGTCTATGAAAACGTAGGCCGAACCCGGGAGTTTCCTCGTTGTGAGATATTGCCTATTGATACCACCGGAAATATCTATCAATACTATGCCCGGGTTATTGAAAAAACTAATAATAAAGAAATCGCCAAAATCAGACAGGGGTACCTTGGTAGCGCCTCTCAGCGGGAAGAAAGAATCAGAATAGACCTTGACATTACCGTAGAGCAGAACAGGAATATTTTTTATTATGCTGTGAAAAGGAGGGATTAGGGCTTTATATGATATTCAGTTCGTCATAATGGACTTTGAGGATACGGCCATTTTTTAATGCTTATGACAATGCAAGAGTTTATATGGAAGATAGGCTTAACCCCAAGAGTAAAGCTTATAGACCGGATTAAATCTAATCCTTTCAAAAATCTCACCAGGCAAATGGAAGCAAACTCAATTTTCAGCAAATAAAGAATAATTATTGATTTAAAATGAGCATTTTTGTTTCGAAAACTTTAATTCCCTAAAATCATCCATTTCAAACAATAAATGTATTATTTTAACACCCAATTCAACCAAAAAACGTTTAAAATGACTACTCGATTTCAAAAGTTTGCCAGCATTTTCTGCTTTATTATTCTTATAGGCCAATCGGCATTTGCGCAATTGGCTCCTATCAAACATATTGAAGGCCGTTGGGATATTACCATCACCAAACCAGGAGGTAAAACTTCTCCTTCATGGCTAGAAGTGAATCACTCGGGCGTGAAATACCTGAACGGCTATTTTGTGGGTGACGGCGGTAGTGCCAGACCAATCTCACGTATCAACTTCGAAGGTGATAAAATGTCGTTTTCTATTCCGCCACAGTGGGATGCTGCTGAAAAAGATTTAGTAGTAGAAGGTACGCTAAAAGATGATAAACTCAGCGGAACGATGAACACGCCTAAAGGTGAAACTTTGAGCTGGACAGCAGTGCGCGCACCGAAACTCAACAGCACGAGAGAGCCAGCGTGGGGAGCGCCTATCAAATTGTTTAATGGTAAAAACCTGGATGGATGGGAAGCGACAGGTGCTACCAACCAATGGATTGTAGAAAACGGTATTTTGAAAAGCCCGAAATCAGGGTCTAATCTTCGTACTACCCGTACATTCAACGATTTTAAATTGCACGTAGAATTCAAATATCCTGAAGAAAGTAATAGTGGGGTTTATCTGAGAGGCCGTTACGAAGTACAGGTGACTGATAGCAAAGGCAGAGACCCATTGAAAGACCAACTGGGTGCAGTATATGGCTTTATTGCTCCGTTGGAAATGCCAGCAAAATCGGCCGGAGAATGGCAGAGTTTTGATATTACGCTGGTGGGTAGGGTAGTAACCATTGCTTTAAATGGCAAGACGATTATCTATAAAAACGAAATTCCGGGTATTACGGGTGGCGCTTTAGATAGCAACGAAGGCGAGCCTGGCCCAATCTTCTTCCAGGGAGACCATGGTCCGATTGAGTATAGAAATATTGTGATTACGCCTGCGAAGTAATTGAGGTGGATTCCATGGAGGTCTCGTCTTAGAATAGCTTTAAATATATCTATTCTAAGACGAGATTTCTATTTTAAGGAAGCAAATCTCAGGTACTATGATCAATGGTTGTCGTCAGAAACCATTTCCCATTTATTAGCTCAAAAATATAATTAACATCCACACCTGTTTCATCTATTGTGATATTGAGAATATATTTTTTGCTGTGTTTTCTGGATACTTTCTTTATGTAGTCCTTTCTAATTAAATCAGAAAACTCCCACTCTCCTTTCTGAGTAATTTTGATTGTTGGTTTGTCAGTGTCAATTTCATAATATTTACTGGTGAGAGGATATTTAATTCTGGAAAGCTGAAAATCTTTTTCGGTGCAAAACCTTTTCAGAAAAGTATTAAAGTCTTCAGCCTTTACCTGAATATTGCTTACCTGATTATTCCTGTTATTCCGTTCATTCGTATCAAATCCACGGGTTACAAGAGAATAAACTATTATTACTAGAATCAGTTTATTGTACATTGAGATTTCGTTAATGGAGTTTAGCTTTTCCATAAACTTACACAAATTATAAAACCTTCAAACGCATGAAACCAAAAAAAATCTGGGCTAATTTCGGTGTACAGGATTTAGAACGTACCACACAATTCTACAAACAACTTGGTTTTAAATCAAACGGAGCTTCTGACCAACTGACGAGCTTTTTCTTTGGCGAAGAAGACTTTATTATCCATTTCTTTTTGAAGGAGGTACTGGAACCTAATACAATGGGCAAACTCATTGATGCAAAGGCTGGTAATGAAATTATCTTTACCATTTCGGCTGATACGAAAGAAGAGGTTGATGCCTGGGCAGAGGAAATACAAGAAGCCGGAGGAACGCTCGTTTCAAAGCCAGAGGCCTTTGGAGAGGGGTATTATGGATTTGTATTTGCCGACCCAGATGGACATAAATTTAATGTATTTCATATGTAAAGTCTGGCCCTGCCAAAGCTTCAGACAAACTTAAGGCAGGGCTATTTAGATGAACCTCAGAAAATCTGGATTTTGAAAGTGAGTAGTTTTTCTGGTTATCAGAATTCGGTTTTTCGTTACTAAAACGGGTCTTATTTCTCTTTATAAAAGAAAGCAACTATACCAAATCTGACAAAGAAAGCTACAAATATGCCAGGTATGAATGGGATGAGCAGTTCAAAGCTAATATAGTGTTTTCTATCACCAAAATAGACATAAGAAATTATCATAAATATAATAGCCCCAACGAAATGGCTTATTATACCTGCCATAGGTTTTTCCGGATAACTATAATATCCTGTGATACCAGATACTACCAATGCAAACAATATCACTGCGGGATTCTGCATAGCAGCTGCTATCACTGAGATTATAAAGCTTATACCGATTGTTATTTCAATTCGCTTTTGCTCTTTTTCTTTATGCACTACTTGTCTATCACCCTCTTCTTTCTGGTATCGCATAATGCGCTTAACCCAGATGATGGCTTTGTCTTCTTCTATTCCGGCGGCTATTAAATCTCTTACCACCTGCTCGGGCTTATATTGCTGAACCAGGAGTTTATTCTGGGCTTCTGCTAATAATTGTTTGTTTTTAGTCTCAGTGTTTTCTTCCATAGTAGGGTATTGCAAGGTTATTCGGTCTAAAATAAGAAAGGCTTATGTGGTAAATAAATGCGGAAGAGTAAAATAACAAAAAAACCAAGAGACTTTGAAGAAAACGGAGGTGATTAATGCTGGTAAGGTTTATGAACACTTAGGTAGGAGGGAGAGGGATTGTTTAAATCGAAAACTAAATTTATATTTAGAGAATGTATGTTGATATTGTTGATTACAACGGTTTTAAATGAGAGGTAACAATTGAACCTAAAGAATTATGGAAAATAAAGAAGCATTCTTATTGAGTATATTAAATAGCTACCAGCAAAGGTCTTTGTCTGACGTTCGTTTAATTGATCTGGAGATTGCTTATTTAAAAAGAATATCTAAAGCTTATGCATGGAATCAATTGACAGATGAAGAAAAGCAGGATTCCCGAAAAAGACGAATTGAATTATTTGTTAAAAAAATCTATAAAGACGACACTAATCAATTTGTAGATTATGAAGTATCGGTAGTTAAATTGTATGATGCAATAGTGGAAGCATTAGGAAGTCTGAAAGGTATCTATGAAAATGATTTTATACTGACCAGGTTATACGCAACATTATTTATTGAAAAGGAGCTAATAAATGACCAAAATCAAATATTTAAAATAGTACATATTGATAAGCAGCTAATTGATAATCTTTTTTCTGTACTAAAAACTGTTAGCATATACGAAAATCTGGGTTTATCTGTTTTAGAGTCCTCTTTTCAGGAAATGTATAAATTATTGCCAGAGAAACCGTATAGGATATAATCCAATACCAGGTAATGACTATTCCCTAATTAAACGACTGCCGGAATTCCAGAGGAGATTGATGCGTTTTGTTTTTGAATACCCTGCTGAATGCCTGCGAATGCTCAAAGCCTAGGCCATAGGCGATTTCGCTGATGGAAAGGTTGGTTGTAGATAGTTTTTCTTTTGCTTTTTCAATCAGCTTATTGTGTATATGCTGTTGAGTACTTTGCCCTGTCAGCACTTTAAGCAAGCGACTCAAATAATTCAGCGATACATTTAATTCGTCTGAAACATATTGAACCGTAGGCAAACCTTTTTCAACCAAATCTTCGCTATTGAAATAATCTGTCAATAATTTTTCCAGACGGTCAAGTATCTGGTGGTTGGCTTTTTCCCGGGTGATAAATTGGCGATTGTAGAATCTTTCAGAATAATTGAGTAAAACTTCAATATGTGAAATGATAATCTGCTTGCTGTACTTATCGATATTTGAATGGTACTCCTGTTTGATATTTTCGATAATGCCGTTTAACGTTGCTTCTTCTTTTTCAGATAAGAGCAAGGCTTCATTGACTGAATAATCGAAAAACTCATATTGTTTTATATTTCTGACCAATGAGGTATTCCAGATAAAATCAGGATGTATGAGCAAAATCCAACCTGATACCTCTTCCGGATTTCCTTCTTCAATTATTTCAATGTTGAGCACCTGATTAGGTGCCATGAAAAAGAGGATGCCATCGTCTTCAAAATCATAGTGCTGTTGCCCGTATTTATATCTCACGCCTTTCAGGCGCTTCAAGGCAATAAAATAAAAATCAAACACCGCATTCATAGCGCTTGGGTCAGGCATTCCGGTAAAATCATCCATTGTTAACAGGCTAATCAATGGATGCTGAGGCTTGGCCAAACCCCTAAGCCGATGAAACTCGCTGATTGATTTGATTCTGATTGGTTGGGTATTTGCCATGCCGCTTTCATCTTTACTGTTTATGGTAGACCGCTGCAAACTCTTTGGCAAAGTCTTTCAGTTTTATCTTCCCCATTTTAGGATTATTCTCATGGAAATTTTTAAGCGGTATTCCGCTATGCATCACTGACTGCATCTCAACCATCGTTTCTGCCAGTTCCTGAGGCATTTTTGCCATTTTCAATCCCTGCAACATCTCTTTATCCGAAATCAGCACCCATTTCAGATAAGGCTTGCCGATGGCAGTGCCAATAATCTTTGCGGCTTCATTGCAAGTCATTTCTTCACTTCCTACATACCGGATTTTTAATTTTTCGGCAGGCACATTAACCAGTTCTTCTGCCACGGCCTCAGCAATATCTTTCGGTGCTACAAAAACAATTCTATCGTCGGCGCCATAATTCCCCATAAGCAAGCCTGTTTTTCCGCTGAGCAAAGCGCCTAAACCCAGATAGCGGAGGGTCAGAAATTTGCCCATCAAACCTTTGCCTCTGATCATATCCATCGAAAAATAAAAGTTGGTGTAGAAAGACCCCGGTCGCATAATGGTTATGGAAGCATTGGTCAGCGAATGAAAGAGGTCTTCCACGTTTTCACCTTTAATCAAATTGGCTGACCATCCGCTTAAAACCACTACCCGTTTTATTGCTGCCTGTTTGAGTGCCTGCACATAGTTGTTGGCTATGGTACGCATATAGGCTTGCTGGTGGGCTTCGTTCATATTCATGGGTATCATACAATAGACAGCATCGGCACCTGTAAAGGTATTTGTAAGAAAAGATACGTCTTCCATCTTGCCGATAGCCGCCTTTGCCCCTAATGCCTGAATATCTTTTTGTTTCTCTGCATTGCTGCTGATAAGGGTTACCGAATGTCCCTTAGCCATTAACTCCTGAGCCAGAGGTTTGCTGATATTGCCCAATGAGCCGGTTAATACAATGTTCATAAGTCTGATGTTTTGATGATACAAAGTTCATCAGAAGCATAGAAACCGATGTAACCGAAATTGACAATGTTGTACCCGAAAACGAAAACCCAAAAATAGGATAGCGTAGCAGATAGATTTTGCGCTTTATTTGCTTGTAAAATGTGTAATCGCCTTTCCGTCAAACCGCCTCACACCGTCTAAAGCGCCAAACCAGATGCTGCCATCCTTGGCTTCTAAAATACCGAAAAGCATATTTTTATAGTCTTCATAATGGGCCATTATATCAATTACGGCAGGCTTTTGACTAGACAAGGTATTTGCATCGTACCGTGAAAGTGCCCAACGGTCAGTTCCGTTATAATCCGGTTGTGAACTCGTCCAGATGTTTCCCTCTTTATCTTCGTAAACATATCCGGTAAAATTCTTATTAAAATTAGTAAATGTATTGCCGTCGTAGCGCCAAAGCCCAACTTCGCCAGCCAACCAGATATTGCCTTTTTTGTCTTTAATTATGGTGCGGATATTCGTAAAAGATTCGCCGTTATGCTTGACAATAGTAAATTTTTCTCCATCAAAATTAAAGACTCTACCTCTTGTGCCAAACCAGAACTTTCCTGTTTTGTCTTCAATGATCGAGTTAATATCGTTATCGTTAGGGTTGGTATCGGGTAATCCTCCATTAGGCTTATAAGTCTGAAAGGACTTACCATCGTAACGTGTCGCTCCGCTTTCAGTACCAAACCAGATATTGCCTGATTTATCTTCATAAATATGAGGAACCCGATCATTGGCAAGCCCCTCTTTAGTGGTAAAATGCTGAAAAGCGTCTTGGCCTGCCTTGGAGGGGTCAAAATAAAACACTCCCGAACCTATACTAGCGAACCAGAAATTGCCTTTTCTATCTTCTAACACATCAAAAAAACGGGCGGTACTCACCTCACTTGTGATATTTGTAAAAGCCTTGCCACCTACCTTGAGCATAGCAGAAGGGTCGTACCGGAAAATACCATCAAATGCAGCAATCCAGATATTGCCTTTTTTATCCTGCCTGATATTACGAGTGATACTCCTAGGCCCGTGTGAAGTGACTACTTCTTTAGTTTCGGGGTCGGTTGGGTAATAACTTTTGGGCAGGGATTGTCCTGCGCACCAGGTGCAGGAAACAATCATCAACAAAGCATAAATATGTCCAGATTTTGTCATTTTCTTGTTGTTTAAAGGGTTTAAACAAACTTACATCGTTTTACGATAAGGCATGGTTAATGAAATGTTAATGTGTTCGGGACAAGAGGTTTCATGTAAAGGCTAGTTCATTTTTATTCGTGTAGCCCTGCCAGTTTATTTTTTAATTCGGTCGATAAATCTGTTGTACCCGTCGAAACCATTGTTGCTTCTTCACAAAATGCCCGTGCCTGATTTCCTAAATATTGCTCATAGCCTGAGGTCTTGATAGTAGCAAATTTCAACCAGTTTTCTTTTGCTTCCTCCGAGAGAAATTCCCCACATAAGATATATACCTTTTCATTACCGGATGACAATGTATAGCCCACTTTTATATTACGGAAATCAATCACTTTAGGGGATTGATGATGATGAAAATCAGTGGCCGCCGAAGTAATTAAAAACTGAACGGTCGAGTCTGGCATTGATTCTTTTGTTGCAGAAGTAGTAGCAATGGCTGATGAATCAGCTTTGTCTTCTTTTTTACTGTTTGAATTACAACTTAATATAGCTGACATAAAAAATGTAAAAGCTAATGTCTTTAGCAGAATGGAAAAATGAGTCATTTTCATAATTTTGATTTACTAGATAAATAAATAAATAATACTTTTTATCCGTAAATCTAAGTAAACTTCATCTATGATAAATCTGACAGTAAATTTTTATCTTTCTCAATGACTGTGATTAGCTATTTTTTAGCTACGATTTCCATCAGGAGTACAACATCATCCGAAACGGCCTGATCAGCTAAATTATCATAAAACTTACCTGATGCGTAGCGGATACCCCAATCTGTTCGGTCAAAAGTCAATTTGCCATTTGCCTTCACAATTCCATCTTTCAGCTCCATTCTGGCCGGAAAAGTAACTGTATTTGTGATACCTTTAATGGTTAGGTCGCCAGTTACTTTTATATTGTCATGAGAAACAGATTCAACCTTGGTAATGGTGAATGTAGAGGTTGGAAATTTTTCGACATCAAAATAATCGGTAGATTTTAAGTGCTTGATAGGCGTATTTGTATCGGTCTTGTCTTTATATTCCATTGTATTCATATCGATTTCGACTGTACCGCCCACCAATTGACCTTTGTCAATCATCAGGTCACCGTTTGATGGATGAACGTATCCGATATGCTCCTCTTTAAAATCAAATAACATTGAACCTTGCCATGTGACAACGCTTTCCGTTGTATCTATTCTATATTTTTCTCCCTGGTTTGTGGAGCTTGCTGATGTATGGGTTTTATTTTCCTCTTTTACAGTTCCACCGCAACCGAAGAACAGAGGTGCAGTCATTAAGATTAAGTAAGTGATTGATAGCTTTTTGTTCATATTGCTGAAATGATATTGATTAATAATGATTTTAAAATCTGGTATATACATTATGGCTGAGCCTGTTTAATTCAAATGCGCACATGGTCTTATAGCTAAGCAGGTTTCTGCATGGTTCTTTATGTTGAAAAGAGTTCAACAAAAGTATATGCCTTTACGCCGGGCTTAGTGAATAGCTTGTAAAAAGATGTAAATGGAATGTAAATTCGTTTAGAAGTGTCCTGAAAGGACTTTGTGGATACCCAGGAGATTCAGAGATTAGCGCTATTAGTTGAACTTAAACGTATTCGCTTCAAAAAAAGGAAATAAAGGAAGACTTTTAACTTTAACGGAGAAAATCTTGCGCTCAATCAGATAAATATCTGAATTTATCTGACCTATTTTTGGATAAAATTCATCAATGTTTCCTGCATGAATTCCTCCGGCAGCCTCAATAAAAGGAATCGCTGCCAGGTTAAGGATTGGTTTGTTGACGGTTGTTGTAAACAAAGTTTCATAGCCTTGTTCAAACACCCATTTCATCAGGTTATAGCAGAGTATCAATACTGCTTTCTTATGGCCTTTTAAAAATGCCAGTTGCTCAAAATAAGCCAATTGCTGCCATTCATAATCTGCCAGGTTAATAAACCAGTCTGCACTGTTTCTTTTCTCCCATATTTCTGAGGCACGAAGGGTGGAATCTTTCAGAATAATACCAAAGCCTACCACCTGTGTATCAACTTCTGCTACCAGACAATATTCGTTTTCAATAAACTGGCGATAGGTGTCTATGTCAGTCCCCAATAAAAAGCCACCTTTGGTAGTTGTGCCATCTGCCATTGAGATGGGTAACTGGTCTTTGATAGCCATGAAGGCTTCTGCATCGTTGAGTGTGGCTTTTCTAATGCGTGTGTTCATGACTGATGTGTGGCCCTTTTAGTTGATTGAGAATGGCTCTGAAGAAGTTCCAGGTATTCTGATTCTTCTCGTCATATTCTTCGGGTAAAGCCTTTCTTTTTTCAGGTAACTCATACCATGGAATATTCGGGTGCTGGTGATGCGTGGCGTGCTCGTTGAAATTCATCAGAATCCACGAAATCACGGGTACTCTTTTAACCGAGCGCACGTTATACCTCACGCCGTCACCAATGGTGGTATCATAATGAAAAATATATACCAGAAGCGAAAGTACCCAGGCAAACGACAGCATCGGATAGCCCAATGTATACAGATAAATCTCTTTGCCAAATATATAAAATACTGATAGATGCAATAAGACTCCCAGCGCGAACAAGCCTATGGATTTCAGCTGGTCAAGCATTGTCCAGTTCTTGAAAGCAGGGGAGATTTTGACAGAGATACGCGGCGGAATGAACAAAAACAAGATAACCGATACAAGCGAATGGATGAAGAATCCGCCGAAAAATACGCTCAGATACCATACTACATAATAATATATCTTTTGAAGCGTATTTGGTTCTTTCTTCACTACATAAGTATCCAGAGCCGAGGTATGCTCGTCTTTACGATTGAAACCATGATGGAAATAGTGGATTTTTCTGTAAATTGTAATAGGTACCATGATGGGTAGAAGAATAACACTTCCCCAGAAATCATTGGCTGGCAGATTATCAGCAAATAGTTTTTTATGAGAAGCCTCATGCCCGACTATATAAAAACGATAAAACCAGAGCCCCTGAAATAATAAGACAGGTGCATATAAAATCATTTTCTGGGTTTTATCAATGTCAAGCTGCTGAATAACTACGGCCAATATGCTGACAAGTAAAAAAACGCTGATAGTTTCGATGATTAATTGAGTATTTCTGTGCATGGGAGAATTCTGTATTATAGTGACAGCCTCAATATAACCGAAGCAAGTGGATTGGTTAAATTGAATCATAATATAGTGAAAGTAGGGCTAAGGTTCTCATGATTATTTATTAAATTATTATCAGGTATTCTTTCTTGCGATACGTATCAGGTATCAATTATCCATTCCATTCTCAAAAACTACCCCTATTCCATAACTAAAAGTTATTGACACTCAAAAACTCTCCTTTTAATAGCTTAAAGAAACAAGTTACTTTTGTTGCATCAAATACGATTGCACAATGGAAAACGAAAATATAACCGGCGAACGAACTCTACTTATCAGATACATGACTATTCTTTTTGTATTAGTATCATTTTTATCGATTTTAGGCTTAGTTCTGCTATCAAGAATTTATTGGAAAGAGGGTTCAGTAGCAGAAAATATCCCGACGGGTATAAGCCAGCAACAGACGCTTTCGCCATTGACATCTACCAATTTTAAATGATTATTTGGAACTACGCCTGATGTGCCGTAAATAGAACCCTAATTCAGACCAACAGCATATAATGATAGCCATTGATTTCAAACTATCGGTTTTTATGGCGGCAGCCAGACACCTCAATTTTACAAAGGCCACACAAGACCTCAATATCTCACAGCCTGCCATTAGTAAAAATATCCATGAACTGGAGGTGCAGACAGGCCATAATCTTTTTGAAAGAAATGGCAACCGATTGATGCTTACCGAAACCGGACAAATGCTGCTAAGCTATGCCCAGCAAATACAGCATATTTACGACCAACTGAACGAAAATCTGGATATTCTGGATGGAAGGGCAGCCGGAGAATTACGATTAGGCGCAAGTACAACCATTTCGCATTATATAATACCTGAAATTCTGGCTGATTTTCATACCCAATATCCTTTGATTAAGATTAAGACTCTGCATGGTAATTCGAAGCAGGTAGAAGAATGGCTCCAACAAAAAGAGATTGATCTGGGGATTGTTGAGGGATTAACCGACAATGCCTCAATGAAATATGAAGAATTTCTGAAAGATGAACTGGTGCTGGTTACACGTCATGGTAATCCATTGGTGCCTGATAGTGGTTCGGTGAATCCGACCTTATTGAAAGAAGTTGATTTTGTATTGAGAGAACAAGGTTCGGGCACAAACGAGGTTATCAGAAAAGCCTTGATGAAAATAGGCATAGGTATGCACGAGCTGCATGTAAAAGTGGTGCTGGCCAGCACCGAGAGTATCAAGAATTTTCTGCATACCACCAATTGCTTTTCGTTTTTGTCGATACACGCCATTACCAAAGAGCTGAAAAACGAAGAGTTACAGATTGTAGAACTGAATGATTTTGAGATAGAGCGCTCCTTCTTTTTTGTGCATCCGCAAGGGGTTATCGGGAGGTTACCCGAAAATTTCAGAAGGTTTGCGATGAAGAAATACAATTTGTAGGGGTTCAGAATTCTGAACCCCTACAAATTATTAACAAAACCCTCAATTATCCGCCCTGAAAGTAATTCCATCCAGGCTCAGGTATGTATTTACACCACTATAAAATTGCACTTGCCCTAATGTAGTAACATCCACCCGTCCGAAGGTACCATCACCACTGGCTACGGTAAACACCATTGTCTGAGCAGGCCAGCAAGCAGCTGGGAGGTTAAATAAAATAGTAGGTCTGGTGGTGGTTCCACCTTTAATCATACCTTTCAGATGCACCACTGATTCTTTATCTTTATAATAGCCTGCTGTGGCATAAGGGCTACCAAAATTCACCCAGCTATTGAGCAAGGTTGGCGCATCAAAATTGGGGCTGGTTAGTGTTCCATTGATAGTCAGATTACCACTAATCGTTAAATTGCCCAGATTAGGCGTATAATCCCAGAAATCTTTTATTGCAAACGGGTCACCACTACGATCGAGCGAAAAGCCAGTGCCCACATAGCCTTTAGACCCTATGGCAAACCCAACGGCTTCCGACCGACCATCACGCCAGAAACTGCTTTTTTCTGTCCAGGTATTGGCAGTAGGGCTATATTCCCATGTATCTCTCAATGGAGTGCCATCGTGCCCTGAAGCAATATAACCTTTATTGGCAAGGGCAAACCCTACGGCACCGTATCGGGCAGTGCCTCCGAAATTCGCTTTCTGAGTCCAGGTATTAGTAGTAGGGTCATACTCCCAGAAATCTGTTTTCCTGATACTTGCGGCAATTCCTGTACCCACATAGCCTTTGCCAGCTATGGTAAATCCAACAGCCCCGTTCCTGACACCTCCACCTACATTCGCTTTCTGAGTCCAGACATTAGCCGTTGTATCATATTCCCAGAAATCTTCTTTATTCACGCCAGTGCCAATATAACCTTTATTGCCTATCGAAAAACCCACTCCATCCGTGCGGGTACCTCCACCTACATTGGCTTTCTGAGTCCAGGTATTGGTTGCAGGATTATATTCCCAGAAGTCATCTCTGGCTACCGAACCCGTACCAGAGCCTGTGCCTACATAGCCTTTATTGCCTATCGAAAAACCTACGGCGCTTCTCCTGACACCTCCGCCAAAATTGGCTTTCTGAGTCCAGACATCAGTAGTAGGGTCATATTCCCAGAAATCACTCATGGTAGGACTTGTGCTGGCACCTCCTGTGCCGATATATCCTTTGCTGCCAATTGAAAAACCCACAGCTCCCTGTCGGGCAGTGCCGCCAAAGTCTCCTTTTTTTACCCAGTCATCCGAGTGGCTTACGGCCATATCATAGCCACAGAGTTTCTGCCAGACATCTTTCTGGTAGATATTAAAACAATCATCGTCGGTATTATAAATCATTTGCCCATTGGCAGGCGCAGCAATGGCATTGCGCTGGATGGTTGAAATTCGGGGTACATACATTCCATCGGTAGCAATAGTGCCCGATTGCGCAAGTAAAACACGAAAGCCGGAAATAAAGAATAGTGTAGTGAGTAAAATTCTGATCATTTCTTTTAGGGTTTTGTTTGATGGCGAATAATATTCGTCACAAATTACGCCCCGAAACAGTTTCTATTCAATACGGCAATTGCCGTATAAATGAGGGGAGTAGGTGTTTTTATTGATGAAAATGTTAAGCCGATGAAATCTGATGGTGGAATTATATATGGTAGAGGGAGTATAGATAATTCACTGAGTTTAACCGTGCCACCCACGCGGTGCCACGGCCTTTTTCGGACGAGGTTATCCGTGACACGGTGGCTATTTAAAACCCAATTTTCCCTTTTACCTTTTTTCGTCCTCCTTTCGCCAGATATTCTTTCATATCTTCTAGTTCTTTCTCAAAACCACCGCTCAGAATCGGGAAGCGACACCAGCTGCGTGGGTCCAGGTTATGACTATCCAGGTGGAAACTTGGGGCATAACGCTCACGCTTCCATTGGTTGCGGCTCCAAAGTCGGAAGAATCTTTCTACCCATCCCGCCAGTGTATCGCGGTCGAAACGGTCGGCGAATTGGGCTTCCATAAAGAGTAAACATTCCAACGGAGGCTTTTTATCTCTGATGGCTACTTTTTCAATCTCGTTCAATACCTCATAAGGCATCAGGTCTTTTTCGTCGGTTTGTTTCTTATCCAGCGGACGAAGCTCTGCGGTAGGTTGTAGGCTGTTTACCTTGTTTAATCCTTCTATTCTGATATGCTTGCCTTTCACTTCACAACCTACCGTTTCCAGCCATACCAGCCATTGTTTCAGCCAGAATTTATCGATGCCCGCAATCGGGTTGATGCTTCCTGCGGTATCGCCGTCCATTGTGCAATACCCAACGGCTACTTCAGAGCGGTTTGAGGTGGCTAAAAGCAGGTGATTGTATAGATTAGTTAA
Organism: Emticicia fontis; assembly: GCF_054779675.1. Lineage (NCBI taxonomy): Bacteria > Pseudomonadati > Bacteroidota > Cytophagia > Cytophagales > Leadbetterellaceae > Emticicia > Emticicia fontis. The sequence goes on from NZ_BAAGXU010000037.1 coordinate 644,180, forward strand.
TAACCACACACTTGGGGCACGTACGCGTGCCTGTATATTCTGTAAGGGCAAATCATCAGTTTCCCAGGTCAGGTTACGGCCAATCTGAGATTCTATTAAGCCTGTATAAGCCTCTACCAACCCATTGATATTGACATTGTAAAAAGTAGCTCCGATAGATTTAGCCAGACTCTCTGCCGATTCATAGGTATCAGTCGAGCTGTTTTCTGTGCCTTGGTAAATACTATGAATCAACTCTTTGGTGATTTCTTCTACGGTATCACAATGCTGAATTTTCTTGATGTAAGATAGTTTCTTTTTAAAGGCATTCAAACCAATACTTTCATCAGCCAGACGAATCATCAGGCCGCTCAAAGCGACACAGGCGCAGGAGTCTGCACCACCTGATAACGAAACCGTAAAGCCTTGTGAGCGCGATTTGCGCAGATAGTCAAATAAAGCCAATGATACCGCACGGGCAAATTCTTCTTCTTTCAGATACCCGCCGCGTTCAAACTTCTCCAACTCGGCAGATTGATTGGCTACCGGTTTTATGTCAGGAAAATCGAACAAAGAAACAACTTTCCAGGTGCTGCCCAGGATAGGTGATTTCACCTGAGAATGATTGACCTTTGGGGCTTCAATGTCTATGGTGGCACTTATTACATAGAAATCGTTATAACCAAAACGAGGTGATGAAACCAGCAGGTTGCCATCAGAGGCAATCATGGCATCGCCATCAAAAATCAAACGGCCGGATTCATTACCCAGTAGATTGGTGTAGATATAGCTACAAGAAAACGAGCGACTGCCATCAATCACAAAGCGCTCGCGGGTCATGAATTTCGAGAATGAAAACGGACTGGCGCTTGGGTTCAGAATAATATCTACCCCTCTATCAAATAGTATTCTGCCGGGGCGGTTTGCTACCCAGGCATCTTCACAAATCTCGAAACCGATGCGGACACCACTCAGTTCAAAAACTAAATCACCTATCGGATACTTGAATTCGTCGATTTCAATTTCATCCCTCATCCCTGTTACCCAACGATGAAACCAACGGTCTTCGTAAAATACGCCATAGTTGGGCAGATGTTGCTTACACACAAAACCCAGAATACGCTTATTGGCTATCAGACACGAGGTATTGAAGATTTTATTATTGAAACGGATAGGCAAACCTACCGATACAATCATGCCTGAGGTGTAAGGTACAATTTCGAGCAGGCTTTCTTTGGCTTGTTCGGCTACATCATAAGAATAAAAGGCATCTTCGCAGCCATAGCCTGTAATACATAATTCGGGCAGACATAGCAGGCTTACATTCTGCTTGTCGGCCTCTTTGATACATTCAATAATATTTTTGCGGTTTTGTTCCCAGGCCAATGGCGTCTGGTTCAGAGTTCCGGCAGCAACTTTTATCAGTTTCATTCTTTTCTGGTTTTGCCTTGCTACGGGGCACGGCAGTTCAATGCTAATTTAATGGGATAATAGATGCCAAATCAGATTTTATCATTCTTCGGAAAGACTTGTCAATATAAAGCGTTCCTCTATCAAATATAGCTTTTGCTTTCCAAAGCAGGTTTTCTTCTATTCCGCTATATAACTCTACAGTAAATTCAACTGTTTGAATTTTTGTATGCTTGGGGGTAGGTCTGGCACTGGTTATGGCAGTCAACCCTTCTGTTGATTTTATGGTAGCATTCAGAAAAACATCGCAATAAATGACTGCATCTACTTCTAATTCCTTTGCAATATCAGCTTTTGATAAAACTCTGAGTTTATTAAAATCAATTCCTTTTTCTTTCAACAAATAGTTTACATTTTTATCGCTAAGCCAGAATAATTCCTGATGCGATTTACTCAACTCCTCATAAATCATTTGTTGTATTTTATGCGAGTTCTCTTCCTGTTTCACGGCAGGGTCTACTTTATCGGTACTACCATTGGTGAAAATCTTATTAATCAAATATTCACTATCCTGATTAATGGCAAAATTAACAGGGAGAACAGCTATTTTTTTATGAGCAGGTTTAATTTCTTCAGCACTATATATTTCTTTCTGGTCAAATAAACTTCTTTTAGTTACACAAGAAATATTCAATAGTAGTAACAGCCCTAGAAAAACTTTGTTCATCGATGGTTTAACTTTTAGTCTTATTATTAAATGTTCAGTTAATTAAACGGCAAAACCGGCTCTAACTGACGGCCTATCAATTCTTTGAATAGTGTCGGAGAATAAATCCTTTGTCGGTTCACAGTGCTTTGTCCTCTCCAGATCAGGTCGTCTTCTTGTGCGCTGTAAATCTCTACTGTTATTTCTACTACATTTTTTTTATCATTTCCGTTTGCCGATAAAGGCTTATTTGTTTCTATCTCAGTTTTAAACAGAAAATCAAAATAGATTACGGCATCTACCTGCAATTGTTTTGCTATTTCAGGCTTTGATAATTTGCTGAGGTCTTGAAAACTGATGCTTTTTTCTTTCAGTATCCGGTTAGTTGCTTTGTCGGTCAGCCAGTCTGTATTTCTATTAGCTCTATACAATTCTTCAAAAATAAGCTGCTGATATTTATAGGCTTTCTCTTCCTGCCGGGTAAGCGGATCGGTGTTTTTATTGATTATCTTATCCAAAGCATCTTCACTATTCTCTACAAAATTTACTGGCAGAATAGCTATTTTTTTATGTGTAGCTATTACTTCATCTCTCGGATACCGTTCTTTTATGCTAAATACGGGTCTGGTATCTATGCATGATAGTTGGAGGAATGTTAGTATTAATAGAGTAGTTGCTTTCATTTTGAGTTTTTTTACCGCCGCTGTGGCTACCAAATCTTTAATATTTTATCCGGGTTGATACTTGTATGGGATTCTTCATGAAAATTATCAAAATCTATACTTAAAATCTCTTTCGCTAATGCCTGATTACACAAGGTGCCGTTTCTTTGTTGATGGTAGTCTCTGAAAGAAGAAAATTCCCAGTCTTCTATTTTGTGCACCAGCAAAGCTACTAAAGGATTCTGATGAATATAATGAAAACAAGTAGCAGGATATTCCCAGTCGACAGGCGCAGGATTTAAATCTTTTACTTTTGTATTTTGAGTAAATAAAGAGCCCGTTCGCCTTTGCTGCTTGTTGATGGCTAATAAATAATTACTCAGCATATACCTTATCGCTTCAGAAATCACATTTCTTTCTTCTTTTATCGTAACGGTTTTTATCGATTTTTCAGTAGCTAAGATTTGAAAATGAAAATAATTGGGCATCAGGCAATAGGAAAGAATCTCGCAGTGTGGTTGAAGAAATCTCCGCATTTTCTCTAAAAAGAACAAATAATTATCTCTTGTAAAAAACAGTCGTTGTCGGTTATTGCCTCGGTTATAAATATGATAGATATGGTTTAGCTGGTATTGCATTAGTTTTAGGATTTGTAAATATGCCACAGGTTATACTATTGCAAAATACTTTTAATTTAATTAAAGCCAAAATCTTCTTTATATAAGTGGCACGGCCGCGCGGCGTCCGCTATACTCGTCCGTAAACGGCCGTGTCACGGATAAACTTAGCGAACTTTCTATAGGCTTATTATAATAACTATACACTATGTTATACCATTCACTCCTTATTATGCGTGCACGCAGACCCTTGGAACCACGCACGCCACTCATCCCTAAAAAACTGTTATTCATAAATAATTTACCATTTATTAGTATATATTTATTGTTTATCGATAAATACCTCTCTACATTTGCATCATCAAATCAATCAAAAACAAATACGAGAATGAAAACAAATACGATAACGAAAACAAGAACCCAGAGTATATTAAGTGTTATAAAGATTATTGCCTTAATCGGCTATATCGGTGCCATCGTAGCTGGACTCAGAATTATTATCCCATTTATAGCAGGTTTCGTTGCCGAAAACCCCTCTTTTGATACCGGAACAGGTCTTGATGAACTAAGAGACACACATCTGCTGCCTTACCTCTCGCTGATGAGTTTTATTATTGCGCTTGCTATTCTGAAAGTACAGATGTGGGAGAGCTTGAGAGAAATTCTGGATGAAATTAACCTGAGTTCACCTTTTTCGATCAAAATAGCAACGATGCTCGAAAAAATGAGTTACCTGATTCTAGGCATCGGAATCGTCTATATAACCGGAGATGGTTATGCGGCCTATTTATCCAAAACCATCAGTGCCGTAGATAAAGGTTTGCTTAAAAGCGAATTCCAATACTTTTTCTCGGCCGGAATTGTGTATGTAATGGCACAGGTTTTCAGACATGGTGTTGAGTTGCAGGAAGAGAGTGATTTGACGGTTTAGACCAGCCCCCCGTCGCAGCGGCGCACCGCCCTAAAGGGGAGTTATCTGCAAGTTATTCACCAATACTTAAAATTATTTAGCTATGCCAATTATTGTAAATTTAGATGTGATGCTTGCCAAAAGAAAGATGCCTCTTTCTGATCTGGCCGAAAAAGTAGACATCACGCTCCCCAATCTTTCTATCTTAAAAACAGGTAAGGCAAAAGCCGTGCGTTTCTCTACCTTAGAGGCTATCTGTGAGGCACTTGACTGTCAGCCGGGGGATATTCTGGAATTTGTGCCAGAAAAAAAATAAAAATTCCGTGCAACCGTCGCTTGAAATGTTGCATCTACAAGTCAAATACAAGGTTTTACCACTCATCCCAAGATTAAAACCACTTATGTAATATCAGTTACCTTGCATTACAAAGTACTATAAGTTTGTATCAGAAAATTATGAAAAAGCTCACGATATTTAGTTTAGTTTAGGTTAATTGAAGATAAAACTGTCTCAGCCTTTAGAGGCAGTTTTTTAAAAAAAGTGTAACCTGAACCCCGCTTTCACCATCTAATAGGTAGTTGAAAGATTTTTAGAAAAATTTATGAAGAGCATTAAATAAAACAATAATACCAACAGTGCATTTGCTCCAACAAAGGCACCCGATTTACATAAAGCTATTACTAAGTAAATAATTAAATCTAATGAAAAAGCTATTACTAACACTCCTGTTGGCAGGAGCGAGTTTACTTTCTTTTGCCCAAACTACCAAAGGAAAGATTTCAGGAAGCCTCTACGACGAAAAAAAACAAGCCCTTCCGTTTGCCAGTGTCTTATTGCTAAAAGCACAAGACTCAACCCTGGTAAAAGGTAGCGTAAGTGATATAGAAGGAAAATTCTCGTTCGAACAATTTGTGAGCAGCGAAACTCAGAACCAGTTTATCGTGTCGGTTTCGATGGTTGGATATAGAAAATATTTCTCTCCGAAGATTGTAATCAGTGCCGAAAACCTGGAAGTGAAGCTATCTAATGTTCAATTGGAACTGGATACACAAAACCTGAAAGAGGTAACCGTAACCGCCAGAAAGCCGTTTATCGAACAACAAGCCGACAAACTGGTAGTGAATGTTGAAGGCAGTATAGTGGCCAACGGTAACACCGCTTTAGAGGTTTTGCAGAAATCGCCGGGTATTACGGTGGATAACAACGATAATATCAGTGTAAAAGGAAAACAGGGCGTTTTGATATTGATGGATGGCAAACAGACCTATATGTCGCAAAGTGATCTGGCTAACTTGCTGAAAAGCATGAACAGCGACCAGATTGAGAAAATCGAGATTGTATCGAACCCCTCTTCACGTTATGATGCTGCCGGAAAAGCCGTGATTAATATCATAACCAAGAAAAACAAAAACTTTGGTACTAACGGAAGCGTATCGATAGGCGGGTCGTTGAGTTTGCCCCCTTTTCTAAAAACCGGGCTCAACAAAGAACTCACCGCCGTAGAATTAATGAAGCCCGGTGCCATGCCAAAATACAGCACAAGTTTGAATTTAAACAATCGCCAGGGCAAATTCAATACTTTTACGAATCTTACGTTTTCTGACAACCAACGATTCAACAATAATGCTTTTGTAAGAGAAATTGGTGGACAAACCTTTGAGCAATACGCCTACCGTTATCAGTTTAACCAGAATTTCAGTTATAAAGTAGGGGCAGATTATTATGCTACTAAAAAGACTACATTAGGGGTTTTGGTAACCGGAAACGTGGGTTCATGGGAAAGTAAAAACCCGAACCGCAACATCACTTATATGAAAAAGATTGGTGAAGTTACGCCTGATTCAAGTTTAGTGACAACCTCAAGCACTTTGAGAACCTGGACAAATACCACATTCAACGCCAACTTTAAACATACATTTGATTCGACCGGAAAAGAGTTGACTGCCGATGTTGACTATTCGGTTTACGACAACCAGGGTATCGAACGCGGCATGGTTTCAAGATTCTATAAATATGTAGATAAAGTAGAAACTGAGTATGGCACACCGTTGAACATCACCAGCAATACGCCAAATAAATACAATATCTTTGCCGTAAAAGCTGATTATGTGAACCCATTGCCAAAAATTAAAGGGAAGTTGGAGTTTGGTCTAAAAAGCAGCTGGGTGAAATCGGATAACGACATCCGTTTCTATCAGAATGGAGAAGTGGATAAAGGACGTACGAACTACTTTATCTATACCGAAAATATCAATGCGGCTTATGCCAACTTTAATTCGCAATTAAGCAAGAAATTTACTTTGCAGGCAGGTTTACGTGTAGAACACACACACTCAGAAGGGAAATCAGTAACTTTGAATGAGTCTCGCGAGCGTAATTATGTGAAGTTGTTCCCAAGTGTGTTTTTAACGCAAACCATCAACAAAGACAACCAGTTGACGTATTCATATAGCCGCCGTATCGACCGTCCGGGATATAATTCATTGAACCCATTCATTTATTTCCTTGACCCATACACGTATCAGTTGGGTAACGAATATCTGATGCCACAATACACCAACTCGTTCGAATTGACACATACGTATAAACAAGGATTTGTAACCAGTGTAGGCTATAGCATCACCAACGATTTTATGTCGGAAGTAATCAAGAATGCGGTGAATGTACCGGAAGTATTGGAGAAATTGAAAAAATATAACAACATTCAAGGCATTGACCCTGAGAAAATCACCTTTGCTACCACAGACAATATTGCCAGATTTGAGAATATCAACATCAATTTCAGTGCTCCGGTGCCAATTACTAAATGGTGGAATTCTCAAAACAACTTTTCGTTCTATTATAACAAGTTTAAGGGTGAAGTATCAGACCAGCAGTTGAACGTAGGCCAATGGGCATACAACTTCTATACAAGTCAGAACTTTAAATTACCAAAAGACTTGTCGGCAGAAGTATCGATGTGGTACAACTCGCCAAATATATACGGTATCATGCAGGGTAAAGCGCAATATGCGGTCAATGCAGGTTTACAAAAGAGCATCTTGAAGAAAAAAGGTACGATTCGTGTGAACGTAAACGACATTTTCTTAACGAGCTTCTGGCGTGGCAAAACCGAGTTTGCAGGGGTAAATATGACGCTAAACAACCGTTGGGATAGTAGAATGGTACGCGTATCGTTCAATTACAAATTCGGTAACCAGAACGTGAAAAATGCCCGCAACCGCAGCACAGCCACAGAAGCCGAACAACGCAGAGCAGGCGGCAACTAATTGTTAATAGTCTATAAATTTGGAAACGCTCCGGGCTTGGCCTGGGGCGTTTTTTTTGTTGGGGTAGAGGGTTATGGCATTTACCTTATGTTAATTTTTTTGAGAAAATCGTTTTTCTGCCTGAGAAAATAATTTCCATGAAATTTTGAGAAAGTACAATAAAAACAATTAACATTAAAAATCTAACGATTTTCTATAAATTGCTGTTCTAATAGAAAAATAAATAAAATTAATGGTTAAAGAAGTTAATATACAAAATTTTAAATCAATTCAGGATTTAACTCTTAAATTAGGAAGAGTGAATGTGATTATTGGGGCAAATGGTAGTGGTAAAAGTAATATTTTAGAGGCGATTGCTATGGGTGTTGCTGGATTGGAGGGGAAATTAAGTAACGAATTTTTAACTTCAAGAGGAATTAGAGTTACTGAATCGCAATGGATGTATTCTGGTTTTAAAAGTGAGATAAAGAAGAAAGAAATTTCAATTGTGTTTAAATTACAGACTGATGATACTTTTCCAATAAAACTAATAATAGACGATAAGCCATTTTCAGACTGGAGAGTATTAGAAGAAACTTCATTTCCGGGAGTATATAAACACAAAATTAAAAAGGCTATAGAACCTTGGGTTATCGAAAAATTTGATCTAAACATTGACAACCAAGTAAATGAAATAGAATTATCTTTAAAAGATGAGATAATTTCAGAATTGTCTAAAGTTAGCGGTAGCAATGCAGAAGATTTAGTTATTAGAGCTTTTGATGATGAAATGAGGCGTAGTATTGCCAATAGGCTAAGAGAGTCAATATTGGAAGGAACTACTGAAGAGTATTATCAAAAATTTATAAGTGAAAATATTGAAGTTTTTGCAGATTTTTTAATTTATGCTCCTGAAAATTCTTCTCTTAGAAAGTTTGAGGATGAATCTCAAATCGAGCCTTTAGGAATCAAAGGAGAAGGCTTGTTTAAGTTAATTACCATTATGAGTTCCGAAACTCCTGAAGAATTTGAAGAATTGGTTGCAAATATGGAGATAATAGATTGGTTTGAAAAATTCGAAATTCCCAAAGACTTAAAATTTAATGATAGGAAAATTAGAATTAAAGACCGCTATCTTGATGAAGATTTAAAATATTTTGATCAAAGAAGTTCAAACGAAGGATTTCTTTACTTATTATTTTATTTTGCTCTTTTTACTTCAAAATTTACTCCTAAATTTTTTGCAATTGATAATATTGATGTAGCACTAAATCCGAAACTTTGTAGTGAGCTAATAAAAATACTAACAAGACTTGCAAAAAAATATGATAAACAAGTCATTTTTACTACTCACAATCCAGCAATTTTGGATGGGCTAAACCTTAACGATGAAGAGCAGAGATTATTTGTAGCAAATAGAAACATAGAAGGAGAAACTACAATAAAAAGAATTAAAAAGAAAACTACAGCTGAAACAAAAGACCCTGTAAAGTTGTCAGAACAGTTTTTACGAGGATATTTAGGAGGCTTACCAAATAATTTTTAACAAATGGCATCTTTTGGATTAGTCACAGAAGGAGTAACAGACCAGACGATAATTACCTTTATTCTAGCAGGATGGTTTAGTAAAAAGGATTTGGATATTAGACCCCTCCAACCAAATCTGGATGCTACCGATGAAGGTTCAAGACACGGAAATTGGCACAAAGTAATTGAGTATATTAAGTCAATTAAATTAACTGATGCTTTTGATTCTGTAGACTATATAATAATTCAGATTGATACAGATATATTTCGAAGTGAAAGTATAATTGAAGAATGTAGAAATATACTCAATAACGAGGATACTGTCATTGAAGTAGTCGCCAAGATAAAAGAAAAACTAATTGATTTTATAAGTCAATCTACATATAGAAAGTATAAAGACAGAATAATATTTGCTATTTCAGTCGATTCAATTGAATGTTGGTTGTTACCATTATATTTTCGTACAAAACCAGCAAAATACAGAAAAACAACCAATTGTATAGGTACTCTAAATGAGATATTGCCAAGTCAATATGGCTTTTATATTGACCCAAGCAACAAGAATAGAATACATTATGAAAAAGTAGTAGGTGAATATAAAAAAAGAAGAGTGCTAGAAGCTAATTATACACTTAACCTAAGTCTCGGTGCTTTTATACAAGATATTGAAGATAAAAATATTGTTATTATTGAGGAGGACGAAGATTAAATAAAACTAAAGTAAGAATCAATTGACTCAATAGCCCCCATTTTCAAATGGGGGGTAACAAAAGAAAAAATCATTATTGACTTTAGCCAAATCCTAAACAGGGGTAATCCGAAGATTTGGCTAAAGCCAATAATGATGATACAATATTAGTACCTCCAGCTAAAGCAGGAGGCAATTGATTGAATAATGGATGCTTACCCCACTCACCGCACCACCTCACTAACAAAAATCACCGGAGCTACATTCGTATAATTGGTAAAATCTGCTCTGATTGCATCTCTATTAGGTGCAATGGCAGATTGATACTCACTTAGGCTTTTGACATAGAAAGTACCAATAGCCATGTAGGGTAGGGGTTGGTTTGGAATGCCACTCGCAAGCCCTTTTTCGATGGTATATTTTACCAGATTTGTGCCTAAATAGCCTGCTACCATCGGCATGTGTTTGGTTTCATAGTATGCCATATCAAAGGTTTTGCCTTCGGCATAAGGATACATAACTGATATTTTAATCAAACCTTTTTCTGGTTTAGCAGATGGTTTTTCCTGACTAAATGCTGCGAATCCAATGGTCAACATTAATAGCGATGCAATAAGTGTAAACTTCATGATTGATATAAAATTAAGTTTTAAAATGTACTATCTGTAATTGAAGTCTACAAATATCGGAATAGTGTCTAAATTTGCAAAACGCTATTTTTCGATAAAATCAATCGATAAAACCGATTTAAAAATATGGAACTCCGTCAACTCAGATACTTTTTAAAAGCCAAGGAATTATTAAATTTTACAGAAGCCGCAAGGGTGCTGAATATCAGTCAGAGTACACTGTCGCAGCAAATCAAGCAGCTGGAAGATGAATTGAATGTGCCTTTGTTTAACCGTGTCGGCAAACGAATAAACCTGACCGAAGCCGGTGAGATATTTGGTGAATATGCCCTGCAAAGTATCAACAGAGCCAATGAGGGCTTATTGGTGCTGAAAGATTTGAAAAATCTCAATACCGGAAAAATAGTCATAGGCGTGATTTATTCCATGCGGATTCTTTTTGCCAGAACATTAATCGAGTTTGCCAGGCAATATCCCAATATCAAAATCCAGGTGGTTTTTGGCACTACCAAAGACCTGCTCGAAAAACTTAATTTATACCATTTTGATTTTATCCTGACATTCCATGAAGACTTGAAAGAGCCACACCTGAAATGCCAGACACTTTTGAGAGCCAATATGGTTTTGGTAACCGCGAAGAAATCGTTGTTGGCAACAAAAACCAGTATATCGCTTGACGAAGTGGCCAAACTACCTTTGGCTTTGCCTTTCAGTGGGTATAGCACGATTCAATTCTTTGTTGAATCATTCGGACAAGAGAATCTGGAGCCTAATATCTGTATGGAAATCAATGATATTCCGACTTTATTTGAAATCGTAAAAACAGGGTATTGGCACACCATATTGAGCGATACCAGTGTAAACGACCCCGAAGTAGTAGGTATCCACATCGATGGAAAAAACATGAAGCGAACGATTATGATGCTATCGCTCAAGGAAGTCTATGAAAAGAAAGCCGTGAAAAAATTCTATGAGCTGCTGAAAAGCATGCACGCCAATTAGCCTTATATTCTAAAAAAAACTAAGCTGCTAAGCCTCATTCGGCAACTCAGCCCCATATCTGATGGCTGCTTCAAGCACATCAATATGTATATCTTGCAGGCTTTTGAATCGGATACAATAGCCCGTCACACTCGCCTTGCCTAGTTTTACTCCATAGGTTTGGGGTAAAAAGGTCTTGTCTTTTATACCCAGTATATGCACCGAAATTCCGGTTGAGTTGGCGAGCAAACCAATCCGAAAAAAGTCTCTTGTGGTTCCATTGGCATAGTGTATGGTATATAGTCCATAACCGATGGTAGGGTTGGTAATCACACGCCCATCGCTGTCTTTACCGTCCGTAAACCATAATTTGCCCTCTGGTAAAGCGCGTAGTATAAGTTCATGCAAGGTTTGCATTTCGCTACGTTTTTTTTCTGGTTGACGGGCGATGTATTCTTTGATTTGTTCTTGTGTGTTCATGCTACCTATTATTATGGTAAATCAATTTAGCAGCCTTTCGACTGCCAAATTGATTCAAAATATTGTTTATTTCTTCAAACCAGCCAACAATTCATCCAGATTACCAAAACAAGCCGACATGCCTTCTATAAATCCGTTTTTCACTATAAATTCAAGCGTTTCTGCGCTTCCATACTGGGCATGAATCTTTACCAATGTTTTACCATCTGCTTCGCTGAAATCGTTGGTGGCGGTGGTACGGGCAAAATTCGGGTTGATAGTTCCGTTTGCATCACTGAATCCTCTTAATTCAGTAATATTTTTCTGAGGCTCAATCTTCTGGTAATCATATCGGCTATAACCTTGTTTTTCACCTTGTGGATTAATCATAGCGTAGTGCCAGAAACCTCCCTCTCTGAAATCCATCGTTTGGGTCTCGGCACGGTAGGGTTTCGGGGCATACCATTTATCCAGAATTTCGGGGTTTGTCCAGGCCTCCCAAACCATTGCGAGGTCTGCATCAAACTCACGTTTAATGGTAATCGTTCTGTTCTCTTTATCAACGATAAAGTCGAATAATAAGGCTGATGTCATTTTTTTAAATTTTTGAGTGTTGCTAATACTTCGTCTAATTGGTTAAAGCGGGCTTCCCAAATCTCCCTGAATTGGGCCAGCCATTGGTCGATTTCTTTCATTTTGTCTATTTCCAGTTGGTAAAAGATTTCCCGGCCTTGCTGTTTTTGTGTCACCAGTTCGCACTCAGTCAGAATGCGTAAGTGTTTCGAAACAGCCTGTCGGGTGGTATCAAAGTGTTCGGCGATGGCGTTTGGTGTCATTGCCTGTAGGGCAATGAGGGTGATAATCGCCCGTCTCGTCGGGTCAACTATCGCTTGAAATATATCTCGTCTGGTTTCCATTGTGCAATTATCTGGTTGCAAATATATGTGCAACTATCTGGTTTCGCAAATTAAATTTTGAAAAGTTTTATTGATGGCTTATTGGCTAAATAAAACTAAGCAGAAACGGTATTTTAATTGGTAAAGTTTTCGCATATTTACCAATTAACAGCAGATTGAGACCAGCGGATGTTCAGAATACTCAAACGATTTTATAAGAAAAGAATGACCTCTACAGGAAAGCTATCCAAAATTGATTATTGGAAGAAATGGGAGTTATTTGAATTGTTTGATAACTTACATCAAGCTGAAAAACTTTTGCTTGATAGGGCAAGAGAAAATAACGATAGTCAATTGCTGAACTTTAAAAACGATTTCATCGAAGAATTATACGAATTAAAAGGCGAAAATGTGCCGGACTTTACAAGGATTCGGGAGTGGTTTTCACCGGAAAAAGAATGGGATAGAATGGTAGGGCAATCAGGCAAAGAAATTGGCAATAATATATTTCGGATAACTGATAAGTGAAGTATCTCGCACAAGCCAATAATAATAACATTGATGATTATAAAGACTGAAATTATCTTTAAATTGCCATCTGAAGCATAAAAGCTGTAACTAAGAATGACTAAAACCGACAAATCAAAACATAATATATGCATTGCTGCGATTAAAAGGCATACCATAAAACCTTATGACTTTAAATGGACAAGGTTCTACGAATCTAACACAGAATTCCCTTATTCGGCTCTTCCACTTGAACTGGCAGAGAACGAGCGCTTTATCTGCTCAACAATGATTGACGCCGATAATTATAGTATTCTGACAACCCAACGACTCATCACACATGAGAACGGACAAACTATTACCGGAAGCATGGAAGAGGCAAAGGATAAAACGTATGGTGATTTTAAAGGCCTTAGGTATAGACAATCATTTACATTCGGGCAAATTTCGTTGGATAATGGCACTGACCTAAAGTATTTTATTGAGACAGGAAAAGTATGATTTGTAAAACAACACCTGCATCCCGATCATCGTAAATTTGTAGATCATTCATATTTTAAATCAAAAACCAATTATTAAAGTAAAAACCGATAACAACCGCTTTATGAAAACATTAACTACTGCTAAAAAAAGGCTATTTGGTTCTAAACTCTTTCTATTACTGATTTTAATCACCCTGGCTTCCTGTTCTTCCAAAAAAAGTACAATTTTAGTCATCACCAACGAGACAACTCCCGAACTGCTGAATAAGGATTTTACCTTATCTGACAAGGATAAAGGCCTGGTGTTTAAAGAATTTTATTTTCTTGGAGAGAATATTGAAGATACCGTATTTACCATTAAAGTTGATGGGAAGGTATTGAAATATAATGTTCCTACAGAAGGTTTAGGTGTCATCAATTTAACATCGCAGGATTTAATTGCCGGCAGACAGGTATATGAATCAAGCATGGAAAAATATCTTTCTGAGGCACGAGAACGTCATGAAAATGAGGAATCTGTTAAAAACATGAAAGATTCGCTGGAAAGAGCACATCCCGGCTCCAAGATAGACGAAAGGAAAAAGCCTAAGGATATGGCCTTCATTCAAAGCAATACGCTTTCGGTTCTTACCTATACCTCCAACAATGTTGTTTATGGAATGAATAAAGAGATGCCGAAAGAAATGTGGGTAAAGAATAAAGACAGGAAAAAAGAAATGCCGCTCTATTATAAATTGTATACGATGAGTGAGTTTCAAGGAGAATTGAATAAGGCAGCTAATAGTGCCAATTATAGAAGATAAATGCTTTGCTAGATATCATTGACATACCCACTACACCAGGAGACTTTTTGGGCGTGCCTATGCATAGCCCAATTGCTCTTTTTTATGAGAAAATCCAGGTTCCGTTTGATGTATTCATATCAGGCAAGTCGGATTCCAGAATTTTCAGGACAGGCAATATTCAATGGAGTTATTCGAATGATTTTCTGGGTTCAGTCTATATCGACCCTAAATATAAAGGTGAGTCTATTATTAAATTTGGTTCGGCCGAGATAGATGGCAATACTTCCCATAATGACCTGAAACAGATAATAGCTGATGGACAAATGGAATACATTGAGCATTATTTTTCAGCAGACCAGTTGAATATATGTGTGAATGAGTGGGCAATGTTCTATTTCAACATTGATGAAGCGGGAATTCTTTTAAGCAAAATCTCTATTCCTTTCAGTATAGACGTCCACCAAGGTCTTCTGTTTAACGACCCTCCGAAAAAGGGTAAGGGGCGTTGAGTATTCTTCTTTAATAATTACGCCAGATGGATAGGGAACAAATGAAAGTACACCAAACCTATATGAAGGTTTGTATTGACCTTGCTAAAATTGCCAGGCAGCGAGGCGAAAGTCCTGTGGGGTCAATCATCGTACAAAATGGTTTGGTGATAGGCCGGGGAATTGAAGGCGGAAAAGCACATCAGGATATTACCTATCATGCCGAAATAGAAGCCATACGTCATGCTACCAAGTACTTGGGAAAACAGGATTTATCAGATTGTGTGCTCTATACTACGCATGAACCCTGTATTATGTGCTCATATATGATACGACATACAAAAATCCCATTAGTGGTTATGGGTCTCAGGACAGGAGAAATTGGTGGTTTCAGCTCTGCCTTACCTTTATTAATAGACACGACCATTACCAAATGGGCTGAACCACCAGTCATTGTAAAAGGTATATTGGGTAAAGAATGTGCGGAGTTGGTTGATTAATGACTCTTACGCGAGTGACAATGAAGAATCCTACTTACGGCTATTTTGTTGATACTTCTCAACTGAAAACCGCAATAAATCTGGTAAGAGAACAAAAAATGACCCACTCTACCGAGCTGAGCAGTATGTTGGCTTGTTTGATGCTAGGGGTATTTCTGGATAAGAATGGGTTTTGATTGAATTAATAGATTTTTTGGTTTTGGTAATTTTTTATGTTTAGGAAGGCTTATTGGGTTTGCACACGAAGACAAAAAATAAAATGCACACTTCGGATATTCGACCATCAATAGAAAATATACCGGATAATAAGAATATTTGGTCATGAAGTGGATAATGGTTACTTTTTCGAAACTGTTAGATTATTAACCTTTATTCTTATTCCAATGAAAAGACTTCTCCTTCTTTCTGCTGTTATTATTATGCTCAATGCCTGTAAAGGCGACCAGGGACCACAAGGGCCGCAGGGGCTACAAGGGCCTGCCGGAGCCGCTGGTGCCAAAGGTGATACTGGTCCTGCCGGGCCAACTGGGGCTACTGGAATGACTGGGGCGACGGGTTCAGCCGGGGCTACAGGAGCCACAGGTCGACAAGGTGCTACAGGACCTCAAGGTCCAGCAGGGACAAATGCGTCTACTGCAAGATATTATAATTACACTTTAACATGGGCAGGAAATCTTCCGGGGCCTGTCGAAGATTACATAATTCCTAATTTCAAGCCAAATTCAGAATATGCGATAACTTATGTACTAAGTTCTAATTTAATTGAACCTCTACCGATTGTAAATGATGCAGTCTTTGAGGCTGACGGGTCTTCTATAAATGTTGTTGATATGCGAGTAACCTACGGCAGTTCAGGTCTTACGTTTCTAAGTGAATGGAGGTACAAGGAAAATGGGCCTTCAAGTTATAAATTCAGAACGGTAGTTGTCCCAATGACAGCAGGAGGTAGGTTGAGCGCTAATACACCTTACAAAACTTTAAAGGAACTATATAGTCTTCCTGATTAATAATGTAATTACTGAAAATAGGTCTACTCCCAAAAACGCGCAAAGCCCTGATTTCTCAAGGCTTTGCGCGTTTTTAAATGATGTCTCAGATGGTTTATGGCATCTTTTATTGATGAATGAGTGTTCTTGCTTTTCTTCTTGAAACGACAATCTTGTCGCCGGTTGTGAGGTGAGCGATGTGCTCTTCACCTACCGACTCTATACGTTTCAGGTATTGCAGGTTTAGCATGAACTTGCGGTGAATACGGGCAAAATGCCCTTTTTCTACCAATTGTTTTTCGTGAACCCCCAAAGTGCGTGAAGAAACTACTTTCTTGCCGCATTTGAGATGAAACTCGGTGTAATTCTCTAAACTACTTAAATACACGACCTCATCTGGTTGAACACAGGTTTTTCCGTGATCGAACCAAATCATTTGAGGATCACAATAGGATGGCTTAATAAAAAATTTTCTCATGGCTGTTCAAAAAAGGGATTATAATATGGTGAGTCAAATTTGATAAGAAAAAGAATATCCCTCAATATGCATTTAGTATTTGGCGGATTTGGAAGATATTTGGTAGGTTTCGGTTAGTATTTGGGAAGAACCGCCCCCCCCCTACATATTGGTCGTAGAATAGTTGGCTGCGAATTTGAAGCACCCCTTTAGGGGCGGGGGGGCTATAGCGGTATATGTATCGTTACCTTTGTGCCTTGTGGGGTGCCGTCTTTTGATTTTTTGTCTTCAATCATAATCTGGATATGCAGGTCGTTGGCCTGGCTCAGGAGTTTGATGCGCTCATCGTTGATATTCATACCCATAGACTGGTATTTCGGTATGTTTTTGCGTAGTAAAGAGGCTTGTTCGCGGCCGATACCATTATCATCAATAATGATTTCTATGGATTCGGTCAGTTGTTTCACTTTCAGTGCCAGCATGCGCTTTTCCTGTCTGTTCATCAGCCCGTGCTTGATGGCGTTTTCGATATAGGGCTGCAAGAGCATCGGCGGGGCAAAGATTTCGTCGGTATCAATGGTTTCGTCTAATTCATAGATAAACTCAAAATTATCTTCAAAGCGTAGTTTTTCCAGTTTGATATAGAGCACTGCCGTTTCCAGTTCATCAGTCAATGAAATTAACTGTTCCTTGGAATATTGCAAAATCGACCGCATCAGCATCGAAAAATCGGTGAGATATTCGGCGGCTTCTACCGGACGGTGGGTCAGGATATAACTCTTGATGGAGTTCAGGCTATTGAATACAAAATGCGGATTTATCTGTGAGCGTAGGGTACGCAGTTCAGATTCTTTCATAGCTTTGAACAGGGAATTCTGCTCTTTCTGAATCTGATAACTCCGGCTACCAATGGCTATCGAAAAGAAAAAGATTTCGGTGAGCGTGCCCAGCATAAATACGATACTTGGCTCGATGCGCAGGAGCACGTAAGATTCATGACTTAGCCATTGGGTCATGAATCCGGCAAAGGCGCCCAGCATCAGAAAAGTACTACCTATCTTGATATTGCGAGCAATTCTGCCTTTGATTCGGAAGACCAGCACCAGTAAAATAATATTCAGGATAGGGAAAACTCCCTGAAAAAACCAGTAGAAAGAATCGCTCCAATCCAAGCGTCCGAAAACAAAGAGTACAATGACATCGAGTACCAGAAAGACCAGCAATGTTCTGATAACCCGGCGGAATAGTAAACCGAGACCAGGGTATTTCTCTTTCAGTTCCAGAAAATCGTAGACAAATAGATAATACGAAATCTGGGTGAGCAGAATATAAACATTGCTATTGCCTGTGTATTTCAGGAAAGGCAGATAGCTGAATAGTAAATGGAAATAGGGCGAATGTTCGTATTCCCATAGATTAAAGAAGCCCAGAGAAGCCGTATAAAACCCATAATAGAGATAATATTTCTGTCGGTCAAGTATATAAAACATGAATACAAACAGGGCCACGAAAAACAGGATAGAGATAATGAGCCCGTTATTGATGAGATAGATGTATTCGTCATAAAATGCCTTTACCTTATGGTGATTCTCCCAGAAATAACTCACCAGCTTAGGTTGCAGGATAAAGTCTTTCTTGGGATAATCGTTTACTTTGATGTATAGCTGATAATGTGTGCCGGGCAGAAACCGAATCGGAATATACTGGTCGTCATACCGGAACATCCGTTGATGGGGTAGCAGATTTTCGTTGGTTTTATAGAGTTCTATCAACTGGTTATAGATATTTCTGTATAGTTCTACCGAGCGGTGCAAGCCTGTTGTCAATAGCAAATCGAGGGTATCATTTGTTAGGTTGTGTACCGATAATCTTAGCCAGTAATCGTATCTGTAGCCACCGGAAAATGCCTGTGGTATCTCCAGACTTTTAAGTTTGACAAACCTCTGCCTGGGAATGCTTTGCAGTGGCACTTGTCGGGTAGAATCAATAAAGAGATACGTGCTATCGGCGCAATCCAGAAAACCATTTTTTTCGAGTTCAAAGTATAGGCGGACTTGCGCGTGGGTGGGGGGTGATAGGGTGATGAGGCAAAGTATGAAAAGACCCCACCCTAGCCCTCCCCAACAGTGGGGAGGGGACAAAGAGAGTTTTCTGTGCCATTTATGGCACAGAAAACTCTTGCTCCCTTCCCCATTGTTGGGACGGTCCGCCGCGCGGAAGGGTTGGGGATGGGCGGCCGCCGCTGCGGGTTGTTTTCTCATCTAATCAATCATCGGTAAATAAATCATTACCTTGGTGCCTTCGGATTGGCCGGTGGCGTTTTTTTTGTCAATAATCTGTATGTCTATATGCCAGTCGTTGGTCATGGCCAGCAGTTTTATCCGTTCGTCGTTGATATTCATGCCCATTGACTGGTGCTTGAAAATGTTTTTGCGTAGCAAAGATGCCTGTTCCCGTCCGATACCGTTATCTTCAATCACAATCAGGGTTTTGTAGGGCAAGGCTTCCAGGCTTATAGATAAGGTTCTGTTATTGGGTTTATTCATGAGGCCGTGCTTGATGGCATTTTCAATATATGGCTGTAAAAGCATAGGCGGAATCAGGGTTTCGTCGGTGTCTATTTTTTTATCGAGATGATAGATGAACTCAAATTCATCACCAAAGCGCAGCATTTCCAGTTTTACATATAGCAGTGTTGTTTCAAGCTCGTCGGCAAGTGGAATCAGTTTATCTTTAGAATGTTGCAGAATAGACCGCATCAGGGTTGAGAAATCTGTCAGGTACTCAGCCGCCTCTACCGAGCGGTGGTTGAGAATATAACTTTTGATGGCATTGAGGCTATTGAAAATAAAATGCGGGTTAATCTGCGAGCGTAAGGTCCGTAAATCTGATTCTTTCACCGATTTCATCAGCAAATTACGGTTGCGTTGGCGCAGCCAGGTTTTATAACCCAGAGCCGTAGAAAAACACAGGATTTCGACCACTACACCAATATTGAAAGGCAAACTCAGGGCTAACCGCATAATTACGTTTTCGAAGGGCTTCATCATCAGAATCTGTTCTAAGAATCCGAGGATAACACCTAGTAAGAGGGCAATAGAACCCCATTTGATGTATTTGACAAAAGCCCCTTTCTGGTTAAGCACCATAATGGTGGAGTAAATTCCGAAAAAGGCGATGATTGGCTGCGTGAGTATCCAGACATAGCCGCCTATCTGGTAGGCCTTAAAAACAAAATTAATCAGGGTATCGGCAATGAGCAATACATACAGAACCTTGATATAGAGCCTGACAAATTTCTCGAATTGTGGAGCGGTTTTCTCTAATTCCAGGAAATCGCTGATAAACAGGAAATAGAAGATATTCGAGATGAGGGCATAAGTATTGTTATTGGCCGAGAATTTCAGGAAAGGAATGAAACTAAAAAACACCCGCATATAGGGTGAGTGCTCGATACCCCACATGGCAAACAGCAGGATAAAAAACAGATAGCCCGCATAATAGGCATAGTAGCGCCGGTGCTCTACAAAGTATAAAACTAGGATATAAATAGAAACAAAAAACAGAATGGACGCAAAGAAGCCGTCGGCAATCAGGTAGCGGTATTCGTCAAAGAAGGCCCGCATTTTATCGTCATATTCCCAGCCGTAGCTCACGAGTTTGGGTTTCAGGCTCATGTATAGCTGGGGATGCTCGCTTACTTTAATGAGTAATTCGTAGGTCTGGCCGGGCGCAAATTTTAAGGGAACGTATTTTTCATCATACCGAAAGGGGCGTTCATGCGGCAGCAAATCCTGTTGGGTTGATTGCAGCAATACAAATTTACCATTGACCTTGCGAAATATCTCTGTGCGCTTGTGTACCCCTGCCGTGAATAGGGCAGGAATCACCACGTTGGTCGGATTGGTGACTGTGAGTTTAATCCAGAAAACATATCCGAAATAATCAAAAGCCAATGGTTGGAAACGAAAGGCGTTTAAAGGAATAAAAAACTGTTTGTCAATCTGTTGAACGGGTGCTTTGCCACTGGAATCGATATAGAGCAGGGCTTGTTCGGTGCATTGGATAACCTGATTATCAATAAATTTTTTGGTAATAGTAATGGTGTCTGTTTTTTGGGCAAAACAGGTGGTGGAGAGGGTTAGTAGGAGTATAAAAGTGAGAAGGAATCTCAAGGTGAAATAGTTTGTTATTTGTGTATGGCTATTATGGCTGTTTGGGGTATTGATGTGCCCGTGTTATGGAATTCGGGGGCTAAGATAACAAAGCGGACGCCGCGCGGGATTTTTTCTGTATACATCGCCGGACTTAAGTCCGGCTTACATAAAAAATATTCCTTTGTTTTCTTAGACGGCGACTTCAGTCGCTGTCGTTCGCGTGTTTTTGTGTTTATGTGAGGTTGTATAAATGGTGCGTTTCATATCACGCGATTTGAGACACCATCACCGCACCAATTCCATCAATTTCATCCGGTTGGCTCTGGATACCTGTAGGCTGGTGCCGTTGTTCATCACTACATAGCCACCTTCGCCTTTGATATATTTTTTGATATGTGTCAGATTTACCAGATATGATTGATGGATGCGCACAAATGGGTGATTAGAAAGCAAGGTCTCCAGATCCTTCAATGTTCTTGAAATCAATACCTTTTCTTTATTGCCCATCATGATTCTTGAATAATTGCCATCGGCTTCGGCATAGATAATGTCGTTGATAGAGATAAACTCCAGGCCCTCGGGTGTGGGTACGGCCACATTTGGTTTGTGGTGGATTCCGCCACGCATATTGGCCAGAAGCAACTCTAAATTCTGTATATCTACCTGTTTGCTTTGTTTCTGGCGAACCTTATCTACGGCTCTGATGAGCTTATCTTTAGAGATGGGTTTCAGGAGGTAATCTATGGCACAAAACTCGAAGGCCGTGAGGGCATAGGCATCGTAAGCTGTACAGAAAATGACTTCAAAATTGATTTTCGGAATTTTCAGCAGAAAATCGAAACCGTTCATCTGTGGCATGCTGATGTCCAGAAAAATCATATCGGGGCGGATGGTCTCTAATATTTCGAGTGCTTTTTCGGCAGACTGAAATTTGGCAAGTACTTTTACGTCGGCACAATAGGTTTGGAGCTCTATTTCAAGGGTATCAAGGCACCCTTTCTCGTCGTCGATTAAAATAGCTGTGAGCATAACATCTAAGATTTTCGGAAAGTGAAGCTACAAACATTTTTTAGAAAAACTGTTTAACTTAATCTTATTTCGTTCAAAATGCTTCTTTTTTGTCAATACTGCGTTACTAAAATCCTCACTTAGCTCTGCTAAGCTCCGGTTTTAGCGCCTTGTCTTGATAAAAAATAAACATTTTGATTCGAAAAATTTAAGTTAAGCAGTTTTTAAAATGAGTATCTTTTTGCCAAAACACAAACTTTTTTGAAAAGGTGGGGGTTATAATTTAAGAAATTGTAAATTTGACACCCCGATAGTAAGGGCGCAGATTAAATTTTAGTTGCCTTAACAAATATTTAATGGCGGATGGTTATTTTTACGCTTTTTTTGTTATTATTGCAACGGAATTAGCGAAATAATTCATCAATATAATTGATAACCACAAAATAATCTTAATGTTTTTATGGCTGGTACAGCAGAATTAATAATTGATGGTAAATCCTACCAATACCCTACCATAGAAGGTTCGGAAGGAGAGAAAGCGATTGACATCGCCAAACTCCGTGATGAAACAGGTTACATAACAATCGATAGCGGCTATAAAAATACTGGAGCGACCAAGAGCGCCATTACTTTTCTGGATGGTGAAGAAGGAATACTACGCTACCGCGGCTATGCCATTGAAGATTTGGCTGAAAAAGCGAACTTCTTAGGAGTAGCTTATTTGTTGATTAATGGCGAATTGCCAAATAAAGCGCAATACGATCAATTTGATACGGCTATTCGCAGACATACACTGGTAAACGAAGATATGCGTCGCATATTTGATGGTTTTCCGGTAAATGCGCACCCAATGGGCGTGATGTCGGCGATGGTGAGTGCGATGAGTGGGTTTTATCCTGATTCGTATGATGATAAAGTGCCCGACCATACCGAAACACATATTATCCGTTTGTTAGCTAAATTCCCTACACTAGCTACCTGGTGTTACAAAAAATCAAACGGACACCCAATCAATTATCCTAAAAACTCATTAGATTATTGCTCGAATTTTCTACATATGATGTTCTCATTGCCGGTAGAAGAATATACAGTTGACCCTGTGGTTTCTGCGGCTCTGAACAAATTATTGATTCTTCATGCCGACCACGAGCAAAACTGTTCAACTTCAACAGTGCGTCTGGTAGGTTCATCAAAAGCTAATATCTATTCGTCTATCTCGGCTGGTATTTCAGCCTTATGGGGCCCGCTACACGGTGGTGCAAACCAGGAAGTGATTGAAATGTTGGAAGATATTAAGGCTGATGGGGGTGATGTGATGAAATTTGTGAACAAAGCCAAAGATAAAAACTCAGGTTTCCGTCTGATGGGCTTCGGGCATAGAGTTTACAAAAACTTCGACCCACGTGCCAAAATCATCAAAAAAGCGGCTGACGATATTTTAGGTAAATTAGGTGTAAACGACCCTGTATTAGAAATTGCCAAAGGATTGGAAGAAGCAGCCTTGCACGATGATTATTTCGTGTCAAGAAAACTATATCCAAACGTGGATTTCTATTCTGGTATTATTTACCGGGCCTTGGGTATTCCGACCAATATGTTTACCGTAATGTTTGCATTAGGTCGCCTTCCGGGTTGGATTGCACAATGGAAAGAAATGAGAGCCAACAAAGAGCCAATCGGCCGCCCTCGTCAAATCTACACTGGTGCTACTTTGCGCCCGTTTGTAGAATTAGAAAACAGATAAGATTTCTCAACCTTACGATGATACATAAAAAGCCTCAGAGATTGGTCTCTGTGGCTTTTTGGTTTTTGGTGAAATAAGATATATGCTGTTAGGGGTTCAAAATTTTGAACCCCTACTAAATACCTGATTCAATACTCTCCATAAAACTTCCCCAAAAATAACTTTTTGAAATATTTGAGTAATCTAAAGTGTCTTCATCCAGATTTAATAGTTTTTCAGCAAAATAGTCGGCATATTTTTGCTTATTTCTACCATAATGCCCTAAAGTTTCTTTTTCCAATACCTCTTTAAAAAAAAACTCATATTCATAAAAGCATTCAAGCATTACTTGTATATTTTTACTGATATACGTAAGTTTGGTAGGAGAATTCTCAAACCCTATACTTTCATTGTCAAGTATATCAATTAAAATATCATCACCTCCTAGAGTTTTACCTATTCGTATAAATCTCTCGCTTGTTTGATATAATATATCATCGAACCTGCACTCTATTATTGGTTTAGCTTCTTTTGGCAACCCAATATTTTCCAGAAAGCTGATAGTTTCAGCCGATAACATATCCTCAAACTCAAAGCCATTTACTTTTTTTATAAATGTATCGCCATAAAAATCTTTAATTGTATTTATTTGTATCATGGCTATTGGCTTCTTTGCATGATGCGCTGCATATATTTGCCCAGAATATCAAATTCGAGATTGACAGTGCTACCTACGGCCAGTTGATGGAAATTGGTGTGTTCCCAGGTATACGGAATAATCGCAACACTAAAGCCATTGTCTTTTGAGTTGACAACCGTCAGGCTCACCCCATTTACGCAGACAGAGCCTTTTTCAACCGTAATATTATTGGTTGCGGCATCGTATTCAAACGAAATCAGCCAGCTGCCGTTCTGGTCTTCAAGAGCGGTGCAGATACCTGTCTGGTCTACATGGCCTTGCACAATATGGCCGTCGAAACGTCCGTTGGCAGGCATACAGCGTTCCAGATTTACTTTGTCGCCAATCGTTAGTTTTCCCAGATTGGTTTTTTTCAGGGTTTCGTCGATAGCTGTTACTTTATATCTTACGGCTGCGTCACCATTTGTTCCTTTCACGGTTTCATATGCTACATTCAGCAATTCTACAACTGTGAGGCATACGCCGTTGTGTGATAAACTCTGGTCTATTTTTAGCTCGTGAGCAATATCAGATTCAAAAGTAAAGGTTAAATTTGTGCCATCTGGCTGAATATCAATGAGGTGCCCCATTGACTCTACAATTCCGGTAAACATATATTGCGTTTAAGATTTTCGATTGCGAATTACGATATTTCAACTCAGATTAACGAAGAAAAGTTCTTATTAGCTATATTAGCGCAGAAAGCCCCCAGCCCCTAAAGGGGAGTAAAGAAAAATTAAACTATAATGGGGATTGAAATAAAAAAGATTTATTCAGTAATCATATAACACTATGTTTAAAAACAAAATTGTTCTTCTTGTTCTGGTTATTGCCATTATTGGCATTTTGTTTTATTCGCTTCAAGGCTCGGAAGATTATATTGGGGCTATCAGCGAACAAAGGAATAAATATCAAGAAGATTTAACAAATCAACAAAATTCTCCAATTGCTAACCTAACTAACTTCTCAGGCTTTAAATATTTTGAGCCTAATGTTGATTATCGAATAGAAGCAGAATTCAAAGGTACTTCAGATAGCGGACAAAGCATGATGTTAATGAATGATAGTACTCAAAGTGAAATCAAAAAAGCCGGAGAGGCTACTTTTTTGCTAAATGGAGAAAACTATACAGTCAGTATCTTCGATGAAGAGAGTACTTATTTTTTACCTTTTCGTGACTTGACAAGTGGAAAAGAAACTTACGGAGGAGGCAGGTATATTAATATTCCAAAGAATAAACTGGTAGGCGATAAAATAGAGATTGATTTCAACAATGCGCATAATTTCCCTTGTGCCTACAACGAAAACTATATATGCCCTGTACCACCGAAAGAGAATTTTATCAAGGCCGAGATTAAGGTGGGGGAGAAGGTTTATAAGTGAGGGAATTAGTAATAACATGATGCCGACTTTAGTCGGCATAACTAATAAAATAGACCTTTGTTATCTTAGACGGCGACTTTAGTCGCTGAACAAGGGTCTTTGCATTACTCATATTTAAGGTAAAAACCCATTCGCAACGACCTGTGTTCACCGAATGGAAACGGTCCGCCGTCGCGGTCGTTGGCTAAGATAACAAAGGAATGTTTTCATATAGAACCGACTTGAAGTCGGTTCGAAGTATAAGTAATAATAACCAACCCCACAATAATTAACCAAACGAAAAACAAACAATATCCTCTATGAGAAAACACTTCATGCAAACACTGGCCTTGCTGATTATCAGCGTTTATGCCGTGGCACAAGACCCCAAATCGATTGATGCCTTTACTACAGGTATGGATAAAAAAGAAGGCTTTCTGAATTTCTACTGGAATGCCAAAGATGGCAAAGTTTACCTCGAAATTTCCAAGTTTGACACCGAATTATTGTACTATCCGTCATTGGCGCAAGGAGTAGGTTCAAACGACATTGGCCTTGACCGTGGCCGATTAGGACAAGAACACGTGGTGAAATTCCAGAGAAGTGGCAATAAGGTGCTGATGGTTGAGCCTAATTATTCGTACAGAGCCATTTCAAACGACCCTTTAGAAAAAAGCGCAGTGGAACAATCATTTGCGAAGTCTGTACATTTTGGCTTTGATATTAAAGCCGAAAGCAATGGTAAAGTATTGGTAGACCTGACACCGTTTCTATTACAGGATGCCGTTGGTGCCATTCAGGATATTGCCCGCACCCGTCAGGGAACTTTCCGTCTGGATGTTTCGCGCAGTGCGATGTATTTACCGTATACCCGCAATTTTCCTAAAAACACCGAGTTTGAAACCATTATCACCTTAACAGGCGATAATCCGGGAGGATACCTGCGTGAGGTGGCGCCTACGCCGGGCATTATTACCATGAATCAACACCATTCATTCGTAGAACTGCCTGATATTGAGGCTGATAAAAAGAACAAGGCATTTACGCCGAGAGAATTTGACCCGCGCATCGGCTATGGGGGTATCGAGTATTTCGATTATGCTACGCCTATCAGCGAGCCCATCATGAAAAGATATATTTCGCGCCATCGTCTACAAAAGAAAGACCCGACTTCGATTCTGAGTGAGCCTGTAAAACCGATTATCTATTACATGGATCCGGGTGCACCGGAACCTATCCGTTCGGCTTTGATGGAAGGGGCAGCGTGGTGGAATCAGGCGTATGAAGCGGCCGGATACAAAGATGCTTTTCAGGTAAAACTCTTACCTGCTGATGCTGACCCGATGGACGTGCGCTATAACCTTATTCAATGGGTGCACCGCAGTACACGTGGCTGGTCGTATGGTGCCAGTGTAATTGATCCTCGCACAGGAGAGATTCTGAAAGGAAAAGTAAGCTTGGGCTCCTTGCGTGTCCGTCAGGATTTTCTGATTGCGCAGGGATTCCTGGGTAATTATGAAACTGATACTACCAACGTAGCTACTATCCTTCGTATGTCGACCGATAGATTGAAGCAGTTAGCGGCGCATGAAGTGGGGCATACACTGGGCTTGCCGCATAACTATATTTCGAGCATCAATGGCCGTGCTTCGGTGATGGATTATCCGCACCCGCTTGTCAGCTATGCCAATGGTAAATTTGACCTTTCGCGCGCGTATTCAATGGGTATCGGTGAATATGATAAAGCCTCAATCATCTGGGGTTATCAGGATTTTCCTGATAATGTGAATGAAAAGGCTGAACTGGATAAAATTGTGCAGAATGCCCTAAGAAAAGGACTCAGATTCCTGACCGATCAGGACGCTCGTCCGGAGGGCTCGGTAAGTCCGCTGACTCACTTGTGGGATAACGGCGGAGATGCCACAACGGAATTGAAACGTGTAATGGAGCTGCGCAGAATAGCCCTGAAAGATTTTACGGAAAAGAAAATCAGGGTAGATGCGCCAATGGCAAGTATAGAAGAAGTATTGGTGCCGATGTATATGTTCCACCGCTACCAGACTGAGGCAACTGCTAAAGTATTGGGCGGGGCAGATTATAACTTTGCGCTTCGTGGCGATGGACAGGTGGTTTATGATGCCGTGCCTGCCGCAAAACAACGTGAAGCCTTCAATGCCCTGATGCAGACACTTACGCCTGAGTTTCTGGCCGTGCCTGACCATATCCTGAAAATGATTCCGCCAAGACCGTTCCGTTATCAGGCAAATCCGAGAGAGGTGTTTAAACGTCATACAGGTCTGGCCTTCGATCCACTGGCTCCGGCAGAAGCCTCGGCAGGCATGACTTTAAGATTAATGCTGAATCCTGAGCGTGCATCCAGACTGGTGAGCCAGAAAGTGATGAAAGCAGATTTACCGACATTGGCCGAAGTATCAAGCATTATGGTGCAAAAACTGTGGAAAAAGCCTGAAATGTTTAAGAATAACAGCTATTATGCCCAGATAGACCGTCTGGTAGCCATGCAGTTTCTTGACCAGTTGATGGTGCTTGCCAATAATAAAGATGCGGCAATGGAAGTACGTGCCAATGCTTATGGCGCCATTGATGATATTCAGGACTGGTTGAAAAGCAATACGGTTGATGGTGCAGGTTTTGCTCGCCTGGCCTTGTTGAAAATCAAACAATTTGAAGATAATCCGGATATTACGATTCCAACCAATAGCTTAGCTGCTCCTGATGGCGCACCTATCGAGCCGGGTTA
This sequence comes from Emticicia fontis, assembly GCF_054779675.1. Lineage (NCBI taxonomy): Bacteria > Pseudomonadati > Bacteroidota > Cytophagia > Cytophagales > Leadbetterellaceae > Emticicia > Emticicia fontis. The sequence continues at coordinate 672,788 of NZ_BAAGXU010000037.1, forward strand.
TGAGTGGCTGGATGAGGATTGTGAGTGGAAGTAGGTGGAATTAAGTGATTAATAGTCCTGAAATGGGTTTGTTTGAATCTGTTTCAGGACTAGACATAAAAATGAATTTTTAAAAGTAAGCTTATACTGGCCTTTTGCGGTAACTCACCAAATTTACTGTCCCGGCAGAGTCTCCCGTGCGCGACTGGAAAGAGCCAGGCAGGGGACTCTGCCGTGCGCAGGTCTGTCTAGTCCTAAAATAGGTTTACTCAAACTATTTAATGACTAGACAAATACATGGAGTAATATGTATCGGTTAGAAAATTCGGATTCTTAAAGCTGTATATTTTTCCCTCTCAAGTCACTAACGCGTCCAGTTTTCAATTTTACCATCATCCTCTATCCAGATTTCAATATATATATTCTCGACTATTGGTTTGCCTTTGTCTTTAATGATGTCAAACTTCAATGATTTAAGTGCCCGATATATTTTTCGGATACAAAAATTATATTGGTCTCTTTCATAGTATTCATCAATTTCATTATCTTCGTAAAGCATTTTTACTTTTGAAATTCTTCCATTTTCATTGATTGTTACTACATATCGGTCTGAACAATCAAAATCTTTACCATTTCTCCACTTCGCTTTTTTTAGTGCATAAAATAGGGTGTCCGAAATTTTGCTTCTGTATTTACGGTCAATTCTTTTAGGGTCATCAACATAATTCTCAACATCTTGGATTGTCTGCACTTTGCCTGCAGAGATACTAAAAACTTTTTCTTTTTCGTAGATTGTATGAAAAACGCCATCCCATCTCAGCACTTTATTGCTTAATGGGAAGCTTATATCTCCCGAAAACCAGTTAATATAAACCCTGTTGTTGAGCATTCTGTCGTTGAATATTTCTTTTATTCGCCCAATAGAAGCGGCTTTGTTAATTTTTCCATTTTTCCCTTCGCCACAGTTGATTATATCAACCAGAAAAAGACTATCATGATCAATCTGATAAATGGCCTGATACCCTCGCCAGCAGCTAGACGATGAACCGTCACGAAAACTTAAGCCAAACAATTTGCCCTGATCTGGTTTTTCTTGTTTTTGAAAATACATTTCAAGAATTAAGTTATAGGTAACAATGGTATCTCCCTTATAAATAATATAATCTGGTCTCTGGGGGCTGGCCGACAAACGTAACGAAGAAAGTGTCAGAAAAATAGTGAAAAGAAAAAGGGTGTATTGCTTTATCATGTCTTTTTATAACAAGATGCTTCAAGTTATCAAAATCCATAAACTAGCTGAAAAAATATTAGGGTGTTTATGAAGACAGCTTAATTAGTCAACGCTGCGTATATTTCTTTCGCTAATTGTCCAATATGTGTTTCACAGCAAAACAAGTTTTTAAAAGTAAGCTTATACTGGCCTTTTACTTTGCTTCACCAAATTTTCCACCAGGGCTTTTTGTTTAACAGTTGTTTTTCCTTCATTTCATTCAAGGAGTTATCGAGCCATAATTCATACCAATCAAGAAATGTAGTTCTGTCTTTATTTTCCAACTCACTTGATGGGAAAATCCCATTATCACTGCCTCTATCGTCTATCCAGATATTACCAAACTCTTCTCCATTTATTACTAAATTCAGATTAAGTGCACAGCCGCAATTGCAAATGGCAATTGTTCCATTCATTTGCTCTTTGGCAAAATACTGTTCTTCAAATGCAGTACGTTCTTTCCAGTATTCAGCTTCATTAGCTTTCTCATCAACCGTGGCTATAAATTCCATATTCCAGGGTTGGGTATGTAAAAAAGGCTTACTTGGGTTGAGTAAAGAGTCCGGACTTTTATAGTCCAGGTCGTCAAACAAACAGTTTTCAAATGGTTCAAGTCCATAACAAGGTCCGGCACCACCGTTGCCAATGGTTGTCATAAACGCAACATACTCAGCTGGTAAAGTTATCTTGTAAGTATTTTCAAATTGTTGAATTTTATCTGATGAAATAACCTGATTGAGTTTATATCTATGTTTTTGAGAACCAAATACAATGAAGCGTTTGTCCAGCCTTTTGAGTTGTTCAAGCTTTTCTTTTATCCTTTCGAGTTGTTGATTCATAGTTTAGAGGTCTCTTTGAGATACCTTAATATTTGTAAATATGGTAAAGTTTTGTCTAAGATTCTTTATTTATTTGTACTACTTAAGCAAACAATTAAAACTTCTGGCCTATGAAAGAAAATGAAAAAAGAGACTTTGAAAAGTATGAAACAGAAAAGCATGAGCTGCCCTATGAAAGGGTCTTGTTTTTTAGCGATGCCATTGTGGCTATTGCTATTACTTTGCTCGCGCTGGAACTGAAGATTGAGGTGCCGGAAGGAGAAAAATTGCAGTTTGCCGATTTGTTGAAACCCTGGCATAAGTATCTGGGCTTTATCTTGTCATTTATCAGCATTTCAGGATTCTGGAGTACTCATCATCGCTTGTTTACGCATATAAAACGGATGGATGAGCGCCTGAAATGGTTTAATACGCTCTGGTTGTTTTTTATTGTTACGCTTCCTTTTTCTACCAGTGTGCTGAGCGACCATCTGAATGATCCTGCGGCTGTATTCTTTTATGCGCTCAATATTTTTCTTATCTCTATGTTTCAGAATTTTTTGTGGGATTATGCCTCGTGGGATAAAAATAATTTTGTAGATGACGGAACGATTAATGAAGAGAATAAACGAAGATTCAGGATTATGTTTAACCTGGATATGCTGAATGGATTGATTGCCCTGATTGTTTCTTTCTTTGCGCCGATGGTGGCTTTTATATTGCTTTATGTGAAACTTCCGGTAATGGTATTCGGAACCATTTATATTGCTTCGCTGAGACGAAAGGGGCTGGAAAAACAAGGCGAAAGGCGCAGAGGGCGCAAGAAATAATGTATCTGTTTCTGATAGAAAGGCCTCGTTTGCTTTGCAATGTATGACACCTCTATCAAAGAAAAAATATCAAAGGTATTTTAGAAACTGTTTGAGTTAAATTTTTCGAATGAAAATGAGCGGTGCGCCGCTACGCTTATTTTAAACGAAACAAGATGAACTCAAACAGTTTCTTAGTATATCCTATTAATTTACTTACTGATAAATCCTTCCTCAACCATTTTATCGTAGATAACTTTGGCTACTTCCATAGCCATTTTATCAACACCGCTTGGGTTAGTGGTTTCTGTGAGGCCCGTCCAGATAATCTTGTCTTCTTTTATTGAATAAATATTTATCTCAACCCGATAGGTCTTGCTTGAATAGTATCTGTCAGGCGTAGAAGAATAAATCCAGCTTCTGCGGTAAAACCCACCAAAGGAGCGATAATAAATAGGATAGGATGAAATAGTGCCGGGCACATAGTCAATGTCCTTATCTACATCTACCAGTCGCATCGTAATAGCACCATCAAAATTATCTCTTCTGATTTTATTGATTATTTCCCGTTCATCCTGTTCGGTGATACTGGTGGTATATTGGTCGAGATAATTATAAGATACAACTCCTCTATCCTGAAGAAACTTTTTCATCTCATCTTCGGCCTTCCGGCGGCTTGTTTCATTCCTGACCATGGCTACTATCAATATTTTATTTAATTGATTCATAGTAACGCTTCTATCCGGTTCTCTCCAGCTACTGGCGAGGCGTGTAGAATTACAGGAGATTAAAGCAATGGCACAAATGCCAGCGAGAAAAAATGCATATTTGCTCATGATTATTGTTGTTTAAGTAAGTACAGCAAATTTTTTAATGGATTTGCTACTTAGCTATTGAGAAAATCTTGTGTAAGAGTTCTGCAAAAACATCAGACCATCAGCACATGAGGAAATTCTTTCTCTTCTGCTGCTTTAAAGCTCCATGGAAGAGCAGTTTGTGTATTTTTCTCTATGTCGTTATGGTGATTAAGGACCAGCGATGAGTGGCATATTTTTTTATCCTATTCGGATAACTAAAAAATAAGAAAACAAAAAGCAGAACCATGAAGAATTCAGAAAATGGCATTTGGAGTATATTCTCTAACGAAGAAAATGATAGTTTAAAAGAATTATTTGTTGATGGGCTGAAAGACATTTACTGGGCCGAACAACATCTGACAGAAGCATTGCCTAAAATGGCAGAAGCCGCTACTTCGTCAGAATTGAAAACCGCATTTAAAAAGCACTTGACCGAAACAGAGGGCCACGTAACAAAAGTTGAGCAAGTGTTTTCACTCATTGGTGAAGAAGCAGAAGCTAAACATTGTCATGCGATGGAAGGACTGGTTGACGAAGGCGAAGAAATCATAGATTCTACCAAAGAAGGTACATTTGTGCGTGATTGTGGTCTGATTATGGCGGCACAAAAAGTAGAACATTATGAAATAGGTTCTTACGGAACACTGAGAACTATCGCTCGTTTATTGGGGTATAATGAGGCGGCTGATGTATTACAAAGCATTCTGGATGAAGAAGGTGCAACTGATAAGAAATTAACAGCCATCGCCGAATCAAAAATTAATGTAAAAGCAGCGCAGGAATAAGATACTCAAAACAAATGGGCAAATTAAAGTTCCGGTTAGTGAAAGACGCCTTATGAATCCGAATTCATAAGGCGTCTTTTTTTCAATAAAAAGAGATGCAATCTCAATTCGCAGGCGTATCATACAATTCCACATTCGCAATCAATGGCTTAGCCAATGTACCCTGGATAGCCACGCGAACGTCTTTGCTGTTGACTCTCGGGAAATACACGATACGTTTATTGCCGATGGTTGTGGCAGTTGCTACGGTTTTCCATTCGTTGTTTTCTTTTACCTGTACCGCAAACTCGCTCACCCGTTGTCCGTAGCGGATGTCTTCCTGTACTACCAGACAGTTGAAGTTTTGGGCCTTGTTCATTTTTAAATCAACACTGTTTTCTCCTACGGTTTTGGTAAACGTGCCTTTCGCTAATAGATTCTTCTTGAAATATGCATCACGCATTTTCTTGAATTCAATCAACGATTTTTCGTCGTTTTCATTCACAATACCACGGCCATCAACCGGAATATTCAATAATAAATTAGCGCCTCTGCCAACTGATTTATTCCAGATGTCCATAAGCTTATCGGCTGATTTTACTTTATCATCTTCGTTTTTGTGATAAAACCAACCCGGACGGATGGATACATCACATTCTGCCGGAATCCAATGCGTGCCGTTTGCATCGCCTACATTCAGGTGTTTTGGTTTGTCGTAAGCGGGGAATAGTTGCGCGCCATTGATGGTGCTCCAGCAGGTTTCTCCGGCAAAGCCGTTTTCATTGCCTACCCAACGGATATCCGGGCCGGCATCGCTGAAAATCAAGGCGTGTGGCTGGTAAGTTTTTACGGTTTTATTAAATAACGGAAAATCATAAACCTGTTTTTTGCCATTCGGGCCTTCGCCATTGGCGCCATCAAACCATACTTCAAACAAATCGCCGTATTGAGTAGTGATTTCTTTCAGCATATTTACATATACCTGATTGTATTCGGGTGTGCCATAGGTAGGGTGGTTTCTGTCCCACGGAGAGATATAGATGCCCATTTTCAGGCCATATTCTTTACAGGCAGCTGAGAGTTCTTTCAATACATCGCCCTTGCCACCTTTCCATTTTGATTCTCTTACCGTGTGGGTTGAGTATTTACTTGGATATAGCGCAAAACCATCGTGGTGTTTGGCTGTGATGATGATGCCTTTCATGCCTGCGGCTTTGGCGATGCGTGCCCATTGGCGGCAGTCCAGTTGTGTAGGGTTGAAAACTTCTTCTTTTTCTGTGCCATCGCCCCATTCTTTATCTGTAAAGGAATTCGGCCCGAAATGCACAAAAGCATAGTATTCCATCTTGTGCCATTTGAGTTGGTCGGCAGAAGGAGTAGCACCATAAGGCTTCGGTGTCTGAGCCATTGTCATGCCCGCAAGCAAGCATAAAAAGAGGATTTTTCTCATGAGTGTTTTGTAGTAGAGTGTGCTGGCCGACGGGTATCGGCTTGCTAAATATTTAGTGGGGTAAAATTAGTGAATTTTAGTGATTTAGAGGGAATGAAATATGGTATTTGTGGCCATAAAACAGGTTTAATAAGCTTATTTGTATAACTGAGAAATTTCTGATGAGGTACCGTAAAATAATTTTTTTTGGATTTGATGAATGACTTTCCTAGTATTGACACAACAATACTGCTCTTTAGGGAAATTGTATTATTCGTTATTTGTTTAATCCTAAAACAGCTTTAAAAGCTCGTTTTGGGACGAGTTATTGATTTGCTAAAGACTAAAAATATCAACTACAATCAATGAAAAATAATTTTCTTCCAGTAATGTAAATTTCCGGGTTTCAAGGAATCAATCACAAGCAAAGCATCAGACTTTCATACTGAATCGAACTTTTTTTAAAATCTAAATATAGTTGTTACTAAAATTTTTAATCATGAAATCACTTTTAGTTGTACTCGCCTTATCACTGTCTGTTGTATCGTTTGGACAAACACTTAAAATTGCGCCTGTTGTTGGGGTAAATGCAACCTCGGTTATGAATTCGGATGACATCAAAGATATCTATGATGAGCTGGAAGATTATGATATTAAATGGAAACACAGACCTGCCTTGAAAGGTACTTTTGGCGCCTGGGTTGATTATGAAGCTAATGAGAAGCTAGGCTTCAGAACAGGGTTACTTCTTGATTTTAAAGGAGAAGTAATGAAAATAAAGTATAAGGAAGACGATGAGTCGATAAAAGCAAAACTCAGAATGAAATATACCTATCTTGAACTTCCGCTGATGGTAACTTATAAAATAGGTGATAACGGGTTCAAATTATTAGCAGGGCCGTCTATCAACTTCGCGATTTCTGCAAAAGGCACATCATCGTATAGATATGAATATGATGGAGATGTTGACAAAGGTTCAGAAACTGAAAATTATAAAATTGGTAGTGATCCTGATAAACATGATATTAAACCTATTGACTTGAGTTTTAACTTAGGATTAGCCAAAGAAATAGAAGTGAAAGACCGACCTTTAGAGGTTTCGTTAATGGTTTCTCCTTCGCTCACTAAATATACAACTATTACTAAAGATGAGCCGGATTATTTTTCACGCCATTTTGCCATAGGTTTTAAAGTAGCTTATTTCTTTTCGATTGGTGATTGATTGAATTGTTAGCTTGATTTTGAAGATAAAAACCAGTGAAGATGGCTTCACTGGTTTTTTTGTGTTGGTTGGTGTGGAAATGGGTTTGGGTAAAGCTATTTCAATTTCAAAGTTTACTTAGGATATTATCGGACTCTAGAATTATTTAATTAAAATTGCAGTTGCTTGCAATGTGGATGCTAGCGACATTATTAAGCCAGATTTGGCTAAAGCCAATATGGATAATTTTTTCTTGTTACCCCATTTAAAAATGGGGGCTATTGATTCAATTGCCTCCAGCTTTAGCTGGAGATTACTGAATTGCTAAAATCCATTTTGGCTTTAGCCAAAACGCTTATTTCTAGAATCCTAATAATGTCGCTAGCATAAACAAAAATATTTACGCTTACAAATAGAGGATATAATGGAGGAAGAATTCTTTTCTCTGCTCAGTTGTTGCTTTATTTAGTAAAAACTAAAGTTGGCAGTGGCGTTAACTTTTTCAGAAATTTAAATATCTTATAATCAGATAATTAAATAATGTTTGCGACATCGATGTCGCAAACATATACATAGATGGCTATGCTAAACAAGAATTCTTACATAAATGAAAGACTTAACAGTTTCGGCAGTAGACCAACAAAATATTCTAAATAATACTATTGCCATTAGACATATTCATGTTAAATAAAAAAAAGCTAATCAGCCTATTTGCCCTTGATGCGTTGTTGCGATTGATATTTATTGTGATAGCTCTGGCAAGCGATTATGAATATGGGGGAGGACGGGAACGCGACGGGAAGACAGAGGCTTTGGGCTTTCTGCTTCTTGCTGTGGCAACGTTTATAACTTTTGTAGTTGATTGTGTGAGTTTTATAGTATTAAATAAATTGATTAGCCGTCAGGTGCTGAGGTATGTGTTCAGGCCCATAGGTGCAATTCTCACTTCTATACTTTTATTTTTACTTATTTCAGAAGACTACGCACCTTGGGATTTGTCCAGAATGGGCAGCGCCGATATGAGAATTATGATAGGCACAATGGTTGTTTCTGCTACCGCTTCTTTTTTGAGTATTGTATTTGTGAAAAAATAAGCGATAGTAGAACCAGACCTAATAAAATCGGGTAGTTATTTACCCGCCATATCGTTGGTCAAATGTTTCAATTACCCATTTAGTTTTATTATATAAATGTGGTCGATTCAGCTTCTCGTATGGTTCCAGCATTTGTGTTAACAGGTCTTTGGCCATTACTGAATCAGTCCACTCATCCCAATATAACTCTTTCAGATAATATAGTTGAGAGGCATAAAAACCAAGATTTCTCATTTCATTGGCAAGGTTCTGATATTCTTCTATTCTTTTTTGTGGATTTAAAGTATTGCGCATGGTTTGATGATAAATACTAAAATATTTGTTTTCTGCAAATACTCCGGCTCCATCTGCTGTATGCAGAAACATCCAGTCTTTTTTAGGCTTAACTGTTACGCTCTGTATATTTCCATTGATGTCAAACATTTCTCTATCAATAATTTTATTCGTCAGATTTAACTTTTCAAATAAATCCGGATGGCTTTCTAAAAATGAGTTTTCGTGAAGCAAATTTTGGAAAAGGTCTGCGGTGCTATTGGCAATTGCAAAAGCACCAGTAAAATCCATAGGGCCAAACTCTCCGGATGGATAATCGTCTTCTTCAGTCGTATGAATGATAAAACCATAATGTATACCATTAGAGCCGGTACTACCAAATGGAAATAATTCAATGGGTGTCTGCGGATACCTCGCATCTTCACCCTCAATTCGGAGTAATCCAAACGCATCAAACAAAATATCAAAGGTATCAAGTTGATTTGCCTGACAGAAACTGTCGATAGTCAACAAATTGTCAACAAACTGTTTTGGAAATTTGATTCCAAAATATTCTGTCGCTTCTTCATGGGTTTTAAATGGCAATGAAGTCATAAGAATTCATATTAAGGGTATCTATACCCGATGTTGTTATGGTCTTAAAATAAGTTTAGCGAACCTGTTTTAAGACTATGCAATATTAACTTATATTGCAATTCTGAATACTTTAACTCACTAAAAAAAACACAATGTCGACAAGAAGACTTTTTGTAAAGCAGGCTTTAGTAGGTGCGGGGTCACTGGCAATCAATCCTTTATTATTGGTTGAAGCCAAAGAGGCAGGATTGAAATTATCATTGGCCGAATGGTCGTTCCACCGGATGTTGGAAGCCGGCAAACTGGATCATCTGGATTTTGCTGCCAAAGCCAGAAAGGAATTCGGCATTGATGCGGTAGAATATGTAAACGGATTCTTTGGGGGCAAGAAAATGAATTTCAAGGAGGCTGCCAAGAATCAGAATTATCTGAAAGAGGTATTGAAACGGAGTAAAGACGCAGGCGTTTTTAACCATCTGATTATGGTTGACGGCGAAGGGTCTCTGGCATTGCCGAATGATAAAGAAAGATTACAAGCGGTTGAGAACCATAAGAAATGGATAGAAGCAGCCAAGTTTCTGGGCTGTCTGACGGTGCGTGTGAATCTGCATGGAGAAGGGGAAACCAATGCCAAGAAAACGGCGTCGGTAGATTCGCTCTCAAGATTAGGTGAGTTTGCTAAAACGATGAATATCAATGTAGTAGTTGAGAACCATGGCAGTGATTCGTCGAAAGGTTTTTGGTTGGCTGCGGTGATGAAACAGGTGAATAAACCGAACGTAGGCACATTGCCTGATTTTGGAAATTTCTGTATCTCGCATCCGTGGGGTACTACGCAGGATGGTTGCAAGGAAGAATATGACCGTTATAAAGGCTTAAACGAAATGCTGCCTTTTGCCAAGGGTGTGAGCGCCAAAACTTATGATTTTGATGCCAAAGGCGAGCAACCACTGATGGATTATAAAAGATTAATAGACATTGTAAAAAAATCAGGCTTCAAAGGCTATATCGGGATAGAATTTGAGGGGAATAAAGGGGATGAAGAAGAAGGCGTAAGAAAAACCAAGGCTTTGCTGGCAAAGTATTTGTGAGTACACAATAAAGATTACAAAGGTGTTTGGCGCTGAAAGAAGTTGACACAAACCTCTTTCAGCGCTAAACACCATAGAATTCAGAAAGGCGGATAATCTTAATAAGATTAAACGTCCTGCTTTTCTTTACTTCTGAAATAAGTTTCCAGATCGGCGTGCATATAATCCGGCAATTGTGTTTTTATCCAGTTTATATCGTTTCTTTGCTGGTATTGGATGCCCCGTTGTGCATTCATGTCGCCTACCACAAAACCATTGGCCACGAATGTGTCTATTTTTCCATTGAATTCTGAGGCTTCCTGTGCTTCGGCAATGGCAAGGTTATAGAACATACCTTCATAACCTGATATTGTTTCAATCTCAACTATTTCAGATTTTCCTTCCAGCATTGACACTACGTCGCCTTTTCTAAGTGTGTCAGCAGGTACAGCACCCCCGTCTGCCATGAAAACGTGGTTATGGCTGGTGATAATCTTTTTGCCATTTGCTGTGGCAATTAATAAAACGCCTCCCAGATGGGCGCCTTTAGTTGTCCATTGCACCGTGCCTTTTTCTCCATAAGCACCAGTAAGTACTTCATCGCCTGAAATCACCTCGGCAATCGGTTTCTCACTGCCATCAGCCATGGTTATGTAGGTATCTTCTGCCAGGCAATGCCAGATAAAACTGATTGGCTTGATAGAGAGCATCCCGTCCAGTGGATTATCGTCGCCGGTAAACTGGCTCTGAATGGTGGCAAAACCCGGCGTACCATCCTGCAGTATCACGGCAATATTGCAATAGAAAAGTGCCTGGAGGTCGGATGGCCAGGTGATGTTCTGAAACATAATCGGCTGCCCGAGGTTTGTCTGGCTTTGTGGTGGCGGTAAGTTCCACAATAATGTCTTTGAATCTGAACTTAAGGAAAATGCGGCATACACCTGATTGAGATTGGATACCTGCAAGGTAGTGAGCGCACCGCCCGAGCTTATATTGGTGACATTGATGGTGAGCTGGAGTGTGCTACCCTGCTGTAAGGGGCGTATAGGCTGATTAAAGGACACGCTTCCGACAAATGGAATTCTGCCTAATGGCTGGTTGACCATGTTAGGGTCATAGTAGCAATAATCCATATCAGAATTCCCTCCCTGACTGAAAACTGGCCGGTTCAGACCTATCACAATGTTAGGTTTTTGGGTCGGGTTGTTACGGGTCACAACGGGTGTGCTTACGGTCGGGTCGCTTGTCACGGCATTGTTGAGGCTTCTTTTTACCATTCCTGAAACCTGTGACAGAGTCTGCGCATTTGAGTAGCTGTATTGCAGATAGGAGGTGACATTGATACTGGTGCTGCCCTGCGGATTGGGTGTTGTTTCTACGCCAAGAACTGTATTCCCAAACCCCTGGTTGGTTCCGTTGGCCACAAATTGCTGGCTGACATTATCCATCACCAATAGTGTGAGGTTCATATTGCCGAACCCCCCCGGTACGGTGCCTAAGCCATTAGACGCAACGGTATTATAAGTTGGATTGAGCCCGATGCCGGCTATATTGAAATTGGTAGCAAAAGAATCTGACGCGTCGCTTACACTTGCCTTAAACCCTTCGGAAAGGTGCTGTTTTTGCTGTACCTGCAAGGCACGAAGCTTGCCGGGATATAATTTTGTGTCAAAGCTTTTTTGGGTCAGCATCACCGCAAAATCAAATTGTTTCGGATCGTTGAAATCAAATTCGATTGCTTCGTTATCGCCCATTAATTCATTGATATAATGAAAAAGCGACATTTCTTCGTCTGTAAAATTAATCATGATTTTAAATTTAATTAGGTAGTTATAGATAGTTTTCTGATTCTTTCTTTTTGCTGAAATGATACTGATGTGCAGTTAAAAAAATACAGCAAAAGTTGCGTAATTTCTCGTTCAAAGGGGTGTTTCTGATACCCCAACGGCAATAGTCAACCACTCCTTTCCTGTGCAGACACAGGAAGGGTCAGGGCAACAGCTTGTCGTAGTGTTATTTCCGGATATGACCGGAAACAACACTGCGATTGGCTTATGAAAATCTGAGAGATACTTCTTTCGGAACAGAGCCTTTAACTGGCGAAACTTGCCTGAAGTCTGGTTTTTGTCTGGGCTACAATAATCCGGAAGAGCTTAAGGCGAAAATCTATTCGCCAACGAGGGAATTGCGGGTGCTCGAGATGCTCGCTGAGCATAATAAAGGTGACTAGAATCATGGCAAGATTGTGCCCTACCGGCAAAAGCATAGGCAATAGCATTAATGCCCAACCGGCACCTACACACCAGACGCCGTGCATAACGCCGAACAGGATGGCATCACGATTGGCTGCCCATCCGAATGCGGCTAATGTCCAATGGTCATGCCCACGATTCAGGCATCGTTGTTTGATAGGAGAAAACTGCCAGATAATGGCAATGATACCTAGCACAATTGCCGGAATGTATGAGCCGGGCATCAGAAGATGCACGCCGAGGATGATGGCAATCATGAAGCTACCTACGATCATCCAGACCCCGATATAGCCGAATATGAAAAGCAGCGAAGATAGCAAACGTTGCCGCTTTAAACTGCTTGCGTAAATCAGCTGAATCGGGAAAATCAGTTTCGGAAGCATCATTGCCACTACCATCAATCCCCAGCCTGTCAGCAGAGACGAGAAAGGATTCATTGCCAAGAGCATTTTAAGTGAGGCATTTGATGGGCCTGAGTCTGAGACATGGCAATGCTGCACCGACATGATATGGCCCGGATTGAACAGAAGTACAATCCATACAAGGACACTTATGCCAATAATGACAAGACTAATCAGCCTTCGTTTTTTTTCTGATGGTTTCATAGATTATACCTGTCCTTCTCTGTAAATACTCACGCGGTCTATGGTTAGTTCATTGCCTTCAGCGATGATATTTACCGGCTGAATATGCACATCAAGTGCGTCGACATCGATAGAATTGGTTAGCTCCAGCTTGTCAACAATATCGCTGATATCGAACCTTACTGTAAGCCCACCACCGCCGTGCTGACCATCTTTCTGGGTGGCTTTTCTGAGCCCGAAAAGAGATAGGTGCCCTGCATATTGATTATTGACAGAAACAGAGCAGACTACCGAATCTTCGTTTCCTTTGATGCCTTCGAGTTGCAGATATACCTGATCTGGCAGTTTCTCGGCATCCAGTCTTTTCACCATATTATTCATCTTAAGACTTCTGGCTACGGTATTCCATCCTGAAGAATCAAGCTTAATGTCTGTATGCGCCCCTGTGGCATCTACTTTAAGCGGAGAACTGCTGGCGCCTACTAATTCTGAGTCTGAATTCTGGTCCATATTTTCATCGAGGGTTTTAGTATCATTCACTGTTAAGCCAAAGTTACGCAATCTTGAGGCACTTAAGCTAACAACTGGCGGTGTAATCCCTAAAGAAAGGTCCTCATAGGTATAATTTAGCTGGCTGATGCTATCTACCATTTCAGGTGTAAATTCCCAGGGAGTACTATCCGGATTCGGCATATAAAATTTGCGGTCTCCGGTAGCCGTAGGCCCGTTGAGCCAGTCAGGGTCAGTTGGATTGCTATTACCTGCTGCATTCCAGGCGGCCCACATCCGGTCAATGTTGCAGTGGTGGAGGTAGAAGATAGGGTCAAGACCTGCTGTATCCGGGTCTGACATCAGTCCACCGACACCCGAAACAGGATTTTGTCCGCCTACGGCAGTATGAACAGGGTTATGCGGATTTCCTTCAAGAGACCCGGTACCACCAGAGAAATGCGCAAAACCTGTTTTAAGACCCCCATAAAAACGCGTACGAAGACCCGTATAAACGGTGTTTTGCTGACAGTTCTGATTAATACCCCGATCAAAGGGAACAAAGACATTTCCGTTGTTATTGGGGCCATACCGGGCATTTACTAAAAGAGGATTGGTAGTGCCATCAGGTAAAGACAATTGTATGAAAGCAGGTGGTATCTTGAACTGGTCTCCACCGCCAAAATAGTTCCAGTAAGGCAACGCCCAATCATCAGGCCCATTCAGTTCTTGGATGATTCCGCGAAGTATATTCTCAATGGCATATAAGTATCCACGGTGCCATGGAGGGAAAAACCAGCCACCATGCTGACACTGATCCCAATACTGGCTCATTAAACTCTGAGACGGTAATGGTGTGGTAGGTACTTTAGGTGGTATCGGGATTTGTCCCCAGCCGGGATTATCCGCAATGCTTTGTCCGTGAATGGCGGCATAAAACCACCAGCTTGTCGGGTCGTTTAAAGCCCGGGATTGCATTACGCCTACGGCTTTTGCATACCATAATAGGTCAGGATTGTCGAGCGTACCGCCATTATTCCAGGCATTCCTTCTTGTGATTGTAGACATTTGTTTGTGTTTAGTTTTGGTTAAATATTTTAGTGATTGATTACATTGAGGCACATGTTTAGCCATCAGACAAGCCGGATGAAGAGGGCTTATCTGTTTCTAAAGCGTTTAAGAATTACTTTTGGGATTTGCTAAATGGGTAAGGGATGAAAGTGTAAGCGACAATTAATTGCGGATAAATCTAAGAATAAAAAAATTTATAATTCGGTATTTTTTAATATTTTTATTCTGCGGTGTCATCGGATACAAAGGTCGGAGAATTAATATTATTTCAATCAGTATTTTTACCTGATTTAAGAATTGATAGAAAATAATTAAGTATCGTGCTACCGAAAACTCATTTTTGGTAAAGGGTGTCTTTACACTATTGGGTAGGGTCAGACCTGAGAGGTTTAACAGTTTGATTTTATCAAAAAACTCTCTGAATACTTTGAAAGCATCTTTTAAAGTCGGAAATTTAGGGTAGAACCAATCGGAGGCTAGTGGAGGGCATAATAAAATTGCTATGGAAGAATCTGGCACGCAAGCAGAACCGGAAAAGGTTGAGTGTGTGGTATGAACCTTTTTGAATGAGTAAAGCGTGACGAGTAAGGATTTGACTATTTGACACGAGCGTTTTAAAACACCATCAGTTGGAACAAACGAAATTTGAATAATCAGTACCCAAACTCACTTTTTGCCAAATGGCAAAAATTATTGTTTTTTATTGCTCCACTTTTGTGCCATCATTAATTAAAATAAAAAAATATAAAGATGGCAAAGACGGTTTTGGTTACAGGGGCTTCATCAGGGATTGGTAAGGCAACTGCTATATATCTGGCACAAAATGGGTATAAGGTTTATGGTGCGGCCCGTAGGGTAGAAAAAATGCAGGATCTGAAAGCGCATGGCATTCACCCGATTGCTTTGGATGTAACCAAAGAAGAAAGCATGGTGGCTTGCATTGACCAGATTCTGAAAGAGGCAGGGAGTGTAGATATTCTGGTAAATAATGCGGGGTCTGGCTATTATGGGGCTCTGGAAGATATGCCTATTAGCGATGCGAAATATCAGATGGATGTAAATGTTTTTGGCGTGGCTCGTCTGATACAACTGGTGCTGCCGATGATGCGGAAAAATCAGTATGGCAAAATCGTTAATATTTCGTCGGTGGGAGGGAAAGTGACCTTGCCCATAGGTGTGTGGTATCATGCCAGTAAATTTGCCATTGAGGGCCTGAGTGATGCCTTGCGCAAAGAGGTAAAGCAGTTTGGTATTGATGTGATTGTGATTGAACCGGGTGGCACAAAATCTGAAATGACCGAGCTGGGCAGCGAATATATGATGCGGGTTTCGGGCAATACGGTATATGGTTCTCTGACCAGAGGTGTGAATCAGATGTATCAGACGGTACAAAAAGATGCCGCCGAGCCAGTTGTGATTGCGAAGCTCATCAGAGAAGGCATTGAAGCCCGTAATCCGAAAACGAGATATACGGGTGCCGCAGGGGCAAAAATGATGTTGTTTATGAGGAAAATCCTGTCGGATAAATTGTTTGATAGACTGATTATGAGTCAGATGAAATAATGGTTTTATGGAGGCATTGATTAATTATTTATTGCTGTTTGGTAATCTGAATCAGCAGCAGATTGAGTTGATTAAAAGCAAAGCAGTGCTGAAAGCAATCAAAAAAGACGAATATTACCATGAAGCAGGAAAGATACCCCGCGAGGTGATTTTTCTGACAGAGGGCATTATGCGGGTGTGTTATTATAATAATAAAGGCGACGAGATTACGAAGTATTTTATTGATGAAAACAATTTTCTGGCCGATATCAATAGCTATAATCAGGAAATCCCTTCGACTGAGTATATACAGGCTATTACAGATTGTAGCTACTTTGTGCTGACCAAAAGTGCCATGAAGGATTTATCGATGACGATTATCCAATGGGATGCGATTGTGGCGAAAATAACAGCGAAGGGATTAGCCGATAAAGTGAATAAAATAAGCATGATGATGGCCGAAGATGCCACCGAGCGCTATTTATCTTTTCTGGAAAAATTCCCTAAGCTGGCTAACCGAATTCCACTGTCTTATCTGGCTTCGTATCTGGGCATTACGCAGTCTTCGTTGAGTAGGATCAGGAAGAATATCCGGTGACGCTATCCTGTGTTTTTTATGATTAAAAACAACTGTAAGTATAGTTATACTTCATAATAGAGTTATTACTGAGTTTATACTGGATTTGTATCGGGTAATCGTTCGAGTTATAGCTATAGTTATATTGATAATTTTCAAAAACGGCAGTACTAGGATTATAGGCTTTTATTGACAGGGCATTATTCTTGCTTATAGATGAAAAATCTAGGGTATAACTGATAACAATGTAGTTCAGGATTGTGGTAATAAGCCAATATTCTTTTATCTCCTGCGGGAAAATACTTTTCTTATTATCATATTGAATGCCTTCAAAAACTAAAAAGTTTTTAATGGCATTACCATTGTTCATAAATACCTTAGATACATTTTCGCCAGTGTATTCGAACCTGAAATTAGTAAGTTTGCTTCGGCTATTGATAATCGGGGTGCTTGAAGATTCGAAATTTATTTCAGAGATATTTTTAGCGTCATATTTAAATTCAAATTTACCATTGCCTGAGCTGACATTTGCTATTTTCTTGTCTGGGGTATAAGTAATGGCTATTTCTCCAAAAAGATAGCTTTTCATAAGGCTGGTATTATTTGCCTCATTATAGGTAATGGTGAAATTGTTTTTTTTATTAGCTGCCGAAAAACTGACAGGTCTGTGTTTGGCATCATACGTTATTGTGTTCACGTCTTCACCATTTTCCTGTGTTGACTTTTCCAGAAAGCACGAGTTTTTTTGTTCAATTACTTCGTTGCTTGTTTTGCACGATAAAAGAAAAAGGAATATTAAAACAGGAAGATAGCGCAGCATATATAGGTTTTTGATTATCTTGTTATTTGCCCGCATTTTTTATGCCAGAATGATTGAAATAGATTGTATAAGTCGGGATTTTTTCAAGAGTTTCTGAAAAATTTAATAATCATCAAGTCTCAAAAAATCTTCTGTACCTTTGAGTGGTTTCTAATAATCGTCTGAATCAGGCTCTTAACTATTGATACTGTGCGGTATCTCCCGAGGGTATTTCATAGGCCATATCAGTGAGATTCATTACTATTAATGGGTCTCTTTTAATAGTGGGCTACAGTAATAGTATGTTTGAAAACATTACCGAGCACTGGGTGAGTGATGGAACTACTGCCGGAACAGTGAATATTAATACGCTGAACCCGGATTTCTCTACCGGCTCTTTAAATAACCAGGTGGCTGTAGTTGGTGATACCTATTATTTTGTGGCCTTTGATGCCACCAATGGTTTTGAATTATGGAAAAGTAATGGTACGAGCCAAGGTACTATGATGTTGAAAAACATCAATAAAACTATTACTTCTTCTAATCCCGCTCAGTTTGTGAGTTTAGGCAATGATGTTTATTTCACGGCTGATGATATAAAACATGGGCGTGAAATATGGAAAACAGATGGCACTGCCGCCAATACTAATCTGCTAATGGATATTAATGCCGGCAACAATCCTAATGTAAATTATTCGGCCATTATTTCGGCAATGGTTCCCTATAACGATATTATACTTGCCAATGCTAGTTATGACTTAATAAAGTTTAGCCAAACCATGCCACCTACCTTTATACACTCTCATAATGCTATTGGTGGTGTATTTATGAGTTTTAATAATAAGATTTTTTATAAGTCTGGTAATTCTAATGGTCAAGGTTTTTCTCTTTTTGAAACTGATGGCAATACAATTAATAAAGTGAAAGCATTATCAGTCAACTCGCCCGGAGCAGAACCAACTGCTTTTGCAATTTATGGTGGGCAATTGTATTTTACCTTATTTAACAATACCCAGATATGGAAAACAGATGGCACCGAAACCGGTACAGTTTTAGTAAAAGACCTGACAGGAGGCATTATTCAATCTAAATTTTATGCCGCCAATGGCCTTTTGCTATTTCTTTATGAGAATCCTGCATATGGGCTTGAATTATGGAAGACGGATGGAACAGATGCGGGCACTGTATTGGTAAAAGATATAAATCCTGGGGAAATGGGAGCTTATATTTATTTCCCCGCTGTTTATAATAATTATCTCTATTTTCTTGCTTATAACGGCAGCACTCAGCAATTATACAAGTCTGATGGGTCAAGTGCCAATACGCAGGTATTTGGTAATGTGCCAAGTACCTGTGTTCCTGTGGTTTTTAAGAATAAACTGTTTTTTATCGCTTACGATGCCGCAACTACGGCTTATTGGTTATGGGTCACTGATGGGGTTTCTTCCCCTGTTAAGGTACAGCAATTAGCCAATGGCATACAGGATGCCAACGCCATTATCATGAAGAATATCAACGATAAATTACTGGTTTTTGATATAACTCCTAATACGGCCAGACATGAATTGTGGGCGTCTGACGGCACATCTGCGGGCACGAATCTGGTGAAAGTTATCCGCCAGAAAGAGCTGAATAGAACTTATATGAATATTACGGAGTATTTCTATCTTAACAATAAACTCTATTTTGCGGCTGATGATGGCATCAACGGAAAAGAGCTCTGGGTGTGGGATTTGAATTGCCCCGAATTCATGAACATCGCCAGCGCCATCGCAGAGGAAACGGATGTGAAGGTAGAGAAATATATTGTAGGTAGTAATAAGATTAATACCAACGTAAAGGCCAGCTATAATGCCAATAAGTATATTACACTTAATCCGGGTTTTGAGACACAACAAGGAGCTCGGTTTACGGCTACCATGAGTGGTTGTGTTAATGTTGTGGCTTCGTCAACTTCAACTAGCAGCGGCCCGATTTTTCAGCATATTGCCAGTAAAGAGCCTTATAAACCTGGTCTTTTTCAGTTTTTGAATGAGCCTGCCAATAACGAGTTGCGGGCGGCGTATCTGGCAGAGAAGAACAAAAATAATGAACTGAATATCAGCTGGATTGTTGAAGAATCGTCTGCTCAGTATATCATTAAAATACGGGTGGGAGAGAAAGAAGTTTTGGGGTATCTGATGAAATAGAATTCAATGGCCTTTCAATGGTATTATGTATTCAGCGTGTGTAAATAGCCTTTGTTACTCGTGCCACGGTGCCAGCTTAAAACCTTATCTGAAACGCCGTCAGCTTGTCTTCATTGGTTTTTAGAGAGTATTGGAAATTGTGATTTACCAGAACTTCACGGATGAGGGTCAGGCCGATGCCCTGGCCGTTTTCTTTGGTGGTGAAGAATGGGGAGAATAATTGCTGTTCTACTGCCGGTGAAATGCCTAAACCATTGTCTTCGATGGTGAGTTGTTTGGGTTTGAAGGTGGTCTGGATGGTGATTAGGCCATCAGGGGAAGTATCGGGGTTGCGGAGCCTACGGATTTCTATGGATTCTATCGCGTTTTTGATAATATTGATGATTACCTGCTCTAACTGGTGCAAATCTGCTGAAATCAGGAAGGGCATTTCGGTGAGTTTCATGGCTAGTTTAATGCCCGAAGCGGATGCCCTGAACTCCATTAACCGTACGGAATTCTGTAATAATTCATTCAAATCTACTTTTTCAGGGCGAGGCTCGGGCAGGCGAACCATGTCGGCAAAATTGCGCATGAAATAGTTGAGATGGTCGTTGCGCTGAATGGCTATTTCAAGGGCATATTTAACGTCTGACTCATTTTCCTGTAATTGCATGGTGGTGTCCAGAATCGAATTAACTGAGCCGATGGAGTTGTTTACTTCGTGTGCCATCATCCTGATTACCTTGCCGTAGGCTTTCTTTTCGGCTTGCAGAATTTCGGCTGTCAGTTCTTCTATCATCACAAAATATCTGGGGAAACCTCTGTCGATAAAATGTGATTTCTGGCATTTATAGGTCTGAATACCGTTGAGAGAGATGGTTTTAGCCTCACCTGTTTTCAGGGTGCTGATGGCTTGCAGCAATATTTTATCGAAATCAAAGATAGATTTGCCAATGAGTGTTTCAGCCTCCAGGCCCAATATCTCACATACTTTTGGGTTGATGTTGGCGATTTTGTCATCAAAATCAAGAATCAGGATGCCAGTGGGAGAGGTCTGAACTAGTTTCTCAAGGAAATAATGTTGTTGTTCCTGTTGGGTGCGTTCGTGCCTGAGCTGGTCGACCATGCCGTTGTAGACATCAATCAGCATATCCATTTCAATCTTGCCAATTTTCAGGAATTTTACGCTGAAATCCTTATCGCGCATGGCATCAATGCCTGTCATGAGCAGTCGGATGGGCGCAATTAAATCGTTATATAACTGCCACGCAATGAATATGGAAATGAGTACGAGAACCTCAGAAGCAATAAAGACAAGCTCGTTATCCTTAAAAATATAGAAAGAAAGGCCAATCATGGTGGAGTGAATGACCACCATAAAAAGCAAAAACTTAGTCCGGATCTTCATCATGCGGGATATTATATTTCTCCAATCTACGATATAAAGCGCTGCGTGTCAAGCCAAGCGCCTTGGCTACCGTCATTACCTTGCCCTTATGAAACTCCAGCGCCCGTTTAATCATCTGCACTTCCATTTCTTCGAGTGTCATGCTGCCTACTTCTGGCAATGCCACCGAGCTTGGCTTGCGGGCTGTGGGTTGCCATTGTGCCTGAAAATCGCTTACTTCTAAAGTATCATGATTGCTCACCAGAATGGTTCGCTCCACCAAATTTTTCAACTGGCGGATGTTGCCCGGAAGAGGTAGTTGTTTGAGCCATTTCATAGCTTCCTGATTCACCCTTAGATTCGGACGATTATAGATTTCTCTCAGATTCTGCACAAAGAAATTCACCAGCAAGGGAATATCATTCGGACGTTTGCGCAGAGGAGGAAGGTTAATCGTAATCAGGTTGATGCGGTAGAGTAAATCTTCTCTGAAAGCGTTTTTCTGTACACTTTCTTCTAAATTCTTATTGGTGGCGCATACCACCCGCACATCAAGGGTTTTGGTGCGGCTGCTGCCCAGCACTTCGTAGGTTCGGTCTTGCAAAACCCTTAGTAATTTCACCTGACTACTCATATCCAGATCACCGATCTCGTCGAGGAAGATGGTGCCTTTGTTGGCCATTTCAAAGCGACCCACGCGGTCGTAGCGGGCATCGGTAAATGCTCCACGAATGTGCCCGAACATTTCTGATTCGAATAAACTGGTAGAAATACCTCCGAGATTGACTTTTACAAAGGGCTTCCTGTTGCGCTGGCTATTCTGGTGAATAGCCTCGGCAATGAGTTCTTTACCCGTTCCGCTCTCACCCATAATCAACACTGAGGCATCGGTGGAAGCTACCCTGCCTATTGTCTCCAGTATCTTCAGAAACTCGGCGTCTTCGCCTATCAACTGGCTGAAATTGTATTGGGCATCCAGTTTTTTGCGTGTCAGCGTCAGGGTTTTCTTTTCCGATAAATCGAGTATAGTACGGATAGATTGCATCAGGTGCGCATTTTGCCAGGGTTTATTGATGAAATCGCTGGCACCTAGTTTCATGCCTTTCACGGCCAGATCAATGGTTGCCCATCCGGTAATCAATATCACCGGAATGCTATTGTTGATTTTCTTGATTTTCTCCAACAATGTCAGGCCATCGTCGCCG
Organism: Emticicia fontis; assembly: GCF_054779675.1. Classification (NCBI taxonomy): domain Bacteria; kingdom Pseudomonadati; phylum Bacteroidota; class Cytophagia; order Cytophagales; family Leadbetterellaceae; genus Emticicia; species Emticicia fontis. The sequence continues at coordinate 695,005 of NZ_BAAGXU010000037.1, forward strand.
GAGGTATCGTTTGAGAAATTCATATCCAGAATCACCAAATCCGGTACCTCGATTTGTAAAAACGACAATGCCTCCTGCTGTGAACCCACAGCGGTGAAATCGAAGCCCTCTTTTTTCATTAAAAGGGAAAGAGAGGTGCGTACGGCTATGTCGTCGTCAATGATTAGGAGCATACTAGGGTATTAAACCCCACCCTAACCCTCCCCAACAGTGGGGTGGGAATAAAACCCCCTTCCCCACAGTTGGGGAAGGGTTGGGGATGGGGTATTTTTATTTTCACAAATATAACCAATAAAATCCCTTATCTATTCCTCATGCAAGGCAACGGCCGGATAAATCTCTGAGGCTTGTTTGCTTGGGAATAGGGCGCAGGCTATAACCAGGATATAAATCGAGACTACCGCCAGTGCAATGCCCATTACGTACACGAAGGCGTCGATGTCAAAGACATTCAGCAATGGGAACTGGATGGCAAAGAACAAACCCAGAATAATGCCAAAGGTAGTGATAACAGCGGTTTCGCCTACGAAATGCCATAAGATATGGCTTTTGGTGGCACCAATGGCGCGGCGAACACCGATTTCCTGTTTGCGACGGCTGATAGTCTGGAATAATACACCGAAAAGACCGAGTGCCACATTGAAAATCAGGAAGCTGCAAACAATGAACAATATCAGAATGGGTACCCAGATGAGGCGGTTTTTGTTGTCTTTCATATTATCGAGGTGCTGTACTTCTACCGACCAGTCTTTGCCCAGTTTTACTAAATCTTTTGAGATTCTGGCTTCGGTTTCTACGGTTGTGCCGGGTTTTACGCGCACGAGCATATCCGTCGGCCATGCTTCCAGGGGTTGTATCAAACAGGCAGATTCTGGCTGGAAATCGTTTTCAAATTTGAAATGACTCATGATACCTATTACCTGACGTCTGCCGTCATTTTCTCCGATAATCTTACCCAACGCATTTTCGTTGCCAAACAATTTATCTTTCAGAAACTGTGTGATAATCACCGGTTTGATTTTCTGCACTTTGTCGCCTTCGGTAAACCAGCGGCCTTCTGCCAGTTTTAGGTTCAGCACCGCAGGATAAGTCGGGTCAACGCTCATCATTTCGGTCATCGACTCATTCTTTTTATAATTATACTTATTGTTTGACGAACTGAAACTATAAGGCATATTGCTGGAACTGAACGAAAAGGCCTCGATTTCGGGGTATGTTTTGAGTTTCTGGCGAACCAGATCACGATAGATATTTTTGAGGCTATCGTTATCGGTATTGAAATCGATGAATACCGCCCATACGTTTTCGTGGTCGATGCCAGATGGTTTGGAATAATTGCGGTAATTATACACGCTCAGACTCCACACGGCAAATAATATCAGAAAGGATACGAAGATTTCGAGCATCATCAGAAAGTTGCTCTTTTTCTTCTTCCATATTAGTTTAAAAAGATGTTTTAACATAATTGTAATGATTTGAATGTGATTGGTTATGCGCAATTATTCTCCGCCTTTCAGGGCATTGACCACCTGCAAACGAGACATACGCCAGGCCGGATAAACGCCGGATAGCAATCCGAAAACCAGACTTACGATAACAGCTACCATGAAAACCTTCCAGTTAATGGTGAGGTCGGCATAGTCAATCATTCCACTGGTATTGATAAAATAAATGACACCTACCGATAGAATCAGGGCTATGAAGCCGCCTATGAGTGTAAGGATGATATTTTCGATAACAAACTGATAAGTAAGTACTCTGGAAGAAGCGCCAAATGCTTTGCGGATACCGATTTCGGAAGCGCGCTCCATAATCCGGCTGATATTGACATTGACCAGATTAATAGCAGGCAACGACATGAACAACAAGGCAAAACCGATGAGTGCCATATAGAGATAGTGTACTTTGGTGTCGCCATCTGAATGCGTAAACTGACTCAGAAACGAACCCACAAAGGTATCAGCTGTTGAGGTGACTTTGTTGGGTTTAAACCATTTATCAGGGCTTGTCAAAGGTAATTTTTTTATAATAGACTGATATTCGGCTTTGATTTTCGGGAAATCAGCTTTATTTCTGGCCAATAAAAGTGCCACATAATTACCTCCCAGACGTTCCTGCGTCTGGTCTCTTTTGGCTGTATTATAAGGTAGATATACATCAGATGCCACATAAATACGTGTAATCGGGCAGCCACGCACCACACCAATGATGCGGTAATTGACATTGTCTAACTCTAGTGTTTTACCCACAACCGACACGCCTTTGCCGAAGTATTTATCACGCGTATCATCATTAATTACCACCACGAAGTCGTTGTTGTCGATGTTTTGCTTGGTATAGGGTTTTCCCTCTATAAAATCAAAACTGGTAACATTCCAGAAATTGGCATCGGTATGCTTAAACATCAGTTTTATTTTATTCTGATTGGCATAAGCGTTTAAGGTATTCGGATAGGTTGCGTAAGCAATCATCTCTGGGGTTGTCATTTTCAAGACATAATTCTTGATAAAATACAGACTCACCGGAGAGCTGTTCATACCCTGTTGGGTGGTATCCTGCAATACCATTTTTTCGACGTAAAGCGAGCGTTCGCGGTTCATTTCAGGATAACCCGCCGAAACGAGATGGTCGATGAACGAAGTAATGACAACCAGTATCAACAAGGTGAAACTGATACCAAAGAGGCTGATGAACGTGAAGAATTTCCGACGTTTCAAGACAGCGAATGTTATTTTTAGATAATTCTTTAACATGAGAGATAATATTTATTGAGTGATTGAGTGAATTAGTGATTGAGTGATTATTTTGAATTAGTGAAAAGTGGATATTTAACTTTGAATTTTTTGCCATGATGTACACAAATAGGCACAATGGCGCACAATCGTTCAATAATTAATCACTCAATCACTCATTCGCTCAATCACTAAATTCTTACATTACCTGCGTGCCATCAAATAGTCTTACCAATCTATTTGTTTTCTTGGCCATGTTTTCGTCGTGAGTTACCATTACGATGGTGGTGCCGTCATTCTTATTCAAACCAATCAGGATATCCATGATTTCGTTGCCCATGGCGCTGTCGAGGTTTCCGGTAGGCTCATCGGCTAGTATAATTTCAGGTCTGCCAACAATGGCACGGGCAATGGCTACGCGTTGTTTTTGTCCACCGGATAATTGGGTTGGATAGTGTTTCATACGGTTGCTTAAGCCTACTTTTTGTAAGGCTTCTGTTGCCAGTTGGGTGCGCTCACTCGCTGATGAAGAACGGTAGAGCAGGGGTAATTCTACGTTATCCAGCACAGGTAAATCATTAATCAGGTGATAGCTCTGGAAAATAAAGCCTAGTTTCTGGTTGCGGAAATGCGCCAGTTTTTTATCAGAAAAACCGCTGATAGTCTCGTTGTCTACCGTAATTTCTCCTTTGGAAGGTAAATCTAAGAGACCCATGATGTTGAGCAGGGTACTTTTGCCACAGCCCGATGGCCCCATAATAGACAGAAATTCTCCTTTGCCTACTTCAAGGTTAATTTCATTGAGGGCGAGGGTCTCGATGGTACTGGTTCGATAAACTTTTTCGATGTTTTTTAACTTGATCATAATTGTATTTTATTTAATGAGTTAATGCTTTAATTGTGAATTGCGAATGGTGAATTAGTGAATAGTACGGGAATTATGAGATAATAGATCATTGTATTACGTGGTACACAATCGTGTATATTGTGGCAAATTATTATTCGCTAATGCACCATTCACTAATTCGCCATTTCCCCCAATATCTTCCGATTCTTTTCAAAATCATAAAGCGTCAGGTACCTTAATTGATAGTGTGTTGACCAATAGTCTTTCAGGGCGTTTATGTAATCTCGTTTGGCCTGGTCTTTTTCCTGAAAGGCTATACTTAAATCGGTGATACTCAGGTTGCCTAATACATACCGGTCTTGCGCTATCTGATATTTTTCGGAGGCAATACTATCGGCCTGAGCGGTCAGGCTTAGCTGATTCCTCAACATTTCAAAAAGTGTTACCTGCGTGTAAATTTCCTGCCTGAACGTCTGTTTCAATTGCTCAACCGTATACTCTGCCAGTTTTTTCTGGGCTTCGGCTGTTTTGGTTCTTGATTTAGAGCGTCCCCAATCAAGAATCGGGATGTCTAACTGCAATTGTACTGATTCCTGACTCTGGGGTTTCTGGTACAATTCTGGTATCCGCAAACCTGTGTTTGAGAAGCCAAGAGTGGCCGTGAGCGTCATATTCAGACCATTATCGCCGATGGCTTTAGACACCGCGCGGTCGGCCTCCAGAATCAGGCGGCGGAACGAAATGGCATCCGAGCGGTTTTCAAAAGCCTGTTCCAAGGCAATCTGGTTAGAGATTGGGATGGCTGATGTTTCGGCAGGGACTTGCAGTTCTAATCGGGTATCTGTCTGTAAACCTATATAGGCTTTTAGATTCAGGGTGGCAATTTCTAAATCACGTTTGGCTGTACCAATGGCCTTTTGAGCTTTGAGTGATTCGAGCTGCAATTGCAGGATTTCGTTGCGGGTGGTTTTGCCGATTTCGTATTTCTCATTGGCTATTTTTACAATCGTTTCTGTGTTGGCAAGATTGGTTTCGGCAATTTGCAGATTCACTTGTGCCAGCAATAGATTGAAGAAATATTCGGTTGACTTTACGGCTATTTTCTCCAGCGATTCGATAAAAACCTGACGGCTTTCGTCGTATTTCAGGGGCTCGATTCTCTTATCCCATTTCATGGAATTGAACCGGAGAATGGGTTGTGAATAACCTATGGCAAAGGGCGTACTGTTATATAAGGTGTTTTTTCGGGCAAAATCATCGAATCGTTGCAATTCGGTGGTGGCATAGATTTGTCCACCTGTTTGCATCACCGATTGACTTAAAGACAAGTTGAGTGAGGAATTGTTATAGCGGACAGGCTGGAACTGAATGGTGCCATCAGGCTGCACCACCTGCACAAACGAGCGGGTAAAGGCCGGCAGATTTCCGTTTAAAGTCAACTGTGGTTTATAGTTCGACTGAAACGTGCGCCACTCCCAATACTTGGTTTCTTTGGTGGTGGATGCCTGCCGCGCTGCAATAGACTGTCCTTTGGCCATTTCCACCACTTCTGGCAGCGTCAGGCGGGTAATGCCTTGTGCCTGCGAGGTGTAGGTATGGGTCAGGAGGTATAAGAATAGTATGTAAATGAGCTGTTTCATAATTGGGTAATCGCGAATGGTGAATTAGCGAATAGGTGTCTACTTGATTTCTAATTCTTTGGTGTTTTTGTATTCGCTTAAATCTGAGATAATGACTGTTTCGCCAGGTTTGATACCTTCGATGATTTCTACGTAATCGAAGTTGGCTAAACCCACCTTAACTGTCCGTTTTTCGGCTTTGCCGTCTTTTCTCAGCACAAAAACCTCTTGCATAGATGCTCCCTTAAATGCCGGGCCATTGGCTACACGCACTACATTTTGTTGAGCAGCTGTAATCAGATAAACCTCTACTTTCAGTTTGGGGCGAAGCAGGTCGGTGCTTTTGCTATTGAGTGCCACATCGAAACTCAATACATTGTTTTGTACGGATGGCTGAATATTGGTCAGGCTGCCGCGCAGTTGGGTATCGTTGATGCGGATGATGACAGGCATCCCGATTTTTACCTGCGTGGCATAATTATCAGAGATAGAGCCGATGATTTTGAAACTGCCCAAATCGGCCAGGCGTGCCAGAATTTCGCCCTCTGATACCTTCGAACCCAGGTTTTTGTTGACATACGTCAGCACTCCGGGACGGTTGGCGATTATATTGGCTTTTTGTAGTTTGCTCTGGTATTCCATCAACTGTTTTTCCTGAATCTGTGCCGAAAGTTCCGAATCCTTAATGTCAGCACGCATGGTTTGCTGCTTGATTTTGAGGTCGTTTTCGAGTTGTTTTTTCTCGAGCTCGGCAATGCGGAGGTTCATTTCTGCTGTTTCGATGGCTTCACGGGTACCACCTCCGGCCTTTTGCAGACGTTTGGCATTTTCTACATCGGCTTTCAGGCTAGAGATTTTCATGGCCTTGATAGAGTCGTTGATTTTGAGGTCGTAGAAGCTCTTGTCTAAATCAAGGCGTAGTTTGACTACTTTGTTTTTCTTGAGTTCGACCTCATCTTTTTCTTTGTCGAAAGTCAGTTGAGTGGCTTCTTTGTCTAGTTCCAGAATCTTCTCTCCGGCTTTTACGGTGGTTCCGGCATCGAGTAGCACTTGCTGAATAACGGCGGTAATAGGGCTGGTAATGACCTGCTCAAACTCCGGCTGTACTTCTCCCGAAGCCGTGAGGGTGTTTTCAACGGCTCCCATTTCGGCCACAGCCGTTCTGATTTCTGATTTACTGATAGAAGACAAGAGCGAGTGCCGCACCCACCAGACAATGAGGGCAATGGCTGCAAGCGCCACCACGGCAATCATCCAGTTTTTACTTTTCTGTTTCCGAACCTCTTGTATTGAGATTTCCTTATCCATAGCTTTTTCTAATTTTGTATGTGTTGAGGCTTATTGTATGTGTTCATTTTTGGAACAAATACAATATATCTCTTTCAATCAATGTGCCAATTAGTAATTGGTTGATTGTGAAGTGTTTATGTGATTTTGGATTTTGGAAAAGTGTCCGAAAATGGGACGGGGTGTGCGGTTTTGGGATGGGTGCATAAATAATTATGCCACGCCTTCTGGGTGAGATAAAGGCGTGGCATATATAATAAGCTTTTCAATGAAAGCTCATTTACGGTTCTATCTTAAAGTTAACGGGTGCTATTATTGGCTTTCCTGATGGATCAAAAGTTTTTACCTCTAAAATAAAATCTCCCTCAAGAAGAAAAGGATTGGCCACTGTAATGGTGGTCTTTTTATCCTCAGTACGGCTAACTAACGGATAGACTAAAGAATGAGGTGAGCTACTTGCAGGAATAATCCTATAAAATACTTCTACAGGGTCAGAGACCTGGCCTTTAAAAGGCTTGCGTGTTAAAGAAGTAGTAACAGTAATAGATTGAGTTGGTTTTATTACATAACTATCGGCTGTTGCTGCCAAGTCATTTGGTAAGGCCGGAATAAATTCTACTATATTTTCGATGCTAAAAGTTTTAATTTTAGCTGTAATTTTTGCTTTGCCGGGCTTTATACTTGTCAAACTAAAGGTGGCCAATCCGGAAGAATTGGCTAATACCGTATCTGAATCTTTACCGTTGGCAAAAACGCCTAAGCTTGTACTTACCTGTATTTCTTTGGCATCGTCGGCCGCTTCTTTGTTAATCTGGATAGTGAAAGTATGAGGTGTAACCCCATCTGCTTCCATAGTGCCAGAAGTCGCATTTATTAATGAAATAATGGAACCCAGCTTTATGCCTTCCTCAGTATTGAGTGCATATATGTCGTCTTCCTCATTTTTACAGGCCAGAAGTCCGGAGATAAAAATCAAAAGAATAACTGATAGTGTCTTGAAAAATCTGGGTTTGGATTTCATACCTTAATTAAAAATAATAAATGAATTAGTACTTGAGCGATTGCCGGCTTTATCAACTGCTTCCAGGCGTAAGCTACAAGCGATTGGACCGGGCATTGGCATAGGAAAATCAATTTCTACATTCCAAAGGAAAGTTTGTGGCGTTGTGCCAAAGGTTTCTTGTTTACTAATGCTTTTAACGTTGCTCTGACCTCTGACAAAAAAAGCATTGACCGAAGGGTCAATAAATAGGGTAAGTTTAACGGGGTTATCAATCAGATTGTCAATTATTCCAAAATAACTCATAGTAACTTTGGTTCTTCCACTAGGAAGAACTGAAGGCTGTGCTCTCAAAGTGTTTACGTCAAGTCCCATAATAGTATATTTTATTTAAAAAGTGAGTCACCGATTCCTCCGAACAAGGCTTTTGCGTCTAAATCGAAAGATAATGAAACAAAGGGTCTGAATGTAGGGTCGTATCTGTCTTTGGAAATCAAAGGGTTATTGTTATAGAGGTAATAACACATAACTCCACCGTTAATTTTCAGAAAACTAATGGGACGATACCCTACACCTAATAGCATACCCAGATTGCCTATTAAGCCTTTTCTGACATTATCTTTTTCTATCGAATTGACAGTTAATCCTATAAGTAAGGAAGTTGTTACACCCACATACTCCCATCCTTTTTTCAGATAGTTTCTAGGAGGGATACTTTTTTTAACGGGCCGAAAATATATATTCAGTCCACTATAAGGTACAAATCTATCCATATACCCGACATAGGCCAGGCCTATATCCAGATTGATGTGTGTTCTTGAATTTTCAACAAAATCCTGACTATAGGTGAAGGCAAATGCTGAAGCTTTATTGATGTGTAATACAATAACATTATTAATAACATCGGTTTTGTTAATCCACTTATCTATCAAACCAGGTATATTGTTTAGGATCGTTTCAATAGTAGTCTTTTTTACACTTACAGACCCAGGCAGGGAACCGCCAAATCCACTGAAAATATTATTTTTTGTTGTAATCAAATCTGCAAAATCTGTGTTGGTAGGTGATACAACAGTCCCCCAGTCAATTGATTGAAGTTGCTGTTCGAATTTGTTAATTTCTTTTAATATGTTCGCACTGTTGGCATGACCTGTTACGCTGGCATCAGTCTTAAGTGCACCTATCTTATCTTTTATTTCAAAGAGTTGTGAGGCAAAGTCGGTCAGTGCAAATAATTGAGGAACACCATCAATCGGTTTTAATTGATAATTAGGATTAATGCTCTTTACTATACTTTCGGTAGACCTGTTAAACTCGGTTTGAGCGAAACTTAAGTTGCCAAACATGGGTGTTGAACTCGCTAAGATGTCTTTACTTACTTTGTTAACAAAATCAGCAATTATGTCCTGCTCGGTTAATATATTCTTTAGCGCGTCTTTTTCTGCTTTGGTAAGCGTTGTTTGTCCTTCGCCCTTAAAATCAATAATATATGCAGTACTATGCTTTAATTCTTTATCAACGGCCACTACAGCTGTTGAGCCTGAAAATTGAATATCTCTGATTAATTTTCTTTCAAAGACCGGAGAAGTTGTAGTTGTTTTACTACCTCCTGATTTCTGTTTGATTGAAATAATTATTGAATTTATATTCTCTGGAATATCCTTAAGATTCATGTAAAAAACTTCGTCGAAAGTCAGCGGTTTATTATTGAACTTTCTTGTAGAAAAACTAAATTCGATTGTATTATCTGTTTCGCTTTGTGCTATACCAGTATTCACAAAAAGTAGATAAAATCCAATCAATAAAAATCCTTTGAATATCGGCTTGTTTATATGAGAAAAAATCATTGGCAATATAATTTTAAATAGCATAAATAGGTCGTTTGGCTTGGGCAATAAATGAGCAATTATTTGCGAAATTTTGCTGTTTTAGAAGGCATCTAATAAACCATTAAATATATACGGAATTATCAATACTCAAAAGGGGTTCTTATTTAACGGTTCCTGTTTTTTGACAATCTTCAAAGCTATATAAACATAGTTTGGGTATTGTTGAGATTTTATTTTAAATCTGAGATAAATCTACCCTTACTCTGCTTATTCATTGTTAAGTGTATTACTATCGCGAATGATTGAAGGGTCATTAAATGATTATTCCCCGATTCGGAATAACAGCGTTTATTGGGTATAACGACTTTGAATTATATACATTAAATCACTGACAATTTCAGACAAGAAAGTGCTCTTAAATGCGTAGTTTTATTCTATTAATTCGTACCTTAGTAAAATACTTACACTATCTTAGAGCGTATTATTATCAACACACTATGGAAATCAAACAAGGGCTTGTTACGTTGCTCTCTAGTAAATATTCAGCGATTTTTATTAGTACCTTGCTATTTTTGTTATTCTCTATGCCTACCAGGGGGATTAGCAGGACTATGGTGAGCAGCGGGATTAAAGTCAATGGGTATCTGGATAAGGTTGCGCATTTTGTGGCTTTCGCTGCGTGGGCGTTCTGCTGGCAGTTTGTGTTTAAAAACTATTGGCAGACTTTTTTGATAGGTATCGTCTATGGTATTCTGTTGGAAGTATGGCAGGATAAATTGCCGGGAAAATACAGAAGAACTTTCAGCTGGTATGATGGGTTGGCCGATGGACTGGGCGTAATAGCGGGCTTGCTGATGTATTATGTCATTCAGTTGTTCTGAGTGTTGGGTCTTCAGCTGATAGTAAAGCTTACGCGCTTCACGCATGATGCCGTGGTGTTTAGTCTATTTTCAGTTCTCTAGGTTTATGCGTGACACGCTCTTTTTCGGACGAGTATAGCCTACGCGGCCCGAGTGTGCCACGCAGGCCAACAGGAATAATTAATCTAATCTTACTACAAAAACGTCTGCCAGACCTTGGGAGGTTTTGGTGGTGCTGCCGAAGGTGGCTGTGCCGGCGTAGTAGCCTGTTGCATAGGCTTTTCCGGTGGTGTCGAGAGCTACGCCTAGGCCAAAGTCTTGCGCAGGGCCTCCGGCTGCTTGTGCTCCCTGACAAACGCCATTGGTATTGTATTTGGCTATGAAAATGGTTTCTGCTTGTCCGGTCAGTTGGGTGGTGCCGAAGGTGGCCGATCCTGTGAAATAGCCTGTGAGGTAGACGTTTGAGCCATTTGCGGCTACACTGAAACCTCCATCAAAGCCAGAGCCTCCGGCTGATTGTGCCCATTGTAAGGCTCCACTGGTATTATATTGGGCTAAAAAAATGTCGTAGCCTCCTGCGGAGCTGATATTGGTTGAGGCAAAGGTGGCGGTACCGTAATAATCGCCGGTGATGTATACGTTTGTACCATTGACAGCCACGCCCCGACCGTGATCATCGGCACTTCCTCCGGCTGATTGTACCCACTGAAAACTACCGCTGGTATTGTATTTGGCCAGAAAAACGTCGGTAAGTCCAACTGCGGTTTTGCTGGTGCCTCCAAAGGTGGCTGTGGCGGTATAATAGCCTGTCAGGTATAAATAGCCTGAATTATCGAGTGCGATGTCTTGTCCTTTGTCCTGATTGGCACCTCCGGCCGATTCCAGCCATTGGATATCACCGCCGGTATTGTATTTGACTATGAAAATATCGTTTTCGCCAGCGGCAGTTTTGTTGAAGGGGGGATTGCCGAATACGGCGTAATCAGTGTAGGTGCCTGTTACGTACACATTGCCGCTACCATCTATAGCTACGCCTGTGCCTTCGTCGTCTTGTTCTCCGGTGCCTACACGTACCCAGTCCAAGACTCCAGCGCTGGTGTACTTGGCTACAAAGGCTTCTTTGCCGCCTTGTCCGCTCAGAATGGTTTCTCCGAAAGTGGCATCAGCATGGTAATAGCCTGTAATATATACATTACCGTTAGCGTCTACGGCGACAGATTCGGCGAGGTCTTCGCCTTCTCCTCCGGCCGATTGAATCCATTGCAGGGCTCCGCTGCTATTGAATTTGGCTACGAAAATATCGACCGATCCGGCAGATGTTTTGGTAGTTGCATCGAATTTAGTGGTGCCGGTATATCCGCCTGTGACATAGATATTGCCATTGTTATCGACGGCGATGTCTTGCCCGAGGTCAGAACCGGTTCCTCCGGCTGAAATGAGGAGCGAGAGGCTGGAAATATAGGCTTTGGGGTCTTGAAAACTGCAAAGCCATTTGCCGTCAATGTAGACGCGTAAGCATTTGTTGGTGGTGTCGAAAGCTAAATCTCCTTCTTGTGGATTGGGTAAGGCCAGAATGGCATCATAACTTATGCGTGGATAAGCCAGGGCGGGTGTAATGCCACCGGGGTTGATTGTTACATTCTGAGCATAAACAGTGGTACAAAGCGCAAGTGCTACGCAGAGGTAGAGGATTTTTTTCATAATATAATAGGAATTGAAAGAGTGGAATTGATAATAGGTAATCTTGATATAAAATTAATAAATTATTAAGCAACATTACTACTAAATGCCGACAAATAAATTTTTGTTACCGATTGGAAGGGTTTTCTTGTAAGTGATTGATGGTTAAGGGTTTGTGGGAGGAGTTTGGAGGTGGTGTTCCGGTTGGTAAATTAATGGAAAGATGATGTTGGGGGTGGGGGGAGGTTGTGCCACGCGTGAGAAGTATAGGCTCTACTTGCCTGAAATAACGCGTGGCACAATTGGGAAAAGATATGAGCAAGCGACAGATTTTGCTCAGGTATATCAGCTATCTGCCTTAATCAATGTTTTGATTTGGTTAATCACATTCAGCCACATCTGATCTCTTTCGGTCTCCGAAAAATCCATAGGCTCTTCCTGACCTTTTGAGTTAACATAACTACTCCTTAGCCCTATAATTTTAACTTTGTCAGCATTAAAGTCACCCAGTTTTTTATCAGAAGTATGTGCACTATTGGCGATATTAATGGGAGTATTTATCCAGTCACAAGGTTTGATGATGATTGGTATAATCTTTTTGCCTCTTTTAAGTGCTCTAGGGATTTCTTCTTCATATATATAATGTACATTCAGAAAGTGTCGACTTACTAAACAGATAAAATAATCGCATTCGTCTATCTTCTGCTTTAATACTTTATCCCATTCAATACCTAATTCTAACTGGCGGTCGTCAAAGACCTCTACAAAATTTTCTCTTTTCAGGTTTATCAGATGTTCAATTAATTCATTTTTATAATCTTCATCAAATTTAGAATAAGAGATAAACAGCTTCTTCATAGAGCCAAAACGCTTGTTGGTAAAAACCTCGAAAGGTTTCACAGGCACATCGTTTTTTTCTATTAGCTTCTGTCCATCAGAAAAATATCCTACCACTACCCGCTCAGATTGTTTTTTCTTTGCCAGATCGGTGAATTTTACCCAATAATCATTCGCCAGCGAAATATATAAATCATCGGGTGTAGTGCCCTCCTCTTTAAATATTTCTAGGTATTCATCTTGGCTTCTTTGCCATTCGCCTACTTTTATTACTCCTGATTTATCAGGCAATAGTTCTTTATAAGCTACCGGCTTAAAGTGCCTGTACATAGCCATAATTACATAAAATAAATAGTAGGTAAAATGGTCAGTCTGGGCTTTGGTAACGTCGTTATCCTTAGATAAGATAAATACTTTTATCTCTAATAGTTCAAAATTAATATTAATGAGCACTTTGTAAGTTCCCTCAAAAGTAAAAAGAAACTGGTCTCTCCAGAATTTTTTGGTGTCAGGCTGGCTACCAAAAAAGCAAATCAGCTGATTAATCAGACCTATTGGCAAGAAATTCTTAAATTTCAGCTTAAAGTTTGGGTTGGTTAAGCCAAAGGTAAGTAAATCGTATTCCGCCTGATTGTCTTTCACAAGCGGTAAGAAATTAGGGATGATATATTCCTTTTTTTCATGTTCGAATATTACTTTCTGTTCTTCCAGTAGCGATAATATGTCTTTTGTTTTTTTATCTTTATCGAATTTTTCTTTAGGAATCCTGCCTTTGAATTCAGTAATCAACTCTTTTTTTAAGATGTTTGAGTGAATATGCTTTACCAGACTGGTTGGGTTTAACCAGACTTTGTCTATCTTTTCATAATAAAGAATTAAGCCCTGACTATGAAACTGCTTCAACTCAGTCCTTAAAGACTCCCTCCTTTCATCTTCTTCAGTCTTCTCTTTGGGAGTATATATTTTCAATAATTCATCAATGGTAGTGCTTTCTTCACCTTGTTTTGATAAGATATATTTATAAAAATCGATATACCATTGAGGCTCATTCCGTTCTCTCTCTTTTCGTATCAGTTCAATGAGTTCGTCTAGACACAATTTCAGATGGTCTAATATGTTCTTATTTTTATTGAGAAAAAAATCTTTCTGGGCTGTTTCATAATAATCGCCCTTGCGAAGTGAAGCATAAAACAGATTGTCAACCGATTTATCGACTGGGATAGCCTGAAAGTCCGCATTTTCTCCTTTTTCTGCATGAGACTGGATGATAAAAACGGGCTCGCCCGAACCCTTCAACACTTTATCAATTGATACGTGTTCTTCCGAAACTTTTGGTTTAGGGGCTTTTGTCTCTGTATCTACATCTTTCGGAAGTTTATCTGTCGCTAAGGGCTCTTCCGAAGCTTTTTGCTGAGGTTTGTTTAGATTTATTAAATGATAGTTTTTCTGAGCTAGCCAATAGTTTAGGTTAAAGTTTTGAATGGGAATCTTATCACTATCCGCCTTGCGCTCATTCGCATTGGTTTGTTTGTTCCATAATAGAAGATAGATAGAACCCTTGCTCAGGAAGACTTTATAAATGCCATGGTAATAATCCTGGCCTCCGAAATCGAAAAACAATGCTCCGGGAATACCCTCTTCTACGTTATAAGATTTAATATTCAGAATATGAGTACTATCCCCATCATAATCAAGATTATTCTCGAGTAGAAAATGCAGAAGACTGGATTTGCCACTGCGATGATTGCCTAAAATAATTATTTTAACAGGAAATTTTACGGCATAAGTCTTTTCTTTTTCCCGATTGAGGATATTCATAACAATCTCCAGATGATTATCAAAAGAAGGCAGATTAAGACTATATCTGTCTACAAAAGGGTTGCTGTTAATTCTTAAATTAACAAGGCTGGCAATTCCATGCAAGGCGCTAGCCGACTGAATCTCATTATGACTAATATCTAAAGATTCTAATTGAGGGAGTTTTTCTAAAGAGCTGATTTCCTGAATCTGGTTATTACTGAGGTCTAAAGTTTTTAATCGATTGAGTTTTTTTAAAGAACTAATATTATCAATCCGGTTATTGTAAAGATTTAAATGTTCTAATTGAGTCAGTCTTTGTAAATACCCGATGTTCTCAATTAAATTCTTGCTAAGATTTAGATTAGATAGCTGATTGGGCTTTTGTATATAATCAAGATCGCGAATTTTATTAGCACTCAGATTCAGATTAGTTAACAGAGGGGCTTTTTCTAAAAAATAAAGCTTCTGAATCTGATTATAGCTCAGGTCTAAAAACGTTAAATAACTGGGTCTTAACGAAAGAGTCATCTCCCGAATTAAATTATTGCTTAGATCCAGATGAGTAAAATGTTCTTTGTCAATAAGTTTTTCTAAAAAACTACAATCCTCAATCTGGCAATCACTAAAATGGAGGGATGTCAATTTCGGTAGCTTTATTAAATCTTTTAATTCGTCTCCATTAAATCTATTCGGTGAGTTTATGTTTTTGGTTGTGAGCCGTGTTCCTGTGCTACTATCATGATACTGAACCCCCAGATTTAAGTTTTCTAACCATTGGCAGTCCCATAATTGCGGAGGTAAAGTATTTTTAAGATTGCAGTTCCCCAAATCCAGAAAGGGGTTTTTCGTTTTTTTATTTTCTTCAATTAATCGTACAGCTAATTCAGACATAGCAAGGTAGGTAGGTTTGATAAGATTAGATCTTTCAAAAATAGGGATTTTATTTGATAGGTAAGGGTGCCGTAGAATAAAAAAAATAACATTAAAGGTTAATTTAATGCTGTGGAGTTTAGCTGAGTCGCACGCGGTGGCCTACTTTTTTTCAGACGAGTATAGCCCTGGAGTTAATTTAAGACCGCTGAGTTTATCCGTGCCACACGCTTTTATGGACGAGTATACGTGTGACACGGAGGCCGTTAAAATATCCTCTTCAAAACCCTGAAAATACGGGTTACTTCTCTCAATGATAAATCGAAATCGGCGTATTCGGGGCTGGGGTTGCGGGAATGGCAGGTGATGATGCCCTTTGATTTGTCGATGGCTACGATGTCTTTAAACAGGATGTTGCGCTCGGTAAGTAAGACCCAGCCGTAGCCGTATCGGTCTATTTTGAGTCCGCCATCCATCCAGAGGTTTTTGTCTACTTCGCGGCCCAGAACAATGGCTTTGTCGGGGGTGTCGGTGAGCTTACCGCCGTTCATCGAATCTCCGTACACTTTAAAGGCCAGGTGAAACGCCGGATCAAATTTCTCGACCACAAATGTCACCAGCCTGTCACTTTCATAAATGCGGGCTTCGGTCATTTCGTCGAGATACCGCGCATAGGCTTCATGGTTCAGCAAAGGCACTTCTATGATTATTTCGCCGTCTACGCGTGTAAAACGGTTTCCGTGTGTGTTGATATACTCCTCCAAAATTTCATTCGCATCTGCAGTGGCCTCGGCGGCATCTGCCTTATTCAGTTCAATGGTATTCTTTTTTATCCGCTGAATCCTGCCCGGCTTTTGTGGACTAAGCTCGGTCATAAATGCCTGAATTTTGTCCACAAGCTCGTCTGTTAGATTCCGTTCGCCTTTATACAGTTTGTACAACAGGCTGGTCGAAATCCCTAATCCGATAGCTACTTCTTCGGTTTTCAGGCGTTCATTTTTCTGGAATTCAATAAGGCTAACGACCTTATTGTCAATACTTTGGGTTTTCATAAGTAATGATGCTGAAAAATTGTACAAAAAAATTGTACAATTTGTTGAATTTTGTACAAAAGTACCGTACATTTGTACAGTTCAATTGAAAATATGTATCGCAATACAAAGCAAATAAAAAAAATGGACAACACAAAACCTTATCATTCAATTAATATGATTGCGCTACCGGCCGGTGTTCGGGAGATGTATCATACACAATTAGCGAAGTGCAAAGGTGGCAAAGAAAAGGCTGTGGTTTTCTCGGGTGTGAGTCGGTATTCGTATTACCTCGTGATGAGGGGCGGCCTTGCCAAGCGCTCAACAGTGCAGCGGGTAGTGAGTGCCAACCTGAAAGTGATTAAATTATTTATTGATGCTGAAGCCAGTAAGTGCATGAGTATAGCCACATAGACTGATAGCTGTTTCTGCTATTGGGCCACAGCATCTGACGAGATTGAATCCACACAACAAAAACTAAATCCATGCAAGTACCTGACGAACAATTGCTGTTGGTGATGGTATTGCTGCAATGTCTGCTGGCGCTAATTCTGGTGCTGGCAGTGCATTTCGGCAAGCCTGATGCCATGCCCGCAAAAGAGCATTATTCCGAAGGTTTTGATAAGGGTTCTTTCCGCGACTTATGGCTCTTCGGGCTTATTCTACTGCTTTTTATTATTGTTTCTGGGGTTTGTTTGGGGTGAGACTGATAGAGGGTATTTGCTCCTTCTATGTGTGGTTTCGATGTCTTTATTTAAGGCTTTGCCCTGAATACATTTATTTGATTGCAAGTCTCTTGGAGACGAATCGCAATCGCGCGGCGAACCGATCGTCTCTACGGAAGCAAATCATTTTTTTAATTGTGATTACCGCGAATGCTGTGCGCGGGAGAAATTTTATAAACAAAATATCCTATATAAATAACAAATGGAATCAACAGAAGAAAAAATTAACGCCTTAACCCCAGGCGACGAGGTGATTATTCACTCAAAACCAATTGTGGTGCATGGCACTCAACCACTGCCCGAACGGGGGCACTTTCTGCAACACCGGTTTTCGGAATCTGACAAGCATCCGCTCTGGATCGAGATTCTTCAGGAGCGTGATTTCCGAAAAATCACGATGACTTTTCCGCTGGCTAATATTCAATCCATTACTGTGATTAATCAATATGCTGATGTCGAACTATAAAATTGCCAAATCGCTGAAAGAGGGGCAACTGGTGAATATCATCACTACTTTGAAAAACGCCTCGAATCAGAACAAGGAGTTCTTCGGAACATTCGTGAGGTTTGAAGCGCATGGGTCAAACTATACCATCATCATCAAACGAAAGACTGATTTTACGAGTGTGTGTAATAAGGCAGTATATGAGGAATTAAGGGTGGGCGGGGAGAGTATTTTTAAGATTAACAAGTATTAGGGGGGACGAATGGTGAATTAGCGAATGGTGAATTGGAGGATGCCACACTTTAGAACCCATTGAAGGCTTATTCATGGCTTGGTATTATTTAACTAACAAACTACTCATTCTTCATTCGCTAATTCACCATTCACTAATTCGCCATTTAAAAATTCTCAATTCAACACATGAATGGTTATATTCTCTCAAGGCGCTGGTTTGACTGGGCTTTTGAAAACCCCGACCTCAATACGCCTACACATACCGCGCTGTTTATGTGGGTGATAGAAAAGTGGAACCGGCTGGGACAAAAAGAAAAATTTGGTTTGCCGTCGTCAGAGGCGATGGAGGCATTGGGTATTCATAGCATTACGAGCTATAAGAAAGTATTTAATAATCTGGTGGAGTGGGGCTTTATTGAGGTGATTCAGGAGAGCAAGAATCAGTATTCGTCAACCATAATTGCCCTATCGAATTTCGATAGGGCACCCAATAGAGCACTGGACAAAGCATTGATAAAGCACCCCATAGAGCAAGAGCAGAGCACACAGGAGGGCACTGTGACTATAAATAAACAAGAGAATGAAGAAACTACTGAATTATTAAATCAGGAAAAAGTGAATGCGGCCGAAACTGACGTTTCTGTGGCTGTTGTGGAAGTGGGGTTTGATGAAGCATTAGTTGAAGAATTGAAAAATGCGTCACCGCCACAATCGAAAATGGTGAAAGCGTCGGGTAGTAGTATTGATTTCGAGGAAGTGTGGAACTTATATGACAAAAAATTGGGCGACAGGCAGCGATGTGGGAAAAAGTGGCGATTGCTGAGCGATAAAGAGAGACACCTGGCGTGGGAGCATATTCCGAAGTATGTGCTGTCGACACCCGATAAGAAATACCGGGCAAATCTGGAAACGTATCTGAATCAGAAAAGATGGAATAACGAAATCATTCAAACGCATGCAAAATCAGGAAACAGAGCTTCCTCAGCTTCCGCCGCATCGGCGAAACCATTCCTCGAAAAACCCCGAATTATTGGCGGAGACCCCGTACGCAAAAATATTTTCGGAAAAGAAGAAAAAAGTGGCTGAGGCGGTGTTGCCTGAGCTTAAAAGAATACTTGTGGCGGAAGCTAAAACACAGGGTATTATGGTGGGAACCTTTTTGGATAAACTCTTTGCGACCCTGGCGCAGGATTTTGCCGGAAACTTCTATTATCAGGTAGCCTGCACGATTGATGAGCAGAAAAAAGCGGAGGAGCGCCGCCGCTATGAGGAAGAACAAAGAGAGCGAATGGAGGCGCTAAAACCCCTGCAATTGAGCTTTGAGGACTTCAAGACGACGATTATTGCCAAATGGCGGTCGATTGTGATGCAGGAAGATACCCGCGCCGGGTTTGCCATCGACCAGTTTTGCTCCACAGAATTCAGCCGGTTGCTGGACTATTTTTATGGACACAGCAGCCGTGAATATAACAGCTATCCTGGCGCGCATAAAGGTGGCGCTTCTGGGGAGCGCCTTTCTGAGAATACCATTGAAAACAGTTCTTTAGGGCTTGATACCCGCAAGGGTTTTCTGCTGATGGGGCCGGTGGGTTGCCGGAAAACTTCGATGATGCGGGCGTTTCAGAATAATCCGTTTGCGTCGTTCAGAATTATTGAGGCGCAGGATATGGTGCAGGCCTATAAGGAAGCGGGCGACATGGCTTTTAATTATTTTCATATCACCGATAAGCGCAATAAGTTCGGGCATGAGTCGTACGAAATATGTATCGACGAAGTGGGACGGGAAGAACGGAGCGTGATAGCCAAAGGCGCGTCTTTTGCCTCGACCCATATCAATTTTATAGAAGAGTATATTTTCAGGCTCTATAAGAATCCACGGCGGGTGCATCTGATTACGAATGCCACGAGCTATGATGATCTGGTAAAAACGTATTCAGAGGCAGCAGCGAGCAGGTTATTGAAGTTGTTTAATGTAGTGATTTTTCCGGAGAATAGTCCGAATTATCGGTTGGTTTGAGGAGGATGAATATTTATTTTCAAACTATTCCGAATAATGAGGGAAGTTTTTATTTTTGGGGAATTGCTATATACTTAAAACTGTTTTGTTATGTCTGAATCAGCCTTAGAGTTAATTAGAGAAAATAAAAGAACTCAGAATCCTGTTTTGTACTTGAATTTTGAGCGGCTTAGAGTTGATATGCTTAGAGAAATAGAAAACCATACATGGCTGAAAGAGTTGAACCTTGGTTCCAATCAAATTCAAGATATTAAATTTTTAGCAAACCTGCACCAATTGAGGTCTTTAACTCTTAGCAGAAATCAAATTCAAGATATTAGTTTTTTAGAGAACTTGAGCCAATTACAGTCTTTATATATTGGTTTCAATCAAATTAGGGATATTCGATTTTTAGAAAAAATGAACCAATTGGAGTTTTTAGATCTTAGTTCTAATCAAATTCAAGATTATAGTTGCTTGGAAAAACTGTCCCAATTACAGTTTTTAAACCTTAGTTCTAATCAAATTCAGGATTATAATTTTTTAGAAAAGTTGACCAAGTTGGAGTTTTTAAACCTTGGTACTAATCAAATTCAGGGTATTCGATTTCTAGAAAAACTATCTCAATTACAGTTTTTAGACCTTAGTAATAATCAAATTCAAGATATTAATTTTTTACAAAATCTCACAGAGTTGAGAACCTTGTACCTTAACCAAAATCGAATTCAGGATATTAAGCCCTTATTCCCTCTAATTAAAAAAGGATTAGAAGTAAATTTAAATGAGCATGGAATTGGTGAAATTCACTTATACAAAAACCCAATTACCAGTCCTCCTTTAGAAATTATCAAACAAGGAAAAGAAGCAGTTATTAACTGGTTTGAAGCTTTAGAACAACAAGGTGAAGAAATGGTTTATGAAGCCAAACTCATGATTATTGGTGATGCTGGTTCTGGTAAGACCTCTTTGGCTACTAAACTTAAAAATTTAGACGCAAAGTTACCTGATAAAATAACAGAAACAACAATTGGAATTGAGATAAGTCCTTGGTCTTTTGAAGCCAAAGCAAATAAACCTCATTTTAAGGTAAATATATGGGACTTAGGTGGACAAAAAATTTACCATCCACTCCATCAATTATTTTTTACACAAAGAAGTCTGTATGTACTAGTGTCTGATGGGAGAAATGACACGGATGAAAACGATTTGACGGATTTCTGGATTCCTGCTCAGGAATTGTTAGCGAAAAATAGCCCTATGCTTATTTTGTTCAACAAACATGGTAATATTCAAGCAAATATGGCTTTTCGTAACTTTCAGTTGAAATATCCTAATATTAAAGGTGATTTAGCCGTCGTTGATTTATTGAATGAAAGACAGAATACTGCTGATTTTATTGCCGAAATAGAAAAGTATATGCGCGGGTTACCTCAGTTTGTAAGAGGTGAAACACTACCTAGACTATGGGCTAGAATTAGGGAAGTTATTCATCAGAGAGAGGAAAATTATATTTCTTTACAGGAGTTCAGAAATATATGTATTAGTAAAGATTTAAATGAATATGAGAAGCAGGATTTCCTAAGTGATTATCTGCATGATTTAGGTATTATTCTACGTTTTAGAGACGATGCCCTACTTAATAAAATGATTTTTCTCAATCCGCAATGGGCTTTGGATGCTATCTATAAAGTGCTCGATCATACACGTGAGCATAATAATGGACTATTTACTAAAGATGAATTATTAAGTGTTTGGGAAAGACCAGAATTTAATGATGTACAAGATGAGTTATTGGCTTTGATGCTTAAATTTGAATTATGTTATAAAACAAGTGAATCGATGGAACAATATTTAGTTCCAAGTCTTTTATCTAAAGACTTACCCAAGGGTTTTGAATGGGATAAAGAAAAAAGTGTCTGCCTGTATTACGAGTATGATTTTATGCCGAAAGGAATTATTAGCCGATTAATTGTTAGATTAAATCGACTCATTGATAAGGAAAGTAAGTTTCTTTGGAGAGAAGGCGTAATTTTTGAAGATAAAGGAAGAAATGTATGGTTATCAAGGCCAAATAAAAACCGAATTGAAATTTATGCTAAAGGGTATAAACCATCCTATCTGATTAACCTCATTACAGATGAAATTGATGAGATTAACAGCAAATATTATTTTTCAGAACGTAGCAAACCTAGAAAATATGTGCCTTGTATTTGTGAAGCCTGTAAAAACAGCAAAAAACTGACTTTTTATGATTATGGAAATTTAATAGAAAGAGATAGTCTAAATAAGAAGACAATTGAATGTGGCAATCCACCATATCATGAGGTAAATGTAAAGGAACTTTTAGAAAATGTTGAAAGTAAAGAATTATCGGATTTAAAGCCTATGAAGAAAATATTTGTCTCCTATTCTAAATTTGATGACGTGTATAAGGAGGAGTTTAAACAACATATGGTAACTTTAAAAAGACAAGGATTAGCCGAAATTTTTGATGATAGGCAAATAGAGTTAGGCGTTCAATGGGATGATATATTGAAACAAAAAATTGATGAATGTGATTATTTTGTTTGTTTGATTAGTAGGGGATTTTTGAATGTGGATTATATTTATGAGGATGAAATACCTAGGGCTATTAAACAAGGTAAAAGAATAATTCCTGTTATCATTAAACCTTGCGAGTGGATGAATACACCTATCAAAGGTACTAATTTGACATTTGGAACTCTTAATGCTCATAATAAAGGAATGGCCATTAGCTTGCTAGAAGATTATACAAATGGAAGAGTTGCACCTAGAGAATATACTGAAATAGAGAGGGATGCTATGTGGGTAGGGGTGGTAAATGCCATCAAGGGGCTTATTGTGAAGGATAAGTAGGCTTGGGGCGTAGAGCTATTTTGGAGTTTGACCATCTTTCCCCTGCTAACCGTGCCACCCCCTTTCTAGTGCGAGTATAGGGGTGACACAGTGCTTGTTAACGCACTACTTCGCTTATCTGGACGGTGGGGAGGACGTTGGTGTATTTTGAGACTATTCACTATACGCCGCCAGCAATTTTTTCCGCAATTTGGCTTTTTTATCTTCTGATATAAAGGCGTGTTTTACGGCTTCGAGATTGCAGCGGAGAAACTCTGCTTTCTTCCAGCCGAAGAGGCGTTCAAGGGTCTCGTATTCGTCTTGTAATGTGACATTTGATATGGCTCTGGCATCGGTGTTGATGCTCATCGAAACGCCGCTTTTATAAATTTTATCGGCCGGGTGCTGCGATATATCTGCAATCACGTTGGTTTGTACATTGCTGGTGGGGCATATTTCGAGATGAATGTCTTCCTTTTTCAGGAAAGCCAGCAAGTCAGGGTCTTCCACGCTTCTTACGCCATGACCAATGCGTGACGGATGCAGGTGTTTCAGTGTTTCCCATACACTCTCAGCGCCTCTGGCCTCTCCGGCATGTGCGGTTACGTTGAGTTGATTTTCTTTGGCATATACAAAGGCCGCCACATGGTTATCGATGGGATAACCAGCTTCGTCGGCAGCTATATCAAAGCCAACTACGTGGGTTCCTTTGAATTGCTCTACCAGTTTTACGGTCTGCATACTTTGCTGCGCTGTATAATGTCTGAGTGTGCACAAGATGATACCCGCCTCGACACCCGTCTGGGCTGTGCCTTCTTTTACGGCATCATTCACGGCGCTCACTACCTCTTCGGGGCTTAAGCCTTTTTCGATGTGTAGCAATGGGGCAAAGCGTATTTCGGCATAGATTACGTTGTCTTTTTTCAGGCGTTGCATCAGGTCGAGCGTTACCAGACGGAGTTGTTCTTTGGTTTGCATCAGTTCGAGGCTTTTCATGGCGCGCTTGATGTAGTCGGCCAGATTATGGCATTTGGCCGGTGCAATAAACGACTCTTTATATTCGGCATAGCTTATGTGGGGAGCAATCTGGTGCACTACCTCATAGCTCAGCGAACAATCGAGGTGGAGGTGCAGCTCTACTTTGGGTAATTGGGCATAATCGGTCTTTTTTACGCTGAACAGTGGGAGCATCATATACCCCGCAATAGAAAAAAACATTTTAAACATCATACATTCTTTAATCTTTAAAAATCAGGAACTGGTGTCGGAAGGGTTCCTGTATACCTTCATCAAAGGCTGTGGTGGATTCTATCAAAAAAGCCTCTTTTTTTTATCTTTGCCCTTGAATGATACAAAGGTCTTGGTATTTGGAAAGTATTAAAAGGACATTTGTCCCGACACAAAGAAAATGATACGATACAATAGCGATTTACTGAAACTGATTTCGGAACTGGCTCAGACAGAGCAGGTGATTATTGAAAAAGCCTATGCGCCGAATGAGACCATTATTCTGCAAGATGAAAGGATATTCTATGTATACGTGTTGAAGAGCGGGGTGGTTAAATGCTATATTACCGAAAACAACGGGAAGGATTTTATACTGGAGTTTCTGGGTGAAGGAGAGATTATAGGCGAATTGGAGGTATTGAAAAAGACCACAAGCCTATCGAATGTGGTGAGTATTACGGAAGTAAAGATGTATAGAATACCTAGCGGATATTTTATGGAAATGCTGAAAAAATACTGGGATTTCAACGAACTGGTGTTGAAAGCCCTGGCTACCCGCCTGATTCAAACGGCCAGCCGGGCATCCTATCAGCAAAATTATCCGCTCGAATATTCTATATTGAAACTGGTTTATTTGTTTTCCAATCAGCCGCTCAAACTCAGAAAGGTTGATCTGGCTGATTATCTGGGTATCTCTACCCGTAGCCTCAACCGCACTTTGTTGTCGCTCTCTAACCAGAACATTATCCATACCGAAACGATGGATTTGCTGGTAGAACCACAAGCGATTTTACAATTGCTGAACTCGTTTGACAGAGGTTGAGGCATTGATGCCTCATTGCTTTATACTTGCCTTTGGCCTCTTGCCCACGCAATAAATATAGCTAATACTAATACAAATAGATTAAAGCCTATCTGCGGGGCTTCTCCTCTTGAAATATGAAAGATACTGGCTGCTACCATTAATACGATGGTTCCGTAAGCAGCATAGGTAGTAAGCACGGGTTTTATGCGGAGTGCTGCGGGTAAAATCAAGCCCAGGCCAGCGAGTAAATCAAAGATGCCTGTTACCCTGGTGAGTGTCGGGTTATCGCCTGTCCAGGGCCACATTTCGGCTAGCTGATTGATGGGCTGGAATAGTTTCATGCCTGCTGCCCATACGAAAGTGAGTGCTAAGAGAATCTGACAAATCCAGGTGATTATGTTCAGGATTTTTGAGGGTTTCTGGTGCTGTTTCATAAAATACAATATTGCTTGTTTTTTTGTGCAAGATTACAGATATTTACTATCCATATGATAGTACTATCCTGATGGATAGCACTGTCAGAAATGATAGTATCACAAAAAACACGAGAAATGCTTAAAAATGGTACGTGTCCTAAGAGTATGCTTTCAATTAAAGATGCACTGGAAGCACTCGAGGGGAAATGGAAACTGTTGATATTGTTTACTTTATCGACAGGGCCGAAACGCTTTAAACAGCTAACTAAAGAGGTAATCGGGATAACAGACAAGACTCTTTCGAGAGAATTGAAGAATCTGGAAGCCAACGACCTCATCAAGCGGGAAGTATATGATACATTTCCGCCAACGGTTGAGTACTCTATCACCGAGCATGGATTATCGCTGGAAAGGGTGTTACAAGAACTTCATTTCTGGGGTCTATCGCATCGCAAGCAGGTGATTGGGAAGTAAGAGTTGAGTGATTGAGTGAATGAGCGATTGAGTAATTATCAAAAGTCAGATAAATTAATCACTCAATCACACATTCACTCAATCACAAAATAAATATCATAACCTAACCAGTTAAATACCCAAAAAGATGAAGTGGTATAATTTTTTAGTATTCACGATACGTAAATATTTCCACACATGAAGACAGACTATATAACCGAAAGAGCTTCAGATACTATATTATATACGTATCTGCTTTGCGCCTGTTGTGCTGCTGCTTCTTATTTTATGTTTAAAGGAATATACTTTGAAGCAGTTCTGCAAATTGTGATTCTGATTTTTCTGTTTACCTGCACACTGATAGCTATTAAAACGGCTTCAGTAGATGGGTTTTACCTGCCTCCGGTTGAGATACCGATGTCGAATAAACGTTGGGAGAGATGCATTGAATGGTGGAATAATCTGCCGGAAGATGAACTGACGACGAATATCCACAAATTAAAAACCATGAACAGAAAAAATGCCGATGCGCTTCTGAGAGCCTTCGAGCAACTGGAGCTTTTCGAGAAATGCTCAATTATTAAACGCGCGATTAGTTAAAAACGAAATGTATAGATGATGAAATCCACTCCTGATGGGGTGGATTTTTTTGTTTTTTGCCACTACGAAATGTGCTCTGAAATTCTATGGACGTTTAATTTATAGATTTTACAAATAATCTTAGTACTACGCAAGTAGGCTGCATAGTGATTAAATTATTTTGTGTAAAATCT
The DNA here is from genome assembly GCF_054779675.1 of Emticicia fontis. Classification (NCBI taxonomy): domain Bacteria; kingdom Pseudomonadati; phylum Bacteroidota; class Cytophagia; order Cytophagales; family Leadbetterellaceae; genus Emticicia; species Emticicia fontis. Next base: position 721,327 of record NZ_BAAGXU010000037.1, read on the forward strand.
TTATAATGAAATGAATACTACTACTCAATCAGCACTAAGTAAAGGCCAGTTGGCAGAAACTATTAAAGCTACTCTATCTCTGAATATAGCGGGATATGTATTTGTAAAGTCAAATGGTCGCTATTATTATTTCAAACGGGAATCACCTTTTCCCGGAGCGATAGATCTGATGGTTATTTGCGTTTATTTTACTAAAGGTGTGATCTCTTGCGAGCTACAATCAAGATTAGACCAAAAAATTGATAAGTACGTCGGAGGTTTTTTTGATAGACATACTTATTTGTTCAATAGCAAATCGGAAGTCTATAAGCAAACCGAACTTGATCCTTCTCAGGTATTTGATTCGAGTTATCGATTCAAAAAATCTGTGAAAGCCTTGAAGGCTACATTGTATGTCATGTTAGGAGATTTGTTCAGACAAGGAAGAAAATTTATTATTGATTGTGATAAACGATATTCGGAGCCGAAATTTTTGTGTGCACTGAATTTCGTTGAGCATCTTGAAAAGGATAAAGAGAAATTCAAAAAAGAATTGATAGAAGAGTGTGAGCGTATCAGGCAATCGAAATATTTTATACGACATCATTATATGCTAGAGCATCCTGATTATCAGGAATTAGTTATGCGATTAAATAGGATATATGAACCTTCTTCGAAGCCCTATATAGATAACCAATATTATGCTTACTCATTTCTGTTTGGCTACTATTTCGGACCTGTCCGGCGGGATAAGCGCAATCATCTGTCAGGTTCCTGAATGAATAATTTAATAATAGAATCTTTGGCTAAAAAAACACCACCTCCAAAGGAAGTGGCTTTTTCTGAAAACCCAAAAAGTAAAATCTATAATAACTTTCGTTTTTTGCGTGCCTTTGTCAGGTCTTTTTCCAATTCCAATACGCGGGCTTCTAAGGCAACACGGTCTTGATTGATGCTGATGACACTATCACGCATCACTTTGATTACCGACTGAAACGAGGCCGTCATGCCCCGGGTGAGCGTATAAAGCTCGGTGGCATTGCGGGTATCTATCAGGCTTTTGGCGAGCCATTCTTTGTGTAACAGGAGCGAGTCGGTCAATACCTTGTTTGTGGCTTGCAGGGCTTTGTTCTGTTTTTCAAACTGGTCGCCCTCTTTTATTTTTTTAAGGCTATGCTGGACCCAGAGTGTGGCTGTTACTACACCTATGATGCCTATCCCTGCCAGGATTAGTTTCAATTTATTCAGCATTCTTTTGTTCGGTTAATGTTTCCGGATTTTTGCCACCACTGCCTATAAAACTTTCTACTTTTTCAACAACCGAGGCGGGTGTCCGGATGCCGAATGTCTGGGTTATGTTTTCTTTGATAGAAAGAAATTCGATGCCGGCAAAAAAGAGGATGGTGGTCATCATGGGTACGTTGAGATAATAACTGTGGATGACGGTCTGCCCGTCTTTAAAATTCATCAGAAAGAGCATCATTGTAAATATCCAGAGCGCTATCAGAAAGATAATGTAACCCAGTACTTTCTTCAGAAATTTGTCTTTCAGGATTTTGTAATCGTAATTTTGGCGGGTTTTGGCTAGTTTGAAGCCCGTCCAGGTATCAATGGCTATCATTACAAACAGAAAAATAAAAAGCACGCCATCTACCTGCCACGATTGCAGGATGAATTTGAGCAATGCCGAAAGTAATGCCAGAAATGAAACCACATATGGATGGTTCATGAGCTGGTCTTTGAGTGCTACGAGTGTTGATTTCATGGATATTGTATTGTGTTTTAGTTTCTGTGTGGATTTGTTTTTGTTGAGCAAAAGGTAGTTTTGGTGTGTGAAAAGATTTAATGAATGGCCCAATCTCTGATAAAACCATCGTTAATGGTGCGCATAGTAGAGATAGGGCCTTTTAAATCAATTACCTCGTAAATTTCGTCAGTAAAACAGGCGTTCTTATATTGGAGCATGGCGACCTAATAGAGCCGATAAGGAGTAAAAAGATTCTCACAGCAAATGCCGGAGTGAGGCAAGCGTGTTGAATGTTTACATGAGTTTAAGTTGTGTGGATAGTAGTTTAACCTAAAAACCTGGCTTATGAGGCCAGAAACTTATCAGAACTGGTCATTGCTGAAACTCAACTCAGGCTTGTTCGGGTGCAGTAAAATAGAGTTTAGCTTCTCTTTTTCGTCGGTTGGTGAGGCCGGCAATTACTACTTTTTTCCCATCTATAGTTCCTTTGTTCCATTTCAGGAACTCTGCTTTGATTGTTGGGTCATTCGGATCAGCCAGTACCTTTTTCTTTAGCGTCGAGAGGTTGAAACCCTTTGTGCCTACATTGTATATAAAAGAACCCAGTGCATCATACTGATTCTGATTGAGATGAGCAGGAATATGTCTGGCAAAATTCGTATTAAATACATCAAGCAATAGCTGAGCAGCTTCTGGCTCGGTTATGAGTTTATCTGTTTTAGCTACTTTTTTGCCGTCGAGATAATAAGTGCTGCCATAGCCGATGGTCCAGACGCCCACGCTGTCCTGATAAGGTCTTGCCCTGAAAGCCTCTGATGATTTCAGCTCTTTCAGCCCATTTTCTGATAGTTCCATATTTTTACAGTTTTCCGTTGATATTAATCTTGATTGCTCTCTGGTAAGAAAGCATATTTCTTAAATCATTCGCATTAATGATAAAGGAGTCTGACTGTCCTACACCTAAATCTCTCCGATAAATTCTTCTTTCCTGTCCATCCAGACTCCAGGGATGATGAATCCAGAAATCTACGTCCATATTGCCTTGGCTGGTGGCTTTTATTTTATAAGCCCTATCGAGTGGCAGGTAGATATTGCAATCTTCGTTCAGGCCTGCCAGGTATTGTTTATCTGGATGATTGTTGCCGAAGCGACCGCCCAATCGACCTTCTATCGTTACTTCTTTCTGTATTACACGCACCCATACTTTGCCCTCATGGTCGATAATTTCATAATCAACACTACTCCGTTTATTGCCGAGGTTTTCACCAAGGCTGATGCTATGCGTTGCCAGCTGAATATTAAGTTTGTTTTCATCTTTTTGTTTTAAGCTTTCGTTATCCAGAAAAATATCGGAAACATCAGCATAGCCATCGATATTCAGCCTTACCATGCCTTGTGGCGCAGTTTCAACTGGCGGTGGCAATAAGTCTGGTAAGGGAGTGCTCTCAGGGTGTGGCACAAAATCAAAGATATTGGGCGAGATTTGCTGAGTACGAGCAAAACCAACGAGGTCGATTGCGCTGTTAGCTTCGATATTCCGGCCGATGGTTTCAACATCAACCAAAACGGATACACTGTTAATTTTGTAATAGGTGTCAATTCCATCTCCTCTTCTGAATACTAAAAAGGCATTACTTGCATCTTTGCGGACTAAATCTGTGTCTGGCATTGGGTTAATTTTTAAAGTTAATAAATATGTAAGGGAGGGGAGAATTGAGTGAATTAGTGATTAATCAATTGATTTATTGCTCTTGTGAATGATAAGTAATTGATAATTATTAAAATATAGTAACTGTTTCAGCTGATTACTTGAGTTCTATAATCACTCAATCACTAATTCGCTAAATCACTAAATTCCTCCGCTGCCGTTACCAATTTATGTATAATTCGGTATCAGAAGCAGGTATTTTTATTTTTCGGTTCCTGTTTCTTGTGCTTATTACCCAATGTTGATTATGGCAGATTTAGGGGTTTTGGGGAAATGTCTGTTTTATAGATAAAACTTGTTTCTATACTCTCTAAGGAGTATCACTGTTGCGGTTATTATTAATCTTGATTAATCGATGATCCGGATTGGTTTGTGTCAACATAGTTGATTTCAGAACCGTAACTGTTGACTGCGAACCTGCCGAAACGTTATTTTCTGATACAAACCTATTGGGCGCTAAAGTATTCGGATTCATTACACTAAAAAGACATCCGGCATCCTGCACATCTATAATAATATCATAATCATCTAATGGAAACCAGAACCGACAATCTTCAGTGATATTCGGAATATATCTGAGCTCAGGATGATTGTTTCTATAATCACCGTTACTTTCCGTATCTGTAACGCCAGTCGTCTGTTCCATTTTCAACCACACCACATTCGGATTAACAGTTTTACTTTTGATTGTAATAGTGCTTTTTGTCTTAGCACCTGCCTTATAGGTGATACCATGGGTTGAGACAATCATTCCTACTCGGTTTGTATTATAGTCAACCTGTACATCTGTATAAGGACTAGTGTCAGTATCTAATCGCCTACCATATACACTATTTTTCATATCCAATTGCCTGAAATAAAAAGTAGAAATATTAGTGAGCGATAATGAATAAGGCAGATCGCTTGTAGATGCGTTTAAGGAATTATTGAGTACAATATTAGCTCTACTATTAGAAGAGCCTCCAACTGATGTCCATCTCTCAACTCCTTTTTTTCCTGAAGTGCTCAATAATTCTCCGAGCGTTACAAAAGTATTTTTCGTTATTCCGGTTCGGGTATTTTCATTATTCTGAGCCAATAAAGGTTTCAATTCAGCAAATATTTCTTTTGTCATTTTGTAATAGTCACTGAACTTCTCCATAGTAATAAATATAATTTCTCTGGCTCCATTCTGTATAGCTGCTGTTCCAGAGGCAATCATATTAGTCTTTACCTGATCAATAGGGATGACAGTATCATTGATTTTGTCAAAATCTCCATGATTGAGTTCGGTTAGCTTTTTGTTAGGATAATTCTGAATATAATCAAGTGTGATAGCAGCATCACCGTTTCTATTATCTTTTCCAAAAGCCGTTTGCAGGCCATCGCAATAATCTCCCCATTTCACTACATCCCATGTCAACCTCAAAAGGCATTGACTATCATTAGGCGAATTACCTCCAAATTTGAGCACAAATTTGATATTTGTATTCTTTGCAGCGTTTATGTTGGCGACAATATTCCTCAGATCATTGGCAAAGTTGTACATCAGGCTTGAGAGGTACTTATACCAGTCTTTCCCTCTATTGGTTGAGAACATGATTGCATAGTCATCCAATGTTGCTTGTTGCACTCCTTTACCAGTGGTTGGAGGAGTCACAACCGAAAAGCTACCAAAAGTTGTTCCCCATGCGGCATTCATAGCGTCTTTATCATTATATTTATCAGGATTGGACGGTGAGTTCAGCCAGGTTCTGAAACCCGATATAGTTGCACTTGAATAACCGCTCAGCGCAAAATATTCTTTGACCGGATCGCTGGAGCCAACAGGATAGTATTGATTCGTGAAATTATAACCAAACTCTTTATGAACGGTGAGCGTAGGAATGATCTGCAGGAACTGATTTCCTAAAAAACTGCTATCAGCATACCTTGTGACAAACTGGGTGAAAAAATCCTTGATAGTAGCCATTGCAGAGGTATTGGCTAATGATGGGTGTCCGCCACCATATCCGATTCTGAGTGGCTTACCCCACTCATCCATTTCATTGTCAGCCAATCCCCAGAAACTGCCAACCCAATCGTCATCCATGTCCAGGTTGATAATCAAACTTACCTTCACTCCAAATGATTTGGCAATTGTAATCATCGAATCTACCTTGTCCCAGGCGTTAAGGGGTGGATTGGCCTGAGCAGCTGCGGATTTGTATATATCAGAATATTCGACCTGTACATAAATGTTATTTGCACCTAGCGCAACAAATTCCGACATGGCTTTTTGTGTCGAAGCAGTATTTTCAAAAGGAAACCCTGGCATAATTGAAATATACTTGTCGCTCTGCCATCTATCAACCACCAGTGTACCATAACCCGAGGGTATATTCAGAAGCGCACTGGCTTCTGAATTATATGTTGCCCCGGTATTCAAAGCATTTGCCCGGAAGTCAATTATGTCTCCACTTTTGTTGCTCGGCATCCAATACCATTGAGTCGTAGCGACACCACTGGTATTTACTACCCTGCGATTGTACAAGGCACAAAACAGGTTACCATTCTGATAGACATAATTTTGATATACGGGTTTTGAAGTTGCCATTTTTAAGCCTTGGTTTTCTTTTCGGTTTCGATAAATACCAGCAATAGCTGGGCTTTGGTAAGATTGGGCAGAGATTCATGCTTTTCGATGAATTCTTTTACTGTAGTCTGGTCTGAGGTATCAAGATCAATAATCTCTCCTTTATGGAGTTTTAAGGCCCATTCCCAGTTTTTCAGAGCATTGCCTTTGGTGCTGATAGCCATCTGGTCGGCCAGGATTTTGCCCATGTTTGAGCCTTCGATTACAGTTCCGTCTAAGCCGATGATTGGCTGATTAAAATCAAGTTTCATTGTTGTTTATTTTTTGGCGGTTCGCCGCCGCGATTGTTATAATTAAGCAGATATTATTGTTAATTTGGTTAAGCCGCCAGAAGTAGACTTCTGAAATCTCAGGTAGTGTCCATCAGAAAAAGAGTTAGCATTGCTAAAGTCAACTTCTACTGGTGCGGAATTAGTTGAGTAGAATAATATTTTTTGTGCGCCTATTTTCAACGTTTGCGAGGCAATGAGACTTAGGTGATTATTACTATTAATCAACATTGTTTTTGCACTTGAAATAGGCAATTGCCCGGCTTCATACATAGTGATAAAACTTCCGGTGTTTTCAAAATCCCACCAGATGCTTTTCCCAAACGGAACATATATATCACCACTTATTGCCCCACCACTCCAGCTGTTACTTCCACCACCTCCTGAAATCATATCAACAGTAGCAATCTGTTTACGAGAACCATCTAGTTTTTTATGATAAAGAAGACCATCTGTATCAAGTTGAAGTCCGAATTCTTTGATTGTATCAGAAGAATCTACAGAAAAACCGTGTAACGCCAGGGCGATACCAGCATCCTGGTTTGAGAATACAAGTGCATTGGCATAGGCATTAGTGCTGTCAGAATATAGCTGAAAGCCTCTTTCACCTCCATAATCTTTGAATAGAGCAATGTCGTTTTTGTCTGATAACTCCCCTGTATTTAAAGTAGCCCATTCATTGACTGTTCCGTTGAATTTGATGAACTGGTGGTCAGAACCGGTATTTCCATTCAGTTTTACCTTGCCCACTACATCAATGTCAAAGAAAAACTTCGAGACCCCACTTTGTAAAGATAAATGCGTAGTATTATTTCTTTCGAGTGAAAAATCAAAGTTGTCGTTGGTACCTACTGTGATAGCGCTACTAACGGAATTTCCACCCAGAGCCAGCCGATTGTTGAGTTGTCCTTGCACTTTCTGAAATCCTTGCAGAATGCTATCCGTTGCTGCCAGAGCTGCATTTGTACCTACAGAATAGCCAGTAAGTGCGGTTGCTAATACGCGTGTTGTGGTAAAATAGAGGTTGTTTGTACCTTCATTCAGATTATTAGTTGTGGTGAATCCTGAAATGAGGGTGTAGGCATTATCCCAGTTAGCTATTCTTCCGGAGGTAACACCAAAGGCTGCATGAGCGGTAAAGACCGGGTCAGTTTCAACAAGGTTAGAGAATTCGGTATAAGTGATATTAGAAGCACCAGCACCATCCACTGTCATTGCCGAGTTATTTGTATTTACAAACTTATAACCAGCATAAGTACCTAATTCAACGGTATGAATAGCACCACGCATTTCGCTATCGACGTTGAAGTTGGAATCTCGAACCCAGGTTGAACTACTTGATAGATATATGCCATTTTTGGTCTGGTCTGTTTGTCCCATCACCAAAACGCGGTCACTTCCAGAGGTTGTCACACCCGCAATGGTCTGATGCCCACTTAGGGAGATATTAGACATGGCAACGGTTTTTACCTTATTCTGGTCGTAACGGATACCGGAAGCATATTGGAGCAATGTTGTTAAGTTTACCAAATGGCTTCCTGAGGTAGCAACAGCTGCACAGGAGGGAATTGCATCAAATTGAGTTGCTCCTGAAAATCTGGCAGTTCCATTGACATCTAGTTTATAACTTCCGGTTGTAGTACCAATCCAGACGTTTCCGTTGAAGTAATTGTTGGCGCTGCCGGCACTGTAAAATCCCCAGTTTGTAATGCCTGCACCTATACCAGAGTAGTAAGCAATATTAGAAGTTACAGCTCCAACCAATGAACTATCTACAAAAAAACCAACCTGATTGGTAACATTACTATTTGAGCCTAACGTGCCCCTGTATGCTCCGAAATGCACTAGGTTTGATATTGTATAAGAAGACGTTGAAGCTGCAGTAATAGCATTTGTACGAAAATATACTGCTAAGGTAGATACATCTGGTTGAACAATACCAGAATTTTGTATTCCATAATAGGTCCCAGATCCAGTAATTGGCAAGGTTATCATAATATTTGCACTTGACAAAGTTGTTGTACCAATCCCAATCTTCCCGGCAAAGTGATTATTTGCAGTCCCATCTGCATATATATTCCATGAATTTACCGCTGAGGCAACTTGGGTTCGAACTGCAATGTTTGTTTGTGCTGCTGTAAGATTTCCAACAAAAAATCCAGTTTGGCGTGTCAAGGTCGCGGATGTTACAAAATTGGCCTGCAACGCTCCATAATGATACAAATCTGTTAAAGTAAACGTTGCATCTTGAACATTAGAACCAGAACGATAATAATAGGCGGCTCCTGTAACATCTGATTGAATCTGTCCAGTTGACCAAATACCCATACTCGTTGTCCCGCCTGTTATGTTTTTGGCTACACCAAGGTTAACATTAGATAACGAACTTGCACCAATTCCAAGACTTCCAGCCATGTAATTTGGGGCAGTTCCTATCATAAAAATATTCCATTGGCCTGAGCCTGCTGTTAAATCTGATCTAAACGCATAAGTATTTGTAGAAGCAGTCAAACTACTGCTTACGCCAAAGCCTATTACTGTAGTAGCCAATCCTTGCCAGTTCGAACTCTGTTGTGCGTAATAATGTCGAATAGTAGAAGGGTTCGCATCTACTCCTGTACCTATTACGGAGTTGAAATTTGTAATAGTGCTTGAGTCTGTAGAAGCCAGACCTTCACTCGAAACTCCGTATCCAGTTCCCGTATTAAAATCTCGTATTATCCTCGCATTATATCCTGACAGGTTTATCGTTCCTACCCCCAAACTCCCCAATCCATTTATACGCATTACTTCTAGGTCATTTACAAACCACTTGTGCCCATAAAGAGCGCTGCTGCTTGTTCCTGAACGATAATTTATGTATCCCTCGGTTGAGGATGGACCGAAGCCGATACCATAAGCTGGTAAAGTGCCTGCAATTGAACCTTCTCTTAGATTGATTCCTACAGTTTCTGCACTTGAGTTCCAGAATGAGCCAAAGGATAAGCGTGTGGTCGGAGCTGCCGTTCCTATGCCCAGGTTACCCAAGAGGTAATTGTTGGCCGTACCTGACATATAGAGATTCCAATTGTTAGTGGCCGCAGCAAGGTTTCCTCTGAAGCCTATATTTGCACTCCCACCTGTAAAAGCATCGGCATAAAAGCCTGTCTGTGTTCCTACTGTTCCGCCAAAAATGCCCTGATTAGCTGAGTAATGCATTACGTTCGTTACTGCTGCTGCTGTGCTGGCATCAGAGCGGAAATAATAGGCGGTGGCGTTTACATCATTTGCTACCTGACCATCTGACCGGATTCCAATAGCCAAGCCTCCACCTAGTCCTGAAGTGGAAATATCCTTGCTGACTTTCAGTGTGCTGATGCCAGGAACACTTGACCCTATCCCGACTCCTTGGGCATTATCAAAAATACTGCTATTTCCGAGAGTACCGCTTGCAGTATATTTGGACACATAGTTGGTTGTGCCTGTTCCTGACAGTTTGGTGTCTGCATAGGTTTTGTTTACCAGATGATTTCCTGAAGTTGGTGCGGTTGATAAAATGGCATTAGCATCAAAAGTAACATTCTGACTGAAATGTCCCGTGCCGATAACATCCAGTTTATAAGCTCCTGCATTGGTTCCAATCCAGACATTGCCACTGAAATAGTTGTTAGCTGAACCAGCCATATAAACATTCCAATCGCCGGTACTGGCAACAATAGCTCCATAAAATCCATAGTTGTTTGTCGCGCTTATTAATGTTGCATCAGCATAAAAAGCATACTGATTGCTCACACTACTGTTATTACCAAATGACAATTGTCTGGCTGAATAGTGGATAAGCCCGGGAATGTTATAAACTGAAGCCGAAGCAGCCGTACTCGCAAATGTATTATTATAATAAGCCGTAACAGAAATATCTGGTTGTATTATACCATTATTGAGTATCCCGTAACCGGAGTCTTGTCCGTCACCTGTGATGATTTTACTTATCTTTAATGAGGAAGCAGCCAGGCCAGAACTGCCTATACCTACACTACCGTCTGAGCCAAAATAAATGGAGTTCCCTTCTATAGGTGCTGTTGTGGCTGTGTCGGTTATTAACGTGCTATGTGAGCCAATAACGAGCGCATCAGTAGCACGCCAGTATTCGATAGTTCGTTTGAACTTATCTACCAGATTGGTTGCATCAAAATAACCAAATTTGATTCTGGATTTGCGAGAGGCATTGCCCGGATTATCGTTTGTCGTATGCGCTACTAAATTCAGGTCATAGCTACCTTGTGTGGCTGAATCCCTGCCACCGATAGTTACGTTTCCTCCGAACACTGCCAGGCTGTCCCATGAAGTGCCCGACTGACCGCTGATACGGCCAACGGCTAGTTTCTTTACCTCTGTAATACCATCTGCTTTTAAAGTCAGACCAACTACAGAGTTTCGTATTAACTGAATATTCTGGTCGTTAGTGCTTCCTAATACACCTGTATTTGAAAGCGAGTTTCCTCCTAAAGTCCATTTATTATCTAAACTGGTTTGTAGACCTGTGATACCTGAAATTCCGATAGCTGGAATATCTCCTGCCACCAATGCTCTGAAAGCTGCTGTACCACTTCCAGCTGCCGGAGCTGCCAAGACGTAGTTCTGTGTGCGGCTTGCAGTGATAGAAGGGTATTTTGTGTCTAAAAAAGCTAAGTCGGCTGCTACGGTTACATCGCCTGTACCACTATCTGCGCCAGTATCGTTGGTAATGGCAAAGCCGTTTCCGGCGATAAGCCTGGTAATAACGGCATTGCCAGAAGTAGTTGTATTCAGATCAACTCTACCTACAGAGCCATCCAATACTTGTGTCCCTTTGACGTTTGTTCTAGCCATGACTCAGAATATTGAGTGATTGATTAAGTGATTGTTCGATTTACCCTTATTTAAAGTAGCAAACCACCAGTTTATCGTCTGATACCGGGGCTGTCAGCATTGTGATGGTACCTCCCGAAATTGTATAATCGTTTCCTGCACCCGGCTCCTGCAAGATGCCGTTCAGAAATATCTCCTCTGTACCTGTGGTTGGTGTAAATGCCAGTGTAAATGTGGTATTGGTGCCGTTTTTTACACCCGCAGGTGCCTCGCGGGTGACACGATTATTGGCAACGGTTATATAAGCATTGGTTGAGCCTGCCGTTACTCGGCCATATAAATCAACTGTTACGCTGTTATAAGTCCCGGCACTAACGCCCGAACCTGCCAGGTCAATGCTATCAGCACTGACCACAATACGTGCTGCACTAGCCGAGACAATATCAATTGTATTGCCTGATTTGGTCAGCCCAGCCCCTGCAATGATTTGCCCGGCACCAGAAAACTGTGTCCAGTTGATGGCCGTTGAACCAATGGTAATTGCACCATCTGTACTTAAAATCCAACCCGAATCGGCATTGGTGGTGCCTTCGGTGACGAATACGAACGAACCTGCTTTTAATTCTCCGGCTGAATCGGCATCGGTAGCGCGTGTCCAGGCGCCAGTGGCGCATACATAGATGCCATTCTGGGTAGCAGTTGTCTGGTTTTTTACGAGTACTCTGTCGCCTGCCACAGCTGATATTCCGTCGATAGTTTGTGCACCAGACAAAGAAATATTTGCGGTAGTAGCAACTCTTACGCTGTCTTTGCCTGAGAGCCCGGCTTGTGTATTTTGGAGGTCTACCAGGCGAACGGCATCATTAGCTGATGCCGGTACACCCAGACCAGTGATTTTAAAGCCACCCATGTCCTGATTGGCCGTGAAGGGTACACTACCATCACGCTGAATAAAGTTTGCCCCGTCGGCCAGTTTAGCTGTAGCAATTGCTGCGCCTGTTGCTACATCGGCATCTACGATAGTCAGGTTTTCTATCTGCCGTTTTTTAATTTTTGAAGCTGCCATTTGTTATGTGAATTTTATGTAATCTATGATTAATCTATCGTCTGCTTCCGGAGCCACTATCAATTCAATTGACTGGTTGCTCAGTTCCTGGTAATCGGCTGTTATGCCTTTAAATTGCCGGACACCATTGACATATACTCTGGTAGTATCTGTTATAAATGGCTCGGAGGTCTGAAAAACTGTGTTGAGCCCATTGCGCGTGCCAATCAACCCATAATCGGTTTTGAAATAGCTGGCATCGGGCGGAAAACTCTCCGGTACGTCGCTTAGGTCGTTCCATTGGTTTACTTCAATGTCGCGGTCGGGGAAGCTATAAGCACGGTCTTCGGTGTTATCTCCAATCAGAAATTCGCCTAAGAAATTGTTTGTGTTTTTGAGCCCGAGCCGACCAATGACTTCAGTTAAGCTTTCCAGATTCCCTAATTGAAGTTTTTTAGCCAGAGAAGAACCTAATTTTAAAAGCCCTTTATTTTGCGCCTGAGGATTATTACTATCTTCGGGTAAGGCATCGATGCCTCCATCTGAAAATATATTGCCGAAAATCGAGCCTCCGCCACCCGCCGTGATAGGGCTATCAAAATCATTATTCAGATTGATGCTGGAGGCAATTTCACCATTACTTACATCAATGGTCTTGTCGTCTTTAAATCGGTCGAGTACTTTTCTATTGATGCTTATTTCGTCAACATACAGTTCTGTCAATAGCAATTCCGTCATATCGGTCTGCAAACTGTATTCGCAGAAAAGCACCATGAAGCGTTTGGTATGATTGGTCAGAAAGGGTGTATCCAGAAGGCTAATGAAACCTTTTACTTTTCCTTCAAAAATATCCCCGAATCGGCTATTTGTTGCCAATCGGTCTATTAACACCGATTCTGCCAGCGTATAGGCCAAGGTTTCCGAGTTTCTTTTCCAGGCCGTTGTCAGGGTAGAGGTATCACCAACATAGAAGCTATTTTTAAAGCTTAAACTAACGGCGCCAATATTATCCTGATAATAAATGGTTTTCTTCTGTGCTTTTTTTGAATTAGGTAAGTTGGTATTTGCCAATCTATACTCTCTGCCCGTATAGTTTTCATCATAATTGCTTCGATACCCTAACAACTGCAAATTGCGGTATCTTACTTTTTTATTAATGGGTGTACCGGAACCTAGTTTGACCCCGGGATAAATCCTGATTTTTATTCTGTCGACCGCATCAAAATACTTGGTATTGCTATTGGTAGTAAACTTACAATCAATGCCAATGGCTTTATCAACTGAGGCCGTATCAATTAATAAAACCTGTTCGGTCTTCTTAATGCTCCCATACGTATCAATATAGTATCTGATAGATGCATTAGTTGATTTATAGAGGATAATAGCAATTTTAACTTTATCAATACCTAATTGCGCAGAGACTTCCGCTTTAAACTGAAAGGACGAATATTCTGTAATATCAATGGCTTCCGATTCAAGATATTTACTGTCCAGACCGTCGCTTGAGGTATATGTATTATCAAATATAATACCGCCACGAAAATCCTGTTGAATTTCTGTAATGCCCCATATGCCAACTTTTGTCCAGTTAGATGGAGTCGTCACACCTGAAAAACTACCAAAATCACCATTGGGTAGCAGGTTCGATTGTAAACCCACTTCATAATAGGAAGAGAATTCCTGATACGGAATATCTTTGCGGTTAATGGCTCCTTTAAGTACCTTTAAGCCACCGGTATGTATCACTACCTCAGTATTGAAAATAGTGGAACCTGTGGGTGTACCATCGGCCGTAAAACCTCTTCCCTGTAAAAAACCATCAGTAGCCTCGATAGCTGAAGTAACAATCCAATGACCCCCTGACTGAAAAAGCCTCAAATCATGTGCAGTTAAAAGCCTTTCAAGTACCTGATAATAATTGATATAGGTATTGTCTTTACTTAATAAAGACCGCACATCAATATACAACTGCGATAACGGACAACTGGCAGATGACTGGTCCATTGCTGTATCATACTTATTATAATAAACAAGCATGGGCAAATCATGCCCGGTTTGGGCTAATGCTTGCTGGAGCAGGCTTCTGACTGATTGTTTTTTTGAGGCTACATTCGGATGGAAGTCAATAAAGTTGAGGTCTTTCAGTCGGTTGATGCCGTCTTTTGCCATTATCTTGATGATGATGACGCTGATGTCTTCAAATTCTTGCGACGAATAAAAAGGCACTAACCAGCCCGTAAATTCCAGGGCATTATCTTTATAGATTTTTACCTGGTATTTCCGCTCGTCATCAAATTGTAAATCATCCAGCTGAAAAGAATCGGTGCCTTTCAGGTTCATTTCGGCATAACGACTTAAAATAGGAGCATATCTGTCTTCTTCCCTGTCGTGGCCGATACGGATACCGTTGCCCATCAGGATGAGTTCAGTTGTACTGCCCGAATAATCTTTTTCGAGTAGTTCAACTTTCCATTCAACGGGCGATTGCCCGTAGGCAGTTGCGAAATATTTTAATTGATATGCCATAATTAAAATCCTCTGATTACTTCGTATCGTTGACCCGACCAGAATACATCGCCCCCGCGTAGCACGCTCTCGTTGCTTGATTGTGATGATGATTGTGTTTGCATGGCATAAGAAGGCGCATTGGCATATTTAAAACCCGGAGAAGAAGCACTCCCATTAGCCCCACCTGTTGAACCCATTGAAGCAGAGCCTGAAAGTTTGCCCCCAACACCTTTAAGAATACCTCCCAGTGCTAATAAACCTATACCTGCTGCAATGGCGCCCGCGCCACTCAATGTTTTTAATGAAGTTTTGATGGCTTCAATACCTAAACCAACTGAAAGTGCGGTTTTTCCTAAATCCATTGCAATACCACCTAAAGTAGAGAGCAGGCCGCCTGCAATAGCTTTGACATTTAATTTTTTACCTCCGACAGCTTGCTCAAATAAACCTGAAATTACATCACCAACGGCACTGACAGCAGCCTTAAGAGAATTCTGAATAGCATCTGTAAGTGCTTTACTCATGGTTGCGATTTTATCCAGCACTTCGCCTGATGCTTTTTCAAGACTTAGCCCATTTACTACCGATTGTAAGATTTGTTCTCCATAGGCCGAGAAATCGGCCATAGTGGCGTTTTCGCCAAAAACTGCTTTAATCTTCTCGACAATCTTCTGAAAACTTTCGAAAATGCTTTGGCCAGCCTCTTCGGGCTTCATGCCATTGGCAATAGACTGCTTCATTTGCTCACCTAAGAGACTAAAGGTAGCATCGCTCTGTTCGCCGAATTTTTCTCTGATTCGGTCGAAAGTATTGCTAATCTCCAGATTGATTTCTTCTGCATTGGAGAGAATATGGGTTGGCATTTTTATCTGAATACCGTCGAATTTCTTTTGCAGATTAGCTCCGAAATCATACCCATTCACTGCATCAGACATGATACTGACAAATTCTTCTTTACTCCCTCCGAATACATCGCTGAATGTCGATTTCAGGGCATCTACTCTTGCTTGCAGTGATGTCGCCTCGTTCTCGTTTCCTATCACCATGCCCAAAAGGCTGTTTTTAGGCTGTAAGGCATCAACGTCTCCCAAAGCTTTGGTAAGTACTTTTGGTTGATACCTAGGTTTAGGTTTCGGTTTTTCTTGCGGTTTTCCTTTCTTAGGATCTGTATTATTATCTATTTTACCCTGCCAGTCGAGACCATAATCTTTTCCTGAAATCTTTTTGTCAGATTTCCCGCCACCGAAGCTAAAATCAAAACTTAGATTTGACAGTTTTTGGGCAAACTTCTCTCCGGTTTTAACCAAACCCTCTGATTTTATCTTGTAGCCATCGGCAAATTCATCAATTGACGCAAGGCCCTTTTTACCAAGCATAGAGAGCCCATCCAGACCAAGCGCATCAGAAACTTTGACTTGAAGTTTTAGCACAGACTTGATTCCGCTGGCCATTTTATCAATAATCCAATTCCAGCCGCCTGCAACAATGTTTTTAATATTTCCCCACAAACCCGACCAATTGCCTGAGAGAAGATTACCGAAAGCATCAAATATTTCAACAATAAGCCCTAAAGCATATTTGGCAATATTGGTTACTGTCTCCCATATGCCTGTCTCTTTTAGTACTTTACTGATTTTATCCCAGTTGTAGGCAACTGCAATGGCTACACCCGCCACCGCAACTCCAACGGCAATCAAAGGGACTGCAATAGGACCTAGAGTCGTTATAAGGGATGCAACAACGGTTCTAATGAAACTAAAAGTGGCGCTAAGCGCCGAAATGATAGTACTGCCTACACTCTGAAAGACACCGCCTAACTTGCCAAAGACAGCCATAGTTCCTTCAAAGAGGGTTTTTAATTTATCAAAACCGGCTAACAAAGGGCTAATAGACGCTGCTACACCGCCCACCGCGAGGATAGCTGTTTTTACACTCGGACTCAGGTCTTTAAAGAACTGAATAACATCATTCAGGATACTGAGCCCACTGTTTAAAACGGGTAGAAGTAACTCTCCGAAAGAAGCGTATAGTTCTTTAACCGACTCGGTGAAGATAGTCATCTGGCTGGCAGTATCATCACCGTTTTTAGCAAAATCTCCCTGCGCACCAGCAGTTGCATTCAACACGAATCCATAACGTAAAGCAGCTTTTTCTGCCTCTTCCATATGTGCATAAGTCTCCTGAAAGCCTGATTTTTCTGCAAAATCCTGCAGATTGGCATCGGTCATGGCAATGCCTAATTCTTTTAGTGCATCCGCATCGCCTGTAAAAATATCTTTCAGTGCCGAGCCGGCCACGTCTACTTCTACGTTTTTATAGGAAGCCAGGTCTGCGGAAAGTGCCGTTAGACTCGCACCCATATTGGCAGCTTCTTTCTGGTTTAGCCCCATCATTAAACCCATATTACCAAAGCTCGAAACCATTTTTAAGGCAGAGGTCTCGGCCATGCCAAATGAATTGAGGGAGTACTTAGCAAAGTTTTTTACAATCTCGCTGCTTTCGCCAAAGGTATTATTTACATTTCCTAAAGCCCCATTCAATTCGTTAGCATATTTAACAGCTTCGTTTCCGAAAGAAATAAACGCAGTGCTGAATGAGTCAAGCAGTTTTTTAAAATCTTCGAGTGCTTTATTTACTTTATCAACGCCATCCTGTATTTTTTTACTAGCATCTTGCTCAATAGCCGCAATATCTGTTACTGAGTTTTTATTCTGGTCATTCATCGGTACGTGCTTTAAAATTTGCTTGTAAAACTTTAGCGAACTCAGCTAACGGCATATTTCTGGTTTCCGGTTTTTTATCAAAACTTAAAGGAAAAGCCTGCTGTGGAGTAATACGGTTTCGGGCAACGATGTTGTAAACCAGGGCATACATCTCCCGCATTGTCCAGATATTTCGCTCGAATTCACTATCGATTCTTCTGATGTATCCCCGGCGGATATTCATGGCCTGTCGCCTGGTCATTTCATACCAGAATACATCGGGCGATAAGCCGATTTCACCACAAAAGAATTCCTCTAGTTCGTCTCGGCCGGGCCGCTCATAGCTTCCAGCATTTGTGGATTCTCTTTGATCTGTTTCATTTTTTTTTCAACTCTGTCTACAATCGTCTGTCCCATCTTTTCATAGGCTTCGGCAATGTTTGATTCTTCGGTCAATACGCCGTCTTTGGTAATCAGCTCCATGAATTGACCAATGGTATATTTCTGTGTCTGCGCACCCGGATTGCGCTGGCAATAGATTTTATAAGAGAAATAGGCGTAATAACGGGCAAAGACGGCAAAACTGCCTACGCCACTGAACAAAGCACTGATTTCGGTTTCGGTATCAGATTCAAATTTGGGGATAGCCAGCTCCAGCGATTCGTTACAGACCTGCAGCTTGCATTGAAGTTCTCCGTGTTTTAGTTCGATGATCATACTTTTGGGAATTTAGTGATTTATTGATTTAGTGAATGAGTGATTGAGTGAATAATTAATCGTGATTTGTGAATGAGTGATTGAACCCTTATGCAGTAAATTATATAATCTGAGTTTATATCATAATCACTCAATCACAAATCACACAATCACTCAATTTTTCTACGCCACAGGCGTCAATTCAGGTAAGGTAACAACCTGTAAAGTGAAAGTATACTCTACTATACCGTTGTTTTCGTACTTGTTGCCGATGCTCTCAAAGAATGCATCGAATGCAAGCGTGTAGCCGCCTTCTTCGTCAGTGAATATACGCATGCCGTATTTGCCACCGTTGGCATCGGCCTGTGTGTTGAGCCAGTAGCCATATACATCGGTATAAGAAACATAGCCTGAGCCCGGCGCAGTATCTTCTCTGGCTGTGCAGTTGACAGTCGTATCAAGCAAAGTTTTGATATAATCTTTATGCTTGCCTGTGTCTTTGCTTGAGGTCTCTACCTTTTCTGACGAATGGGAGATATCAAAGCTGATTTCGTGTTTGAATTTTTTCCAGGCTGGTGAGCCGGATGTGCCAGTGTTGATTTCCAATCTGTACTTTTGACCTATGAGTTGTGACATATTATAATTGGTTTACGATTACTTCAAATGTGATAATTTTACGGACAATTAAGTCGGTGTTGCTTCTCTCGTTAAAATGGGTGGATGGCCCACCGGACTTTACATTAACTAACTGAAAATCAGTATTGCCAGACAACGAGGTTGTAGAAGGTGATGGTAGAATCAACCGGCCAATAGAATCCGCAACATCATTTATTTTATGCTCAGTGCGCTCACCACCTGTCAGCCGGTTGACTATCTCAAGATTGATATAAACCTTGCTGCCAAAATTGGTTTTGGTATTAAACTCAGTCGTATTAGCCGCGTATAACCTGACGAAAAGGGTATCGGTATCTGCCTCATCCTGCTCCAATGCAAATACGTTTACAGGCGTGCCTTCATAGCTGATAGCACCGTTGAGCACGCTGAAAAACTCGCTGAGAATATAATTAGTAGCGTCTTTCATTTTTAATTACGAATTAGTGAATGGCGAATTAGCGAATTGTAAATTGGCAATCAGCCCACTATGTATTGAATAATTGTATTATATCGTGAACCTTTAAGTACTATATGGCAAAGAGTTATTCGCTAATGTAGGATTCACTAATTCGCCATTTATTTGAGCCCTACACTCTCGCTACCAAAGTCAATACCTGCTTGGTATGGGTATCGTTTTCGGCAATAGTCTGTATGGTATACCGCTTGTTCTGCCATTCTACCTGTGTGGTTTCGGTTGGGGTAAAAGCGGGATTTTTCCATATTTCGGCTGTCAGCATCTGGTTGAAAGTGAGCTGCCCGTCGGTGTTTGTTCTGGGCAGGGTCTTCTCCTGAATATCAGCCAATGTGCTTAAAATCAGGGTTTCGCCTGTGCGGGTTTTACCGCCCTGATTATCGGTCGATACCGTTGCCGTATAAAACCGTATTTCTTCGGTGAATGCTAAACCTGCCATAATTATACAAGTGTTTTGGTTTGTACACCCTCCATTTTCAGTTGTTTGGTGCGAGGCTTGCCTTTGAGTTCTTTTACGATGCCTCGCTCAACATAGCTTTTCAATACCTCGGCTGAGAGTTTCACCTTTGTGCCGGCGGCTTGCTTTTGGCCGGTGCGGCTGGTGGTTTCAATGAGTGTTTCAGCATTCATATAGGTAATGCGTTTACGTGCATGGCTAATGCTTTTTGCATGGGTGTTTTATTGACGAATACTTCATGCACCATGCTTTTAATCATTTGTTGGTGGATTGGGTCAATGTCTTGTCCTCCGGCCTGATAGCTGATTTTTACGCCTTCTGCAAAATCTCCCACGATTGTAAAAAAGCCCCCCACGCCTTCCCATGAATAGGTTTCGGCGGCTATTTCGGTATCCGATAAATCGGTTACGCTGATAGCACCTGCCGCTTGCACAGGCAGGTAGGGGAGCTTTGAGAAATCGTAGAACTCTCTCCAGGAGACTACAACCGACCGCGGTATCAGTGATATACCCAGTTTATCTTCAACCAGCCTTCTGCAGGCGGTATTTAAGGCATTCAGTGTATCGTCATGCACGCCAAGGCTGGCATCCATGCTGATAAATCGTTTGATTTCTGAAAGGCTTACAGGCTCTTCAAAGCTATCGGCATCGGTGAGTTGTACCGACATGCCTCGGGTGATTCTTTCAGTGATTTCAGATTTCATTGTTTTTGTTTGGTATTTAAAATTTCCCTACGCTACGACCCCTCTCCCTAAATCCCTCCGCAGCGGCGGCCGCTCCCCAACAGTGGGGAGAGGGACTTTTACTCTTCGCCACATTTTTGGATTTTGTCCCCTCCCCACTGTTGGGGAGGGTTAGGGAGGGGTTCTTCTAATTCACATGAATCCAGGCATTAAATGCCGTTGATTGTGTGCCGGAGCCTATCAGCCTGACACGATAATAGGGATAGGTGTGGCTGGTCAGTTTCCAGATTTTTAGCTGGGTGGTGGTATTGCTGATGGCTACGCTATCGGTACCTATTTTTTCGTAGGTGATCCCATCTACACTGCCGTGGATACTGGCATATCCGGCGGGAGTGCCTGTACCTTTAGCCAGATTCAACTGAATCGTGACGGCCGTAGGGCTAAAACTGGTTGATTTGATAGGTGCATAGACACTGGCATAAGCATAAGAAGCATTGGTCAGCAAGCCCGTGGCTGGTGTGGGCTTTAGTTTTGCCTGTGCCATCACACCTATCGAAATCACCAGAAATATTATGGTTGTGAGTAGTTTTTTCATTGTTTGTTTTTGTGTTAAACCCCACCGTGCGACGGTCGCCCCGACCCTCCCCAACTGTGGGGAGGGGGTTATATAAATTCCAAGATTGGAAAGAATATCTTAAGAGGAGGTATTATGTTTTTTGTTCCCTCCCCACAGTTGGGGAGGGCTAGGGTGGGGTTTCGTTACCCTACCTTATTCAGCGCCGCAACCGCTGCCGCGAAACTTCCTTTTACTAAAACCTGCGTATCATTGCCGCTAACGAACTGCACTAAACGTTGCTCGACCAGAATGGTTTTTTTGTTGTTGATGAAGTCATCGCCCGACAAACCAATCTGTAC
Organism: Emticicia fontis; assembly: GCF_054779675.1. NCBI lineage: Bacteria > Pseudomonadati > Bacteroidota > Cytophagia > Cytophagales > Leadbetterellaceae > Emticicia > Emticicia fontis. The sequence goes on from NZ_BAAGXU010000037.1 coordinate 742,602, forward strand.
CGTTAAGCCCTCGCGGTAGAGTACATTCACTACCGACATATCGCCACCTACGAATTCACCAGAGGCAATGGCTGTGGTTGGGATAATCTCCAGACCACTGATCACTACGCGGCCTGTGCCGGCTACTTCGTATTCTTTCCAGATCGGGTGTCCGTCGGTATCTTTGATTAGCTGGATTTTTGCCCAGTCCGCCGAGTTTACGAATAGGGCATTGCCGATACCATAGGCCAGCTCTACCTGCAAGGCGATTGCTCTGATAACATCCAGCTCATTAGCCATCGGGATTTGTGCGGCCAGGTCTCCGGCGCTGAAAGGAGTGGCATAGTGTGTCAGGCCGTATAGGTTATCATCGGCGCCATCTCCGTCAATCAACTGGTCTTCTGTTTTTACAGATAGACGCTTGGCCATGTTGTTCTGAATGTAGGAGATTAGCTGTGGTAAATCGGCCAGCATTTCGGTAGTTACTTTGCCATAAACCGCAATTTTGCGTACTTCGGCGATTTTCTCTACGTATTTGACCGATACTCTGGTTTTGGTTTCACCCTCGGCAATGAATACCGGCACTCCTTGTTCGTCGGTTTCTTCTACCCATAAGGCGCGAGGGGCACCGATGGTACCGGGAGCGGCTACGCTCAGGTAACGCTCTTCACGCTGACGGATTTTGGAGATTTGTCCGGTATTCTGCACGAGTGAATATTGGGTAGCACCTGCGCCAATGGTGTTGGCTGTTGTCAGATCAACTGCGGCTTTAGTGCCTACCTGAAAAACCAAAGGCTCTGTCTGGCGGCCGTTTGCTTTCACAATTGCCTCGATTTCGGTCTTTTTGGCTTTGGCGGCGCTCCAGAGTGCATCTTCCAGCGATACATAATTGCTGGCTTTGGTCTGTGTCTGGCCGTTGATTTTTGCTGATAAATCGTCGTTCTGTGCCGATAGCATTTCAATGAGCTGACGTTGCTCGGCTATCTCTTTTTTGGTGGCGGTGGCGGGGTCTAAAGAGATACCCCGTAGTCGTTCGTCAATTAATCCGCCAATTTCTTTTACTGCTGCTTCTGAAAGTTGAGCCATTTGAGTGTTGTGTGTTGTATTGGTTAATTTGGATTCAGGGAATAATTGCATATTAAAAAATGCCAGAATTGATAGTAATATTTGGCTAAAGCCAATAGGATTTTCTTTACTTGTTACCCCCCAATTCCATTGCGGATTTAAAATGGGGTCTATTGAATGGTTTATTTTGTCAATTGCCTCCTGCTTTAGCTGGAGGTTTGATAAATTGTTGACGTCCTATTGGCTTTAGCCAAATTATTGCAGGTATAGGCAAATTTTGAAACAATATTTATTCCCAGAAACCAAATAACCTATTAATTATCAAATAAAAACGCATCAATTTCCTGCCTGACAGATAACGGCTTAGTGGGTGCGGGAGCGCCCGGCTGAGTGTTGGTGTGCAGGGTTTTGAACTGACTGATTTTGTCTTCGAGGTTTTGTGTGGTAAACAGCAAATCCTGCTCCGACAGATTTTTTCTGAGGTTGTATCTGAGTGCCGAGAGGTCGGCTATTATCTCATTGTATAATAGCTGCGGATTCTCCTGATAGGCGGTTTGTACGGCAGCCGTTTTTACGGCGAGGGTCGGGGTTTCGGGATTGGCGCCCCAAAGTACCACCGAACCCTCTAATAGCTTTACTTCCGAGATTTCGCGATGGGTGTCGAAATCTTGAAATTTGATGGGGATTATACCCACGCTATGCTGATTGAAATAGCCGCGTTTGTATTTGGAATAATTGAGCATCTCGATAGGGTCTGACTCATCGAAACGAGTGATGCCGATGAGCTGAGAGCCTTCTACATATAAATCCTGTAGCTTACCGACAATGCTGTCGGTGCGCCAGATATGGTCTTTGAGGTGGTATATTTTTGAGCTACGGCTTTTTGGGCCGTTCTCGGCGATGGTCTTGGTATAGGCCCCGCTGAGGATGACTTCGTTGTCGAAATCAATCATATCGAGGGTACTGAAAACCACCTTGACGGTCTTATCGGCCTCTCCGAAATCGACGGATGCGCTGATGGCTTTAGTGTACATTTTAGTCGGCAGCTGTTGTGTGTGCATGGCTGAAAGTATGATATTTTAACTTTGCGACAGCTAAATTATGGCAATAAAAAGTAAGAAACTAACTTGCAACACCAATCCACACATAACAACACGATAATGCACTTTATGACACTTTCAGAAAATTCGGTAGTAAGAGTAAAAGACGTACAGGAGCTATTTCAATGCTCAGAGCGCACCGCCAAAATCAAAATGCGCCAGGTGCGGGAGGCTTTAGGCAAGCCTGTTAATAAAGATGGAAAGAAGGGCGGCGGGGCTATTACCTTGAAGCAGGTTAAGGGGGTTTTTGGGTTGTAGGGGGTAAATGTACCGTTTAATAGAATTATTTGATTTTTTTCAAAAGAATTTCTTTATTTATCCAGTCCTGAAATAGGTTTATACAAACCTATTTCAGGACTGGATATTATTTTTAAGAATTGTTAACTTGAATATATTATTATGGCGCTGCTTGATTTTTTAAAACGTAAAGAACTTGCTGAAATCTCTGAACTTAAGAAGAAATTAGAACGGTATAGCAATCTGATAAGTATAGAGGATGAGGTTTCTAACAAAAAGAAAGAGTTTGATTCTGTACAATCAGAAATAAATACCTTAAATGTTGATTATAAAAGTTTTAGAGATATTTATGCAAAACTTAAGAAAGAAATAAGTCTTTATGAATCTAGACTTGAAATGTCTGAATTTGGGCTTTATCAACCAGAATACGATTTTGAAAAATCAGAAGATTATAGAATTGAACAAGCTAAAATTATTGAACAACAAAAGCAGCTCATTAAGGAGGATACTGCTGCCATATGCACTACAAGCTGGACAGTCGAAAATAGTAAAGCTAAAGGGGTTGCAATGGTCAATAGATATAAAAAATTGATGCTTAGGGCTTTCAATGGCGAATGTGATTCTTTTGTTTCTAAAGTAAAATGGAACAACATTGAGCAAATGAAACAAAGAACACAAAAGTCTTTCGATGCTATTAATAAGTTAGGTGAATCAACTCATGTACATATAAATAAAAAATATTTAGCCTTAAAAGAAAAAGAACTTGTTTTGGAACATGAATATCATCTTAAAAGGCAAAAAGAAAAAGAAGAAATGCGTGCTATCCAAGAAGAGCTAAGAGAAGAAGAAAAAGCGAGAAGAGAATTTGAGCAAGCACAAAAAGAGGCAGAAAAAGCTGAAGCTAACTATCAAAAAGCGCTACATAAGGCATATCAGGAAATCATGTTAGTTACCGGAGACAAACAAAGGCAGCTACAAGAAAAAATTGATAAACTCGAATCAGAACTTTTTGAGGCTCAAGAGAAAAAAGAAAGAGCAATTTCAATGGCTCAGCAAACAAAAAGAGGGTATGTTTATATAATCTCCAATATTGGTTCTTTTGGAGAGAGTGTATATAAAATCGGAATGACAAGAAGACTAGAGCCAATGGATAGAGTTAGAGAATTAGGAGATGCCTCAGTTCCTTTCTTATTTGATGTACATGCAATGATATATTCTGATGAAGCAAGAACTTTAGAATATGAACTACATAAGGCTTTTTCTGAGAAAAAAGTAAATATGCTTAATTATAGGAGGGAATTTTTTAGGGTAACACTTGAGGAAATTGAGGCTAAAATTAAAGAACTAGGGTTTGATGCAGAATTTACATTACTACCAGAGGCAATGGAGTATAGAGAAACTCTTGCGCTATTAGAAAAAATGAAAAGCAAAACAGGAATGAAAACAGTTGAAGATTTAGTTAAAGAAGAGTTCCCTGATATTTTGGTGTAAATGTTGTTTTTGCAGAGTTTCAAGTATAAACAGCAAAAGAATTAGGCGAGGTAACTGCCTTAGCTTAGTTTGGCAAGAGCTGTCACTGACCCTCCTCGAAATAGACGATTTTTACCTCCTCAAAGACCCTTGCGGCAGAGTCCCCTTGATAGGTATAGGCTAGCGCACACGGGAGACTCTGCCGAAACCTCAAATGCAGTTTTGGGTAGTATTGGTGGGGCGCTTTCGTAAAATATAGGCCCTAGCGGCAGAGTCCCCTTGCCTGGTATAGGCTCACGCACACGGGAGACTCTGCCGAAACCGCCAGACTTAATGCGGTAATTTCAACTCAGTTGCTATGCAATTGGCAGAGTTTTGTATGCCATCGTACCAGTCGCTCCAATTAGATTTTTTTTCTAGTGAATACTCAAATCTATTATCGTCACCTAGCTTAACATAACTCATAGGCTTTGTTAAAAACGGGAAATCCTGTTTATTAATCGGGCATTCAATCAAAAGGCCAAAAGTATTTTCCTGGTTTATCTTGCAGGTAAACTGTCTGAGCTCTTCGTCTTTCGCTAATAGCTTTAGTTCAAGGCTTTCTAAAGATGCTTTTTTGGGATAATTAATGAGAAACGCAGTTTTCAGCATATAGACCGTATCTTTTACACTCATAATTGCAAAAAATTCATGTATACTCTTCTTTATTTCCAGATTTTTGATGGTTGTTGTTTTATCGACCACGCTTTTAGTAGTCATGAATTTACACTGAGCAAATGAAGCGGAAGAAACGGATAGCACAAGCAAAAAACATAAAATCTTTTTCATACAACAGGTTTCTGGATAAGTAAATGATGGTAGCCAGACAAAGATTCATAAAATTGCTGAATTACACAAAGCCAATTTATTATATGGTTTAATATTTGTTGGATATTATCGTGATTTGGCCTAGACTGGGCGTCCCCTTACCAAGAAAATAGAATCATTGGATATGCCAGAGCATGAAAAACAGAAGTTGAATGGAGTCTTGAATACCATTTGCCAATAACCTGATTTTTGAAAAATAAATCCCCTTGCAGCATGAGGCTGAGAGCCTGATCTTTTTGAGCGAAGTTTTTCTGGTTTTGTTTGTTAATATTTTGATTATCAGTGTATTGAATGGCTTTGTGAAAGCCATAATGTTTTGTTGCTGACCTCCGTTTTTATGGGTGTGCCGGGGTTGTATAAATAAGTTTATTTTTCTGGTCAAAAATCTTTGGAAATTAGTTATATTTGACTAGTTAATTACTAGCCTGTTATGACCATGAAAAAACACCTGCTTCTGCTATTTATTGCTGCTTCCATTTCGCATATCACCAGTTCATCATAAACCGCTGTGAAGCTATAAAACCGGCCAGCCGGAACCATCTTTATTTATAATCAAACAATCTAACAATTTATTTTTTATGAAAAAACAACTTCTGATGCTGGGTCTGATTACAGGCTCAATTCATTTTACTTATGCACAATCTGCTACTGTGCTTCCACAATCTTCTGATTTCTTTAACCATTCTAATGAGGAAGATGCCTATGCCCTGAAAGGGACTATCACTAATTATGTGGGTGGGGCAAATTCTAAAGGCGTGTGGGGGCATAGTAGTAGTTTTAGTCAGAATGGTGCGGGGGTGTATGGCTCGCATGTTTCGAGTGGTATTGGGGTGAAAGGGGAGTCGCCGTATGGTACGGGCGTATATGGGACAACAACCAGCGGTACGGCTATTTCGGCTAATGGCGTAAGCGGGCTGGGGCTTTATAGCATATCCAACGGGAATGTTGCCGGGAGATTTCAGATACTAAATCCTGATAACGGTTATGCTGTTGTTGAAATATCTACCCAGGGAAATGGTGCGGGAATAGACGCTACCCTATTCGGGTCAGGGCCGGGAGCATTTTTCAGAAAAGTGAATACTAATGGGAATGGAGCAGGTCTGGTTGTGCAGAAAACCAATGGTTATCTGGGTAGCTATACGGCAGAGCCTAATGTCGAACTTGAAGTGAGGCATGCAGCAGGGACTTTTGGTATGACCGGCTTGAGAATAATGAATACAAATGAGAACTACTATGCCTGGACATTGCATACGAATGGTATTGACGGAGCTTTGTTTTTATATGCCAAGAATGAGAAGCGAGGCTCATTTAATGCTTCTACTGGTGCTTATACGGCTACATCAGATGTACGTCTGAAAAAGAATATCAGCAATTATGCGGGTACGCTGAAAAATATCATGAAAATTGATGTAAAGGCTTATCAGCTATTGAATTCGGATAAAACGGAAGTGGGTCTGATGGCGCAACAAACGATGCAGTATTTTCCGGAAATTGTTTATAGTAATAAAGATGAGCGGGGCGAACAATATTATAGCATGGATTATTCAAGGATTGGCGTGCTGGCCATCAAGGCGATTCAGGAACAGCAAACGATTATTGTGAAGCAACAGAGAGAAATCAATAGCCTGAAAGAGCAGGTAAAAGCGATTGATACGTTGAAAGCTGAAATGGAGGAATTGAAGAGGTTGGTGAAAGGGGGGAAAAGATAATCAGATAGTTTATAAGAAGTAAATAACAGAAAGTCTGGTTGTGAAAGCACAATCGGGCTTTTGTTTTTTCAGCTACAAACCAAGGGTATTTTACCATTTAATAAATAATTGGCGCTCTTTTTGCCATTTCGGGAGCTTCAATTGCATGAGGGTATCCAATGTTTTATATTTATTAGTTGAATACACCCTGTTATTTAAACCAATCAAACCTTTTTTTCAAATCATGAGAAAAATCTTTATTCTTTTGCTTTTCGTTGTACATATAAGCCTTGGGCAATCAATAACTATTTCACCGACAGACCCTTCGCACTTGAGTATTGTTAAAACCGCCGGAACTGCCAAACTAAGTTTAACGGGGCAATCAGTAGGTGGCTTAGGCTCAAATATTAGTGGCAATACGCTTATTAGTCTGCAAAGCGCTGGTGGTTTTGGTAACCCGTCGACCAATGAAATAAGTTTTAATGATGAGTATTTAATCAGGTATTACAATAGTAACACAGGATTCTCCGGATCGAGCTCTTTCGGGATTTATCAAAGTTCTAATCGTATTCTTTATCATAATGGCTCTGCACTGGAATTGGTACCGGTCAGGGTTCAAGGTGCTACTGCTGATATAGCTGTTTTTAATAATACGAATGCATTAGCCTCGAATGTGAATAACTCTGTTTATTTTAAAACAGGTGATTATTATACCGGAATCCTCAGAACAATTGGTATAGATAATACCTCGGCACGTTTAGGCTTTTTTACAGGTGCTAATAATTCACTCCTTGAGAGATTTTCAATAACCAATACCGGATTAGTGGGGATTGGTTTAACGAGTCCGAATCAATTATTAGATGTGAATGGCAGAGTCAGAATCCGGCATAATGGCGTTACAGCAGGTATCTGGATGAGCAATAGTACGAATGGATTAACTGATGCCGACGGTGCCTTTTACGGCAACAAAAGCGATACTGAGACGGGTATCTGGGTTGGCAATGGCTGGCGCTTCTGGGTAAATGGAGCGGGTAATGCAACGGTTTCAGGGCTTGCCGGAACTGGTACAAGAAGTGTATATGCCGATGCCAGTGGAATGCTGACTACCACAGCCCCGGTAGCAGAACCTAAGACTTATTATTCAGGAATTGGCTCTGCTTCTTTTAAAGCACTCAACAATAATAGTGGCACTTTTGTGGCCGAAAATCTCAATGGTATAGGCTATATGTCGGCGGGTTCAACAGATAGACTTATTGCCAACTTCAATCTGCCTACGGGTGCAAGAATTACTGAAATAACCTTATATTATCTCAATATGGATAATACGAAAAGATTCTCAGTTTTTGCCAATAAAAGCGGCTATAATGCTTCGTTCAGTTCTGAAATTGTCTATGACTTTACTTCTCAAATTTCGGAGAGTAACACGGCAATTAAAAGTCAGGTTTTTCCTGTAGAATTTTTAAAGAGCTATATTGATAATGAAATTTACATTTATTCCATCCGAATTTCAGTACAAACCACAGAAGGAGCAAACAGTACATGGTCGAATAATATGGGTATCAAAGGCATAAAAATTACCTATACTTTGTGATTTGAACCAATGGCATTTGTTTAAAGCAGACGTAAATGTCTGCTTTTTATTTGTGATTAAGGCCTGTTCCAATATATCAGTAATAGAATAAGAATAAATGGAAGGATGGACAGCCCAATAAATAATAAGTACTTTTTCCAATGAAAAATATCTTTTCTGAAAAGGTCGAATATGAAAAAGTAGTAGGCATTGTAGAGCATAAAAAAGACAATAAGAATTAGGAGTTCTATAGCAAAGAAATCATTTGATTCATCACTATAATAGATGGTATAAACCCAGCGTCCAAACAGGCTATCGATGATTAGAATGGGTGCCAGAAAAATGAGCTTTATCATTTTGTGTGAATGAAGGGTATGTGTTTAACGATACTTGTATATTCAGTTAAAACAAAGATAGAAATTTGTCATTTAAATGTAGGCAAGTGATTTATTCCGGCAGATATTCGATAAATTTGTAGGAGGGCAATTACAAGAAACTATATCGAAAAGAAAATGCTTTTTGACGAACCATTGAATTATTATAGGCTGAATAAGCCTCCGACAAACAGGGAAAAGGTGATTGGGTTTTTAATTCTTGTTCCGGTATTTTGTTTAATATTCGGTGGAGTTCTCTATTTATTCAGGAGATATGATGCTTATGAAAGGGCTGAAATATTAAAGAATCCGGCGTATGCTATTGGGATAATTGTGGATAAAGACCGTAAAAGGATTTATATTGAATATTCTGCAAATAAAGAGGTTTATACTCATGTTGAGCACATTTCGAGGGGAAGTTATAAAAAGTATAAAATCGGAGACGAAATTTTATTGGTTTATAATCGGCTGGATCCACCTCAAGTAATGCTTAAGAAAGATTTTAGTGATAGTGAATTAAGCAAGTGAGATGAAAAGAATAATCGTTTTTTTGTTGGTGTGCCTTGTTTATTCCAGTGGATTGTATGCGCAGGTTATCTCTGTTGGAGAATTTATGCGTCTTGCAGCATGTGAAAACGCTGATTGTTTTAATGCTGTTGCCGTAGAGAAAGGTTTTGCTTTGTTCAGGGTAAATAAAGATACATTGGGTTCTGCTTATTATCAGTATTTGAGGGGTGAAGTAGGAGAGATTAAGGAGCGCTTAACCGTGCCACCCGTGCAACGTCCGGCGCGTATTCGGACGAGTATAGCCAGCGACACAGTTGAGACACTTGAGGTATTTTTTGATAATACCAGTCAAAACAGGTTTTCTATGAAGTTTACTATTGCTGATAGAAAACAATATCAAGCGCTTTTGAGCGGGTTTCAAAAGTCGGGTTTTGACTCATTTAAGCTGTTTGATTTAAATGATATACGTCAGGCGCATTATTTTCATGAGAAAAAACGGTATCAATTGGTAGTGTCGGAGTATAAATCAGCTAAAAAAGTGGAGGGTGAATTGCGGAGGGTTTGTCAGTTTTCTTTGTTGAGATAGGTTGATATTGGTGAGGTTCTGGCATGCTTAACCGTGCCATATCTGGCTTTTTTTGGACGATTACGGAATATTTGACAGATCTTGGAGTGCTTAACCGTGGCACCCGTGCGACGTCCGGGCCTTTTACGGACGAGTATACTCGTGCCACGGTGGGAATTATGCTTTATTTGAATGTTTGCAGAGTAACCAATAGTCGAGAATGGTTCGGATGTTTTTCTTCATGACTGCAAAATCGGTACTCTTCTGCACGTAGCCCTGCACATTTAATTGCAGATAGGCTTCGTTCACCAGTTCGGCCTGGTCAGATGTGGTATAGAATACGAAGGGAATGCTTCGTTTTCTTAATCGTTCGTTGCCTTCTATTTCTCTTTTGAGCTCTATGCCCGTTTGTCGGGGCAGATTGATGTCGCAGAGAATCAGGAAAGGTATCTCGTTGGTACTGAAAAGATAGTCTCTGGCAGCCTCGCATTCGTTGAACCAGACAAGCGGGTGCGTTACTTCTAAGGCAGTGAAAGCATCCTGCAAGAAATCTTTATCATCAACGTCGTCTTCTATGAGTATGACTGGTCTGTTATGCATTGAATTTTATATGGTTGACATAACCTGTATAACCAATATACGGAAAAAAATGTTTTTCGAACAATAGTAAAAATATATTGAATAATTGATGAATACGTGCCTCATTTCGGAACTAAACACCTTAGCCGAACTAATGCTTATTCTTCTTCAATTTCTCGGCCATCATCAGCGTATGTGCTACTGATTTTGGGGTTGTGCCGTCGCTATGGGTGATGATTACGTATTTGGGTTGCGGGCATTTTTTCTGAACCTTTCTGATGGTGGTGGCATATTCGTTTTCGTTGGCATCGCCTAAATAGCCCAGGGTATCGTCATCAAGTCCTTTGACGAGGCAACCAGCGTAGAGGATTTTTTCTTTCTTAAACCAGACCACGATATTGTCTGCTGTATGTCCCTCGCCGGGATAATAGACTTCAAAAGCATATGGTCCGGCATGGAAGACCGTATCTTTTGTCATTAAAAACGCTGCTCTTTTCTTATTATTCTTTTTGCTCAATTGGTCTGTCAGTACAGTAGTATAAGTTTTTATGCCCTGTTTTGCATAATATTCCAGCCCTTCGGTTCTATCGCTATGAAAATGTGTGGCAATACATAAGTCTACTTTTTTATGGTGTCTTAATTGTATGCTATTCAGTAATGGCTGAAACTGGGTCGTATCCCAGGGTGTATCAAAGAGCACCACGCCCTTATTCGTGACCAGATACATTCCGCTGGCAGGAACCTGACTATCCTGATAGGTATTGTAGGTGGTGTAGATGTAGAAATCTCCTGAAAGGTGAGAGATTTTGAGTTTCGCATTTTCTGCCTGTCCGAAAACAGCTGTCAGCGAAAAAATGAAAGCGACTGTCAATACAATGGCACGCATGTTTTTTTTATAATTAGTTAAGCACTGTTGTGTAAAATTACTGCTTATGTAGTGATATGTGAAAGGTTTTGGGGTAAGTTATTTTTATTGTTGATATTATGGTAAGGAAATGACCACTCAGAAAGAAATCGCTGGTATGCTGTTCTGTAAATGATATATTTGATTCATCAGCATAAAATCAATCAATTATGAATAAACTACTGATAATCATCTTGTTAGTGATAAGTGTAAACAGGGTGCAGGCACAAAGCACTTCCATTACACCGGGGGCGGTTATCCCGCTCATGACCAGTGCCCAAAGGGCAGCCTATGCTTCACCCAATAATGGTACACTGGTGTTTGATACGGGCACACAGAGCTATTGGTTCAGGCAATCGGGGGCCTGGGTTGAATTGCCTAAGGGTGGAAGCACCGCCAATTACTGGCAGTTGACAGGTTTGGGAGGAAATGAAATCAAAAATACCAATTCGGGCGGATTCTGGTCTGCTAATCCGACAGGGCTCAGCACCTCTTCAGATGATACTTCTAATCCACCTACGGTTCCGGTAACTGGTGCTGGAACACGGCTGATGTGGATACCCAACAGATCGGCTTTCAGGGTGGGAACAGTCAGCAGTGGTAATGCCATAAGGTGGTCGGCCAATAGTGTGGGTTTATTTTCTTTTGCCTCTGGTTTTGATGTGCTGGCAAGTGGAAAATATGCTTTAGCTATGGGATATGCCGCAGAGGCAACAGGCCATTATTCTATTTCTATCGGAACGGTTTCATTGGCACGTGGGCTTAACTCTATTGCCATGGGGTATGCAGTTGGGGTAACAGGTGATTATGCAACAGCCATAGGAGTCGGCTCAAATGCGATAGGAGATTATTCGGTAGCCTTAGGATATAATACAGAAGCCAGCGGAGAGTATTCTACGGCGTTAGGCCGCAATTCAAAAGCGATAGGTGATTATTCTACGGCAGCAGGCAATAACACTACTGCAAACGGGACTTATTCAACCGCATTGGGCACCACTACGGTAGCCAATGGAAGTGGCTCTACCGCATCAGGGAATGGCTCAATAGCCGCTGGAGATGCCTCTACGGCCTCAGGATATAACTCAACCGCAGGTGGGTTTGGTTCTACTGCCTTAGGAAACGTTGTATCAGCCAGCGGGCATTATTCTACCGCATCGGGCGACCACGCAACGGCCAGTGGCCTGGCTTCTACGGCATTTGGGCAGGGGACTTTGGCGAGCGGGAGCATTTCTACGGCATTAGGGTTTGGTGCGGTAGCCAGCGGAGATTACTCAATGGCATTGGGATCTTATGTGAATACAAATGGAAAAAGAGGTGCTTTAATCATTGGAGATTCTGATCCGGCTGGCCAGGGGACAACTTTTAGTGGTTATAACCATGAGTTTATTGCCCGGTTTAATAATGGATATTATTTTATGACCAGCGGGAATGATATGGCTACCCGTACTGGTGTTTATATGGGTCATGGGCAAAGTGCCTGGAATGCCATCAGTGACTCGACCCGTAAGGAAAAAATCGTGTTGGCCGATGGTGAGGCGTTTTTATTGAAACTGCGGAATCTGAGATTAGGCTCATGGAATTATAAAAACCAGGGTGTTACGCCTGAGCGTTTTTATGGGCCAATGGCACAGGAAATTTTTACGGCTTTCGGTAAAGATAAATATGGTACTATAGGTAATGACACAACCGTAAGCACCCTGAATATGGACGGCTTGGCATTCATTTTTGCACAGGCTTTGGAGAAACGGACACAGGATTTGAAACAGGAGAATGAGCAATTGAAAGCGATAATTCAGAAACTGGATGCCCGGCTGGAAAATCTGGAGGCCATTTTACAGGATAAGAAACAATCTGTACAGACTGCCCGAGCCGACCGATAAATGTAGTGATTACAAGTTGTTTAGTTAAAAACTCTTCTGTATTATTGTTGTTCTTTAATGAAAGAAGAATTTTACTGACTCACTAAAAAGCACATGAAACGAATTTTTATCCTCACCCTTATCTTTACTATTTGCCAGAAGGTATCTGCCCAGAGCACAACTGTATTGCCGGGCTTAGTTCTACCACAAATGACAACCGCTCAGCGTACGGCGCTTAATAGCCCTGCCAACGGTACACTTATTTTTGATACCAATACACAATCTTACTGGTATCGGCAATCAGACACATGGCTTGAGCTACCTAAAGCTACTTATTGGCAGTTGTCGGGTGGGGCAGGTAACGAAATCAAAAATACGAATACGGGTGGTTTCTGGTCAAGTAATCCTGTCGGATTAGATTTATATGCGAGTAATACTACCAATCCGCCCACTGCTCCGGTAGAAGGAGCAGGCACCCGGCTGATGTGGATACCCGATAGGTCGGCTTTCAGAGCAGGTACAGTTACTGATACTAACGGAGCTACCTGGTCGGCTGCTAATATCGGCCTCTTTTCTTTTGCTACGGGTATTGATAACCAGGCCAGTGGTTATTATAGTGTATCAGCAGGGGCATTAAATAAAGCAACAGATTATGCCACTGTGGCTTTCGGATTCGCGACAGAAGCGAGCAATGTTGCAGCATTTGCCGTAGGAAATAGTACAAAAGCAAGCGGGCCTAGTTCAATAGCATCGGGTTATTTTACAACAGCCAGTGCTTTTGCTTCTACCGCTATGGGATACTCCACCACTGCCTCCGGGCTTGCTGCTTCGGCAATGGGTTATCAAACCACTGCCAGTGGTGATTATTCTACGGCTTTAGGAAGTAAAGTAAATACGAGTAATCAGAAAGGCGCCTTTCTGATTGGAGATTCTGACCCACTCAACAAAGGTACAACCACTATTGGTACACCAGACCAGTTTGTAAGCCGATTCAGCAATGGGTATTACCTCATGACCAGTGGCGATACCGACCGCACAGGCGCACAGATGTGGGGTGGCGAAAGTGCCTGGAGTGCTATCAGCGACTCGACTCGTAAAGAAAGAATTGTATTGGCCGATGGCGAAGCGTTTTTAATAAAACTAAGAGGATTGAGACTAGGTTCATGGAATTACAAAAAACAGGGCGCTCACCCACAGCGTTTTTATGGGCCAATGGCACAGGAAATTTTTACGGCTTTCGGTAAAGATAAATATG